>JACPZP010000010.1 GCA_016195405.1 Planctomycetota bacterium | reverse complement strand
GCAGTGAACGTCGAGGCCACGGTCGTGAGTTCGTTGATCGTGACCGTTTTCGGCAGCTTCGTGCCCAGGACCGCCAAAAGGGCGATGGCGTCGTTGGGGCCTTTGGCGCCGAGGCCCTCCGGTGTTCCGCCTCGGGCCAACACGTATAGCACTTTGCCGTCCGCCTTGGCGGCGGCACTGGAGTCAAGCTTGAACGTCCCGTCGTCGCTGGTCTTGGCCTGGGCTAATTGCACGGGAGCGCCCTCGCTTGCCGCGTACAGGATCACGGTCGAACCAGTAACGGGGCTGCCGGCGATTTGAACCTTGCCCGCGATTTCAGCGGCCGTTCCCCGCGTCTGCGCGAACACGAGCGCAATCGTGGCGACTGAGATGATCACGGCGGAGCAGACCACGAAGGCCCTCCGCAACTTGGCCAAGCCGAACCAAAGTTCGGCAAGCGGTAGTCTCTTGGACTTCATCTGAGATCCTCCTTTGTGCGAAAACTACAGTGCGGTTGAAATGCGCGGCCGGTTTTGAAAAACATGCCCGGCTTCCAAAATAATCAAGAACGTTGATTTGGATACGACAGTACCGAGTTTCGTCAGCCTTGACGTGTGTGAGACAGTATCCCAGGAAGAAAACCGAACACAAGTCAAAACCGAAGAAATGATTTGGGCGACCACTATTACTATTGGTTTTTCTTGAAAATCGAAGTGGCGGAAACAGACAAGGAACCGGAAGGGTTGCGTCCGGCCGTGATTCACGCCACGCCTTGAATTTGCCCGGGCCGACGGGGACAATGGAGATGAATGTGAGAGGAAGTTGGAATCAGAGGAAGGAGGTCCCTAATGAGCGAGCATATGTTGGTTGAGGTTTTCCGGGCCAAGGACAACCCCCAAGCTCTGGTCATGCGACAGGCGCTCGAAGAACTTGGAATCAGTGCCAGTATTGACAACGAGCTTCTTCAGGGTGCGGTAGGTGAACTGCCGGTGGGCTGGGCGACTTGTCCGCGCATTATGGTCGCGGCTACGGATGTGCCACGGGCTCGTGCGATTCTCGCGCGCTCGGAACGAACCAAGTCGAGTGCACCGGCGGACTCGGTCGAGGAAGACGAGATCGCGACTTGTCTGGTTTGCGGCGAACGGCTGCCCGAGGAAGACGGAAGTTGCCCAGCGTGCGGGTGGTCCTACAATAGCGGCGAAGCGGAGGGCGTAGACGCCTAACTCGAGCCCCGTCTTATTTTTCCGCCACCAACGAGTAGCAGATGATTCCTGGTCGTTCCGGCACGGTGGCTCGCGTGCCACCGATCGACCTCTACTTTTCAGCCTTGACCCGTGCGAGCACGAACAAGAACTGATGATAATACAGGTCCGATCGAAATACACTTGGCCGCACTTTGAGTTCTTTCGACACCCGGTCTTTGAGGATCTCGTACCCTTTCGTTCCGCGCCAGCACAACGTCAGCGTGTCGCCCTCCAGCTTGTAGATGCCTTGAACTTTGTCCTCAGACTGAATCCGCATGCCTTTGTCTAGTTTCCAGCTTTGAAAGAGCTTGGGGTGACGTTTATCGGTCCACTCGCTGTCGCGGGTCTCTTTGATGAAGTCGATCTGTTTCGGGTTCGTGGATGGATCGAGCGTGAACTTCGCCCCTTGCTCGGACTTCGTACCCTCGACCATGACGCGGATCTCGTCGTGTTCGATGAGGACAGACATTTTCTCAATCTTGCTCTCCATGAAGCTCGCCCCGTTCTCCTGCGCTCTGATTACCCGCCACTTGCCTTGCACGAGCTTGGCATCGTCGTTTTTTTTTGTCTCATCAGGTTTTGCTTTTTCTTGGAATGCTCGAACCGCCCGGACCTCGAACGAGGCCGGGGTTACTTGGCCCTCCTTCCATGCCGCGAACGAGAACGTGATTTTCGCCTTGCCTGCGCCCGCTTCTTTGGGAGCCCGCACCGGGCTGTAGAAACGGTTTCCTCAGCAGCGCTGTTTCAGCGACACGTTCATTGTGATCGGTGATTTGCCGGCCTCCCGATGAGGCCACTCGATCTCGGCAACCGGGTGGAGGTCCTTGGGAAAAGTGTCGTTCATCATGAAAACGAACGAACCCGGTCCGCTGCCGAAGGTGCCTATCTCGGCCTGGAGGTTGAATTCTTCGGTCAAGGAGAACGAATGGGTCATGCCCAAGGCAAACCGCATGGTCATTGGGCCGCCAAACGGGAGAACTGGAGCATCTTGGGGACAGTCCGCGAAAACGAGTTTGTTGATTTCGGTGCTCAGTGTGCCGCGCTCTGCTGTAGACGCATAGATCGTGCACGGCCGCCGGCGTCCCATGTACCATTGAACCATCACTTTAACATCCTTGTAGATCATGCCCTCGCTATCCTTGATTTCACCAATCGGGAATTCCAGTAGGGGAATCGTGCCCGGAGGAACACCGCCGAGACGAATTCCGTTGGGTACCTGATGCACGGTTGCCTCGATGCGCTCGCCTTCCTCCGTCAGGTCGCCATTCCCATTGCGATCGACATACAGGTAGTCCTTGTCCTTGCCGGGAAGGAGGGGATTCGGCACGCTGTCGAAGACAAGCCAGACGCGCGTCTTTCCTTGCAAGCCGAACGTCAACAGGCAGTACTTGGGGTCTTTCGACTGATAAACCGGCTCCTTGGTGAGGAAGCGTTTGGCCGTCTCTGCGTCACGGGCCGGAGTGGGGCGAGTATCGCCTGGGCCGCCTTGAACTCGAGCGTAGACCACGGCAACCAGGCCGACAGTGATCGCCAGCACCGCAGGAATGCGGAAAGAGCGTACGCCCTTCATGGCCTCACCTTGTTTGAAGATGGGAAATCGAAACTCCCCATATATACAGACGACAGCAACCGCATTTAAGCCGGAGAAACTTGCGCGGGAAAAGTGGACAAACAGGTGGTTACGACCCCGTCTTTTCCGCCGCCATCGAGTAGCAGATAATTTCCTGGTCGTTGCGGACGTACATCCGGCGGTTGGCGAAGGCGGGGTGGGACCAGGCTACGTCGCGGTTGCGCGAGTATAGGGTCGGCTCGATGACCTTGACGCGGTCGATCTCCTCGTAGCCCTTGGCGGTTAATTTGGCGATTATCAATTCGCCGGTTTCGCTGAAGAGGAAGTAGCGGTCACTCTGCGGGATGATGAAGATGGTGGCGCCGAGGGACTTTTTCGGAAGCATTCGCTGCTCCCAAACGCGCTTGCCGGTCTCGGCGTCGAGGCAGCGCAACTCACCGAAGGTGCACATGCCGTAGATGTGGCCGTCTTTGAACACGGGCGAACCCATGAGGTTGTGCAGACCGTCGGGCTTGGCGAGGTTGTCGCTCTTGCCGCGCCAGACGATCTCGGCGGCGGGCGCGTCGCTGGCGAGCTTGACCATGAGCGAGCCGTGGTGCGGCGAGCTGACGAAGAGACGATCGCCGACCAGCCGGGGCGTGGAAACGGTGATGCCGGGGCGCTGCGGCTCCTTATCGGGGAAATTGATCGACCAGTGAATCTTGCCGGTCTTGGGGTCGAGGGAGTTGAGGGCTTCGGTGTGCCAGACGATAAGCTGGCGGACGCCGCCGAAATCGAAAGCCATGGGCGGTGCGTAGCCGACTTCCTTGACGGTGAGCGCTTTCCATTGCTCCTTGCCCGTGTCCTTGTCGAAGGCGACGACGGCGCTGCCTTCGCCGCCGACCAGGGTGAACACGTTGTCGCCGTCGACGAGCAGATGGGCGGCATAGCCCCAAACGGGCGGCTTGGTGTTGTATTCCTGCGGGAGATTTACCTTCCAGTGAACGGTTCCTTTGGCGGCGTCGAGGCAGAGGAGGTCGCCCATGGAGCCGAGCGTGTAGAGCTTGCCCTGGTGCACGACCGGCGTGGTGCGCGGGCCGCTGGTGTAGTTGATTTTGGTGTAGGCGCAGTCGTATTCGTGCTTCCAAACGAGTGAGCCGTCGGCGGCATCCAGGCACAAAATGCGTTCTTTTCCGCCAAGCGGCGTCTTGGAGGCTTCCTTTCCCTTGGGCAGTTGCTCGCCCTCGCGGTCCATGACGTAGAGCCGGCCATCGACGACCGCCGGCCCGGTGAAGCCGGGACCGATCGGTTGACGCCATAGCACCTTCGGCCCGCCCTCGGGAAACTTCTCAAGGATGCCGGTTTCGTGCCAGACGCCGTCGCGTTTCGGACCTTGCCATTGCGGCCAGTTTTCAGCGCGGGAAGCGGACGCCGAAACGATGAATAGGCCGAGCGCCGCCACGACAAACACACAAAGACGCTGCATAACGAGCCTCCGGGGACCAACAGATCCAATTTGCTCTTCAGAGCTTTCCACCATCAAGAGACGCCGGAGAAGGTCGCTTCATTTGACTTTTGCCACGGCGTTCGCCCAGAGCACCCTGTCTATCCCTCCACATTCCACGGCGGTAGAATGATTCCGTTCGGACAAGTCGTTTGGGAAGCGTTATGCAGATTTCGGTCACCTGTCCGCAGTGCCAGAGCACCTACCAACTCGATCCCTCGATGCGCGGCAAGCGCATGCGCTGCCTCAACACCATTTGCCGGACGCTTTTTGAGATTAAAGTGGATGGCGAAGCGGAGGCGGCGACAAGATCGTCGCCCACGGCCCCACCCCCGGGGGCCGTTGGCCGGGTGCATTCGCTGCAAACCGGCAGTGTCGGCGACATGATTCAGGTTTTGCCGGCAGCGCTCGAGGAAGCACCGGCGCCAGCGGCGATGGCGGAGGCGCCGGCAGCGCCTACGGCGCTCGCTCCTCCACCCGTCCGCCAAGTCGTCCCGCTTCCAAGCGACGTTCCAACGCCGCCGGCTCCGGAACCATCTAGCGACTTCGACTTTCCCGGCGACCCAGACCTTCCGGAGAGTGATGATGCTTCGCAACCCAGCGTTGGTCCGCGCGAGCTGGCCCCCGGCAACTGGGATGCGCCGCCCGTGCGGCACGGCGACGCGAACAACGTGATGCCGTCCTTCGCGCCGACGGAAGCGGTGCAAACGCCGACCGCGCCGACCGTAGCAACGGAAGCACCTAAACCAACGAAATCGGGCCGCCGTTCGCTCGTGCTCATCGCCATCATGCTGATTGTCCTGGGCGGCCTTGCGGGCGGCGGATTCCTCTTGGTACGCGGCAGCCAGGCGGGCCGAGAGGCCGAACGCAGTCAGAAAGCCCAGCAACTTTACGACAACCAAGACTTCGCGGAAGCGGCCGAGGCGTTCAGAAAGCTGTATGCCGACTATCCGACGAGCCGCAACCGCGCTCAGTACGATTTCATGCGCGAGCTGGCCAGCGCGCGCGACTCGGTCGCGCCGCACGTGAATGTCGAAGAGGATGTTCAGGCGTGGGATAACGTCAAGCAGTTCCTCGAACGCTTCAAAAATGATCCCATACTCAAGGACCGGCACGGAGACGTTTGGCAGATGCTCCATACGCTCGCGAAACAGTTCGCGGCCGTCGCTGAAGAAAAACAAGATCCCGGACTGCTCGATTTGAGTCGCGCGATCTGGGCGCAAGCGTCCAAGTTTCAGCCACCCGCTGGCGTGGCCGTCCGGGATGTCGAGCAAAAGTTGGCCGCCGAGTTCAGCCGCGTCGAGAAAGCCATTGCCAAGACGACTCAACGACTGGAGGCGCTCGAGTCCTTGCGACGACTTGTGAGCGCGCCGTCGGCAGCCGCGGTTCAGAAAGGACGTGATTCGGCAGCCAAAGCAGGGCTGACGACCGATCCCGAGGCGAAAAAAATCGTCAAGGAACTCGTCGCGGCCCATCGGGCATCCGTCGTTTTCGTGCCGGCGAATCCTTACGAGAAACAGAAACCGATTGCCGAGGACGACGTTGCAAGCGTTTATGTCGCTCCAGCGCTTGGTAAGTCAATTGGCGCGCCAACAAGGTCTGGCGTCGTGCTCGCCCAAGTCAGCGGCGTCCTTCACGCGCTCGAACCGTCGCGCGGCGAGGTCCGCTGGGTGCGCCGCGTCGGTGTCGACACCAGCATCTTGCCGCTGCACGTGCCGGCGACGGCGCTCCTGCCCGAACGCTATCTCGTGCTCTCGTCAGATAGCACGAGCCTGACGGCTGTCGAAGCGGAAACAGGCGTGGTTCTTTGGCAAACCGGACTGAGCGATGTTTGCCTCGGTCAACCGGTGCTGATCGATCAGCATGTTTTCGTGCCGACGCGCGCGGGGCGGGTGGAGGAAATCGAGATCAGGGAAGGCAGGCTCCAAGGGCACTACCAAATTGGCCAACCCCTCATGGTCGGAGGCGTGCGGCAGCCCGGCACTTCACTGGTGTATTTCCCAGCGGACAGCTTTTGCGTCTATGTGCTCGATGTGGCCAAGCGCGCTTGCGCCGCCGTGCTCTACACGGGCCACGCGCCCGGATCGCTGCGCACGCTGCCGGCCATCTGGAATGAGGAGAAGACTGCCGCGGAATCGCCCGCGATACGGATGGGCTGGATGCTCCTGGGCCTGTCGCGCGGCGGGACTTCGGAGGAATTCGTCCCTTACGCGTTGCCGATCACCGATCCGGATCAAAAGCCGTCGGAGCCGACCGTCCGCAGCATTGGTACATCCTGGTTCGACTCATGGCGCGACGGCGAAAAACTGGCGTGGGCGACCGACGCCGGCTACCTGGCTCTGTACGGCCTCCGGCAGAAGGGGAACCGCGATCCGTTGCTGTTTCCGATGCTGAGCGGCGATTACATGGTGACCGGCGTTGGTGAGCCCGGCCGGGCCCAGGTCGTGCACGTCGACGCTGAGAACTATTGGGTGTTGTCGCGCGGCCGGCTGCATCGCTTGCAAGCCACGTTTACCGCGCAGAATGGACCCGGCCTGGTGGCGCGCGGGCCGCAGCCGCCGATTCTAGGGTCACCCCTGCACGCCGCCCAAGTCTATGCCGACGCCAATGGCAACACAACGCTCTTCGTCACCACACAAGCCTCCGGCAAGCCGATCACCCTCGTTTCGGCAATCGCCGCGGAAACCGGACAGATCCTTTGGCAGCGTCAGCTCGGTCTGATTTGTCAAGGACCGTTGATCGTATCCGGAAATCTCGTCGCTTGCTCGGACGCCGGCGGCATGTTCTTGTTTGATGCCCGCAAGCTCATCGCTGAACCCATCCAGCCGTGGCAGGCTGCAGGCAATTTCGTCCCCCGCGAGCACGCGAGTTCTGAGCAGCAATTGTTCGCTCATAAGAACGGCATCGTTCGCATCTCTTGGACGCGCGGCCCCGCGCCGGATTTGCGTATCTCGCACTGGAACGAGATGGGTGAGCCGCAGGAGGAGTTCACGTTCAATCTTCCGGCGACGCCACATGGCACGCTCGCGCTTGGCAAGGACTTTGCCCTCTTGCCCCTAGCGAATGGCGTGGCGGCGCGCGTCCCGCTGGGCACGGGCAACATCGCGAATGGTCGCATCGTGTCCGCTCCAGCCGTTGTGGCTAAAGGGCAAATCGTGGTCGCCGACGCTTCCGACACCGTGACCCTGCTCGACGCCGACCATTTGCAGCCGATCAAGCGCTGGACTCTTCCGGGCAAGATCACGGCCGGGCCGTTTGTACGTCAGGGACGTATCGGCTGCGTCGTAGGGAAGTTTCAGCTGGTTTGGCTCGATCCAACCCAGGATAAGCCGCTGTGGGAAAAGGCGCGCGACGCCGAGATCGTCGGCGAACCTCAGCTAATCGACGGCCTTCTCGTCGTTGCCGATCTCGCCGGGCGCGTCCAGGCGCTCGATCCCGCGACGGGCGAGCCTGTTGGGCCGGGCTACACAATAAGAGCCAACGCTCCGCCATCGGCAGCGCCGGTTTCATTCGGCGCGGGCCGCATGTTGTTGCCGCTCATGGACGGCACGGCGATGCTGCTTCCTTTGGACAAGGTAAAAGGACTATGAGCGAAACTCGTTACCCCATCACAATGAACGACGTTTGCGCCGCCGCCCAGCGCATCAAAGGCTTGGCGCAAGTAACGCCAGTGCACATGTGCGCAACCATTGATCGCCTTGCAGGCCGGGAACTTTTCTTCAAATGCGAGCAGTTTCAGAAAGTGGGCGCCTTTAAGTTTCGAGGCGCCTGCAATGCCGTGCGCCGTTTGACCGACGAGCAAGCGGCGCATGGCGTCGTCACCCACAGTTCGGGCAATCACGCCCAGGCCCTCGCGTTGGCGGCGAAGCTGCGCGGCATCGCAGCACATGTCGTCATGCCGCGCAATGCGACTCCAGCGAAGCGACGGGCCGTCGAAGAATATGGCGCCAAGGTTCATGAATGTGAACCGACTCTAGCCGCGCGGGAAGAAGGCGTCGCCAAGGTGCAAGCTGAGACGCGGGCGACGCTGATTCCGCCGTATGACCATCCGGACGTCATCGCAGGACAGGGAACCGTCGCGCTGGAATTCCTCGACCAAGTCGATCATCTCGACGCGATTGTCGCTCCTGTCGGCGGCGGGGGCCTAATCTCTGGAATCTGTGTTGTCTGCCGAGAATCCCGTCCCATTGTTCACGTTTTTGCCGCCGAGCCGTTGGGCGCCGATGACGCCGCTCGTTCCAAGGCGGGCAACGCCTTGCTTCCGCAGGGCAAGACCAACACCATTGCCGACGGTTTGCTCACGAGTTTGGGCCAGCTCACTTGGCCGATGGTGCGCGACGTGGTCGAGCAAGTCGTCACGGTCCGTGAAGACGAGATCATCCAGGCGATGCGGCTGTTGTGGGAGCGCGCCAAGCTGATGGTGGAGCCGAGCAGCGCCGTCGCCTTGGCGGCGGTGTTGACCGATAGTTTCCGGGCCCTGAAGGGCTTAGGTCGTGTCGGCATCGTGCTCAGCGGCGGCAATGTCAATCTGGATAAGCTGCCCTGGCAAACCGTGGGTTGATTTTTCCGGGCAGTCGGCTATTCTCCCAAATCCCTTGGAATGTAGGTCCGGCGAGCCGAGCCGGACCCAGTTGGGCTGGTGCCGCTCGGACCGGTGCCGCTCGGCTCGCGGCACCTACGGCGGTGGAGGAAAGCCATGAACAATCGGCGACTCGGGCTTTTGACGGCGGGCGTATTGTCGAGCGCTTTGACGGGTTGCGGAACCTTGGTCAACTTCAAGGATGACCCGAAAATCTACGGCGGCGTGCAATTCGACGCCGAAATGGTCCACACCATTAAGACCGACGACAAGATGGCGAAGAGCCTGGCCGCCGTTTACGCCGTCGACCTGCCGTTCTCATTGGTCGCCGACACGCTGACCTTGCCCGTCGTCATTCCGATAGCCCTGATCAACTCCATCTGGGAAGAAAAGAAGTAACGATGGCCTCCGCCTGTACTCGTTGTTTCGCTGTCGCGTTGCTTGCTGGTTCTATCACCGGTTGCGGTACGCTTATCAATTTTGAAAAAGGCGGCCTCGACAATCCTAAGATTTACGGTGGAGTCGCCCACAGCACGGAGATGGTCCGGACTTGGGCGGAACCTGACGCCAACGTTCGCTACGGCGGATTGATGTGCGCCAGGACCTGTGATTTTAGAGGTCCTGACCCCTTTTTGAAACCGCTTCTAGCCTCACGCATCCAGGTCCGACGTATCGAGCCTGTCTTCTTCCCACAGCTTCTTGAACTGTTCCCAGGTCTGGCGGATTCCCTCCACGAGAGGCGTTCGCGGCATCGGACCGAGGTCGCGCTCGAGTGCCGAATCATCCAGGTTGTAGGCGATGGCGATTTGCCGTTCGCCGAAAGTAATCAGCATTTCCGCCGCGGGATCGACCTGGCAAAGCGCCTGGTGAAATTCCGGCAAGTCGACGACGTGGCCGCGCAGGTTGTACGATTTGGCCCCTTTGTACGGGCGCTCCAGGCAGCGAACAGCGATCTTGGCGACGTCGTCGACCCACTGCATGTCCTGGTAGCCGCCGTAACTGATGTGATAGGGCCTGCCCAGCGCGAGCGCCTTGATGGCTTTGGTCGGCTCGCTGGTCATGCCGAAATCGCGGCCGACTCCGTAGACCGTCCAGGGCCGCAAGCCGATGCTGCTGACGCCGTGATCTTGGTAGTAGATGCGGGCGTTACCTTCGTTGCAGCATTTGAAGACGCCGTAGTGCGTGGATGGGACCAAGGGCACGTCGTCGGCCAGCGGTCCGGACGGATACAACTCGGGCGGACCAAACACCGCCGCGCTGCTGGTATAGACAAGACGCTCGATCTGTTTGCCGAACTGGCGAACCGCTTCAAGGACGGCCAGTGTTCCCAGGACGTTGACCCGCGCGCCGAGAAGCGGATCATCGCGGCAAGTGGGCACCTGCAATCCGGCCAGATGCACGACGTGCGAAATACGCTCTTTCTGCAAAACCGTGCGCACGCGTTCGAGATCGGTGACATCGCCATTTGCGAAAACGACTCGGCGGATTTGGTCTTCCGGCAGGATTTGCCGCAAACGCTTCGGATTTTCCTTGAGGTCATAGATCCAGACCTCGTCGCCGCGCTCGAGCAGGTTTTTGGCGATCCAGGATCCGATGCATCCATAACCGCCAGTGAGAAGGACACGCATTACAACTTCCTTGAGCCGAAGCGCACGAGGGACCACGGTCATTATTATCGCTTCGGGCTCAAACCGAGGCATACCAGCCAGCCGTCGGTGGTGCCGATCACCAAACGATTGTTCGCCACGGCGGGACCGGCAACGATGCCGCGGCCCAGCTCCAGCTTTTGCAGCTCCGTGCCTTTTTCTAAGTCGAGCACGTAGAGCCTCCCATCCGATGATCCCACATAAACGCGGCCACTGGCGATCACCGGCGAACTGTCGACGCGGCTTTTCGTGGGAAAGCTCCACAATTCCGCGCCCTTGATCCGATCGAAGCAATAGACGCGCTTATCGCGGCAGCCGACGACCGCCACTTTATCATTGACCGCGGCCGAGCCGTAGAACGGCTGGCTTTGCTTGGGCTCAAAGGTCCACTCGATTTCTTTCTTGGCCAAATCAATGCCCAGAAACTGATTGGTCATGGTGCCGACGTAAAGCTTGTCCTTCAAGACGGCCGCCGTGGCGCCTGCCTGGCCGCCGAGATCGACCTGGCCGACGGAATCGCCCTTCTTAAGGTCGATCATGTGCAGGTTGCTGTCGCAGCCGGCGACGAAGGTGAGCTTGCCCGCGATAACCGCCGAGCCATTGACGGGGCCTTGGGTCTTAAACTTCCACACCAACTCGCCCTTGGCGGCGTCGAGGCAATAGAGGGTCGAGTCATGGGAGCCGAAGATGACTTTGCCGTCCGAGAAATTAGCGCCAGAAGTGATTTCGCCGCCGGTTTCAAAGGTCCAGCGCTTGGTCCCCTTTTGGGCGTCGACCGCATGGAACATGCCGTCCTCGTCGCCGACGTAGACCGTGCCGTCAAAGACGCTCACCGGCGCTTTGATGGGACCGGCTTTGTATTTCCACTTTTCTTTGCCGTCGGACAAGTTCACCGCATACAGGAATTGATCGAAGGAGCCAAAGTAGACCGTGTCCTTGACGATAGCCGCCGTGCCTTCGATGCCGTCGTCGAGTTTGAGCTTCCAGAGGACGTCGAGCTTTTCCGGCAGCGTGCTCGTGGCGACGCCGTTTTGAAGAGGGTTGCCGCGAAAAAGCGGCCAATCGGCGTGGACAGGAATCGCGCAAACTAGGAACGCGAATGCAATGATCCTTGCCATTGAGACTCCTCAAAGTCACGGATTGCCGCGAAACCGCTGTCACAATGCCGCGCGAAACAAACCCAGAATATCCGCTTCGTCTACCGCCCGCGGATTGAACCGCGCCGTCCATTGCTGGGCAGCCTCTTCCGCGAGAAGCGTCACGATGCCGGGACTCACTCCAACCTCTCCCAGAGTCCTGGGCAGACCCGCCATCCGCATCAGGCCCGTAATACGTTCCGCCAGCGTCTCGGCGGCCGATTCCGGCTGGCCATTGCGCAAGCCGACCTCTTCCGCAAGATCGCCATAAAGCGCGCTTACCGCGGAGGCGTTGAAGCGAACCACGTGTGGCAACATGATTCCGATAGCGAGGCCGTGCGTGATGCCGTAATGGGCGGTCAGCGGGTTGGCGCACGCATGGCACACGCCGAGCATGGAGTTTTCGATGGCTGTTCCCGCCAAGAACGCGCCCATTTGCATGGCGCCGCGCGCCTCTAGGTTGCTCGGATCGTGCAAGACTTTCTCGAGATTGACTTCGAGCAGCTTCCAGCCTTCCCGCGCGAACATTTGCGAGAGCGGATTGCGCGCGGTCGTGACGTACGACTCCAGGGCGTGCGAGAGGGCGTCGATTCCCGTGAGCGCCGTAACCCTGGCCGGTTGCGACACCGTCAGCTCCGGATCGAGAATCGCCACCTGAAACGCGGCCTTGCGGTCCCCGCAGGCCATCTTCATGTGCGTGTGCTCGTCCGCGATCAGGGCGTAGGATTGGGCTTCACTGCCAGTGCCGGCCGTCGTCGGCACGCCGATCGAGGGCAGCATCGGCTTGGTCGCTTTGCCGAAACCCCTGTAGTCGGTCATCGTGCCGCCGTTGGTGAGGACGAAATTAATCCCCTTGGCGCAGTCCATAGCGCTGCCGCCGCCGACGCTGACGATCAGGTCGATGCCGTGCGGCTTGGCGAAGCGAACGCCGTTGTCGACGTGCCGGCTCGTCGGGTTCTGCTCGACTTCATCGAAAAGGAAGACCTTAAGCCCCGCCTCTTCGAGCGACGCGCTCGCCTTCTGCGGATGCCCGGCCGCTTCCAGTCCGGGATCGGTCACCAAGAGGACGCGTGACTCGCCCAATTCCCGCGCCAGTTCGCCAAGGCTTTTCAAGGAGCCGGGACCGAATATGACACGCGTCGGCGTGTGAAAGTCGAAGGGGGCTAACGGCCAGGGTTCGGTCTGGAACAACCGGGCCAATCCTGGGTTGGCCAATCCGGGGGTGGAGGTGGATCCGTGCATGGTTCCGTTGTTGCGGAGGGATGGCTTGGGGCTGGGACCGGCCAATGTCTCTATCATACTAGACGCTTGCGGCCTGTGACTATTTCCCCGTGTTTTGCTGTTGTTCCAGCGGCAATAGCGCGCTGTCCTCCCACGAGGCCTTTTCTTCGATGGGCTCGATATGGACCGTCGCCTCGATCCCGGGCAAAGCCTCGCAGACAGCCTGTTCGACTTTGCCGGTCAGGTCATGGGCCTTGCGCACGCTCCACGCGCCCGGCACGAGCAGATGAAAGTCGACGAAGCGGCGCGACCCTGCCTGTCGCGTCCGCAAAGCATGAAAAGTCACGCCGGTCGGAAGCACTTTCTCGATGCTCGACCGAAGGAGTTTTTGCTCTTTCTCTGGAAGAGAATGATCCATCAGTCCGTTAAACGATCGGCGCATGAGGTCGTACGCCGTCCAGACAATGTTTGCCGAAACCGCCAATGCGATCAAGGGATCTAGCGGCAGCCATCCGGTCAGCCAAACTAGCACCAGTCCGAGCACGACCCCGACTGAGGTCCAGACGTCCGTCATCAGGTGCTGCCCGTCGGCTTCCAGAACGATGGAGCCAACGCGGCGGCCAACGCGAAGCAGGATTTGGGCGACGGCAAAGTTGATAAGGGCCGCGATCGTCGTCACCACCAATCCCGGGCCGAGTTCTTCCAAGGGCTGCGGCTCGATCAGACGCGAGACGGCATACCAGGCGATGCCCCCGGCCGCCACCATGATAAAGACGCCTTCCAAGCCGCTCGAGAAATACTCGATTTTCTCGTGGCCGTAGGTGTGCGACGGATCGACGGGTCGGGATGCGAACCACAAGCAAAAAAGCGCTGTCAGAGCGGCGACGAGATTCACCAGAGATTCCACGGCGTCGGAAAGCAAGCCGACCGAGCCCGTGAGCCGCCAGGCGATGCCTTTCATGGCAATCGTGACGAGTGCCGCGGCAATCGACAGGATCACGGGGTAACGAGGATGCGACGCCGACATGCAGGTTTTATAGAGCGGTTTCAAAACGGGGATAGAGGTCCTGTCCCCGTTTTGAAACCGAAGCCGCATAATTGTCCTTGAAGCGGCGAGTCAGCGCGGCGAAAATGATGTTTAGCCCCGGATCGAAGATCCGGGCTGGGGAAGGCAGCGAGGCGAGGATAAACATGGCGCAGGCGATTGTCGATCCGGCGGAGTTGCGTCGCTTCGCCCACCAGCTTAAGCACTTCACCGAGGAGCTGCGCGACCGCCTCACCATGTTGCACGGGCAGATGGTCGGCTTGAGCGACACCTGGCGCGACCAGGAACACGAGCACTTCGTGCAGGAATTCGAACAAACACTGCAAGTCATTCAGGCCTTCGCCGCCGCCGCGGACGAGCACATCCCATTTTTGTTGCGCAAGGCCGAGAAGGTGGAGCAGTATTTACAGCAGAGGTGACCCGCTTGCGGGTTAGCGCGAATCTGTAGCGTCATTTCCGCGTTAACCCGTGACCGGGACGAACTGAGGAGCGCATGAACCCCTCGGCGAACGTGCTTGCAACCGCGACTCTGGTCGATTTCCGCGCCGCACTGTGCACTTTCGCGGACCATGCCAAGGACGCCTTGGGAATGCTCGACATGGATATCCGCCGCGCCCGCGATTGGCTCGAGGACCAGAAGAGCTTTTGGCAAAAGGCGGTGCGGCAAGCGGAAGACAGGCTCTTCCAGGCCAAGAGCGAATTGACCCGCCGCCGCATGATGCGTATTGCCGATCGGCCTCCGGACTGCACCGAGCAGGAGGAAGCGCTCGAGAAGGCGCGCCGCCGGTTGGAAATCGCCCAGGAGAGGTTGGCCAATTGCCGCCGCTGGCAGCGCGCTCTGCCCGAAGCGCTCATCGACTATGAAGGCCCTTCGAACCAGTTGACCGGGCTGCTGGAAGGCCAGACACCGCGGATGCTGGCTTATTTGGAAAAGAAAATCGCCAGCTTGGAAGCATACACACAAGAGCAAGTGCAATGAGTCTCGACGTTGGCCGTTACAAGCTCTACTCCACGTGGAAAGCAATCGATCAGCGCTGGGAAGAAACCCAGCTCACCTGGCATGACGTGGTGCGCGCGGAGTTCGCCAAGGAATTCTGGGCCGACATGGAATACCCGGTCAGCGCGACTTTAGCCGCCGTCGACCGCTTGAGCCAGGTGCTGGTGGCGATGCGGCAAGAATGCGGAGACAGGTGAGTGGCGAGGGGTGAGTGGTGAGTAATGAGATTATGCAATGAGTGACGACCTTTCGAGTGACGACCTTTCGTGCGATGACATGTCGACTTCGGCCGACGACAAGCCGACCTGGCAACGACAGCGGAACGCGCTGCGGGCCTTTCAAGAGGCCGCGTCCGCGCGAGCCGAGCTCGAGGCAGTGTGTGAGGAAGGTTTTCGCCAGCGCAGCACGGCCATCGAGCAAGAATACCAACTAGCGCAAGACCAGCTGACAACCGTCCACCAGGAAAGCGCCGCTGGCTTGGAACGCGAAGCGGAGGAGACGCGCAAGCAGCTTCAGGAAGACTGCGACGACAACGTCTACGCCGCCGAAGAGGAGTTTGAGCAAGTCCGTCAGCAGACGCTCAAGGACTATGCCCGCGAGAAGGGTCAGGCGCAGACGGAGTTCCAAGAATCACGCTGGACCGTCACCACTCTCTACGAAGCCGGCCGCAAGGTCGCCAAGGACCAGTACCAAAACGCCCAAGTTCGCGCTCGCTCCATGGTCAGCCAACTACAGGCCCAGCAGCAAGAGGCCCTGCGTCTGTTGCAAAAGTGGAAGTTCGCCAACGACTTGCCTCTCAACGTCGAGCCAAGCCCCGTGGCCAAAGCGCCCGACCCGTGGTTGGCGCTGCAAATGTGCGCCACGCACGGCACCAACGCTCTGCAGCAGCTGCGTGCCTTGGCGCTGCCCGGCCGATTGAAAGGTCCGCTGCCCTACGTGGTGCTTGCTTTCATATGGGTTCTCGCCAGCGTGCCTGCGTTTCTGCTCGAAGAGTGGTATTACTGGATGCTGGCCAACACCGTCACCATCTTGCCCTTTGGGCTCTTGCTTCGCTATTACCTCATTCAAAAAGCGACTGCGTTCGTCACGCAGCTTTGGCGCACGCTCTGCCAGGCGCACGCGGACGCTCAAAAGCTGCGGGGCCGTTGCCTCGATTTGGCCCGCAAATCCTACCGCCAGCAGCGCCGCGAGAACAAGAAGCGGAATCAGGAAGCTCTCTACCAAGCCGCGGCTCTGGCCCGCCGGCGCATGCAGACCCTCCGCCTGGAACGGGGCCGAGCCGTTCGCGAGGCCCACGAAAAACGCGTCCCGCTCGTTGCCGACTTGACGCAATGCCGTGACCGGGAGCTGGAGGCGATCGATGCCAGGCTTCAGGAATCCGAAAACCAGCTTGCGTCCCAGCGTGACGACGCTCTCGCCGAGGCCGGCGAGCGCTTCCGCAAGGCGCGCGATGAAAACAACCGCCGCCACGCCGCCGACTGGACCCGTCTCGTCGCCGACTGGAAGGAAGCCTGCGAGCATTTCCAGACGGAAATGCGCGCGGTCGACCAGCAATGCCAACAGGCGTTCGCCTCCTGGTCCCGATGTCTCGAGCGCGATTGGCGTCTCCCCCTCGAGTTGCCCAGCGGCTTGCGTTTCGGCACGCTCGACATCCGTAAGGACAACCTCCCCAATGCCGTCCCCACGGCGCCGCATCTCGCGCACGTCGATCTCACCGGTCTGACTTTCCCCGCTCTGCTTCAGTTTCCAGAGCGGGCATCGCTCCTGTTCAAGGCGCAGTATGAGGGCAAAGCGGTCGCCGTGAGCGCACTGCAAGCGCTCCTCCTACGATGTTGGACGGCCCTTCCCGCCGGCAAGATGCGTTGCACCATTTTGGACCCCGTCGGCCGCGGCGAGAACTTCTCCGCCTTCATGCATTTGGCCGATCACGATGAAGCGCTCGTCAATAGCCGCATTTGGACCGAAGCGCAGCACATCGACCAGCGCCTGGGCGATCTGACCGCCCACATGGAGATCGTCCTCCAGAAGTACCTGCGCAACCAGTTCCAAACCCTGGCCGAGTACAACGCCCAGGCCGGCGAGGTCGCGGAGCCGTTTCGATTTCTCGTGGTGGCGGACTTTCCCGTCAACTTCACGGGCGACGCCTGCCGCCGGCTGATCAGCCTCGCCAGCGCCGGCGCCCGCTGCGGCATCTACACGTTCGTCATGGTTGACACCAACCAGCCCGTGCCGCAAGGCGTGGACTTGGCGGACCTCGAGCGCGCTTGTCTGACCTTGCAATGGAAAACGGACCACTTCATTTGGCCGGATCGCGACTTGGACAAATTCCCCTTGGAATTCGACGAGGCGCCCGACGCCGACACCAGCACCGGAATTCTCTTGAAAGTGGGCGCCCAGGCAAAGGAGGCGAGCAAGGTCGAGGTGCCGTTCGCGCTGATCGCCGCGCCGGCCGACCAATGGTGGCAGGCCGACAGCCGCTTGGGCCTGTCGGTGCCGCTCGGGCGTGCGGGCGCCACCGCACGCCAGGATTTATCTCTCGGCCATGGCACGGCGCAGCATGTCCTCGTTGCCGGGAAAACCGGTTCAGGAAAATCGACGCTGCTGCATGTGCTGATCACCCAGGTGGCGCAGCGCTACAGCCCCGACGAGGTCGAGCTCTATCTCATCGACTTCAAGAAGGGTGTCGAGTTCAAGGCGTATGCGGTTCACGAGTTGCCCCATGCCCGCGTGGTGGCCGTCGAAAGCGAGCGCGAGTTCGGCTTGAGCGTCTTGCAACGCCTCGACGCGGAATTGATCCGCCGCGGCGACCGCTTCCGCGCCTTGGGCGTGACCGATTTGCCGACGTACCGCAATCTGCGCGACAGCCAAAAGAGCAACGCCCATCAGGGGAACGGCCAAGCCCTGCCGGCGATGCCGCGCGTCCTTCTAGTTGTGGACGAGTTCCAGGAGTTCTTCGTCGAGGACGACAAGCTCGCCCAGGAGGCGGCACTCTTGCTCGACCGTCTGGTTCGCCAAGGGCGGGCGTTCGGCATTCACGTCTTGCTCGGATCGCAAACGTTGGGCGGCGCTTATAGCCTGGCGCGCACCACCATCGACCAAATGGCGGTCCGCATCGCGCTCCAGTGCAGCGAGGCCGACGCTCACCTGATTCTCAGCAAGGACAATAGCGACGCCCGCTTGCTGTCCCGGCCCGGCGAGGCGATTTACAACTCCGCCAACGGGTTGCTCGAGGGCAACCATCTCTTCCAGGTCGTCTGGCTCAGCGATCACGAGCGTGATGAATCGCTTCGCAGCATCCGCCAGCTTGGTCTTCACCACAAACTACAATCCAATCAGATCGTGTTCGAGGGAACCGCCCCGTCCGACTTGGTCCGCAACCCGCTCTTGCGCCAGATCATGACGTCGCCTCCCGATTCCAATCTCAAAACGCCGCTATCCGCTTGGCTCGGGGAAGCCGTGGCGATCAAGGATCCGACGTCGGCCGTCTTCCGCCGCCAAAGCGGCAACAATCTGCTCATCGTCGGCCAAGATGATGCCGCCGCCTTCCAGATGATGCTTGCCGCCCTCGTGTCGCTCAGTCCGCGCGTCGGGAATGTCGATCGGGCCTTACAAATGGTCGTCGCCAGCCCGCTCACTTCCGACGGCCATGCCGTTCTCGAAACCTTGCCGGACCTGTTGCCCGTGCGCCACGTTCCCCATCGCGAGCTGCCGGAAACACTGAGCGAGTTGAACGCCGACTTGCAGCAGCGCCTCCAGGGAGAGCAAGGACCGCCGCGGTTTCTGTTCCTTTACGGCCTCCAGAAGCTGCGCGAGCTGCGCCGCCCCGAGGATGAATATGGCTTCGGCCGTAAGGGGGAAGAGGAGAGTCCGTTCAAGCTGTTCATGCAGCTGACTCGTGAGGGGCCGCCGCTCGGCATTTACACGGTTTTGTGGTGCGACAACTTGACCAACCTGCAGCGCTGCCTTGACCGCCAGGCCCTGCGCGAGTTCGAAATGCGCGTTCTCCTGCAGATGAGCGCCAACGACTCGAGCGCGCTCATCGACAGCCCCGTGGCCGCCAAGCTCGGCTTGTTCCGCGCTTACTTCGCCAGTGAAGACCAAGGCCGGCTGGAGAAGTTCCGCCCCTATGGACTGCCGACCCTCGATTGGCTGCGCGAAGTCCGCGATCTTCTCAAAGCGCACGCGCGGCCCCGCGTCGCCCCGCTTGCGGCTTCGCGATAATCGTAAGGATTCGCAAAACCGCAGGCGACTGTCGCGCCGCCCGGAGACGTTGCATGACTAAGCCGGTTTTGACCGCGCTGACCGCTTTCTTTGCGACTGCCGTTTTCTTCGGATGGACTTATTCCGGCGACGACCCCATCTCCCTTGCAAAAAAGGAACTGGAACCCCGACCATTCGTTACGGCCGATCGTGAACAGAAACTGTCCGCGATTCTCGAATCGCTTCTCAAGCAGACCGGAAACCTCGTCGTGGATCGTCGCACGAGCAAGTCCGATCCCAAGATCGTGCTTGAATCGAGCCGGTCGAGTTTCTGGCAGGTCCTCGACGCGGCTGTGCGAAAGGCGGGTTGCGCTGTCTCGATTTACCAACCGGAGGGAAGTATCGCTTTAGTCGATGGCCGGCCTAGTTCGGCGCGAACGGATTACACCGGCATCTTCCGCGTCAGCGCGAAACGGGTCGCCGTCAGCCAGGATCTGGAATCGGGCGTCCACACGTGCATCGTCGCTCTCGACGTCGCGTGGGAGCCGCGCTTTCAGCCGTTCTACGTCGAAGTTGGTCCGGTCGAAGCGATCTACGCTTCGCCTGCCAATGAAAAGCCGCGCGTCGAGCGCACGCTGAGCAGCGGCCAAACGCCGGTCGCCGGTCGTGCCGCCGCCGAGATGGAAGTTCGCCTCCCCGCCCCGCCGCGCAAGTTCCAGACCATCGAATCCTTGAAAGGAACATTACGAGTCATCGGCCCGAGCAAAATGCTCGATTTCACGTTCGATAAGCTCCGATCGATCAAGAAAGGCGATGAGCCGCGCTCCGAAATGCAAAACGGCGTCAAAGTCACCCTGACGGGACTGAGGACCGGCGCCGAGCGGTGGTCAATCGACGTCTTGATCGAGAACCCAACCGGCGGCGTCAAGTTCGAGAGCTTTCAGACTTCAACCTGGCTCGACAACAATCGCATCGCCCTGGTTCGCGGCAACGAGAAATGGGTTCCCGAACCGGACGCCGAGGAACCGCTCGCAGCCCTAACCGCTGCCCGCGCCCATATCCGCTACCACTTCCAGGTGAAAGACCGCAAAAGCAGCCTCGCCGATTGGACGCTGCAGTACCGCACGCCTGGGCGGATCGTCGAATTGACGGCGCCATTCGTGATTCGTGATCTACTGCTACCATGACCGGTTTAGCCCCGGTTCGTAGAACCGGGCTGGGCCTGAATCCTCGGAAGGACACATTTATTGCCGGCTACAAGTCCCGCCCGGTTCTGCGAACCGGGGCTAAACGACATGAAAAAACACGCGCTGAAATCGTTGCAGCAAACCATCGTCGCCTGCGAGCGCTGCCCGCGTCTGGTCGCGTGGCGGCAGCAGGTGGCCCGTGAGAAACGCGCCGCCTATCGCGTCAGGAATACTGGGGAAAACCTGTGCCCGGCTTCGGCGATCTGGCGGCCAGGCTTTTGATCGTTGGCCTGGCCCCCCGGCCGCGCACGGCGGCAATCGCACCGGCCGCGTCTTCACCGGCGACCGCTCCGGCGATTGGCTCTACGCCGCCCTGTTTCGCGCCGGCTTCGCCAACCAACCGACTTCAACCCACGTCGGCGACGGCCTCAAGCTCAAGGGCGCTTACGTCACCGCGTGTGTCCACTGCGCCCCGCCCGCCAACAAGCCGACGACGCAGGAACGCGACAACTGCCTTGGTTATCTGGTGGAGGAATTGCCCTTGCTGAAAAAAGTCCAAGTCATTGTCTGCCTGGGCGCATTCGCATGGAAGGGAACAGAACGGACGTTGCGCCGCCTTGAACCCGAAGCGCCAGCGAGGGGAACCCTTGCGGCGACGCCGTCCAACCCGGACGCCCTCGCTAACGCTTTGGGCTCAAAGCGTCGATTCTGCAAATTCGGCCACGGCGCCACGACGACCTTCGGCCCATACACCTTGCTCGGCTGCTATCACCCAAGTCAGCAAAACACCTCCACCGGACGGTTGACCGAGAAGATGTTGGACGAAGTATTTGCCGGAGCGAAAAGACTTTTGCGCTGACTTTTGCGCGAAAAGATTGGCAAAATCCACCGCTGTCCATTACAACTTCTTTTACTTCTTGGCGGAGTAAACTGCGGGAGAACGTTCATGAATGGGAAGCAGGACACGAACGGCGACAGCGTGGGGTATGGCAAGCTAGGTCTTTTCGATACTGTATGCATCATCGTCGGCATCGTAATCGGTACGAGCATATTCACCACGCCACCCACCATCTTTGACAACACTGCTTCGGCCTGGGAGGGCCTTGGAGTGTGGTTTTTCTGTGGTGTACTTTCTCTCGTGGGCGCCCTCTGCTATGCCGAATTAGCCACAGCTTATCCGCGATCAGGCGGCGATTATGTGTATCTCACGCGTGCCTTCGATCGGCCCATCGGCTTTCTCTTCGGGTGGGCGCAACTGGCTGTGGTTCTTTCAGGCAGCACAGGCGCTATGGCGTTTATTTTCGGTGAATACTGTGCCGTCTTAATGAACGTGCCCGAAGCAGATCGATCAGAATACGCTACGAACGCGGCCATCGGCGCGGTGGGCGGCTTGACTCTGCTCAATTTCTTCGGCGTGGTCCTAGGCAAGTGGATTCAGAACGGCCTGGTGATTCTAAAGTTGGTCGGCTTGCTCTTGATCGTCGTGGCCGGCCTTTTGTCCTTCAAGTCGGACGCCATGGAAGTCGGTACGCACGTCCGCGGCGGCGGCGGCCTTGGTGTCGCAATTATCCTGGTGCTCTACGCATACGGCGGCTGGAACGATGCGGCTTTTGTAGCTGCCGATATGAAGAGGCGCAGCGACATTCCCAAGGCGCTAATTCTTGGTACTCTCGGCATCACGGTCCTATATCTCCTTGTCAATTACGCTTATATCGTCGGCTTGGGTTGGACCGAGGCGACACATTTTAGACCGACCATTGCAGCCGACATTCTTGCGTATTTCGGAAATACAGGAGCCACGTTCATCACGTTGATCGTCATGATCTCCGCCTTGGGCGCGATGAACGGTTTGATCTTCACGGGTTCCCGCGTTTACATGTCCCTTGGCAAGGAGCATCGACTTTTCAGTCTTTTGGGAAGGTGGAACGCAACCCTGAAAGCGCCGATTTGGTCTCTGCTCGTTCAGGCGATCTTTACGATCGGAATGATCTACCTGGTCGGGACAGCCAAGGGTCGCGATTGGATGGACGAGCAGTTGAGCCGCGTGAGCATCCCGGCTATTCCCTGGAATCGATACTTCGGTGGATTCAACACCCTGTTTGCCGGCACGGCGCCTGTCTTTTGGATCTTTTTCCTCCTGACCGGATTTGCTTTCTTCACCCTGCGAGCGCGTGATCCGCACATCGAACGTCCCTTCAAGTTGAAGAAACCGTGGTATCCTATTCTTCCGCTGATATTCTGCGGCATGTGCGTCTTCGGCTTGTTTTCGGCGTTGAACTATGCCGGCTGGATTTCTCTGCTGGGATTTGTGCCGTTGGCCCTTGGCATTCCGCTGTACCTGCTTTCCGGAGACCGCGCGAATCCCGCAGCATCAGAATCGACTGGAGTGTCCCAAAATGCGTCCGATGAAGATTCTTAGTCTCATAGGCTTTAGCACGGCGGTCGCTTTCTTTCTCGCGATCTTCCTCCCCGTCTATTCCCAAGAAAAGCCCGCGCGCGAGCCCGACGTCATCTATGTCCCGACGCCGCACGAGGTCGTCGACAAAATGCTCGACATGGCCGACGTTCGGCCCGGCGAGGTCGTTTACGATCTTGGCTGCGGCGATGGGCGGATTCCGGTGGCGGCATCCAAGAAATACGGCGTCCGCTCCTGGGGCTTCGACATCAACCCGGTTCGCGTCAAGGAGTCGCTCGAAAATGTGGAGAAGGCCAACGTCAAGCACCTTTGCACCATCAAGCAGCAAGACATTTTCGAGCTTGACCTCAGCAAGGCCGACGTCATCACGCTCTACCTCTTGCCGCAGCTCAACGTGAAGCTCATACCACAGCTCGATAAGTTGAAGCCCGGCTGCCGGATTGTGTCGCACGACTTCGACATGAAAGGCGTCAGGCCAAAGCGCGAAATCACTTACAGTCCACAGGGCGGCCGCGAGCACCGCATCTACCTCTGGGTGACGCCGCTCGAAAAAGAGAACCGCAACTAACCCTTTGACCGGGGGATTTCCTCTTTCAAGGCGTTTTCCGGCCATCCCCCCCCGACGAATCTGTTCGCATCATTCAGTAAGTCTTTGTCGCCAGGAAAGTTAAGGTGCGAGCTATTCCATTGAATTGCGTCGCCAGGGGTGTGTGGGGGGGTGGCGACACAACGAATTCTCGGGCGAAAACTTGCCCCGCCGATGACTAGAGCCGACATTCCGGCAACCTAATGGGGCGACTACTCCAACCCTAAAAACTTGGCGCCCACGTCGTAGAAGCCTTCCTGAATCTTGACGCAGCGCACCACCTGCGAACGAAGCCGCAACGGGCCTGCGCCGGCTCTGGGCAGCATGATCAGCGTGACGTCCGCGGGCAGAACCGTGGTTGTGATGAAAGCCATGCCGCCTTTGGAGAGGTCGCGGGCATAGCCGATGAGGGGCGCTTTTTGGCCGGCCGGAAACACTTCAATCCGCTCGTTGTACACGACGCGCTGGTGCGAGCGCCGCTCGTCGACGGGCAACTGAGCCGGCTGATGCCGCTCGAGGATTTCGGTAATGAGCTGGTGGACGGCGCCCAAGTCGAGAGCCGGCGCCGCAGCGCGGACCGTTTCCGGCTTGGTCTGGAAACGGCAACCCAATTCGACCATGTCGCCGCCCAGTGCCTTACAATGGCGCACCTCGGCCGGCACGTAGACCATCCGGTTGTTGACGCTGATGCCGATCAAGATGCGCTCGGTGTCGGCTAGGCGTTCCTGCAAGAGGCCGACACCGCTTTCGGAGAAGTCGCGGGCCACCGCTTCATAGGCGGCGTCCCAGTCGACCGTGCCGTCGGCGAGGATCGGCGCGACATGCAACGCCTTTTGGGCGGCGCGGCGCGGGTGGCGGCGTTTCTCCTCGCCGGAGTGCCGTCGCAAGGTCAGCACCAAGCGCCGTCCGCCCATCTCGTATTTCAGGTCATCGAGGAACGACGACATGATCAACATGCCGCGGCCGCTCGCCAGCAACACTTCCGGATCGTCGCTGAGCTTTTTCTTCATCACGGCTTCCACGTCGAAGCCTTTGCCTTGGTCGGTGATGACCCAGCGGCAGCGCTCGATGTTGCTATCGATGACGACGTCGACGGGACGCTCCGAAAAAGCCGGATCGGCGACGCGCTGGGCCAAAGCCTCCGCGAAGGTGCTGTCCCCGCGTTCCTTCAGCTCCGAAGAAATCTCGAGGTTGCCGTGTACGATGGCGTTGGACAGCGCCTCGTGGAGGGAGACCATGAGCTTGCCGGATCGGCTTTCGTGACAGGCGCCGCTCAGGACCGCCTTCTGGCGCAGATACTCGACCGCAGCTTCGATCCAGTGGGGATAGCTCGGCAATGACAATTGGGTCTGCTCCGTGAGCACGGTGTTGGGAATATGGGGTGCTTCGTTCGGATTGGCCATGGGATAGGTTCCCTTTTGGCAGCGCTGGAAAGGGGGCGCACGACCCATGATTGTTATCGGCCGCGCGCCTCGGTGCAAGACGAGAATTAGTCATCCAGCCGAGGATTGCGCCAAGGGAAAACTCACGCCGTTTTTGCAACCGATTTGCGCATGGTGTCGAGGCTAAAGCGGCCCGCGCCGTTGGCGATGATGAACAACATGGCGCCCATCAACGAAGCGTTTTTCATGAAGTTCCCCATTTCTGCCAGTGCTTACTTCGAACCTTTGGGAAAATCCCAAAAATTATGGAAGTATGCGCTCGCCAGCCCCAAGAACACGAGCAGCAGGAATGCCCCGAAACGAGCATGGAAGCCCATCAAGACGCACAAGCTGCCGACGATCAAAAAGACGATCGCGCCCACCAGAGCGATTTCAGGAAACGGAACGTCCGCCTTCTTCATCTCGGCGGCGACATCCGCAAAATGCGGAATCTTGTTGCCTACGGCCGACAGCATGAAAATTCCGACCAACAGCAAACGACCGACGAAGGATAGGAAACCGAGAATGACCGACATCGTATGTCTCCTTTCGTTGGACTCGGACGGCGACGCTCCGATGAACGATCCACCCTCCGGTCCGGACGGAAATTGAATGATCTCGTGCGGATTGCCGTCTCTATTCCTGGGAAGGGCCGCGACTTGACGAAGCGCAAGTTGCCGAGGCGTTCCTTGTCGCGGCGGAGCGTCCCAAATAAAACAGCATCCCCAAGTGAAACTCTCGCCGTTACCCCGCATTCGCCTGCTTGAGAGCATAAACAAGGAGAAGCATCCATGCATCGTGTTGCCTCGCCGCGCCGATCGGCCTTTACCCTGATCGAATTACTGGTCGTGATCGCCATCATCGCCATCCTGATCGGCCTCTTGGTGCCGGCGGTGCAGAAGGTCCGCGAGGCCGCGGCCCGCACCGAGTGCGCGAACAATCTCCACCAGATCGGTCTGGCCTATCACAATTACGAGAATGTCAACAAGCGCTTCCCGCCCGCCATGTACACGGACCCCGCCAAGACCGTTGGGTGGGGGATGTTCATCCTGCCGTACATTGAACAGAACATCCTATACAGCAGGTACAATTTCAACGCCCCCTTCTTTTATACCAACCTGGCCTTCGGCATCGACAATCAATCGGTGTCCAACACGCCGATCGCGACATTTCGATGCCCGTCCGCACCAGTTCGCGATCCCTACACGTTCACATTCAACTTCCCGCCTTTCCCATTGATTACCTGGCAGGCCTCGGCCTCGGATTACACGCCGATCTCCGCCGTCGACTCGGCGCTGTCCGCATACCTCGGCGTAGCCTACACCGGAGACTCCGGCCACGGCATCCTCGAACAGGATGTCGGCGTAAGGCTCTCCAAAATCATTGACGGCACTTCCAATACGATCTTGATCGCCGAAGTCGCCGGCCGCAACACGCTCTATCGGACCGGCGCCAATACGGGCCTGACTGTCAACGGCTTCCTGACCGGGCAAGGCGGGTGGGCTGACTCCACCAGCTCACAGTCGCCGCTGTACGGCTCTTCCGGAGACGGCATGACTAACCCGGGCCCCTGCGGCATCAACTGCTCCAACGAGCTGGGCCTGTACTCGTTTCACCCGGGAGGGGCGAATGTAGTGTTGGCCGACGGTTCGGTGCGCTTTCTCACCGCGAACATCGATCTTAAGAATCTCGCCGCGATGATTACCCGCGCCGGAGGCGACCTGGTGACACTCGACAACTAGACCTGATTTTTCCAATGGGGTGCGGCGATCAATGCCCACTGTTCCAAGGCTCATGAAGACGGCTTATTCGCTCCACGTTGCAGCGCTGGCAAGCTTGTTCGCGTTCACGGGCTGCGGCTCCCAGAAGCCGGCACTGTATCCGGTGAGCGGCAAAGTGTTCCAGGGCGACAAACCCGCCATCGGCGCTAGGGTGATTTTTCACCCGCGCAACAGCGCTGACAGCGGCGCGGCAAAGCCGATCGGAAACGTCGATGATAACGGCGACTTCACGCTGAAATGCGACAATCAACCGGGCGCCCCTGCCGGCGAGTATACCGTCACGGTCCATTGGCAGCTGCCCAAGCAAAATCCATTCTCCCCCGATCCTCCGGACCTTCTTGAGGGCCGCTTCGCCAACCCGTCAACGACTCGGCTGAGGGCGACGATCGACAACGGACCGACGGTGGTGCCGGTGTTTCGCGTGGATTAGTCGCCAATCGGGGACGCGCCCTCCGTCACCAATTTGCCAGAATCGCCGCCGGCTTGTCGTCGAAGTGCGGGATTTGGTCGGCGTGGAACACGGCGAGGAGTTCCTTAAAGTCCGGGCGGATGCGGCAGATGGCCATGCGGCTGCCGAGGTTACGCAGCCATTTCGAAAAGTCGCGGATCATGGTCACGGCCGACGTGGACATGCGGCGGACGTTTTTGAAATCAAGGAGCACGCGCAGGTTGGCCCGGTTGAGGTGCTGCGACAACTCCTTCTTGATGAGGGCGATTTCCGACTCATCGACCATGATGGCGTCGTTGAAACGGACGGTGACGATGCCGCTTTCCTTCCCGATGCGCAGCCGTCCCATGACGGTGCCCTTCTGGGCGTTGAGCGCGTCGATCATCGCCTGGGCCGCTTCGGAGGCGTTGCTCGCCTTGTGAAATTCGTCGGCGTCCTCATCAAAGAATTCGTGGACTTCCTGCTCGTCCAAGCACTTGGCGGCCCACTCCTCCAGGTCTTTGCGGGAAAGCGCCGCCTCTTGATATTGGATCATGAACTCCAGCATGCCGACCTCGATGCGGTCGCCGGCATGCAGGGGGCACTCGGTGTCGGGCGGAACGAGATCGCCGTTGACCAGGGTGGGCTCGCCGCTGTTGAAATCGCGGACAAAGACCTTGCGGTCGCGCGAGAGGATGGCGCACTGCCTGGCCGGCAGCGCCGGCGCCCGCAGCTGGCAGATGTTGTCCGAGCCGAGGAGGAATAGGTCGACATTGATGGGGATGGGAAGACCCTGTTTGGCCCCCTTCGCCACAATCAAGTAGAACTTCATTGGCAGCTCCTGACACGAGGCGATTGCGAGCCGAGTGGCCCGTTCGGCAATCTTAGCGCTGGCTGTCCAAGCGCTGGCAGTTTATGCGCTAGCCCCGAACCGATCCGCCGGGATGGTTTCCCCAGATCGTCCCCTTGTCCGAGGCGGCATGCTCCGTTGCGATGACAATGAGTGGGGATATTCTAACGCGCGCCCCTCGGGCTTGCCTAGTGGTCCTTGCGTTTTATGAGGCAAGCGCGAATTGGAGGGCACGCCGTTCGGCAGGCGTGAGATAGGAGAAGGGCGCCAGGCGCGTGGCTTCTTGCAGCCAGCGCCGGCTCTGCGGGCTTTGGCCCAGCTGCCGCCAAACCGCATGGAGATACCAGCACGTCCTGGCTTCTTCCGGGCGCAGCGACCGGGCCGTCGTCAGTTGCCCGGCGGCACGGCATAAAAGCGCCTCCACGGGCAATTCCCCTTCCGGATCGCCCGCAGCCAGACGTTCCTGGGCCAGGAGGAAAAAACTGATGCCGCGGTGCAGATGCTCGCGGTAATCGTCTTGCAAGGCCTCGGCCATTTCCAACAGTCGCGCATGACAGTGCAGCAAGTGCTGGCGATCCAAAAATCGATCTTCCTGAGCTTCGGCGATGGCTTGGTCAAACTCCCAGCGCGAGTCCGTGAACCGCTTCAGTTTCAGGAGCAGCTCGGCGTGATAGAGGCGGGCGTTGCGGTGCTCTGGGTTGCTCTCCAGAAAGACGCCGAGATGATAGCAGGCGGCCGCATCATCTCCCTTGGTAACGAATGCAGCCGCCAGGCTAAGATGGTTTTTCGCCGGCGCTTCCTTGCATTTCAGGCTTTGACGGTAAAGCGCGATTGCCCGCTCCGCTTGTCCCGCTTGCATCGCCAGCTGCCCTTTTTGCCACAGTTCCTCGCCCGTTGCCTCTAACCGCTCCTGTGAGGAACCAGACTGCCGCAGGGATGGCGAACCGATCTCCCCTCGCTCTTGGCCCAACGCGGTTGGGGGTTGAGTGGGCGCCACAGTCTCCCCTCGCCCCTCGGGGGAGAGGGGTTGGGGGGGGCCCTCGCTGACGAACGAATGGCAACCCAGGCAAAAGACACATGCCAGAGAAACCAGGCGAAGCATCATCGGCCGTCTCGCGTGTCAAGAAAGAGAGAAGCGTTGAGTTGATATCGCCAGGGACGTGGGAAAGATTGAACGAAAGAAGCGAACTAAAGGATTGCGATGATCCTGCGGCGGACGGCTTGCGGTAAACAGCCTTGGCGTCAAACTTTTTGCTGCCGCGTCAAGTATTCCCCAATGCCATTCATGAGCATCTGCGTGGCGACGGTGATGAGCACCATGCCCATGAGGCGCTCCATGGCGATTAATCCTTTTTGACCGAGGATTTTGCGGAGACCGCTTGCCGCCAGAATGATGACGCTTGAAGCCGTCCAGGCGATGAGTAGCGCCAGCAGCCAATCCGACCAGCGATCCGAAAACCGACTCATGAGCAGGATTTCCGTTGCCAGTGCGGAAGGCCCGGCCACATACGGAATTGCAAGCGGCACGATGAACGGCTCGCCGGACACATCCTCTTCCATGGATTTTTCGGACGTGGGGAAGATCATGCGCAGGGCGATAAGAAGCAGAATCACGCCGCCGGCGACGGTCAGGGCCGACCCCGTAACCTGCAGAAGCTCCAACAGGCGGGCGCCAATGAAGAGAAACAATACAAGCACAACCAAAGCGATGCAGAGCTCGCGCTGGACGACTCGCGATTGTCGTGCCGGCTCGACGTGGCGCAGCGCGCTCAAGAAGAATGGGATATTCCCCAGCGGATCCATGACCAAGAACAGCAAGAGCGCGGCGGATGGGATCGAAGGCGGCGTCATGCCGCTATGCTACGGGGAGGAAGGCGTTCGCCCACTGCGCGCCTCCCTGACAATAGCCGCATATTGCCGCGCCAAGTCGCGGATGCGCTCGAAGTCCTTCCTCGCGACGGCTTCCGGCTCGACAAGCTGACTGCCGATGCCCAGACAACAAGCGCCGGCCTTGAGGTACGCAGCCGCCGTCGTTAGATCGACGCCGCCCGTTGGCATGAGCCGGACGTGCGGCAACGGCCCACGTAACGCTTTGAAATACGCAGGGCCGACGACTTCCGCGGGAAAGACTTTGACGATGTCGGCGCCCGCTTCCCAGGCGGCCAAGACCTCCGTTGGGGTGAACGCGCCGGGCATTACGAGCTTGCTGTAGCGCTGGCAAAGGCGGATGACATCGAGATTGATCGTCGGCGCCACGATGTATTCCGCGCCCGCCAAAATGGCCGCCCGCGCGGTTTCGGCATCGAGCACGGTGCCGGCGCCTAAGAGCACGCGGTCGCCGAGGGCCGAATGCACCTGGCGCAGCACCTCGAGCGCATTGGGAACGGTCATGGTGATCTCGACGACGCTGACGCCGCCGTCCGCCAGCGCCCGCACCACCTCGACCAGTTGTGCGCTGTCGGGCGAACGCACTACGGCGACAATGCCGCCGTCGAGGACCCTTCGCAGATCGTCTTCCTTTGACATGACTTCACTCCGCTGCGCGTGCCATTTCATGCCTGTTCTACAAGGGGCTTGCGAAGCCGCCAGGGGCGCGCATAATGGAAGGCGGCCCCCGCCGGGAGGTTGGGATGGCTTCCTCTTTCAAGCACTGCCTGTTGGTCGTCGATGACGAGCCCGACCTTGTCCAATCGGTCAAGGATCTCCTCCGGTTTGACTATCGCGTTCTGGTCGCCACCCGCGCCGCCGACGGGCTGCAAATCATCGAGCGCGAAAAGGTCCACATCGTCATGACCGACCAGCGCATGCCCGAGATGACCGGCGTCGAATTCCTCAGGCAACTGAAAGAAACACATCCCGATACGATCCGCCTGCTCTTCACCGCCTATGCCGATCTCAAAGCCGTTACCGACGCCATCAACGAGGGCAACGTCTATCGTTACATCTCCAAGCCGTGGGAGCCGGAAGAGCTGCGCTCCGTGCTCCGCCAGGCGGTCGATCAGTATGACCTGCAGGCGGAACGGAAACGCTTGATCGGTGAAGTGCAAGAGAAGAACCTCCAGCTCGAGATCGTCAACGCGGAACTCCGCCGAGCGAACGATTTGAAGCGGGCTTTCATTCGCGTCGCCAGCCACGAGCTACGTACGCCCTTGACCATTGTCATGGGTCTGTCGGAGTTGGCGGTGCGCACGCCAATCACGCAAGCGCCGCTCGACGCGTGGTTGAGGCAAATGCACAAATCCAGCGTCCGCCTTAACGAGCGCGTCGATCAGGTGGTCAAGATGCTGCAAGCCGAGCGATTCGAAAGGCCGCTCGAGCGCCAGCCGACGCCGCTGGCGCGGTTGTTGCGCAGCGCCGCGGCCGAAGTGCAGACCTTCGTTCAGCAGCGGAAACATTCTTTCGTGTTGGAGATCGGCGACGATTTAGGCGAGGCGTTCATCGAGCCGGAAAAGATCCACGACAGCGTCGTGCAGCTTCTGGTCAACGCCATCAAGTTCACGCCCGACGGCGGCGTGATTCGGCTTTCGGCTTCCCGAACTGCAGCCGGCGGCGTAGAAATCGCGGTCACGGATAGTGGCGTGGGCATCGACGAAGCCAGCCAGGCCCGCATCTTCGAGCCTTTTTTTACGCGCTTCGACGTCTCCCGCCACTCATCGGGCGACTTTGAATTCGACCGCCGCGGCTTGGGCCTCGGTCTGAGCATGGTCAAGCTCTTCGTCGAAATGCACCACGGCGAGGTGAAGTTGAAGAGCGAGCTGGGACGCGGCACGACAGTGACCATCACTCTGCCTCCTCCCGATACGCATTAATCCTACTTCTTACGTTTCGCGCTCGCAGGGTTCTACCCGAACGCGGAACGCAAGCAGGATACGGCGCGACTTTTCCCTGGCATGCCTTTCAATTCCCGCTAGACTGGTGGAAGAATCTCGCCCTTGCCTTCCAGAAGCCCTGTTCAGTCAGCCCATTCAAGCAGTGTTGCGCGTGAGGAGTCAGCCGATGAAATGTGCGGGAGCGGCATTAGTCGCCGTGATCGGTGGCGTTGTGTGGTGGTGCAGCCAGCCGGCGTCCGGCCAAAATCAGGACGCGCCAAAGCTTCATTGGATTTGGCACAACGACAAGACGGCGGAGTTGGAACAGGAGCAGGGTACGCGCTACTTCCGCAAAGTCTTCACCATCAATCGGCCTGTTGAGAAACCGGTCGATGAAGGCGTTCTCGACATTACGGCCGACGATGAGTTCACCGTCTGGGTCAACGGTACGCTGGTCGGCAAGGGGCTAACCTGGCAGCGCGTCTATGCCTTTGACGTGCAGAAGCTCCTCAAGCATGGGCCGAACGTCATTGCTGTCGCAGCGACCAACACTTCTCCGGGACCGGCGGGGCTGCTCGTGCGCCTCGGTTACGTCCCCAACGGCATGTCGAAGCTCGCGATGACCAGCGACGGCTCGTGGATCAGCTCGAAGACCGCCGCGAAAGCTTGGCAGAAACTCGATTTCAAGGCCGATGGCTGGACGCTTGCGCGCGTCCTCGGCGAATACGGCAAGTTTGGCCCGTGGAAAGGCCTGAAATGGGAATCGGGCCGCGGCGCCGACATGCGCTTTACGGTTCCAGAGGGATTCAAAGTCGAGCAGGCAGTCCGGCTGCCCGACGACGACCGCACCTTTTCGCTCGTCAACATGTGCTTCGACAATCAAGGCCGGCTCATGGTATCGCGCGAAGGCGGCCCGGTCATGCTCTGCACCGAGGCCGACGCCAAAGGCACCTTGCAGAAAGTCCGTCCGTATTGCACGCAGGTGAAAAACTGCCAGGGAATGTGCTGGGTAAAGGATGCACTGCTGCTCGTCGGCGACGGGCCCCAGGGCACCGGACTTTATCGAGTGCGCGACACGAAGAAAGCGGACCAAACCGACTCGGTTGAGCTGCTCCATAGATTCAAAGGCGGCATGGGCGAGCACGGGCCGCACGCGATCCTGCACGGACCCGACGATTGGCTCTATCTCGTGATCGGAAACCACGCCGGGGCACAACCGGGCAAGGAGTTCGCCAAGAACTCGCCACTCATACGCTGGCCGACGGGTGGCATGGGCCCCGACCAGGGCAAGCCGAACACCACCGAAGACGTGTTGTTGCCGCGCCTAAACGATGCCCGTGGCCATGCCGCCAACATCCTCGCGCCGGGCGGCACGATCTGGCGGCTCGATCACAACGGCAAGAACATGTCGCTGGTGGCGGCCGGGTTCCGCAATCATTTCGACGCCGCCTTCAGCCCCAGCGGGGAGCTGTTCACCTTCGACAGTGACATGGAGTGGGACGAGGCGTTGCCGTGGTATCGGGCGGTGCGCGTCTGCCATTGTCCGCCGGGCGCCGACTTCGTTTGGCGAACCGGGGCCGCCAACACGCCCGATTATTACATCGACAGCCTGCCGCCCATGATCGAGACCGGCCGCGGCTCACCCGTCGGCTTGGAATTCTATGACCATCACGTCTTCCCGCCGAAATATCAGGGCGCGTACTTTATGGCGGATTGGTCGCTCGGATTGATCTATGCCGCACATCTGGAACGGAGCGGTGCGACGTACAAGGCAAAAGTGGAGAAGTTTTGCTCCGGCGCGCCGATGAATGTCACCGACATCGCTGTCGGGCCGGACGGAGCGCTGTATTTCTGTATGGGCGGGCGCGGCACGCAGGGAGGCGTTTATCGTATTGCTTATCGGGGAGAGTATAAGGCCGCACTGCCGCCTGGCGAACCCACTGTGGCACTATGCCACTATCAACCGCTTTCGGCAGATGCACGCGAAATGCACAAGCGCTGGGCATTTATACACGAGAAAGTTCGGGTATCACAGAACGTGGGGCCCACACGGTGGGACCGTGTCATTGGCTGTGCTTCAGGCAAAGCGAACTCGACACTTGGAAACCGCATCTACGCTCTGAACCTTCTGCAAATGCATGGACCGAAGCCGAACTCCGAGTTGATCGCACAGCTAATCAAGGAAAAGGTGCCCGAGATTCGCGCACACGGCGTCTGGCTGCTAGGCGTCAATGAAGCTAAGGACGCGCGCGACATGCTTCTAACTGCTCTCAAGGATGAGGACGCCATGGTTCGTCGCCGGGCTTGCGAAGCGCTGATTCGTGCCGGCATAGAGCCGCCGTTTGACGCCATTTGGCCGCTTCTAGGCGACAGCGACCGCTTCGTCCGACATGCCGCCCGCTTGGTGCTGGAGCGCATCGAAACCAGGAAATGGAGCGACCGAATTGTCTCGGAGAAGAACGACCGCATCGCATGGAATGCGATCATCGCGCTGTGCCACACCAATCAGGCGCAGCCGCACGCCGAGATGATCTTCACAAGGCTCGGCAAGAATGAGGTCATTCGCAAGTTGATCGGGAACAACAATCTGCCGAACGAAGATAGGGAGACCGCCCTTGCCGAGCCTTTCTTGGAGTTCTTGCGAGCATTGCAACTCGCGCTCATCCACACCCGTGATCGGTCGCACAAGGAACTTGCCGAACAGTGCCGGCTGCTTTTCCACAATGCCGATTGGCGGGTAAATCGTGAACTCGCCATCCTGTTGGCCGATTTTCAACGCAAGGGTTGCCTCGACCAGCCCGTGCAGCCAATGTTCCTTGCGGAAATCGAGAAGCTTGCGCCCGCGGCGGCCAAAGGCGACCAGGCGGCGCGGATGCAGGAGATTCATTACGCCTATTGCATGCGCCTCCTGAAGGATGGCTGGCAGCCAAAGGACAAGAGCGATCTCTTGAACTGGTACGAAAGCACCAAGACATGGACCGGCGGCCACAGCTTCACGCCGTTCTTGGAAAACATTGTTCGCGAATCGTTGCAGGGATTTGCGGTTGATGATCTTCGCGCGGTCCTCAAGACGGGCGAGAAGACGCCGCTGGCCGCGTTGGTGGTCGCTCAAAAACTGCAAAACGAGCGCAGGCCGGAGGCGCTTCCGGAACTGGCCGCACTTGCGGATCGACTAAACAAGGCCAAGGGACTGCACCGGGCGGCGGAATTGCACCAAGCCGTCGAGGACGCCCTGGCCCGCACGGCCCTGGCCAAGCCCGCTGCCGACACGCTGCCTTATGTAATTCGCGGCTTGGAAAGCAAGAATCCGCTCTTGCGCTCCGAAGCGCTCATGGCCCTTCGCAAGCTCGACTCCGTCAAGCCGAAGGCCGACGACCCGGCGCCCTTCCGCGCGGCGCTCCTGGCGACGCAGAGCTTCCAAAGTCCTAAGGACAAATGGCAAACGATCGAGCTGTTGCGGCAATGGACGGGCCGTACTTTCGGCTCCGAAGCGCCGAACTGGGAGCCGGAATGGAAGCTGTGGTCGCGCTGGTTCGCGCAGACTTTCCCCAAAGAGCCGGCGTTGCCGTTTGCCGCCGATGTCGCCTCGGGCGAATCGAAGCACAAGATGGAGGACCTGCTTGCTTATCTCGACAAGTCTCCCAAGACCGACCTCGCCCGTGGCCGCATCGTCTTTGAAAAGGCCCAGTGCATCCGCTGCCACAAATACGGCAAGGAAGGCGAAGGCGTCGGCCCTGATCTCACCACGCTCTCCAAGCGCTTCAAGCGGGCGGACATCCTTGATTCGATTCTCTTTCCGTCGAAGGTCATCAGCGATCAATATCGCTCGGTGACGATCACAACGACCAAGGGCCAAAGCATCACTGGCTTGGCCGCCGAGCAGGGCGACACGGTCACGGTCCTCTTAAGCGACGCCAGCAAAGTGACGTTGAAGAAGAGCGAGATCGAAAGCCAGGTGGCATCGCTGATCAGCGTGATGCCGGAGCGCCTGCTCGATCCGTTGTCGCTGCAAGAGATCGCGGATTTGTTCGCTTTTATGGAGTCGGAACCGAAGTAGGCGACTTCTAGTCTCAAGCGAAGGGATTCGTTTATTGCACAACACACACCCACCTCCTGAAACGCATTTTCGTTTATGAAACGAAATCTGCCTAATTGCCACGACGACTAATCCAAGTCGGCGATTGCCTGCCGTTAACACCTCCGTCGGTTCTCAGAAGAACGTGCGGAGCAAAAGCACGAACCACCAGACGACGACTATTGGCGACAAGAAATTCGCCATGATCAAAGCCAAAGGAAGTCGGGCGAACAGATAGCTTCTCATGCAGCGCCGGCACTTGTACATATGGTCTGTCCGCCAATAGACGAAGAAAAACACGAATACGATGTGCAGGACCGTGTAGCCTTTGGTGTGGGCGTCGTATCGCTCGCAATCACCGCAAAGCATGCCCAGAGGCTGGTTCACGCCTGCCTCGGAAAACTCCATGGGCGCGGGGTCTTCTTCGGTCGAATCGTTTTCGGTCGAATAGGCACGCAGCCCACGCCGAATCGAAGGAATCTCAACGCTGCGGCCGCAGCTGCAGGTTTGGAGCGTGCCGGCAGCACCTTCATCGACAATAATCGGCTTGCCGCATTCACAATCCACGCGAATACTCATAGCCGTTCTCCAAGAGCTACTGGAGTCCGAAGAACCGAGCCGAATACGCCCCCACGATGCCGCCAACACAAGCGCCGGCGATCACGTCGCCGACGAAGTGATAATTCATTCCGATCAGGCCGATCGACTCGGCGGCGAACGCAAAGACACAGGCCCAGCGCCATTTCGGGTGGGCTATCCAAACAATGGCGGCGACGGCCACCGTGCGCGCCGTGTGTCCTGAGGGAAAACTGCCATAGGCCGGGCCGCCGTGAAAGGGGTGGAAGCCGTAGGCGCCGTCGCGAATCAAGGACGGATTGTTTTCGATCCAGGTGTCAGGCCAGTAACGGCCAAATGCGAATCCCAGGGAGCTGCGAAATTGATCCGCCAAGATCATGGTCACGCACGCCGCCAGAATTGCACGTTCCCAGCGGCGGAACGGACCGAAGATGCGCCGGACCATGAGTACGGCGATAAGAACCGGCGTCCAGGCCTGGAGGATGGGCGGCGGATACGTTAGCCACTTGAGAACGGAAAACTGAGCGAAATCGCGGTCGTGAACAAAGAACGCGACGGGGCGGTCGACGAATAAGTAGCAGAGCCATACCAAGGCCGCACAGAGGATCAGAGCGGCCAGTGTGTTGCGGAAAAGCCGGCGTAAGGGATCGTTCACCATGCTTGAAATCATATACGTGAAGGTTCTGCCGTTTCCCGTGGACGTGATCCTGTCGCAGTATTACGACTACGAGCATGTAGCCCACGTTCACCCGACGACGCTGGGTGAATTCCATCTGGTGAGCGTTCATGGCAACGTCGCCGTGTACGAGCAACATTGGCCGCGGCGCTGGTTCCTCCGGGCGCGCAGCCTGGTTCGCCAAGAGTTCACCCCGCCCAACGAGATCTGGTTCCATTTCATCCGCGGCCGGCACAAGGGCGTCAAAGTGCACACGCGCTTACATGCCGATTCCCAAGGCACGCGCGTGGAGGAGCGCTATCTCTTGCCTTATCCGAATTGGAATTGGCTGCGCCGGATCGTGAAAAAATGGGTCGACCACAACGTCGAAAGAATTTGGGAAGAAGACCTCAGCGTCGGCATTTGCCGCGGCGGCTGGCCCGGTGTTCCGAGATCGTGAAATGAGCCGGAAGCGGCACGAGCCCAGCCGTTCTTTTTGTGCAGGAAGAATTCCTCTTTCTACTGGGTCGGCGCCCTTTCCCTTGTGAACTCTCTAATCCTGCTCTCAGGCGGCGACACCTTCTTCGTCATTGGGCTTGGCTTCACCCTGATCATTGACGTCGCGGCGACGATGATTGGCAAGGAGGCTTCCGACGTCGCCCGAATTGCCATGATCATCGCTTTCTCCTTGGATGTCATTGTCGCTTTGATCGTCGTTGGCTTCGGATGGCTTTCCGGAAAGCGCTATCGCGTGGCGTTTGCCGTGGGTATGGCGCTCTACGTCTTGGTCGGACTGCTGTTTGTCCTGGTTCAAAGCTGGATGAGCGTGGGTTTCCATGCGTTCGCGCTCGTGAACATGTGGAGCGGCTTCAGGGCCTTCGGAGAACTTGCCGCGTTCGAAAAGGCGATCATAACCACAAGCGACAACGATCCGCAGGTTGAAAACGTTTGAAAAGGTGTCAGGACCCTTTTCATAGGAAAAAGGGTCCTGACACCAATAGTGTTCGGCACGGAATTTGCGCACTGAATAAAGCTTTTGTACAGTATTGCGCCAGGCACTTCGATTTGGCATGATGTCGGCATGGATGGCATGCCTGCCGAAACGCCGCGCAAGCTCGA
>JACPZP010000009.1 GCA_016195405.1 Planctomycetota bacterium | reverse complement strand
CCACGAAGCTGCCTTCCATGGAATGAAGAACCGGAATCGGCGTGCAGTCCGCTTCCGCCGGAAGCGCGGCACCAGGGGGTAAGAGCGGCATCGGCTGCCCACAGTGTCCGCAGACGAGCCGCCCTCGCCGAACCTGGCTGGGCTTTGCCGCGTTGCACCGGCGACAGGCGGTTAGGGTCACCCGTGGTTTCCCAGTATCGGAGCGATCGACAAAAAGCCTGATCTGTTCACCACTGGAGCCCTCCAAGCGGACAATTCGGGCCTCGCCCTTTCCTATCTCTCGCGTGCGCATCCGCCCGTCTGGGTCGATTCTCACGTTGACCTCCGACGGTGGTATGAGTTCGTGCCAACTGAGGTGAATCCAGACGATGAATCCGCATGCCACTACGAGCAAGGCAAAAACCAACGCCATAGTGCGTCGCTCTTCAAGCGTGAGTTGTTTTCGCTTCGAGCGCTTCATCGCAGCAGGATTCCCTCACACCTGAGTTGGACTGGACCATCGTCAGGTGCGTCTTCCACCCGACGGGTAACTATTCGTCTCGCCCCCGCGCCTTCCAGCGCCTGGGCCAAGCGGCTCAACGTACGATGAATCGGGATAGCGACCACTGGTGGCACTCCAGACGTGCGCAACGCCGCCGGCGACACGATTGAAACCACCGCAGAGCCCCGAGACTCACTGATCACCAGGTGCATCGGCTGAAGCAACGCCGCAGCGGGATCCGCCCCGATTCCTTCGAGTAGCAGGAACGGGCAACAGACGCCGAACACACTGATTCTTGAAAGCCGGACGCCAGTTCGCCGTTGAACCAGTTCCGCCAGGTCGGCATCGAACGCTATTTCGAGGCCAAGACTGTTCAGAGCCTTTCGTACGCGCTCCTTCGCTTGGGAGTGGGTTCCGTTGAGAACCCAGTCGCTGTTCCAATCCGTGCGCATCGCGTCACCTACACGTTCGTAGCAATCGCTTGGCCATGAGCGGTGAATTGATTCGACAGCCAATCCAGACGGCGGGTTGGAGAATTTCGGCCAGTCCCTGTCCGATCTGGAACATCGCCGTGCGCCGCTGTCTCGCAAATTGTCTGGACCGCCCTTCGTGCCCACCGAGCCTGACGCGGAATCGAAGGCGTCCGTCCGAACTGAACACCTCGAGGTGTATTTCTCCGGCGGCCACACCGTCGTCGTTCTGATTGTTGAAGCCAACGCCGTTACGCTCGAATCTTCGAGCGGCCCGCGCCCGCCGGCAGTCTAATCTGATCTAAATCGCGCCGAACACAGCATGGAGGCGATAGATCTGGAGGCTGCGGCGGAGTAACTCAACGTCAGCCCTCACCTCAGCCGCAAGCAGTTGATCTCCGAAATGGAGAACCCGGGCCTTCGAGTGATCGAAATGGGCTGGCTTTGTGGCGCGGTGGGCACAGTTGGCGTGCCCGCATTGACCGGTCAAAACTTCAAACCACCGGCACCGACACGCAGAATCAATGACTTGTGTTTGGTACGAGCGGTGCATTACGGAAAGTGTAATCGCAAGCGCAAGAAGTTAAGGAGATTCGCAATGATCAACAAAATCCGCATCGCAGCAGTTTCAGTAGTGACTCTGACCCTGCTCAGCACAATCGCGTTGGCCCAGATGGGCGGCGGGATGGGCTCCGGCGCTGGAAACGGAGGAATGCACGGGTCCGGCCAGCCGGGCACGGGCACCGGAATGATGGGCGCCAACGGGATGATGAGTTCGGGCATGGGCAACGGGATGATGAACGATCTCACGGTCGGCCCGGACGGCACCGTCTATGTTGTCCGTCCGGTTCAGGTACAGGCTCCGATGACGCCAGGCAACCAGTCTCAGCAGTATGCCTTCAAGCAGGAACTGGCCGCGATCAGCCCGGCTGACGGGACCATCCGCTGGAGGCTGGAGTTGACCGGCAGCCACGTATCGGAACCAGTAGTGGGAAAAGACGGCAAGCTCTTCCTCGGACTCGATGACGGCCAAATGATGTCACAAGGCCAACAGGGCGGCGGGATGATGAATCCGGGCAACTCCGCCCAGTCCACCAAGTCCCGGCTCCTGGTGATCTCGGCCACCGCAACATCGGCAACAATCATGGCAACGGTGCAAGTCGACTCGGACATTTTCGGTGCGCCGCAGGTGGTCAGCACCGGACTGAACCCGGCAGACTACGTCATCTACGTCACGGGGATGGAGATGCCGAGCAGGGGGAGCAACGCCGATGACCGGGACTCGATCCCGGCAGGCGAAAAGACCCTCTATGCTTTCCTGCCCGACGGCAGGCTGAAGTTCAAGGTCAAGATCGGCCAGACGATGGTGGGGATTCCGCCGCGTTAAGCCGCTCAGAACGCACTGCACCCGGCGCGGGGCTCCGCAAGCCCCGCTTCTGTCTTGCTGTGCCTTGCACGATCCGACGGCCAGAAGGCAATAGGAGTTGTCAACCATGTTCATCAAATCGCTTTTCTGCGGCGCGCTGTTCATCGCGCTCGCCGTTTCGCAGGAACGGGGCCTGAATCAGGGCCGGGGAGAACTGAGGGAGTTCGGAGGTGTGAGTTTCGGCTCCAACACTGGCTCCATGGATACAGTCGCACCAACAGTGGGAACCGAGGTCGCGTTTGGGATCAACAGGGTGCTTGCCGTCACGGGGAGTTACGCAAACAACAGCCTCGGGATGTACAGCGCCCGGCGCCATGAGGTAATGGGCGGTGTCCGGATCTCGGCGGCGAATCGTTCGCGCGTTACGCCCTACGGTGCACTGACCGCCGGCGCCGTCACGGCGTCGGCCGCAGGACGGTCCGGCATGTTGGGCGGATCGGCCGGGATGATGGGCCCCGCCACAAACACCGGACGGACCACCGCAAAGTTCGCCGTTTCCCCGGGCGGCGGCATCGACTGCAAGATCGGTCGCAACGTGGGTGTCTTCCTGGATTTCCGGGCGGTGAAGGCGATTGACATCGGCTGGTACGGCCGAACAGCGGCGGGGGTGTTCTTCCGGTGGAACTAGCCCGGCCACATTACCTGAAAGTCCACCTTTTCCCGCCCCTCTCTCTTTGCGAGAGCCGGAACGTATTTCGTCCCTTGGCGGTCCGTCGGCTCTCTGACCTCGATCGCCGATCAAACGAGGAGGTAACTGAGATGAACACTCGAAGAACATTCATTGCGGGCGTGGCATCCGCGGCCGCCGCGGAGTTGGCTTGGGCCCGGTGTGGATCGCGGCCCACCCAGCAGATCGTGCTGACGGGTCCGGATCTCGGCGATTGGCGCCGAGTCGATGGAACTGGAACTGGCGCGTGGGGTTCGCACGATCCTCTTCAGCGAACGTCTCAATCCCACAGGCTTTCGCACTGGAGATGTCGTGAGTGTGACTTGCCGCGTTACGGCCGACGGGGACTTCGTGGCCGAACGAGTTGGGCGCCCCGGCGCCCGCCAGAACTCCCCACCAGCCGGCCAGCAGCCTTCCGGCCACACGAGAGGTCTCCAGTGCTCCACCAAAATCGATTCCTAAAGATCGTGGACGTCTACAGATCGGATCCGGAGTCCGTCTACAACACATGGTTCGTGAACAACACCGACCGGCTGAAGGCATTCCGTAGCATTCGCCGCGGTGTGGAAGCCGTTGTAGCGGACATCCGGGGCAATCGGTTCGGCAACGACTTTCGCGGAACGTCACTGGAATTTGTCCTGAATTGCATCACGGAACAGAAGCAAGTGTTTGAAGGAGCGGCGCACGCCTTCTACTGGAAACCGAAACTGCGGATTCCCGACATCTATGAAAATGAAGCGAACAAGCAAGCGTTCGGTCAATTCCTGGCGAACTGCATGGCCGCTTCCCGCGACGACCAGATCCTACGGGAAATCGCGCGACTCTCCGGTTTCGAGATCAAGGGGCTTGGCCCGGCCGTGGCGAATATCCTCTATTTCCTGCATCCGACCGTGATGCCGCCCTTCAACACCGCGATGTTGAGCGGTTTCAACCTGCTCTTCGGAACAAAAAACAAACTGGGCTCGTGGGAAAGCTACCTCGACATGCGTGATCTTTTGATGACGGCAAACGAACAGTTCCGTTCCGCACTGTCGAAAGACCTCGGCGCAATCTCAGGATTGTTGTTCGAGGTCGGTGCGGGCAAGTTGGTTTTGGAAGAGAATGCGGACTTGATACTCGATGAAGAGCGTAAGAAGCTAGAGACCGTCCGCCGCCGTCGTCATCTCGCAGTCGAAGATGACTTGGCGCAGAATCAGGTCCACACGCAGATGCAGTATTTGTTGTCCAGGGTCGGCACCTCGCTGGGGTATGACGCCGTGGTTGCGGTGAACGATCGAAGCCGATCCTTCAATGGCGCTCAGTTATCTCAGTTGTGCTTGCCCTGCCTGCCAGCTCTCGACCTTGAGCCCGAGGTGTGCAACACGATCGCGCTGATCGATGTTCTCTGGCTCGAAAAGGGCACCAACCGCATCATTGGCGCCTTCGAGGTGGAGAAGAGCACCTCGATCTATTCTGGGATATTGCGGCTGAGCGACCTTGCTTTGGCCCTGCCCGACCACCAGACTCGCCTCTGTCTCGTTGTGCCCGATGGCCGGGAGAGGGAGGTTGTGGCTCAATTGAAACGCCCTTCATTCATTGCTACCGGCCGGCCCCAGCCCTCGTACCTCTTGTTTTCTGATTTGGCGGAGCACTGTGACGCGATCTGCAAGTTTGGAGCCGATCACCGGGTACTAGACCGGCTCGTGAAGAGAGTCGATATTGCCGGGCGTGAACCCGCCCCTGGCGCGGCCAGTCTCTAACATGATGCTCCTCCTGCTGGGGCCGGAAGCCCTTAGCGTCTCTAGCGCCCGACGTCCGCGATGAGAGAGTGGTGCCAGTATGCGCGAAAGCATGGACACTTGGACCATGCTCACCACCCGGGGGTCGGGTACGTCTCCAATGCACCGGCTGCGTCGGCTTCATTCATAAGCCCAATCGCGGGCGCTACAGTTCCAGACGCCGGAGCCGGAGCGCGTTCATAATCACCGAGAAAGAACTGAACGTCATCGCCGCGCTTGCGAGCATTGGACTCAGGAGCAAGCCGAGATACGGATAGAGCACACCCGCCGCAATCGGGACACCGAGCACGTTGTAAAAGAAGGCGAAGAAGAGATTTTGCCGGATGTTTCGCATCGTGCCCCGGCTCAGCCGACGCGCTCGCGCGATGCTGCGAAGATCCCCCTGCACAAGAGTTACGCCGGCACTTTCCATGGCCACATCGGTCCCCGTGCCCATTGCGATACCCACATGCGCCTGCGCCAATGCGGGGGCGTCGTTCACCCCGTCTCCAGACATGGCAACGATACGGCCTTCTGCTTGAAGCCGCTTGATGAACTCGACTTTCATTTCCGGCAACACTTCCGCATGGATGTCGTCGATCCCGAGCTTGCTTGCGACCCACTGGGTCGTCGTCTGGTTGTCTCCGGTGAGCATCACGAGGCGAATCCCTTCGGCATGGAGCAGTTGGATCGCCTCAAGGGCGGAGGCTTTTATGGAATCGGCAACTCCCACAAGGCCGGCCGGTTTGCCGTCGATTGCGACAAGCATCACGGTTTGACCTTGCAACCGAAGCGCCTCGGCCCCCTTAAGCAGGAACTGAGGATCAACGGATAGCTCATCCAGCAGCTTTGTGCTGCCAGCGGCAACCACTCGGCCCCCAACTATGCCCGTGACACCTTTGCCCGTGACGGACTTGAAACTCTCAGCCTTCGTGAGTTGTAATCCTCGTTCCCTCGCACCTGCCACGATTGCGCTGGCGAGGGGATGCTCACTGGCCTGCTCAAGGCTGGCCAACAACTGTAACATCTCGGAAACTTGATAGCCATCCAAACACTCAACCGCCAGCAGCTTGGGTTTTCCCTCGGTAAGCGTCCCGGTCTTGTCGATCACAAGGGTGTCGACCTTCTCCAGCATTTCCAAGGCTTCCGCGTTGCGAATCAAGACCCCGGACTGAGCGCCCCTCCCCGTTCCAACCATTACCGACATCGGCGTCGCTAAACCCAACGCGCAAGGGCACGCTATGATCAGCACGGCCACGGCATTGACAAGCGCATGGGCCAGTCTTGGCTCCGGTCCCCAGATCGTCCACACAACAAAGGTGATGGCGGAGATACAAATAACCGCGGGCACGAAGTAAGAGGCAACTACATCGGTGAGGCGTTGAATTGGCGCGCGCGTCCGCTGGGCCGCGCCGACCATCTGCACGATTTGCGACAGCAGTGTCTGGGACCCGACGCGATCGGCACGCATGACAAAAGCACCTGTGCCGTTGATGGTACCTCCGGTCACCCGGTCGTCTGGCGTCTTCTCTGCCGGCAGAGGCTCGCCGGTCACCATCGATTCGTCAAGTGTGCTGAAGCCTTCCAGAACGATCCCATCAATGGGCACCTTTTCGCCCGGTCTGACTCGCAGTCGATCGCCGACGACTACAAGGTCCAGTGGAATGTCCTCTTCGCGCCCGTCGTCTCGGACTACGCGTGCGGTCTTGGGCACCAGCCCAAGCAGGGTTTTCAGCGCATTGCTGGTCTGGCTCCTAGCGCGTAGCTCTAGCATCTGCCCGAGGAGCACTAATGTGACGATGACTGAAGCGGGCTCAAAATAGACAGCAAGATCGCCGTCCATCTCCCGGAAGGACTCCGGAATGAGCCCGGGAAGCAGAAGCGCGCCGACACTGTAGAAGTACGCCGCGCCGGTGCCCAAAGCCACCAGTGTGAACATGTTCAAATGTCGATTCACGATCGACATCCAACCTCGCTGAAAGAAGGACAAACCGCCCCACAGCACCACTGGAGTGGCCAGCGCGAACTCCAGCCAGAGGGTTGGCCGGGAACCGAATAGATGCTTCAGCGGGTCACCGGATGCCAAGGAAGAGACCATCAACGCCAATGCCGGAAGTGTCAGCACCGCACTGATCCAGAATCGCCTAGTCATATCCTTGAGCTCGGGATTTGTTTCCGCGACCAGCCCTTCGCGCGGTTCCAATGCCATTCCGCAAATTGGGCAAGATCCCGCCGCAGATCGCACAATCTCCGGGTGCATTGGGCATGTGTACTCGACTGCCCTGACGAGGGGAGCGGCTACCGCGGGCCTCATGGTCATGCTGGAGGAGATTGTCATTCCGCACACAGGATCATGCACGCTGCGGTCCGCCAATTCAAGAGTGTCCGAGCCTCCCACAACGGCCGGGCTAGCCTCCGTCAAGGATGCGTTGCCAACATGTGTGGTGGGATCGGACTCGAATGTTCGTTTGCAGCCAGCGGAGCAAAAGTAGAAAACCTTGCCTTCATACTCGATCTTCAACGTGGTTGTCTTCGGATCAACCTGCATTCCGCACACGATGTCTCTTTCCATGCTCTGGCCCCCTTTTCGCTCATACCGCAAGTGTGTGAAGACTAGTTCGAATGCAGAAGCGCAGGAGACTTAGCGCCTCCTGCGTCCCTGAATCCCCAATTTCTTGAGGCCGGATTCCATCTCGGCCAGACAGCGCTCTTCACAAGCATCGACCGGTGAGAAGTAGCCGTTTCGATGTTGGATGCTGATGACCAGGACCACTTCGCTCGGCCCATGGCCTTCCGAATGAAGCCCGTGGTCGAATGGCTGCACTTCATAGGAAGACGGGCGTTCTTCCTTGGGCAGGATTTCTTCGGAGACCTTCCTGAGATCCTCGTAGGTCTGTCGGCAAATCTCGCAACCCGGCGTCAGTTGCGAGTGGCCATGATCGTGAGTGCCGTGCAGTTCCACGTCGAATCCGACCATAACGCGCCGGGTTTCGTGCATCTCCCAATGCGGCCACGCTTCGTACCGAACCGTGTGCTTTTCGACTATCGATTTCAAATCTTGTTGGACCAGAGACATCTCGCCTCCCTTCCTCATTGACAGGAGTGCACGGTAAGGGCCAATCCAGGAGTCCCGGGTTGTCGCTTGGTCAAAGTGCCCCCCTCAACGGTCGTTGCCCGAAACCCTCCTGTCGCCGCCGAATTTCGGACAACTTTTCGCTCGCCAAAGTGCCAGCCATGGGAACGGCGGCTGTTGAGGCCCTCAACTTGGGAGGGTCCGGCCTCAAGCTTCAATGCGGCAGAAGTGGCGGTGGCTACGCGATTGCTGTCAGTCGCTGCTCGGAGGCGCCCTGCGGTCGCGTCGCCTTCCGCCAGCGCACAGCCCAAGGCGGGAGGCGGGCGTCCATTGTGAGGAGCGTAGCGAAGACGCGGTCTGGATCCCCCAAGTCATTCCACTCGACGCTACCGAGCGGAAGCGTCACCAGCCGATTGGCTCCAGGCGACAAAATCTGTCGCGAAAAGTCCATCGGAGCAATTCGATCGTAAAGCCGATCGGCAATGCAGGCCTCGCTGCCGAGTCGAGGCAGCATCGGTTCCGATCCGAATACTTCCAATAACTGCGGAGCGAATTCCTGAGCTAGCTCCAGAAAAGCGCGCACGTGCCCCACCATCACGAACGTGTTCCAAAGCGCCCCACTTCCGAGTAGACGTTCGGCTACTCGGAGCGAAGGCTTTTCATGAAAACCTGATACATGAAAGATGTCCGCATGGGAGCCACGGGCGGCTCCCCCCAACTCGATCCAGCCATACTCGACTTCAGGGGCCTTCGGTCGGGCGCCCAGAAGCACTACGGATTGCGGTCGTGCCTGCGCGATCTCGAACGCCGACTCCAAGGTAGCCGTAAAGCTGGCCTCCGGCGAATAGGAGTGATCGCTTGGCAGGATGGCCACAAGTCCATCTCGCTCCATCCGTTCAATGTGCAGCAAGCTGTAAAAAATTGCCGGAGCCGTGCCCTTGTTGCATGGCTGCACGATTCTTTGGGATGGCCACTCACCGAGGTCCCCGAGGTAGTAATCCTGATGGGCGCGGGTCACTGCAAATAGGGTCTGCTCAGGAGGGATAGCCTGCTCCGCTCGCCGCCGCGTCTGGTCTAGCAACGTGCCGTCACCAAGGAGCGCGCAGAATTGTTTAGGGCGGTCATCGCCGCAAATGAATCGCGTGAGCGCCCGGAGGCGGACGCCGTCGCCTCCGGCCAGGACGACGCCCCAACGGCGCCGCCAATCGCGGGATTCTTGCTTGTCAAATACTGCGTTCTCAAGCTGCGCATTGCCTTCGGCTTGGGCAGCGGTGATAGAACCTGCGGCCCTGCATGATTTCATTTACGGATGCCTCCCGAGAAATGCTCCTCTGACTCTGAACATCGCTAATCCGTCTCCAGCCGATGCCACGGAAAAGGCAAATAACACGATACCGAGAGCATGTATCCCCTTCATCGGAACTCCTAGTCACACACTGTTCGGAATCTTTGCCGTGCGGCAGAGAGCCGCCGCCTGACTGCGGCCGGTTCGAGGTCCATGATGTCCGCGATCTCCTCGACCGTTTGATCAACGACTTCTTTCAGCACGAGCAGTGCACGTTCCTTCTCGGGGAGCTTGGAAAGACCCCGGAAGACAAGAGTTTGCACGCGCTTCTCATCCGTTGCTGGCATTCCGTTTGGATCCGACATTGACCTGCCTCCGGTTAGCCAACCGAAGAGCTTTCGTAGGTGGCGCAACCTCAGTTCCACGCAGCATTGATCGATCGCAAGCCGATATGCATACTTAACGAGATCATGCTGCTGAGGGACACAGCCGACCGTGTGGTACATCTTCACAAAGACCTTCTGTGCCGCCACGTCGGCTTCTGAAGCGTTCCCGAGCAGGGCATAGGAAACTGAAAAGACTTTACTCTTCAGTTGTTCGACGACCTCATGAAAAGCGATGGGGTCATGTACCTGGACTTGTTTGAGCACCTGCACATCCCAACTATCGGGGTCATCGATTCCGGCGCAGCACGCAGCAAGCCGACAAAGTGGTTTCATTCTCATCCCTACACTCGTGCCCGCACACCGCCAGCCTGCATCTGTTCGGCACTAGTTTCAGATGTTTTGCCTTCAAGCACCTTCGCCAGCCGATGTCGATACTCGATCAACCAGTTCTCAAATGCCGGAGATTTGGTCCGCCTGGTACCATCGGTGGCGTTGTTGGTATCGTCCAGCCGATCGGCGGCGTCAGGGATCCGGTCTGTCCCGCCAACGCCATTCTGCAGTTCGCGCATCATAACTGTGAGCCTCGTCAAGGCAACTACTCGGAGAGAAGCAATCTGAGTGCCAACTCTGCGGCAGCCTGGAAGGTTGATGATTGGTTATCACTGGGCTAGATCCTGACCGCAACCCATTTGAATTCCCCCTGTGGCTCTTTCACCTTGCCGTTCCTCGCTCTGTCGAAGTGGGCCCCCATCGGTTGTTGCCCGAAACCGTCCAGTCGGTGCTGAATTTCGGACAACTTTTCGCTCGCCGAAGTGCCAGCCATGGGAACGGCGGTAGGCGGTAGTTGATAGCCCTCAACTTGGCCGTCGGCGTGCATATCGTCGGATATGAAAGGAGACTCCAAATGAAAAGACAGAGTCAATTGGCATCGAAAGAGACGGCGATCCGGATTCAGGCCCCGGAGGCGCAGGACGTCTTTTTGGCGGGCAGCTTCAACGACTGGAATCCGAGCACCATGCGGATGCAGCGCGATTCTGACGGGTCCTGGATCGCCATAATCCCGCTCACTCCCGGGCGACACGAGTACAAGTTTGTTGTCGACGGCAGATGGTGTTGCAACCCAAGTGGGCCGGAGTTCGAGGACGAGTGCCCCGGACATGTGCGGAACTCGCTCGGAACGCTCAACTGCACCATCGACGTGAGCGATGAGAGTGGCAACTCCCCGGCGTCTCAGGAAAGGTAGCTTTCGAATGGACCGTCTACGCTGGATCGCGAAGCATATCGGGCCGCTCCGGATAATTACGGTGGCAAAGCGCGTCCTCAGGACGACGGGGGGAAGGGACACATCCAGCGTGTATTCCAAGCCGGCAGACACAAACGGGAGCGGCGCTTTCAGGGCTCATGGAGTGTGCGAATGAGAAGATATCGTTTCAAATGGTTCTCGGCGGCGGTAGCCGCAGGTTTCTTGCTCGGCGTGGCACTTCTCGTCGAGAGCATTTTCACTTATCGGTACGTCACCCGCCATCTCGTGCGCGAGCATCTCAGTTGGCAGGCAGGCCAGCACTTGTCGCTCCTCGAAAACCGGGCGCGCCGGTTGAATATCGAAACCAAGGAACGGCTCCGCGATCTCATCGAGGAGATCTGCGAAGAACGGGCTGGCCAGATTGCGTGGCTTCGGATTGTTGATGCTCAGGGCGAAATCCTCGCGCAAAGTGGAAGCGTCTACGGGCCTGCTGTTGCGCTTGAGGCCGTTGCAGCACTCTCGGAAGGGCGGGCAGACAGCACGGCGGAGATCCGCTCGACTCGGGCTGGCGATGTTCTGGTCGTCACGTTGCCGCTCCAATACCGGCTCAAGAACCAGCAGCAAAAGAGTGGTACGCAACAGGGAGGGTCCGGCCGCTCAAGCTTCAATGTGGCAGAAATGGCGTTGGCTACGCGTGGACCGGATGCTCTGTTCGGGGCGTTGCAGCGGAATCTGGCCATAAGCGCTGGCTCCGCGCTCGCGCTCCTGATTTCGATGGCGGTGGTTTTCGCCCGTTTGCCGAGCTACCTGAGGGGCCGTGAACTGGATGACCAACTTGACTTGGCACGCACGGTCCAGCAGAGATTGCTCCCCCGTCAGAGCCCAGTGTTTGATCGGTTTGGGTTCGCGGCGCAGTGCCTTCCCGCTTATGAGGTCGGGGGAGACTACTATGACGTGTTCTCCACCCAGCAGGGCCAAGTGGCGCTGGTCTTGGGGGACGTTTCCGGGAAAGGCCTTCCAGCGGCGCTCCTCATGGCGCACATCCACGGCGCGGTGCGCAGTGTCGCCACGATTGACGAAGGCCTCCATCTCGCCACCACCGCAGGCAACCTAAACAAGCTACTGTCCGCCGTGACTTCGACGGAGCGTTTCGCGAGCCTGTTCTGGGCCTACTACAGTCCGAATGAGCGGTTGGTGCGTTACGTGAACGCAGGTCACCTCGCGCCACTGCTGGTAAGGCGCTGTCAGGAAGGGGCGTTTGAGTGCCACCGGCTAGATGTCGGCGGACCAGTGCTTGGCGTGCTTCCGCACTGCACGTACGAGCAGGGTGAAGTTACCGTCCGAGATCGGGATGTGCTGGTCTTGTATTCCGACGGACTGGCGGAAGCTACGAACACATCCGACGTGGAATTCGGTGAGGAAAGGCTGCTTGCGGTCGTGGAGGCCAACTGGCATCGGCCGGTGAGCGATATTCAGAAAAGCATATTGGATGCGGTGACGCACTTCAGGGGCGGGCACGAACT
>JACPZP010000001.1 GCA_016195405.1 Planctomycetota bacterium | reverse complement strand
GATGTCCGTCACCTGCAAGTTCAACAACTCGCTGATCCGCAAACCGCACGCATACGCCGTCTGCAGTAGTATCCGTTCTCGGCCCGGCAGCGCCGTCTCCAACAAGTGCAACACTTCCTCCACGCTCAACACCACCGGCAAGCGCTTCGGCTTCTTGCCATACGGCAACATCGCCACCACTTCCGCACGACCCAACGTGACCCGGTAAAAGAACCGCAGTCCGCACACGATCTGGTTGAACTGACTCCACGACGTCTTCTTCGCCAACAGATGCACCTGAAATGCCCGCAACTCTTCGCTCGTCAGTTGATCCGGCGCCTTCATGAAATGCTTCGCCAACTTCGCCACCGCCGCAACGTAGGCTTCCACCGTCCGCGGCGAATAGTTCCGCACCTGCATGTCTTCGATCAATCGCTGTCGCAACGCCGTCATGAACTTCTCCTTCGCGCATAGAATCCGCGCCGGGTGAAAGCTCCAGCGTAATCGTTCGTCGCCAAAAAAGAAAAACCTCAGCGTCGATTTCTCAACGCCGAGGTCGCGATTTTTTTTTCAGGGAAGTGACCACCGCAGAGCGGTTTAGTTCAACTTGTGGCGTTCGTGCGTTATATGCGGTAGAATACAAGGGTTGAAACGGACTTTTGCCCGAGATTTCCTCAAGTTTGCCCAGGGAAAGGCCGCGTCGGCGCGAAAGTGTTGTAAAATTTACCTCAGAGGCGCCCGTCCCTCATTCTATTGCCCGGTGATGCACGCATGACTTCCACCTTGATGCCTCCCGCCGCTCTTGGCGAACCGATCACCTTCGGGGAGCCAAAACTCCACACCGATGGCGAGGTGTTGAGCATCTGCTTCGGCAAGGACGGCTGGCTTTACTCGATCGAGGAAATGGGCCTCCTGCGCAAGTGGAACCCCGCGTCGGGACAGCAGCTTTCCTGGGCGTCCTTGAGCGATCTGGAAACCCTCTGGACTTTCAGCAGCGATGGCCGGGTCCTCGCCTCGGCCAGCGATGACCTGAGCATCTGGGACGCCTCGTCGGGCGCATTGCTCACCACCATCCCGCAACCCTC
>JACPZP010000007.1 GCA_016195405.1 Planctomycetota bacterium | reverse complement strand
TTGCTCGCATTCGACAGCATCCCGGACTGATTCTTTCCTTCTTCGAAGGAGCTGGGCTGTCTCTCGACGAACTTTACTCTTGAGTGCATTTGTCAGTAGGTCGGCTCGCCGGATGATTCGCGATGCGCTGAAGCTCATGGCAGAGTGCCTGCTCGAGCGTGGTGAGGCTCTCCCCGCCCCCAAAAAACGGAAGGATCGAAGCGCACATTATCAGGAAGTTATTCCCCTGCGAATCAAGGTTCAACCGGCGACCGTTCCATGAAACGAAAGAATGTGCTGAAATTCATTCGTAGCCATGGATGTGAAATACTTCGCGAGGGGAGCAAGCATACCATTTTGTGGAATCCGGCGAACAACGCTCAAAGCCCATGTCGAGCTGATCGTGAAGGAATGGATCGAAACAGCAAAGCAACTTGGGCGGTCCATCCCCAAGCCCCGAGGCCGTTTGCTATACGCGTGAATATGGCCGACAAGACGCCGCATCCCAGGGACAGGACCGCCATGTACGAACGCTTCACCGACCGTGCACGCCAGGTCTTGCAAGAGGCCAACGAAGAAGCCAAGCGCTTCCGCCACGAATACATCGGCACGGAGCATGTTCTGCTCGGCCTGGTCAAGACCAACGCGGGAGTCGCTTCGGAGGTCTTGAAAAGTCTCGGCGTGGAGCTGCGCCGAATTCGACAGGAAGTCGAGAAAATCGTGCAGCCCGGTCCCTACAAGGTCGAAGTCGACAAGCTGCCGCAGACGCCGCGCGCCAAGAAGGTGATCGAGTTCGCTATCGATGAGTCGCGCAGCCTCAATCATAACTACGTCGGCACGGAGCACATTCTCCTCGGCTTGATCCGCGAGCAAGAAGGCGTGGCGTCGCAGGTCCTCATGAACCTGGGCTTGAACCTGCAAAAGATTCGCGACGAAGTGCTGGTGCTTTTAGGTCGAGAGCCGACCCCGCTGCCCCAGCCCGAGCCGATCGAAAGTCCGCCCGATTTGCCGTCGCGATTCGACCAGGCATACTGGCTGCTTCAATCCGCGTCGGAGGCGCTGGGGCACCTGAAAGTAGGCGCGGTATCGGAGCAAGACTTCGCTTGGGCCGCCGCCCTTCGCGAGAAGCAAGTCGCGCTCAAGAAAATCCAAGACTGGCTGCTGGCGGAAAAGAACCGCGACGCCTGACCCGGTTTTGAGGTTGAGCGGCTAGGCTTTACAATGATAAGTTGTTTAAGTGAACCAGGGAGCGCGGCTTGTTCTTGAAAGAAATCGTGCAGGTGATCCATGCAAGTGATACATGCAACCTATGAAAACGGCGTCTTTCGCCCGAGTCAACCGGTAAATCTTCCGGAACGCTCCGAAGTCGAAATCATCATCCAGAAAGTGTCGGACAACGGGTCCAAGCCCTCGTTGAAAGAGCTTTATCGCATCCTTTCGGAGAGCGTGGACACGGGAGACCCGAGTCTGGCGTCAAGACACGACGAGTATCAGCCATGAACGCGGTTTTTGTCGACACCGTAGGCTTGCTCGCTCTGTGGAATAGAACCGACCAATGGCACGGAACAACTACGAATCGGGAATCGCCGGCAATGCTGGAATCGTCGATCAGGTTTCTTTCTTGGTTATGAGCCGCCTTGGCGTAAAGGAAGCATTCACCAACGATCACCATTTCAGGACGGCCGGCTTCGTGACTTTGTTCTAAAAGGTCGCACGCAGCCATGTACGAACGCTTCACCGATCGCGCCCGCAAGGTCATGCAGCTCGCCAATCAGGAGGCGAAGCGCTTCAGCCACGAATACATCGGCACCGAGCACATTCTGCTCGGCTTGGTCAAGGAGGGGACCGGCGTTGCATCGAACGTACTCAGGAATCTCGACGTCGACCTGCGCATGGTCCGCTTGGAAGTCGAGAAGATCGTGCAGTCCGGCCCCGGTGTGGTCTCCGCGAGCAACTTACCGCAAACGCCGCGCGCCAAGAAAGTCATCGAATACGCCATCGCAGAAGCGCGCGGTCTCAATCACAACTACGTCGGCACCGAGCATCTCCTCCTTGGCTTGCTCCGCGAAGAGGACGGTGTCGCCGCACAAGTATTGATCAACCTCGGCCTCAAGTTGGGCGTTGTCCGCGCCGAGGTGTTGTCTCTGCTGGGCCACAACATGCAGACCGATCCCATCGAGCGCGTCGAACCTCCGCTGCCCTTGCACTCGCAAGACCCCTCGACGCGCATCGGCCAGGCGCGCACCTTGCTCGAAACCCTTGTAGGGCTTTTTAAGGATGAGAAGGAAGACGCGGTCGCCGGTCAGGATTTCGAGCGTGCCGCCGCCTGGCGCGACAAGGAAGACATGCTCAAAAAGCTCCAACAATGGCTGGCCGCTCAGAAGGATGCGACGTAACCGAAGATGCTCGAACGTCTCACGAGCCAGGCCCGCAAGACCATGGACCGGGCCTACCGCGAAGCCCGCCGGTTCCATCACGATTACGTCGGCAGCGAGCATGTCCTTTTGGCGTTGATGGGCGATGATTCCGGCTTCATCGCGAAAGCCCTGGCACGCATGGGTAGAAATGCCCAGGGAATCTACACCGACGTGAGCCAAACCGTAGACCCAGGCGAGCGGCCCGTGGACAACCTGCAACTGCCGCTCACGCCCGGCGTCAAGCGCTCGCTGACGTACGCCGCCGAGGAAGCCGGGAGCCAAAAGCTCTCCTTGATCGGTCCGGAGCATCTTCTACTGGGCTTGTTCCGCGACGAATCGGGCCAGGCCTGCCGCCTTCTTGAAAGCCTCAGCCTATATGCCGACGTCCTGCGCAACGCGATGGCAGCGGCCGGCGCCGACAACAATCCTGAACGTCAAGTGCGTCCCGATGAGCCGCTGCGCCACGCTGCCGCCGTGCCCGGCCCGACCGACCTTCGCCGCCGATTGGCCGAGGAAGTCATTCCCCAGGACTGGGACCGCCGCAAATCGCCCTTGGAGTCTCAAACGCTTTTGAAAATGCCGCCGCCCCTTGATTTTCCCGCGATTCGCAAGCTTCAGTTAGCGCTCGGCGGCATCCTGGGCGTCGTCTTCAGCTGGTGCGCATTCAGCGATAGCGCCGTCAGCCGTGTTTGCTTCGGCCTCGTCTTCGTGTTCGTTGCCGCTACGCGCTCGGCATGGCTGGGATTCATCACGTGCCTCGCCGCCGGCATCTATTTGGCCTTGCTGATTCCGGAAGCGATGCCCAATGTCAGCTCCGGCTGGCACATCAGCATCGGGCTGGCGCTGATTGCCGTATGGGCGTTTCTGGGAAGCTTGCTGGGCGACTACTGGCGCAAGCCGGCTCCAGCAAAACGCAGAGATTGCGGAGAACGCTGAGAGATGCGGAGATGTGCGTCGAACCATGATGTGATAAGATGCCACTGAATCAACGCTCTCACAATTGGTCAATGAGTCGGCGACTGCAAAGTTCGCGGCGAATGAACCCTGGAGGTAAAGGTGGCCAAACAAGTCGTTTTGACCTTGCCGGATGACATCGTAGAACAGGCCACTCGTTTCGCGAACCGTACCGGCAAGATGGTCGATGAAGTGCTCGCCGACGCCGTCGAAAGTTCGCTCCAACCATTGGGAGCATTTTCCGAATACGAAGCTCTCGGCGAACTCAGAGACGAACAAATCCTTGTCTTAACTCGGCTCGAGATGCCGGAGCCCGACGATCGTCACTACTCCGCTCTTCGATCCGCGCCGTCAAGAATGGTCCTATCACTTTGCCTGGAGTTCCAATGGAAGTAAGATCCTCGGAAAGACTCCAGTTGGCCGAGCCACCGTCCTTGCCCTGCAGTTGAACAACTGGATTTCCGTGCAAGTCCGCTTGAACTGGGTCGCCGCAGGCTGGCATCCTCCCAAAGAAGGTAGTTAATGAAACTCATCCTCGCCGTCATTCAGCCCTCCAAGGTCGAGGCCGTCAAGGAGGCTCTTAACAAGGTCGAGGTCTTCCGCCTCACCATCGTCGATGTCCAGGGCTTCGGCCGCCAAAAAGGCCACTCCGAAGTCTACCGCGGCCACGAGCTGACCGTGAACCTCTTGCAAAAAGTGCAACTGCAAATCGCCGTCAACGAAGATTTCGTCGAGCCCACCGTCAACGCCGTCATGGAAGCCGCCCGCACCGGCGCCGAAGGCCGCATCGGCGACGGCAAAATCTTCGTGTTGCCGCTGGAAGACTGCATCCGCATCCGCACGGGCGAACGCGGGCCGGAGGCGATTTGATGGAGCGTCGATGCCGCTGGACGGACCGCGACCCCTGCCGCCTCGTGCGGCAGGTGAAGGAGGTCGCCAGCTAAGCGCGTGTCGAAGCCGCTGGACGGACCGCGACCCCTGCCGCCTCGTGCGGCAGGTGAAGGAGTTCGCCAGCTAAGCGCATGCCGAAGCCGCTGGACGGACCGCGACCCCTGCCGCCTCGTGCGGCAGGTGAAGGAGGTCGCCAGCTAAGCGCGCGTCGATGCCGATAGACGGACTGCGACCCCTGCCGCCTCGTGCGGCAGGGTGAAGGAGTTCGCCAGCTAAGCGCATGCCGAAGCCGCTTGACGGACTGCGACCCCTGCCGCCTCGTGCGGCAGGTGAAGGAGGTCGCCAGCTAAGCGCGGCAGCCCCCAAACTTTTTGGGTCTTCGCAAGAATCTGTGGGTGATCTTGAGGTGTTTCGATTTACGGGTTCCTCTTCTCTGTTCGAGGCTGCAACCAGGGGACTTCGAGGCGTAGACGGTCACAAAGTTCCAGAGCTGCTTCAAAGAGGGGCTTGTCGATCGCCGCCGCCCAAAGATCGAGTTGATTGCCGGCGACCTTGCACTTGAAACATTGAAACGAGTTTTTCGCAACATTTACGGAGAACGAACGGCTTCGCGGATTTTCCGAGCGATGCAACGGGCATCGGCCACGCCACTGCTTACCGATCGCGCTGCCCGGCGCCAATTCCAGTAAGGCGAGAACCTCCGTAATCGAAACCATGGACCTGAGCGAGCGGTAATCGATCCCCGCCATAGGCTTCTGCGAACAGAGAAGAGGAACCCGTGTTTCCCGCGTTCAAAAACTGGCGCACCATTGGAGCTATTTCACTCAGGAATTCATGCGATTTCAAGGAAAATACAGCGACATCTGACCCACGGTTTCTGACGAAGAGCCAATTTCCAGAAGGTGCTTGAAGATCACACCGCGGGTGATCCCATGAAGCCCGACAGCTTGTGGACCAACTTGTCCGTAAGCGCCATCGCTGACCGCATGGCCGAGTTGGGCACCCCAGTGGACCGCACCATCGTGGAAC
>JACPZP010000214.1 GCA_016195405.1 Planctomycetota bacterium | reverse complement strand
CGGAAGAACAGATACCTGCTGCCCGGATCGGCGCAGATCAGATCGAGCGCTCCAAAATCCCAGATCCGGGTGTATCCCTGGCTGGAGCAGCCGCCGAATCCGTGAATGCGGAGTTCGACGCGGAAATTGCCGAGCGCCGTAAACGGCATCCGGTTGGGGACGTTATAACTGCCGGTCACGCCGGTCAAATTGAGGGACTGCCCGCCAAACAGGGCGGGGCCGCAGAGAACGGCGGCAGCCAGCAGGCCTACCGCCCGATAGCCGCGCAGTGTTGGCCGGGCCGGCGCCGTCAGCGGCTTGTGCTCATTAGAGAGGAGAAGATGAATCCGCATTAGTAGATTAACCTCCATCCGTAACTATCATTGCTGTCTTTGGCACAAACTGCTACTTCATCTTTCGTCCCAGCCGCGGCAACCGTATGCCAGATCCTTCCGGCGTATTGCAGTGTACAAACCGGACGCTGTTGCGCTGTCCCGTTGCGCACCGTGTCGACGCCGACGGTAATCAACCGGAACAGGGTTCCGTCGTACCAAAGCGGATACATTCTACCGGCAACCACATCCCCGGGGGCGGCATTGGTCACACCATCAGCCAACAGCACCGGCTTTGCTCCCAGTGTATCGACATCGAGAGTGAGAGCGCCACCATTGGTCATATCCGGAGTCCAATAGAGGACCATGCCGGCCAGGTAGGACTCTAAGGCCGGGTTCAGCGAACACTGATAGGCGGCGGACAAGCCGCCGGCCGACAGGCAGCGTAACGTCTCACCCGTCTGCAGGCGCGCATGGGTCTCCACCACGGCCGAATCCAGACCGAGTTGCAACAGGATCTCAGTGCCGGTGTCCGAAAGCGCCTGCAGCGAACCGAACCCGGCATCGAAGTTGTAGACCGCGCGCGTTCCCACCACCACGCCACTGGCTTTTGTTGTGATCGCCGTTCCTTGCGCCGTCCAGATATTGATGGCGGCGCAGGTTTGTACATTTTGTCCCGCCGGGGCGGACAGTAAAAAGAAGAACTCACCGACCGTGCAAGCGGCGGGCAACAGGCTTCCCGTGCGCATGGGTTTTGTAATGGCGGACTGACTGAAATCCGCCACGCGGCCCTGGCTTGGTAAATGAATCTGTGTTTGAGCTGCCGCCTGTAACCCGGACAGCAGTAAAAATGGAAATAGCCGTTTCAAAGTTCAAATCCCTCCGGTTTCAGGATAGTGCCGGGAGTGGAACCGGGCTCAGCGGGCGGAGCTGTTACGATGGCCGCATTCCGGGCGCATGTTGAAGAAAACAGCGCATGTTAGGAACCGGGATGTTTATTTTTCCATTTTGTGACTGATAAAGTTCACTGCGGATTCCGGGCGGTCGAACGTTACACAAGTTCTCTATGCTTGTTGGGGGGCGGAGCGGGAAGCGTGCCTGCGCCGTTGCAGGCGCCAGGTCACGAGTTGAGTAATGGAGAAGTTCCAGACGGAGGTGATCACCACGGCGATGGCGCCCGCGGTGTACCAGGCAAGGCCGGCCCGGCGCAGGAACTCCGACAGCATAATCGTGATGACTCCCCCCACGCTACAGACCGCGTAGAAGGAAACCAAACCCAGCCAAAGCATCGACCCTTTGAGGCGCCGGTCCCGGTAAGTGACCGTGTTATTGAGAAAGAAATTGGAAGTCATGGCGAGGAAAGTGGCCACGCCTAAGGCGATGGTGAACTCCAGGCCGAACCAGCGGAACAGCATGGCCAGCGCCGCCATGTTGAGCAGGGCGCCGAGAGCGCCGACAACGCTGAACAGCAGGAAGCGGGCCGGGATCAAGTCGCCCACCATTTTGTCCAACACCAGTTGCAGGTACTCAATGAGGACCATGATGTCGAGTTTGCTTTCACCGCGCTGGCGGGTGCGGAAGCGGTAGGGCACTTCGGCGAAGCGGACCGGGCGGCGGCAGGAGGCCACCAGGTCGACCAGAATCTTGAAGCCGATGGCGGAAACCGAGCGAACCACTTCGTGAACGAATGCGCGGTCGAGGAGAAAGAAGCCGCTCATGGGGTCGCTCAGCTCGCAGCGGCAGACCATGCGGCTGAGCGTTTTGCCGAACCCGCTGATGGCGACGCGCTCCCGGGAGAAGTCGCCCATGCTGCCGCCGGGCATGTTGCGGCTGGCGATGACCAGGTCCAGATGTTGTTGTTTGAGGGTGGCGAGCATGGCCGGGAGAATGGTTTCGTCATGCTGGAGGTCGGCGTCCATGACGGCGATATAGGGGGCGGCGGTGGCCATCATGCCTTCCACGCAGGCGGAGGATAAACCACGGCGATGAATGCGCTGCAGGACGCGCACGCGCGGGTCGCGCAGACTGATGCCGCGAATCAGTTCGGCTGTTTCATCGGGCGAGTCGTCGTCCACGAAGATCACTTCGTAGTGGATGCCGGCCAGGGCCCGCTCGAGCGCCGCCAGCACGGGAGCCACATTCTCCCGCTCTTTGAATGTGGGAAGTACGACCGCGAGTTCCACCATACTATGGTTCTCTCCTTTGGGTCCGGCCTGGACGCCGCTGTAAACACCGTAGTGCAAGGGTGGGCTAGGCGGCTGCGGGAAACCTCGTTCGCCACGCTGCGATAACCAGCCTGCTTACCCCGACGGAACTCGATGGCCATCGGATCAGGTGAATTCCGGAGCCTGGCGCATGATGTCGGGCCAGTGTTGCGGATTGGCGCCATGCTGCGCCAGAAAGGCGTAGACCCAGCGCTCGAGGCCGAATGCCACACAGACGCTGTGCATCGCCGCGGCGCCCGCGACATCGGTATGAAACGCCCGGCCGAAAAAGTCCGAGTGGTAGTTGTGCGATCCCACCGCCACCCGCTCTCCGCCCGGCAGCGGAAGCGAAACCTCATATTTGGAATCGGAGCTGAGTTGAAAATAGGTCTTGGAAACCGCGTCCGGAGCAACAAAGAATGGATCGCTGGCGGTGCGGATCTCTCCCGCCAGGCGGTGGGTTTCCAAATACTCCTGCATCATGACGATGGACCGTTCCCGCTGTTCCAACACATACTCGCGGCGGCCCAGAAAAACCACTTCGCGCATGGTGAAGTCCCACAGCCGGCGCAAGTCCCTGATGTTGGAGGACTCATAACGAAAGCACTTGCCGGCGATGCCATACACCAGGCCTTCGGCCGGCAACGTCTGGTTCTCGTGCAGGTGATAGACGTGATAGCAGACCGCTGGCGACAGACAGGCTTCCGGACGTTCCATGTCGGCAAGCGCCTGGCTGTCCACATCGGCGGCTTCCTGATGGCGGGCGCGGAAGGCGTCAATGAGCGGACCATCCTCGCGCAGATGCGCGGCAAAGGTAACATTGTGCGGAAACGAGCGGAAATAGTCACAGCGCGACAAGGTGTGGGTGGGAATCAAAGTAGGTGTGCGTAAGGGGACGGCGTTCCAGGGCGTGCCGAAGGATTCAAAGGTGCGGTCGAAATAGGAAAACAACTGCAAGGGGATTCCCGACAAAGCCACTTGTCCGGTTCCCAGAAAGTGCACTCCTTCCATGGAAACGTTCCGGGCAAAGAGAACCTCGGCCATGGCCGAAGAGGAGAAAACCAGTTTGCGTTGCAGACGCCGTAGCGCTCCGCCAATGCGGTTGCCGAGATCCTGGACGGATTTTTCGAGTGCGGGGTCTTCTGGGGTTGCGTCAAACACAATCGTTTTGCCGTCGTCCTCGAAACGGAGATTGGCGATGGAGCGGGAGAGGAAGGCAACCTGCTTGCCGATCTCTTCCTGGGCCATTTCGGTGGCTGGAAACGTCAACGGGACGCGGTATTGTGGCATGGCGGTCTCGCTTAAGCCTGACGCAACTGGCGGATCATGCTCTCCAGCGCCCGAGTGGTGCGGGACTGGATAAATTGCTCATCGGGGATGGCAACGGCAAAGCGCGCTTCCAGTTCCAGTAAGAGCGGCAAAGCCTGGACGGAAGTGACGCCGGCATCGTAGAAGTCCCGCTCGGGCTCCAGGCCGGCCACTCCGGTCATCTCCTGAATGACACTGGCAATCAAGTTCAAGTCCTCGTTGTTGATGTGATTCACGCGTGTCCTCTTATTGTGGCAAACTTTCCATCCGATCCGTGCTACTGTTCAACCTGTGTCCGCCGGTGATCGATTTTCGCTTCTGCTGGTTTGCCATTCCTACCCACCGCCGGCACGCGCCAAACGGGGGAATTCCAACAGGTTACTTCCATTAATTCGCCACCCGGAAAATTGGCCCGCTGATACTATCCAGGTTGATACTGCCTGCCTCTAAGACACAGCGGCCCAGTTGGGGATGCGGCTAGCGGAGCAACCTCGGCCACAGCGCGCGCCCGAGAGCGCCAGCCGCCGCCCCGAAAGGACTTCCCGCCACAAGAGAGGGCCAGAACCACGGAAGACGCCACTGCCCTTCCACCGCAAACCGCCTCCGCATCCGGGCTGCTTCCCGCCACCTGTTCCAATAGCCCAACACACACGCGGTTTTCATTGCCCGAATGGCCAGAAACTCCTCCAACAACCTCCGCAAGTCCGGAGGACAAAACCGGCGCACATCGTCAGGATCATCGAGAAATGGCTCAATCGGCCGCATGCCACGCAGATTTCCACTCAATTCCGATGCCTCCCGGTGCACCCGCAACCTGGGTTCGAAATCCAACCAGACGGGCCCATTCAGCAGCACCTTCACCCATAGATGCGCATCTTCGGCATACCGGCAGCGGCCAGCCCCGTAAAAACCACCATAACCAGCCAGT
>JACPZP010000210.1 GCA_016195405.1 Planctomycetota bacterium | reverse complement strand
TTTCAGCGCTAGGCCGGATGGTTTCAGCGAAGCGCCGGATGGCATCTGTCCCAGCGCCGCGCTGAAACCATTTTCGCATCTCTTGTTCTGATATGCCTTTGCAGCCGAAAAATGGCTTCAGCGTCGGCTGAAGCCATTTTTTTTTAGGTGTGACGCAGCACTAGTGGGTAGTGGCTGGTTGACTTACGAGCCACTACCCACTATCCACTATCCACTACGATGACCCGTCCACTCGGCCGAGCGAACGAAGAACTGCGTCCACTCTCCTTTGAGCGCCGCTATACCCGTCAGGCGCCCGGCAGCGTGCTTGCGCGCATGGGCCGGACCACCGTTCTCTGCACTTGCTGCGTCGAAGAAGGCGTGCCGCCGTTTCTCGTTGGAACGGGAAAGGGTTGGCTCAGCGCCGAATACGGCATGTTGCCCGGCAGCACCGATAAGCGCAAGCAGCGCGACCGCGGCGGTAAGATCGATGGCCGCACCGTCGAAATCCAGCGCCTCATTGGCCGCAGCCTGCGTGCAGTGGTCCGGCTCGACAAGCTGGGCGAGCGCACGCTGTGGCTCGATTGCGACGTGCTCGAGGCCGACGGCGGCACGCGCACGGCGAGCATCAACGGCGCCTTCGTGGCTCTGGTGGACGCGTTGACATCTCTCAAGAGCGCCATCGGTCCGGCGAGCAATGTGCTTAAGGACAGCGTGGCCGCGATAAGCGTCGGGCTATTGGACGATCGGGAGTTGCTCGATCTTGAATACGTCGAAGACCGCGACGCCCAAGTCGACATGAACTTGGTGATGACCGGCTCGGGCGAGTTCATCGAAGTGCAAGGCAGCGGCGAGGAAGCAACTTTTAGCCGCGGACAACTTGATCGACTGCTGAAAGTGGGCAAGCTGGGCGTTGACGCGATCACATCCAAGCAGCGCGAAACGCTCGGATCGAGCTGGCCTTTCGACGCTTGAAAGGCATCTTGGCGCTTGCCGGCCCTTGTGTTATAGCCTCCGTCCCAAGCGAATCTCATTTTCGGCGGAGGCAGAATCCCCCATGCGACGCTTCCTTTTCGCGACCATCGTGCTGATCGGCGCCGGCCTTCTCTTTGGACAACGCGGGCTGGCGCAGAGCAAATCCGGCGACGTCGGCCCCGGCGACGGCGGCGCCGTGTTGCGCAATCCCTTCGACACGACGCCGGCGAATCCAAAGGCGCCTAGCTTCGGCGGAGCCGCGCCGTTTCTCGACTCGATGCCTAAGCCTGGCGCCCGGACCGGTAATAGTGCGTTGGAATCGCTGTTGAAGGAGGCGCCCGACATTAACCAAGACCTACACGTGACTTCCTCCCAGGGGCCGTGGATGATTCTGATTCAGAATTACCGTGGACCCGAAGCTCCACAGATGGCCAGCAAAATGGTCACGGAACTTAGAAGCAGCTACAGGCTAAACGCCTTTACATTCAATTTCGGGGCGATTGAGCGCCGCAAGGAAGCGGAGCGCGTCAAGGCCATCATCGACAAGCAGAAGGAGTATTTGCAGCAAAACAACTTGCCGCTCGATCAGCCGATCCATGTCAAACACATTCGCGTCGAGGAGAACGTCGCGGTGCTGGTGGGTGGGTACGCGAGCGATACGGATGCCAAACGCGAACTTGACCGCATCCGGAAGCTGCCACCGCCGGACCCGAAGAAAGTCGATCTGGATACAAAGTACTTCCGCGCCATTGAAAACGTAAAGACCGATAATGCTCAAATCGCAAATCCGAAAACAATCAATGAAGACAGAGTTTTGGTCAATCCGTTTAAGATCCACGCCTGTGTAGTTCGCAACCCCACCATCAAGCCAATTGAAGCACCAGCTCGTGCGGCCAACGACGCACTCGATATGGACCTCCTCAAGAGACTTAATTCCGGGGAGAAATACAGCCTGCTTGCTTGCAACAAGCCATACACTCTCGCGATCAAGCAGTTTCAAACTCCGACGATGGTCGAATCAAAGGACTCGCCGGCAAGCATCCTGGAAAAGATTGGGTTCAAGAACAAGATCCGAGAAAGAATTGACTATGCAGCCACCGATGCCCACAATTTGGCCGATACTCTGCGGAAACTGAAGCTCGAGGCTTTCGTACTCCACACCAAGTATGCCAGCGTCGTCACCGTGGGCGGCTACGAAAGCCTTCAGGATCCCAATCTCCTATCAATGCAGAATCTGCTTGCGACCCGACTTCAGTTACCTGCGGTTGCATTACTGCCAAGGCCAATGCCAATGGAAGTGCCGCGCGAAACCAAGAAGTGATCCCGAGGCAGGACGATCATTCAGCGAGCGGCGGAGGTTGTCTCCGCCGCTTGTTTTTTGATGAGATTGAACAGCTCGGTGTCTTCGTCGCCGTGGCAGCCATGGGCGAAAAGCAGAAACAGCGCGAGGACGATGAGCATGCCCCGTAGCGGCAAGCCGTCTTGCGTGCTGGGTTCACACGATGGCAAGCAAGGCTGCTTGCCGCTACGAAGCGTACGGATCATTTCTTGAGCTTCTCTTGGAAAAACGTGATCGCTTGGTCGAGGGTCTGGGTGAGCTTTTCGCCTGTCCAGCCGTGGCCTTCGTTTTCCATGGTCACGAGCTTGGCGGAGACGCCGGCGTTTTGCAGTTTCTTGGCCATCTTCTGAGAATGGCTGATGTTGACAAGCTTATCTTCATCCCCGTGGAAGAACAGGAACGGACAGGCGCCGTTGGTCACATATTCGAGCGGCGAGCATTTCCGATACACGTCTCTCTTCTCTTCATACGATCCGCCGAGAAACGGGACGAAGAATGCTTCCTCGACGCGCTTGTCCCAGGTCTTGGTGACGAAATCGGTGGGGCCGAAGAAGCTGACCACGGCTTGCACCTTGCTCGACTGCTCGGGATTGCCGCCTTTGCCTTCCAGGCCGGCGCTCTTGTCAGCCGCTCCGAGCAGACACGCCAGATGTCCGCCGGCGGAGAAACCGATGGCGCCGATACAGTCGGGATTGACGTCGTGTTTCTTGGCATTGGCGCGCAGCCAGCGCACCGCCGCCTTGCAATCCTCGATTTGGGCCGGGAAGATCGCCTTGTCCGAAAGGCGATAGCTCACGGTGACGGCGACGAATCCACGGTTTGCCAGCATCGCGGCCAGCTTGGTCAAGTCCTGCCGCCTACCGGACTTCCAGCCGCCGCCGTGAATGCAAATCAGCGCGGGGAACGGTCCCTGTCCCTCGGGCCGCACCAGGTCGAGTTGCAACTCCTCGTCCCCGCCCTTGCCGTAGACCAGGTCGCGCTCGACGTGGGGCTTGGCTTTCTTTTCCTGAGCCACCGCGGCCGTATCCAGCGAGATGCCGGCGCCCAGAACAACAACCGCCGCGATCGCAAATAAAGCGGACCAGCGTTTCATGATTTTTCTCCCGTGGAAGGCCAGCGGTAGACGGCCATCTTCCAATATGAAGCTGATTTCCGCGCAATGCAATAAAATATGCGCTGAGTGTCCCATGAACGACATCATGATGGAACAGGCCCGGTACTTTCGAGAAGCCGCTTCCGTGCCGCGGCTGGCGGGGCGCTCGCCCGGCTTCCGCGAAGAGTGGCTGCACCTGGCCCAGAAGTTGGTCGTCGGCTTCGGCAACGCTCCAGCAGGCGGCGTCTGCCCGGCCGCGGTGTTCGCCCAACCTCTCGGTCCCGACCATGTTGCCGTGGTGCAAGTCGCTGACCGCGGCACCCAGAGCGCAGGACGCAGCAACCCGACGGCTCCCACGTTGGGATTTCATCTCCTCATAGTTGAAAAGTCCGACTACCAGAGTTTCCTTGGCGACCCCTTCTCGCTGGTGCGCACGTTTCCCGCGGATTGGAACAAACAGGGCGGCCTGGAAGCGCTGTCCTGTCCGCGCGACACGATGCCGCCGCGCACCGTCGCCGACGTGCAAAGGGTGCTGAGCCGGATCAAGGCGGGCGCCCTGAAAGAGGGCGACGATCCCGAAGCCGCCCACTTCGTCCACACGATGGAGAATAGCGAAAGCCCTGCCCTTCTCGGCGGCGCGCAAGTGCTGGTCGAAGGCGGAAAACTGGTGTTCGAACGACCCGGCCCCGACAACAAGTTACTAGAGGGCTTGTGGACGCTCTTGCCCAACAGCACCCGCGCCAGGCTTTGGCCCGCGAGTTTCGCTTTTGAGAACTCGCTCAAGTTCGATGCCCTGGTCATGCCGCGTTTGCGCCGCGCCGACTTCGAAGGCTACACCTTTGAGGAGCAGGCTGCCGACTATCCGCAAGGGCATTACGAGCTGGCGCTGCAAATCGCCGCCGAGGCCGGCAATCAGCGCGATCTCGACGGGCTCCTCAATCGCCGCGGCACCGGCGACACGATGCGGCTGGCGTGGGCGCTCGTGATCGTCGTGTCCCTCTTGGCGCTGACGCCTTTTATTCTCGACTGGGTGTTTCCCAAGCCGGATATCGTGCGAATCCACAAGGCCGCGGCGGCAGCCAGTATCGTCGGCACGCACGATCCCTGGACGGCAATGGCCCTCAAACTGCACGGCGACCGGCTGTTTTTTCCGCCGAAGTGATCCGAACTAAGCGCTGCGGGCCGGCGTTTATTGAAACTCTTTGCCCCATCACTTAGTACAATTGCTGGAATTCGTTTGGCAGTCAGATCTTCCAACTTTCCGCAGGAGCAGTGCAAATGACCGCTTTTCGCCGCTTTGGCCAGTTTCTGATGGCGTTGACCGTAATTACGGCGCTCGCGACGGGCGCACGGGCATCCGATCCCAAGTATTTGCCCGGCAACACCGAATGGGCACTCACCATCAACATCAAGCAGCTGTTGGAATCGCCGCTCGCCACCGCCAACAAGGAGACCTTGGCAACGTTTAAGACTCACATCATGGACAAGTTGAAAGACGAAGGCGTCGCGCAGATTCTCAAGGACGTCGGATTCGATATTTTCAAAGACCTGCACTCCGTTACGATTGCCGGCTCCGGCAAGGAACCTGAGTTCGCCCTCTTGCAGGGTAGCTTCGACGTCGACAAACTATTGGCCGCCGCGGAGGGCATCGGCAAGAAAAACGCGGACGCGTTGAAAATCACCAAGGCCGGCAAGCTTAGGATCCTTGAGATCACGTCACCGGATGCGAAGCGCGCATTCGCTTGCTTCATGGACAAAAAAACGCTTTTGGCTTGCACGACGCGCGATGGACTCGATGCCGCAATCGCCCGCGCGGACGGAAGCAAGCAATCGGCTCTGAAGAAGGAGTTCAAAGCGATCCTGGAAACCACCAACGACAAGCAGAGCATCAGCGTCGTCGCCACCGGGTCCGCCATCGGCAAGCTCGCCCAAGGCGCCCCGCTTCCGAACGCCGACCTCGGCAAAAAGCTGGACCAGGGTCTTCAGGGCATTGAGGCACTGTCCTTTTCGCTAACGGCGGCGAAGGACATTCAGTTTCAGCTCGGGGTCAGCGCCAAGGACGCCGCCAAGGCCAAAGAGCTGGCTGACGGCAGTAATATCGGCCTCTTTTTCATTCGAAGCCTTGCGGAACAGCAAGCCAAGAAGGACGAAAAACTCGCCCCGCTTGTCGACATCGCTAAAAGCTTGCGGGTGACCACCCAGGGCAGCAATTTCCTCCTGCGCGGCGAGGCAACCGTCGAAGCGATCAACCAACTGCTGAAGAACGTGCCCAGGTAGCGACCGGTACACAGGCGAGCCGGGAGCGTGAGCGACCGGAGTATTCCGGGAACAATCCGGTCGCTTACGCTCCCGGCTCGCCTTAATATCGTCCTAGCGCCGCTGCCACCTTCTTGCATTCGCTCATCATCTTGCGGAACGCACCCGGAGTCAGCGCCTGAAAGCCGTCGCTGAGCGCCTTCTCGGGATCAGGGTGGATCTCGACGATCAAGCCGTCCGCGCCTGAGGCAATCGCGGCTACCGCCATCGGCGCGACCAGGCTCGCTTTTCCCGTGCCGTGGCTTGGATCGACCACCACCGGCAGATGCGTCGTTTGATGGAGATACGGCACGCTCGCCAGCGGCAGCGTGAAGCGCGTGTGGTCCTCGAAAGTGCGGATGCCGCGCTCGCAAAGCATCACCCGGTAGTTGCCGGTTTTGAGGATGTACTCGGCGGCAAGAAGGAATTCGTCCATCGTCGCCGAGGGTCCGCGCTTGAGCAGCACGGCAAGTCCGCTTTCGCCTGCGGCTTCGAGCAAGGGATAGTTCTGCATGTTGCGAGCGCCGACCTGGAGGACGTCGGCGTACTTGGCGACCATGGGCACGTGCTCAGGCGCCATCACTTCGGTGACGATAGCCAGCCCGGTGCGCTCGCGCGCGAGTGCGAGGAGTTCCAGCCCCTTTTCCTTCAATCCCTGAAAGCTGTAGGGACTGGTGCGCGGCTTGAAGGCGCCGCCGCGCAGTCCCGCGGCGCCGGCCTCCTTGACGATGTCGGCGATCGCGAGAATCTGCTCGCGGCTTTCAACCGAGCAGGGTCCGGCAATGATGCCCAGACGTCCCGCGCCGACACGGAGTCCACGCACCTCGACGCAAGTCGGCTCGGGTTTCACCTCGGTGCTCGCCATTTTGTAGGGCGCGAGGATCGGAACGACCTTCTCGACACCGTCGCCCGTCTCCAACGCTTGCTTGGCGCCGTCGCGCTTCTCACCGAGTGCCGCCACCACCGTGCGATCCGTGCCGACGATCACTTGGCTGCGCAGACCGAGTTGCTCGATCCGCTCGACGATGTGATCCAGCTGTTGTTTCGTGGCCCCGGGCTTCATGACGACAATCATGGGGTTAAATCCTCGTTTCTTGTTCGTCCCGCTATCATCATAACCGTTCGAAGCTCCGAGAAATAACGCTGTGTGTTGCAGCGTCTGCCAATTGAGGATAGGATCAACCTATCGCCTCTCGTGGATTCGATTAGGGGGGAATAACATGTTCACACTTTGGGGCGCCAAACAAGGCTTTTGTGACGGCGTTAGTCGCCGCAACTTCCTCAAGATTGGTGCGTTCGGCGCCGGCCTTTCCTTGGCCGACATGCTTCGCCTCCGCGCGCGAGCGGACGGGCGTGCTCATCCAAGAAGCACCCGCCAGAAATCCGCCATCATGATTTACCTGCCCGGCGGACCGTCCCACATGGACATGTACGACTTGAAGCCCGACGCCCCGGCCGAGTTCCGCGGCGAATTTCGTCCCATCGATACCAATGTTCCCGGCGTTCGAATTTGCGAGCACTTCCCCTTGCAAGCCCGCATGTGGGACAAGCTCGCTTGCATCCGCTCGATCGTCTCCGTCGACGAGCATTCCGACTCATTGGTCATGACCGGCTTCAGCCAACGCGAGAACACGACCGCGAACCATCCTTCATTCGGTAGCGTCGTCTCGCGCGTTCGCGGCAGCGAGATGGATTTGCCGCCTTTCGTCAGCCTGCGCGGCATGTCGCGCGGCACCGAACCCGGCTTCCTCGGCATTCAGCATCGTCCGTTCTCGCCGTCGGGCCCCGGCGTCGAAAACCTGAGGCCCCTGAACAACGTCAACGCCGAGCGCATGAACGACCGCCGCGAAATGCTGGCTTCCTTTGACAACGTCCGCCGCGAGCTTGACGCGAACATCTCCGGCCTCGACAGCTTCACCGGCCGCGCATTCGACATGATCGCATCCGGCGGCGTCCGCAACGCGCTCGATCTGAACCGGGAAGCGCAGGCGACGCGCGATCGCTATCGCGGCGTCGAGCAGTTCCTGACCGCGCGCCGCCTGATTGAAGCCGGCGTCGGCTGCGTCACATTGTCGATCGGCGGCTGGGACACGCATGGCCAAAACTTCCAGACGCTGCGCCGGCAGCTCCCGCAGGTCGACAAGGGCGTGGCGAATCTGATCCAGGATTTGCATGAGCGCGGCCTGGCGAATGACGTCGTGACGGTGATGTGGGGCGAATTTGGCCGCACTCCGCGCGTCAACAATAACGCTGGCCGCGACCATTGGTCCCCAGTGATGTCCGCCCTGATCGCCGGCGGCGGCTTCCGCATGGGCCAGGCGATCGGCGCTTCAACCTCGCGCGGCGAACGCCCGCAAGATCGGCGCTACACGGTTCCCCAAGTGCTGTCCACGATTTACGGCGCCATCGGCATCGACCCGGCGCGGACGTTCACCAACAGCGCCGGCCGTCCGGTTTACGTTCTCGATGACCGCGAACCGGTCCGCGAGTTGATTTGAGCTTGCAACCACGGATTTCACGGATAACACGGATAGGAAAGAAAGCCGGCTTCTCTTTTTGTCCGTGTCATCCGTGGCTCTCCTCCCTCCTACCGCTCGTTTGCACTTTCGGCGAGGACTCCTATGAATGCTAAGACCCTTCGCTGTCTGGCGATCGGCGCTCTCCTGGCCCTCGTTTCTCGCGGGCGCCTGGCAGCGGGTTCTCCCACCGGAACGAAAACGCCCGATATCAAGAACCTTCCGACCGCAGCGGACCTAAAGGACTTTCAAGCGCATCCGAAGGAAGTCCGCCTCAAGGGCGCCGACCAGACCCAGCAACTCCTCCTGACCGGCGTCCTCGACAGCCGGCTCCAGGATTTGACGGGCGAAGTTAAATTCGAAATCGCCGATCCCAGCATTGTCCGCGTCACCGGCTCGGGCCGCGTCATGCCGTTGGCTAACGGCTCAACGACGATTACCGCGAAATTCGGCGACCGGTCGGCCAGTGTCGCCGTCACGACCGAGGCGATGGACCAGAACCTACCGATTAACTTCGCCAACCATATCGTGCCGATCTTCACGAAGCTCGGCTGCAACAGCGGCGGCTGCCACGGCAAGTCCGGCGGCCAAAACGGATTCGCACTATCGCTCTTGGGCTTCGTCCCCGAGTTCGACTTCCAGACGCTGGTACACGAAAACCGCGGCCGGCGTCTGCTCTTGACCGCCCCCGAAAGCAGCTTGCTGCTCATGAAAGCCACCGGCAGCATGGCTCACGGCGGCGGCAAGCGGCTGGAAGTCGGTTCCGATGAATTCAAGCTCATTCGCCGCTGGATCGCCGCCGGCGTTCCCCAGGGAAGCCCGAGCGATCCCGTTGTCACCAAGATCAGCGTCTATCCCGAGCAGCGGATCATCCCGCGCCAGAATCGCCAACAATTCGCAGTCTACGCGCATTATTCGGATGACACCGTCGTCGACGTCACGCAGCGCGCTCAGTACGAAAGCAACGATCCGGATATCGCGGTTGTCGACGGCGCCGCCCTGGTCCGCACGCTCGACATGGCCGGCGAGGCCGCAGTCATGGCCCGCTACCAAGGCAACGTCGCCACGTTCCGCGCCACCGTCCCGCTCGGCGAAACGATTCCCGACTACAAGTTCGAGCCCAAAAACTTCATCGACAAGCTCGCTCACAAGAAATGGCAAGAGCTTGGCATCGTCCCCTCGGACCTCTGCTCCGACGAGACGTTCATCCGCCGGGTCTCCGCCGACATCACCGGCACGCTGCCGACGCCCGATCGTGTCCGCGCCTTCCTCGCCGACACACGCCCTGATAAGCGCGAAAGACTCGTCGAAGAATTACTCGAAACACCCGAATACGCCTACTACTTCGCCAATCGCTGGGCCGACGTGCTGCGTGTCCGCCGCGGCAACAACCAGCCGGCCCGGGCGTTCGGCACCTTCAGCTTCCACAACTGGATTCGCGAGTCGATCGCTCAGGACAAGCCTTACGACCAGTTCGCCCGCGAAATCCTGGCAGCCATTGGCGACGAGGCAAAAAGCCCGCCGACCATGTGGTATCGCGACCTGCAAAAGCCCGAGCAGTTCGTCGACGACACTTGCCAGCTCTTCTTGGGCGTCCGCATGGCTTGCGCCCAGTGCCATCATCATCCGTATGAGAAGTGGAGCCAGGACGACTACTGGGGCATGGCCGCGTTCTTCGGCCACCTAGGCCGCAAGACGGTGCCGATTCCCGGCGTCACCAATCAGAACAATCAGGGCCGGCTGGTGATCTTCAACAAGGGCTCGGGCGCTGTCACGAATAAACGCACCAACAAAGCTGCTGAAATGAAGGCCCTCGACGGAGATCCGGTTGCGCTGTCGCCGGGTGAAGATCCGCGGCAACGGCTCGTCGATTGGATGGTGGACGCGAAGAATCCGTTTTTCGCCCGCGCCGTCGCCAACCGCTACTGGGCTCACTTCTTCTCGAAAGGCATCGTCGATCCGGTCGACGACATGCGCGTCACCAACCCGCCGTCGAATCCGGACTTACTCGACGCGCTCGCCAAGGAATTGGTCGACCACAAGTTAAGCCTCAAGCACTTGGTGAAGACAATCTGCGCGAGCCGCACGTACCAGCTGAGCGCGATGCCCAACGACTTCAATAAGCATGACAAGAAATCGTATGCCCGCTATTATCCGCACCGCATGACGGCTGAGGTGCTATTCGACGCCGTCTCGCAGGTGACCGGCAGCCCGGCGACATTTCCCGGTTTGCCGGCCGACAAGCACGCCCCCAACCGCGCGATCATGCTGCCCGACGAAGCGTTCCAGTCTTATTTCCTGGACGTGTTTGGCCGGCCGCAAAGGATTAGCGCCTGCGAGTGCGAGCGCGTCACGGAGGCGAACCTTGCGATGTCCTTGCACCTCTTGAATTCGCAGGAAATCCAGGGCAAGCTTTCGCGCGCAGGCGGCAGGGCCGATCAGCTCGCCAAGGACAAACGCACTGACGCCGAGAAGGTCGAAGAGTTGTTCCTGTGGGCGTTCGCAAGGCGTCCCACGGAATCGCAACTGAACCTCGCGATGTCCAATATCGAGCGCCATGCCAAGGAAAAAAGGATCGCCTACGAGAACATCATCTGGGCGCTCATCAACACCAAGGAGTTTATCCTGGTGCAGTGAACTTGGTTCAATCACGAATGGAGCCAGCTATGAGACGTCTGGGATTTATTATTGTGGTCGCTTGCGTCGTCCCCTTAGCGGCCGCGCAGGAGCCTGATCAGAAGAGGGTCCGACAGGAGTTGAAGGCGCAAGCGGAGAAAATCGGCAAGGCCATGGTGGAAGACAAGCATGAACAATTGATCGATGGAACCCATCCGAAAATCGTGGAAATGATCGGCGGGCGGGCAAAGATGCTCGAAATCCTCGAGAAGCTCTCGAAGCAAATGCAGGCACAATTTCCTATGCGCACGGTCAAAATGGAAGAATCTAGTGACCTCGTTTCGAACAAAGGCACGCTCTTTGGAATCGTCCCATTCACTCTTGAGCTCAAGTCAGCCACCAAGAGTGCGTCACAACCATCTTTCTTGATCGGCGTCTCTGTGGATGCCGGCAAAACTTGGAAGTTTGTTGACGCCGGCGGAAAACGCCGGGATGACCTTAAGAAAGTTATGCCCGATCTGCCGGAGAACCTCAAGTTTCCAAAGCTGTCTCCGCCTAAATACGAAAAGCTTCCTTAGGTACGAGATTCTCAAGACTGTAGCTTTTCGCGCGCGCCTTTTGTGAGTAAGGCTGCCGCAAGGTCTTCACCAATCGCTACGGCTTTCGCCGACTCTCCTGCCAGCGACCCTTCCACGCGCCAATCACCGCTGGGAGTCAGCACCACGCCGCGTAAATGCATATGACCATCCTCGCATCGAGCAAGCGCGCCGATCGGCATCTGGCAGCCGCCCCCGAGTACACGCAGGAAGGCGCGCTCCGCAGCGACGGCGGCGTGGGTGAGTGGATCATCGATCCGAGCAAGCAACTCAAGCGTTCCATTGTCGTCATGCCGGCATTCGACGCCGATCGCGCCCTGGCCGACGGCGGGCAGCATCCAAGAGACATCGAGAATTTCGGTGATTTTCCCGGCCAGAGCCAAGCGTTCGAGCCCGGCTTGGGCGAGGACGATTGCCGCCAATATCGCATCATCTTCGAGCTTGCGCAAGCGCGTCTCGACGTTGCCGCGCATGTCGATGACGCTGAGATCGGGCCGCCGGTGGAGCAACTGAGCGCGTCGTCTAATGCTGCTCGTGGCGACGACGGCGCCTTGGCGTAGGTCCGCCAAACGGTGCCCGGACTTTGAGATGAGAGCGTCGCCGAATGGCCCGCGCGGGGGAACGGCCGCAAGGACCAAGCCCAAGGCGGTGAAGGTCGGCAAGTCCTTCAAACTATGCACGGCCAACTCGGCCCGGCCTTCAAGCACCGCGTCCTGGATCGCTTTCGTGAAGACACCCTCGCCGCCGATCTGCCCCAGAGGCACGTCGCGCACGCGGTCGCCGGCGGTCTGAATTTGCACGAACTCGACGCGTAATTCCGGCTCATGGGCGCGCAATAACTCCGCGACGTGGTTAGCCTGCCAGAGGGCAAGCGGACTGCCGCGCGTGGCGATACGTAGCAACACAATTGCGCCCCATCCCAAGCCCGCAGATGAGCCTTCGAATCTGCGGGGTTAATACAGGCACCCCGCAGGCCGTAGGTCCCGCGAGCCGAGCGGGACCTGCGCGACGGGGTCCGGCTCGGCTCGCCGGACCTACTGGCTCGAAGACTCGCCTGCGGGCTTGCTGCGGTTTATCTTACACCCTGTGGCCAAATTCTTTGCTACTTGCGCGCGCGGATTGGAGCATATGCTCGCCGCCGAACTGGGCGAACTGCACGCGTCCAACGTCAGCCCCGGCCGCGGCGGCGTCTCGTTTCAGGGCGATTTCTCCCTGCTCTATCGGGCGAATCTTTACATGCGGACGGCTATCCGGGTGTTGCGGCCGATTCTCGAAGTCAGTGTCACCACACCCGAGGAGCTTTACGATGCCGTGCAAACGCTGGATTGGGCGCGCTTCATGACGCCGGAGCACACGCTGGCCGTCGACGCCAACGTGCGCGACTCGACGATCACCCATTCGAAGTACGCCGCTCTCAAGGTCAAGGACGCCATTTGCGATCAATTCGTCGCCAAGTGCGGCAAGCGTCCCAGTGTCGACGTCGAGGAACCGATGGTCGGGCTGAACCTGCACATTTACAAGAACCAGGCCGTCCTCAGCCTGGACAGCTCCGGTGAATCGCTGCACAAACGCGGCTATCGGCCGATCCTGACGAAGGCGCCGCTCAACGAAGCGTTGGCCGCCGGTTTGATTCTCTTGACCGGTTGGCGCGGCGAAACGGCATTGGTCGATCCCATGTGCGGCTCGGGAACGCTCTGCATCGAAGCGGCCTGGATCGCTCTTAACCGGCCGCCGGGGCTGACGCGGCGGCGTTTCGGCTTCATGGGCTGGATGGATTTCGATGTTTCCCTGTGGACTCAAGTCCGCGACCAGGCCCGCGCGGAGGTCCGCAAGAAACTGCCGCAGCCTATTGTGGGGTCGGACGAACGCCGCGACGCCATCGCATACTCCCAGCAGAATGCGCGCGCTGCCGGCATCGGGCACCTGCTTCGCTTCGAGGCGAAGGATCTTAGAGCTTTCCGATTGCCGGCAGGACCACCGGGAGTGCTGATTTGCAATCCACCCTACGGTGAGCGCATCGGCGAGGAAAAAGACTTGGTTCCGCTTTATCGCGACATGGGCAAGGTGTTCCGCGAACGCTGTCCGGGATGGCGTGTTTTCGTTTTCACGGGAAACGCATTCCTCGCGCGGCAACTCGGAATGAAGCCGACCAACCAAATTCATCTGTTCAACGGCAGAATCCCGTGCAGACTCTTGGAGTTTCAAGTTTGACGGCGACCAATGGAGTTAACAAGCAGCGGGGGAGGGGGGGGTGAGTCTGAGACTGTGAGAGCGATGTGCGGTATGCGCTTCTCAACCGCACCGGACCCTTGGTACAATAGTTGCAATTCATTCCCAATCGCAATCGGTACGCCTATGCCTGGCAAGCTGGTCGGCATCGACCTCGGAACAACCTTCTCGGCCATCGCCACGCTGGATGAGCGCGGGCAATCCGTCACGTTGCCGAACATCGAAGGCGAAATGTTGACTCCCAGCGCCGTGCTCATTCAGGACGGCGAGGCGGTGGTCGGGCAGGCCGCCCGCGACGTCGCTCTCGAGCAGCCCGAACACGTGGCTCAGATCATCAAGCGTTACATGGGCCATCCCACGTATGGCCACAAAGTCGCCGGCCGCGACTTTCGGCCGGAGACGCTTTCCGCTCTGATCTTGCGCAAGCTGGTTCACGACGCCGAGCGCCGCGTGGGGCCGATTGCGAAAGCCGTCATTACGGTGCCGGCCTATTTCGACGACACCCGTCGCAAGGCGACCAAGGATGCGGGACGGATCGCTGGATTGGATGTGCTCGACATCCTCGACGAACCGACCGCCGCGGCCCTGGCATACAGCTTTCAGTCGGTTCACGTGCCGCACCAGGCGGCGGGCGAACCATTGCCGATCAAGGAGCAGACGGTCCTGGTCTACGATCTCGGCGGCGGCACCTTCGACGTCACGCTGGTCCGCTTGTCGCCGCGCCGCTTCGAGTCGTTGGCCATCGAAGGCGATGTGCGCCTGGGCGGCAAGGACTGGGACGACCGCATCGTTGACTTCGTCGCCGACAAGTTCAAGGCCGAACACGGCGAAGATCCGCGCACCGACGCAATTGCCCTGGCCACATTGACCGCCGCCGCCGAACGCGCCAAGCGCACCTTGAGCAAGCTCACGCAAACCAAGATCACTTGTACGCACGCCGGTAAGGTGCTCACCGTGCCTCTGACCCGGACGGAATTCGAGACGATCACGCGCGACCTTCTGACCCGAACCCGCCTCACCACGCTCCAGGTGTTGCGCCAGGCGAAATTGCCCTGGGAGCGGATTGACCGCGTCTTGCTCGTCGGCGGCTCCACGCACATGCCGATGACGGGCCAAATGCTGCAGGAAATCAGCGCCAAAACGCCGGATGATACGCTGGCGGTCAGCGAGGTGGTGGCACGCGGCGCGGCTCTGCATGCGGGCATCGTTTCCGCGCGAGCAGGCGACACGGAAAGCGCTTCGGTCGACGCCGACGTCCGCGACATGCTGGGCGACATCGTCGAGATCAATGTCAACTCGCACAGCCTGGGGATTGAAATCAAGCAAAACACGAGCCGGATCAACGACGTCCTCATTCCCAAAAACACGCAGCTGCCGACTGCCGCCAGCCGCATCTATCGCACCATCGCTGAGAACCAGGCGCGCGTGCGCGTCAAGGTGCTGCAAGGAGAGGCGTTGCAAGCCGACGCCTGCATCCACATCGGCGAGTGCTGGGTGGAAGGATTGCCCCCCAACTTGCCCAAATCCTCCCCCATCCAGGTGCGATGCGGCGTCGGCACCAACGGCTTGATCGACGTCATGGCCCTTGACATGACCAGCGGCAAAATGGCCCGCGCCGAGATTCATCGTTCGAGCGGCTTGACCGAGGAAGAAATCGCCCGTGAAGCGGCGTGGGTTAAAGGGCTGAGGATACAATGAGGATGCGATGATGGTTTTCGCGGTAAGATGTCCCAATCCGAGCTGCCAAAAGTTCATGCTGGTGGAGGATCATCAGAAGGGCAAGGTCGTGCCGTGCCTCTTGTGCAAGACGGCCATCCGCGTGGCCAAAGGACCTGGCGACCCTCCGGAGAAGAAAAGCCCAGCCAAGAAGTAGCAGAAGTTCATCATGAGCCCCGGCTCCATGCAACAACTGTTCGGCGTTTTCCAGAACCTCAACCTCTTGGTTCTCATTGAGGATCTGCGCCGGGGATTTGCCGCCAAGGGAAATTGGTCATTCGCCAGCAATCTATGCCCGCTGGCTCACGGCATGGCGGACGGCCGCGTCGTCGAGCGTTTGCAATACTTGAGCCAGGCGGTGAACTTGAAAGCCGCCTCCGACTTTGCCGCCCTCCAACTCGGCGCCCGCCCGGGCCAGGTGTTTACTTTCGTCGAGAAATGGGACGAGAATTTCCAGCAGGAGTGGCTGCTCGAGCACCTGCTTATGATTTGGATCGAACGCCTCGAGGACGCCGAGGCGATTCAAGAATTGCTTTGTGAGGAATCGGCGGTCCCGTTTCCTATCTGACCGCGCCGCGCTTGACGCGATCCAATCCATCCTGAGCTTCGAAATACAGCGGGTGGCCTTCGAAGGCCAACACCTGTTCGAAGCATTTGGCGGCGCGGGCGTAGTCGCCGAGGTTTTCGTAGGCCCGGCCCAGCTTGTACATCGTGTCGGCCCCGGCGCGCTGGCTTTGCCGGAACACTTGGAAACACATGACCGCCTGATCGGGCTTCTCGTCAAGATACATATCCCCCAAGATGCGGTGTGCTAATAGCCAGGACTCTTCCTCGTCTTCGCTGGCGAACTTCTCCGGCTTGTTCTGGCGGATTTCCTCCAACAGGCCTGCTGCCTCGTTTACTTCGCCCTTGATGCGTTGAATACGAGCGCGCAAAACCTTGGCGCCGATGTGCGACGGCTTGGCGGCCTGGGCGAGTTCCGCAAGATGGCTGGCCCAATCGAGCAAGCCGAGGTCGCCGTTATAGCGTTCCAAAACATAACGAGTTTTTTGCAAACAGTAGTCCACGTCGAACCATTTGTGGACTTGCTCGAGCCGGCTTCGCAGGTCCTCCGGCGTGATCGAATAGTAGAAGCGATCTTTGCGGGCCGCGAGGTCGGGGTCGCTGCCGGCGCCGGGATAGCTCAGGGCATGCTCCACGCAGTTGAGGCCCAGCCAGATGTTGTTCTGCTTGTCCTTCTCCGCCAGCGAGCGCTCGGCTTTTCGTTCGAATAGATCGGCCAAGGTCCGGTAGGTTTCGACGCCGGATCGTTCATTCTGCGAATAGAACTTGTAGGCATCGAGCGCGGTATCGAGGTCGCCATCCGCACGGGCGTGATCGCCCAAGTGCTTGACGATCGCAAACAGGGCCTGGCGATCCTCCGCGGAAAGATTGGCCGGACCCGCCTTTCGGCCCGCGTCCATCGCGCGCCGGTAGTTGAGCCACAGGCCGTCGAGGTCGTTGAACTTCTCATGCGTTCTGGCAATCAAGATGTAGATGTTGGGCGCCTGCGCCGGCAAGCCACGGGCGGCAATGCGGAGAAACTCGCAACCGCGCTGCCAGCGTTCGCGGTCGTCGATCAAGGCCAGGCCCAGTTGTTGGGCGTAGGCGTGATCGAAATCGAGAGCGGACTGCCCTTGCGGAAAAGCGGCATCGTAGTCGTTTTCCATTAGAGGCGCGTAGAGCAGGCGTTTCAGGTCCCACGCGGGTTGATCGTCGGCCTTGACGGCAAGCTGGCGTTCGACGGCGGCGATGGCGTCCATCCGTTTGCCGGGATAGGCGAGCAGCTGCGTCCCGACGCGGCGATTCATCTCCGGGTGAAGAACGATGGCGAGTTGCCAAGCCTGGAATAGAACCGAACGGCGCTGCGGGCTATCGTCGTCGCTCCTCAAAAGTGCTTCCAAATCGTGGGCCGCCTCTTCGTGAAGCCTCTGGTGCAGAAAGGCGACCGAGCGCCAATACGCACAGCGTGGCTCCAAAAGCGGTTTCTGGCTGGAGACGAGATCGAGCAGCCGTTGCGCTTCCGTGATCTGCTCGGGACTAGGCTTGTCGAGAAGAAGCAGCCAGGCGACTCGTTCCAGGCAGAGTTCATAATTCACCAGCGCGAGCGTCTCGGGGTCGTTCTTCAGCTGGTCGAAATCCATCTCGCGGTGCAGCTTCCACAGTTGTTCCTGCGCCAGCGGATAATTGGGATCAAGCTGCAAGGCGCGATTGAACGACGCCAGCGCCGGGCGGTATTGGCCCACTTTGCTGTAGCTGAGCCCGCGCAGGGTGTGCTTGAAGACGCGCAATCCCGGAAGAACTCGCCGCGTGTAGAGGAAATAGATTGTGAGCGGAATGGCGACGGCGAGCGAGCTGAAAGTGGGTGACAACTCCCCAATGGCTAACAATCCCACGCCAAGGGCGGCACACATGGCCGCGATTTCCACTTCCGATTCCTCAACAAGGCTGGCAAAAGTTAACAAATAGAAACCAGGAATTCCCAGCAGCAACAACACACCGATCATGGTGTGCTGCTGCTTACTTGGAAGACCCGGATATTGCAGATCAAGCAAGAGAGCAGCACCAATGATTGCTCCTGCCAGAACGAGCCCGAGCCACATTCGAAGCTGGCGGTCCCGTACAAGACGAAGAAACCAAAAAACCAAACCTAGCACCGCGCCCCCGGCGACAACCCAGAGCGCCCACGGGCCAGTTTGATCCTTGAAGGTCGAATAGGTTCCTAGAGCCAGGCCGGAAATCAGGCCGATGTATATTAGTCCCGGATTTTCGAGAATGAGAAAGAGGAGAAACCCGAAGGGCCGGCCGCGCGGACGATAGCCTTCGCGCATCTTCTGATAGGCCGCGGCCGCCAGAGCCAAAACCAACCCGCCGCCCGTGAAGGCGCCGACACGGGCCAAGTCGTCCCAAGACGGACCGTGGAGCGCCACCAGCAAAAGCAGCCCGAGGTAAACGCCCTTGAGAAGGAATTCGATCTGCTGCCAGCGCATAGTAGGTCCGCTTCAGGTGGTCATGGCCAGGTGAACGAAACCATTATACAGTGAGAATGTCAGAAGGTATCCCAGCCCCGGGTGCCAAAATGGTCGATCTCCGCTCCCACGGTCTCTCCCCGCGGGGCTCGGTGTACGCGCGCCTGGCCCCAGCGGAGTTTCTCGAGCACGCCCTCGCCCGCCGCGAGGGTTTGCTGGCGGATTCGGGCGCACTTGTCGCTTACACCGGCGCCCAGACGGGACGCTCACCGCGCGACAAGTACGTCGTGGCCGATCCGCAATTCACGGATCAAATCGATTGGGGCAGCGTCAACCAGCGGATGGAGCCGGCCTCCTTCGAGAAGCTGCTTGCCAAAGTCCGCGACCATCTGCAAACGCGCGATCTGTTCGTCTTTGACGGTTGGGCCTGCGCCGATCCGGCCCATCGCCTCGCCGTCCGCGTCGTTGCCGAGAGAGCCTGGCACGCCATGTTCGGCCAATGCCTACTCCGGCGTCCGTCCCCGTCGGAATTGAACGGCTTTCAACCCCGATTGACCATCCTCGCGGCGCCCGGTCTGCTCCTCGATCCCAAGGCGGACGGCACGCGCTCCGAGGTGTGCATCGCACTGAACCTCGCTACGGGCCAGGTGCTGATCGCCGGGACGCATTACGCCGGCGAAATCAAGAAGTCGGTGTTCACCTACCTCAATGGCCTCTTGCCCCAGCACGGCGTCTTCCCGATGCACTGCTCGGCCAACCTGGGGCGCGCCGGCGACACGGCCCTTTTGTTCGGGTTGTCCGGCACTGGCAAGACGACGTTATCCGCCGACCCCGAGCGCCGGCTCATCGGCGACGACGAGCACGGTTGGTCCGACGACGGCATTTTCAACTTCGAAGGCGGCTGCTACGCCAAGACGATCCGCCTGTCGCCCAAGGGAGAACCGCAGATTTACGCTGCGTTGCGTTTCGGCAGCATCCTGGAAAACGTGATCCTCGATCCGCGCACGCGCCGGCCCGACTTCGACGACGAGCGCCTGACCGAGAACACCCGTGCCGCCTATCCGCTCGACTATATTCCCGGCGCGGAGTTGTCGGGGCGCGGCGGGCATCCGCGCCACGTGCTGTTTCTTACCTGTGACGCATTCGGCGTTTTGCCGCCTCTCTCCAAGCTGACGCCGGCTCAGGCGCTTTACCATTTCCTTTCGGGCTACACCGCGAAAGTGGCCGGCACCGAAGCGGGTGTGAGCGAGCCCCAGGCGACGTTCAGCACCTGCTTCGCAGCGCCATTCTTGCCGTTGCCGCCGGTGCGTTACGCGCAGATGCTTCATGAAAAACTGAACAAGCACAAGGCGCAAGTTTGGCTCGTGAATACCGGCTGGACCGCGGGGCCGTTCGGCAAGGGCCATCGCTTTCCGCTGGTCCATACGCGCCGGCTCGTCAGCGCGGTCCTAAACAACGAACTGGAAAAAACCGCCTTTACGCCCGACCCGGTGTTCGGCGTCCTCGTTCCCAACGCCTGCCCCGGCGTGCCCGCCGAATTGCTACAACCGCGATCGACATGGAAGGACCAGTCCGAATACGACCGCATGGCGCATCAGTTGGCGAAGCTGTTTCGGGAGAACTTCGAAAAGTACGCCGTGAAAGTAAGCGCGGAAGTGAAGGCGGCAGGACCGAAAGTGGAGTGATTCTTTCGGATTGCGGCGACTATTCGCCGCTTTTGGATTTTTGGAAGCGTCCGAAAAGTCGGGACTCTCATTCCGAAAATCTTAAAGCGGCGACGAGTCCCCGCACTCCGAAATCCAAAATCAGCGAGGTATCTCATGGCACACCACACGCATCCACACCCGCATCCTCCCCGATTCTTGGAGATCGTCAACGACGCCAAGAAGCGCATCCACGAAACGACGGTCGACGAGGTCAAGGCCAAGCTCGATCGCGGCGACAAATTCGTGCTGATCGACGTTCGCGAAGAACACGAATGGACCAAAGACCATTTGCCCGAGGCGATCCATCTCGGCAAGGGCGTCATCGAGCGCGACATCGAGAAGCAGGTTCCCAACACGGCCACGCCAATCGTCCTTTACTGCGGCGGCGGCTTTCGCAGCTCCTTGGCCGCCGACAACCTGCAAAAAATGGGCTACACGAAAGTGCTGTCCATGGACGGCGGCATCCGCGCCTGGCGCGAAAAGGAGTATCCGCTGACGACTGGATGAGTGTCCGTAGTCCGTTGTCAGTTGTCCGTTGTTCGTTGCCACGGACCACGGACCACTAACAAATTCTTGACGCGGCATTGCCAGGTGTTGCGTCGCCGTGTTAGCATGATCCCTCTTCAATGGTTCATGGAGGAACCGCATGCGCGTGGGTCTTATCTCCCACTCGGGCCGCGCCCGAGACGCCATCGGCAATCAACTCGCTGAAAAGCTTGCCTTCTTTCTCGAGCGCGGCGCCGACGTGCGGGTCTACCTCCAGACCTTGGCCGGCCTTCATCCGCGCCTCACCGAATATGCGGAGCTGGTGAATAAGGTCGCCGCCGTTGGCCCGGCATGGGAATATCTCGCCGATTCGGACTTCGTGCTGGTGGATTACTCGCAGTTCTACGAGTTGTTGCACTTCCTGCCGCTTCTCGCCGGCAAGAAGCCGCGTATCGCTCTCGATTACCTCGGAGTTACGCCGCCGGAATTGTGGACCGGCCCCAATCGCGAAGCTCTTCATTTGGGCCAAACGCAGCGCGGCTTGGTGTGGTGCGCCGACGCCGCCATCGTCCATAGCCGGCGCTCGCGCGCTGAGCTTCAGCGCGCCACCGGATTTCCGCTCGAACGCATCTTTCAAATCGGCCTCGTCGCGGAGCTTGAGTGCATTGTCGATACACCCAGCGTGCCCGGCAGCCATCCGATCATCCCAAACCTAGGCGATGGCCGGTTGCTTCTTTTCGTCGGCCGTCTTGCTGGCAACAAGCGCGTTCCGATCCTGATCGAGGCCCTCTCCCGACTGCGCGGCCACCAGCCGCCTTTCCACGCGGCCATCGTGGGAGATCACGGCGATGTCTACGCCGAAGAGCACCTTGGCTGCCGCGAGTTGGCCATCCAGCTTGGCGTCGAAGATCGCGTGCATTTTCTGGGGCAGATTTCCGCCGAAGAACTGTCGGCGCTCTATCGATCGGCGGCGGCGCTCGTGTTGCCGTCCGTCCATGAAGGCTTCTGTCTGCCCGTCATCGAAGCCATGGCGCATGGGTTGCCGGTGATCGCCGCGCGGTCCAGCGCCCTGCCGGAAACCGTCGGCGACGCTGGCCTGACGTTCACGCCGGATGACGCCGACGATCTAGCGCGACAAATACGGCGCGTTCTGGGGCGAGCCGGGAGCGTAAGCGACCGGAGTAGACCCGCCGCCGATCCAACTCCCCTCGCTAGCGCCTCGTGCTCAAAGGGACGCATCGCGATCGCGTGTTTTCGATTCGCCGACGATATCGTTGGCGGCGCGGAAAGGTCATTGCGAACCATCGCCCTAACATTGCGCCGGGCCGGATACGACGTCGAGATTTTCACCACCTGCAATCGTCACGAAAGCGATTGGGTCAACGAGCTGCCGGCGGGTTCAGTCGTGGAACATGGCTTGTCGGTCCACCGATTCGCTATGGATGCGCATGATCGCGAGCGCCATCTGGAAGCCGTGCGCCAAATTATCGAAGCGGACGGCCGGGTCGATACGGCTTTGGAAGCGGCCTATTTGCGACACAGCATTCACTCGAGCGCCTTGATCGAAGCGCTGGGCAGACGAGCAGACGAGTTTGGGGCGATCATCACCGGGCCGTATCTCTTTGGGTTGACTTGGGACATCGCACGCGCATTCCCTGAAAAAACGCTGCTCTTGCCATGCTTTCACGACGAGCCGATCGCACGGCTCGCCCAGTGGCCCAAGGTGTTTGGTCAGGTCGGTGGCATCCTCTACCACAGCCCGGAGGAACAGGACTTGGCCCAGGCGGACCTTGGGGTCAATCACCCACGCGCATTCGAAATCGGCACTTGGATGGAGCAATCGCTGCCAGTGCGGCAAATTGATCGCAACAAGGAACACGCTTACCTGGTCTATTGTGGCCGATTCTCCGCGCAGAAAGACGTGCCGCGATTGCTTGAATACGCCGCCAATTACGAGGCGCTGCATCCTGGGCGATTTCGCTGGCTGTTCCTGGGGCAGGGGGAAACGCCGATTCCGGAGAAGCCGTGGCTTGTCAACCTGGGGCGCTTGAGCGAAGAGCGCAAGCGTGAAGTGCTACGCGACGCCGCCGCACTCGTGCAGCTATCGCGACATGAGTCGCTTTCGCTGGTGGCGCTGGAAGCGTGGGCGGAAGGGACGCCCGTGATCGTAGATCGCGCTTGTGCGGTGCTGCGTGGGCAGGTCGAACGCGCCCTTGGAGGCCGGGCGATCGATGGCTTGGATGATTTCGTCGCGGCGCTAGATGACTTGTGGGATCATCCCCAGATTTGGCGCGATAAAGGCCTGTGCGGCCAGGCCTATGTTCGCAGGCGCTATGGCAGTGAGGATGAATTCGCGGCGCGGCTACAGGAGGCACTCGACGCCTTGACTACACCGTTGCGCGATCACATGCGCCGGCGCGGATGCAAACGAGCCGAGGCTTTCACCCGCACGGCCTGGCGGCAAGCATTCGGCCAGTTTGTGGAAAAGCTGCTCGATGCGGCGCCTCGGACCTACCGTGAAGAGATCGAATTGCAGCCTTGTCAGTCGCGTCTGCGAGCGTCCCTTGGCGCCCGCCACTTGCTTGCATCGGTGCGCGTTCACAATCGAGGCTCGCACGCCGCCGTCGCCGAGGGACCTGGTCGAACGTGCTTATTCTGCGAAGTAATCGACGAGATCTCCGGCAAGCAGGCTGCTCCGCTCGAATCAGCGTGCCTGCCGGCACTCGTTCCTCCAGGACAAATGCAGATCGCGGCGCTGCCCGTCCGAATTCCGCAGCAGCCGGGCCAATACTTGCTTCGTGCCTGGGCGGGACGCTCCGGCTCGGATCCGGGAACTACGGCGACGATCATCGAGCTGGAAGTGACGCCCGACGCTTCCGCTGAAATCTCTGGGCTCGTCGGCCCCTTGCTCGAGCACGCCCGTGAAGCGCTTGCCGAAGCCGATCGCTTGAAGCGCTTGCCCGAAGATTATGTCGATGTCACCCTGGGCCGATTCGCGCGCCTTAAGCGTTGGCTCAAGGGCAAACTGCTCGGCAATTTCAAACGCGCTTATGTCGATGTGCTGTCGCGGCAGCAATCGCAGGTCAATCAAAAGTTGATGACTGCCGTGCAACAGCTGGCCGACTGCTGCGCCGCGCTCGAACATGCCTTGCGAGAGTGCCGTAGGACGGATTTGCAATCCGTCCAAAAGGAAGGCGCCGCGGCGGACGGATTACAAATCCGTCCTACGACTCAAAACATCACCCATTCTTCATCTGCTGCCATTGACGCATCCTAGCGACGCTCTACAATCAATCTTTTGCTTTACCGCTTGGCTCGACACGCCATGGATCGCAGCAAGCTGGATCCCATCATCACGGATCCTGTCACCATCGATCCCATCGCCAAGGCCGACATCCTGATCGAGGCCCTCGGCTACATCCGCACCTTCCGCGACAAATTGACGGTCATCAAGCTGGGCGGCAGCGCGATGGAGGATCCTGAGGCACTGAAGGCGACCCTGCAAGACGTCGTCTTCATGGAAACCGTCGGATTGCGGCCTATCCTCGTGCACGGCGGCGGCAAACCGATCGACCGCGCCATGGCGCAAGCGGGTTTGACGCCGCGCAAGGTGCAAGGCAGGCGCTACACCGACGACGCCACCTTGCAAATTGTCGTTCGCGTCCTTTTGCACGAAATCAGCGCCGGCATCGAAAAGCAGATTCGCGCCATGGGCGGCCGAGCCGTCAGTCCGCACAATGGCTCGCTGCAATATCTTCACGGCGAGAAAATGGCGCTCGAAACGCCGGAAGGTCCGGTCGATCTGGGCCGCGTCGGGCGCGTGACGCGCGTCGACGCCGATTTGATCCGCGACTTTTGCGCCGCCGGCGTCGTGCCCGTGATTCCCTCGCTCGCGGTCGATGTGGAAGGTCGCTGGCTGAACGTCAACGCCGACACCGCGGCCGCAGGCGTGGCTTCTAAGTTGCGAGCCGAGAAGCTGGTGCTCTTAACCGACACACCCGGAATTCTGGCCAACCGAAAGGATCGGTCCTCTCTCATAAGCAGCCTCGACGCCGCGGGCTGCCGGGCGCTGATGGAGAAAAAAGTCATCGACGAGGGAATGATTCCCAAAGTCGAAGCCTGCCTCGAAAGCCTCCGCAGTGGCGTCAAGAAAACCCATATTGTCAACGGCCGGCTTCGCCATTCGCTGCTCCTGGAGATCTTCACCGACCGCGGCGTAGGAACCGAAATAGTGGACAAATAAGCAATGACAACGCAAGAAAACATCGCAATTTTCCAGCGTTTTGTGATCGGCAACTATCGCCGCTTTCCGGTGTCCTTGGTGCGCGGCGAGGGCTCCTATGTGTGGGACGCCGACGGCAATCGCTATCTCGACTTCTTCCCCGGCTGGGGCTGCGATTTGATCGGCCATTGCCCGCCGCGCGTGGTCAAGGCCGTCCAAGACCAAGTCGCCCAGTTGATCCATTTGCCCAACACCTGGTACATGGAAGCCCAGGGACAATTGGCGAAGGCGCTCGTCGAACGCTCCGGCATGGATGCCCAGTGTTTCTTCTGCAACAGCGGCACGGAAGCCAACGAGGCGGCGATCAAGCTGGCCCGGCTCAACGGTAAACCGGGCCGCTACAAGATTGTCACCATGCTCAACAGCTTCCATGGCCGAACGATGGGGGCACTAAGCGCCACCGCCCAGCCCAAATATCACAAGGGCGTCGAGCCGATGCTGGCGGGATTTCAATACGTTCCGTTCGGCGACCTGGACGCCGTCGCCAAGGTCATCGACTCCGAAACGTGCGCGATTCTGGTCGAGCCCATCCAAGGCGAAGGCGGCATCAACTTGCCGCCGCCGGGCTACATCGAAGGTCTGCGCGAGCTGGCCGACAAGCATCAACTCATGCTGATTTTCGACGAGGTTCAGACGGGCATGGGGCGGACCGGCAAGTGGTATGCTTTCCAGAATTGGATGGTTCAACCCGACGCAGTCACCTTGGCCAAGGCGATCGCGGGCGGCATCGCATGCGGCGGCCTTCTGGCGAAAACGCGCTTCGCCGAAAAGCTTGTGCCGGGCACCCACGCGGCGACGTTCGGCGGCAATCCCATCGCCTGCCGGGCGGCGCTGGCCACGATCGAAACCATCGAGGCGGACGGCCTTCTGGAGCGCGCCGGGCGCTTGGCCGACTTATTCCGAAAGCGTTTCGAGGCGCTCAAGTCGCGCTGCCCGCTGATCCAGACCATCCGCATCATGGGCGCGATGATCGGCATCGAGCTTTCCACGGACGGCGCCCCCATCGTCGATACTTGCCTGAAAAAGAGACTCTTGGTCAACTGCACGCATGGCAACGTTTTGCGTTTGTTGCCCGCATTGAATCTGGAAGAAGGGCAACTGCACGAGGGTTGCGACATTTTGGATGAAGTTTTGTCGTCTCACAAAGGATAGTCAATCGCCGCTTGGATTAGGACTATGCAACACGTACTCGATCTATTGGACTGGGACAAGCTCGATCTTCTGAAGCTGCTCAAGGAAGCCGCCAAGCTGAAGAAAGCCCATCTGCGCGGCAAGAACGAACCGCTCCTGGCTGGTCGCGTCCTCGGACTGATCTTCGAAAAGCCGTCGCTGCGGACGCGCGTCAGCTTTCAGGCGGCAGTCGCCCAGCTCGGCGGCGGCAGCGTCTTTCTCAACGGCGCCGAAGCGGCGCTCGGCAAACGGGAAAGCATCGGCGATTTCGCCCGCACCATCAGTCAGTACGTCGATGCCGTGGTGTTGCGGACGTTCCAACATCAGACGGTCGAGGAATTCGCTCGCTTCGCCGCGATCCCGGTCATCAACGGCCTGTCGGATTACTATCATCCCTGCCAAGTGCTGGGCGACCTACTGACCATGCAAGAGAACTTCGGCGCGCTCGAAGGCAAACGCATCGCTTTCATCGGCGACGGCAATAACGTCGCGCGTTCGCTCGCCATCGTCTGCGGCAAGCTCAAAATGCCGTTCGTGTTGGCTTCGCCGCGCGGGTTCGGGTTCGATCGGCCTTTCCAGGACCTGTACCGCCGTCTGGTAAACGGGGTGCTCAACGAAACAACCGATGCCCCGAAGGCGGTGCGCGACGCCGACGTGATTTACACCGACGTATGGACGAGCATGGGCCAGGAAGACCAGGCGTCCACACGCCGCAAACACTTCGACGGCTTCCAGGTGAACTTGCAGCTCCTGAAGCAGGCGCCCAAAGAAGCGCTGGTGATGCACTGCCTGCCCGCCCATCGCGGCGACGAAATCACCGACGAAGTTCTCGACGGCGACCGCTGCATCGCCTTCCCCCAAGCCGGCAACCGCATGCACGCCCAAAAAGCGCTTTTGGCGCGTCTTATGCAACCAAAATAGCCTGCGAGTGCCGCTTGCGCGAAACCGTAAGCGAGCTTCAAATCTCCTCCTGGCACCGGCCAAGGACGTGAAGCCGCCGCTTGCCATCCAGCAGAACCGCGCCGATTTCCGAATGCCCGTCGCAAAAAGCTCGCGCCTTATCCACGCCCAAGACGAAAAACGCCGTCGCCAGCGCGTCGGCGACCGCCGCGGTTGGCGCGGTGACGCTTGTCTGCAGCATCTCCTCCGCCGGCCAAAGCGTTCGTGGATCGAGCAGGTGCGGCAGCTTGCGGCCTTCGTGTTCCAGGTTCTGGTAGGTCGCCGCCGACGTGCCCAATCCGCGATTGCGCAGATGGAGCACCGTAAGGCGCTTGCCGCTGTCCTCCGGATCCAAAAGGCCGACTTGCCAGCCGCGCGCTTGGCCCGGTTCATCGCCTAAGCCCAGCACGCTGCTGCGACCCCCATGCAGGAGTGCGCAGCCGCAATCCCAGGCCTCCCGCAGCTCCCGTCCAACCAGGTCGAGCGCGAATCCCTTGCCGATGCTGCCGAGATTGATCTCCACTCCTGGACGAGCAAAAGCGACTGTATTAGATATTTTGTCGAGAACGACGTGTTGCATGCCGATGCGGCCGCGCACGGCTGACAATTCTTCCACTGTCGGCACTCGACCGGCGCGGCGATAGAATCCCCAAGCCTTGATGAGAGCGCCAACGGCAATGTCCAACGCGCCGTCCGTCTGCCGGTGCAACTTCTGCGCGAGCAGCAACAGATCGAAAAGATTCTCCTCGACGGCTATCGGAAACTCGTGAGCGAAGTGATTTAGCCGACTGACTTCACTGTCGTCTCGGTAAACAGTGAGCTGAGCCTCCAAGGCATCGACGCGATCGAGCGCCGCCGAGGCTATCTCTTGCGCATTCGGCGTGGCAAAGGGAACGATAACTTCGAAGGTCGTCGCCATCGCCCGCCGCGAGAAATGAAGGAGCACGGCATCTTGCCTCGTGTTCTGGTCTTGTTCCGTCGCCAGCGCGCGCAATTCATCCATCGCCCCAAGCACCTGGCCGGCGGGACGCAACAGATTCGCAGGACGAAGAAAATCGCGGCGATTCATCGATATGTGATTCTATCAGCATGGCGAGCCAAGATGCATGGCGAGCCGGGAGCGTAAGCGACCGGAGTTACATGCGCGTAAGCGACCGGAGTGTTCCCGCGAATTCCTCCGGTCGCTTACGCTCCCGGCTCGCCTGAGAATTTACTCTGCGGAGTGCGGTGAACAACGGCTTTCGCCTGGGCTTGCAGCTTCACGACTTCTTGCAAGGCCATCGCCACGCCGGGCGAGCTATCGTGGACTTCGATGCTCCAGCTCGTTTCCCATCGGCCTCCCGGCGGCAACACCGGCACACGCCCACGTTGACGCTCGAACGATTTGAAGTTCGGATAGTTAGTCGCCGGTTCCAGTCCGGCGACGTTTCCCTCTTCGGGCGCCATCGTGTTCTTCCAGACCGTGAAGCAGGGCAGCTCCTGCCGGTTGAAACGCAGCACCACGGCTTTATCTCCAGCGTGGTTGAAGAGCATGGCGAGCGTTCGGCCGGCGCTATCCGCGAGCAGATCATAGCAATAAACCTGCTCGGCGAAGCCGGCGGCCGGGCCCGCAAAAGTGTCGAGCGTGTCGATGCCTTCCGCGGCGCGCGGGCTGATGGGCGCGACCTCCCGAAACGGCGCGATCACCCGGCTTCCCGCTTCCAGAAATGGCGGCCCCAGGTTGCAGTGATAGAGAATCTGCATTTCGGCAAGCAGCGCGCCGCGATTCTCGATCAGATCGTGAATCACCAGGCGATTCGATCCGGGCGCGGTCGTGTAAGTCGTCGTTAGGTGCAAGCGTGGAGAGAACAGGCCGCCCTCCTCCACCTGGCCCAAGACGCCGATCTCGTGCGGCGGATCGAGGTTTACGCGAGCTTCCACATAATGCGCCGGCTGGTTGGCGATTCGGCCGTGTAGGGTCAGTTGATCGCTGTGCGGTCGACCCTGGCGATCGCTGTAAACATCCTCGCCAGGTGGGCCGTTCCAGGACAACCCGCAACGGCACAGCCATTCATCGAAGCCCGCCAGCCAGCCGAGGCCGCCGCGCTCGGCGACGTTGACGAATTTGGGGTGTACCGGTCCTTCGATCGGCGCCTTCCATCCCAAAAATAGGCCGCGATAGTTGCCGCGCCACAGCCCCATGCCGCGCGTGGGCAGGACGCAAAAGGACAAAGCGCCGTTATCCACCTCGACCAAATCGACGCCGTCGCGCAAGCCGCCGCGAAGAGTCCGCTTGCGAATCGACCAGTCGGCCGGTCCGAAGTGCAGACGTTCGTTGCCGGTGGCGAAGTTATCAAGCCAAAGGTCGTGGTGGACATCAGTCAGCGTCCACGATTTGTAGCGCTTCATAAGGTCTCCGTCCCGCTTGCGGATTAGCGCGACTGAAATCACTCAGGTCACGCCAACCCGCAAGCGGGCGCTATTCTCGTCGAATCAGTTGCCCCAGGACCTGCTCGTCCAAGGAATTGGCGTATGCCTCGACGCGTCCGTCGGCATGAAGAAACTGACACAGCCCGGCATGCGCACTGCCGAAATTGTTGTTGAAAGGCGCCTCCATCGACGCCGCCAAGCCGTAGCCAGGCCCGCCGATGCGCGAGAAATTCGCCGCATTGCCGCCGTTATAAAACGAACCATCGCCCGCCCAGACCTCGCCAAAATGTCCGAAGGGCACGTGTTTTTCCCCGATCAGGATGGTGTAGCTCTTACCGCGGACTAGCGACGCGAAGCTCGTTCGGCTTTTCCAGCGTAAAACGAGGTCGTCCTCTCGCTCTAGAACCTCGCCCAAGATAATCGCTCCATTGGCTTTCGGACCCGTCCAGAGATGCGCCGGATCGCCGTCGCCTGAGGCGCCGGCATAATCGCCCACGCCTCCCACGATGCGGGCGCCGTGCCTGTCCAATTCGCCGGCCTGGCTGAGCGTTTCTGTCCGGTTGCGCGCGGGACAGAAAAACACCGGCATCACCGCCTCCCGGGCGGCGGCCGACTGCTCCGCATACGGCTTTTGCAGGTCCCACTCCGCAAAGAGATTGTCCGTCGCAAGATATGGGCCCAGTACGATTGGCCAAGTCGCATATCCTTCGTCGATGCGCGCGGGCGGCAGGAAACCGCTTCCGGGTCTGGACTTCGTCCCGTCATGATAGAATTCAATTCCTTGGCCAATGCGTCGCAGGTGGTTGGCGCACTCGACCTGTTTGGCAAGCCCGCGCCCTCGGCCAAGGAAAGGCAAAAGGATGCCAAGCGCCAAGATTACGAGCACAACGACGACTACGACCTCGAGTCGAGTCACGCCTGGGCGAATCCCGCAGAAAGTTGCTCTGTCGCTTTTCACGCACATTTCCTGTCGCTCACCAGGACGAGATTCTAACATATGCCTTGATAAGAGTGGAGAAGACGTTCGTTTTCAATATCCGTGTCATCCGTGCAATCCGTGGTTTAACTCTCCGGGATTCACCATGAACCGAGCCGACGCGTTCGCCCTTCTTGACGAATACGTGAAGGATCAAGGATTGGTGCGGCACATGCTGGCCGTCGAGGCCGCCATGCGCGCCTATGCCCGCAAGCACGCCGTCGACGAGGAAACCTGGGCCATCGTCGGCCTCTTGCACGACTTCGACTACGAGCGCTGGCCCAACCCGCCCGACCATCCGCTCCAAGGCTCGGAGATCCTGCGCCAGCGCGGTTATTCCGACGAGGTCATCTACGCCATCAAATCGCACGCCGATTACATCCAAGATTGCCCGCGCATTCACCTTCTCGACAAGGCGCTCTACGCTTGCGACGAGTTGGCCGGCCTCATCACCGCGGCTGCATTAGTGCGACCCAGCGGCATCACCGACCTGACCGCCTCCAGCGTTAAGAAGAAGATGAAGTCGAAAGGGTTCGCCCGCACCGTGAACCGCGACGACATCGCCCGAGGCGCCCAGGATTTCGGCGTCGAACTCACCGAGCATATCCAGTTCATGATCGACGCCATGAAACCCGTAGCGAAGGAGTTGGGCCTAGAGAAAGGGCTGGCAACAGACGAGGCACTCTAGCGGTGTTCGGCAGTGGAATGTTGAATTCATTTCGTAAACGAAAATACGTTTCAGCACTTGCCTGTGTGTTTTGAATAAATGAATAGTAGTCGCCGTTCTTGGGGCTACTGTCCGCGCGATTTCGTCCCGCTGCGCGAGGCCGCGATCGGTGCACGAGGCGGCAGGGGCCGGCCCGCGACTTCCACCTCGCGCTCATACAAGAAATCGCGAAGGCGGCGGAATAGCTCGAAACTGTCTGGGTAGACCCAAAACGTGACGACCGTTTGATTGGGATCGATGGCATCGGCGACGCGTCGAAAGTCGGAGTTCGCAGCGAGCGCGGCGTCCAGCGTTTCGCCGCGAGCATCCGACATGGTCTCCACTCGCCAGCCGGTGATCCCATAGCGGAAGCTGCCGCCCAACGCGCCTTCCTTCTCGTAGAAGTAGCGCAAGCGGAACGCGCCCACCTGGCTGGTGACGCGCTCCACCTTGTTCCGGTTGCGCAGCTCTTCGACGACGTTGTCGCCGGCGGCTTGCAGTTCGTGTAGAAACGCCTGCAAGTCGATGAACGTGATCTTGCCGCCTCTGCACTCGAAAAACAGCTCGTCGCCGCGAACGGTACGGCTCACCGGCGTGTGATAGCGCAGCACCTGGTTTTGCGCCGGCAGCTTCTCGATCTCTTTGATTTGCTCCAAAAGTTTCTTGCCGCGGAGGCGAAGTTCGTCAAGCGATAAATGGGCAAGCCGGGCCTTTTGGTCGTCATCCTTGAGAAGCGTCGCCGCCACGGCGCGCTCCTCGTCGATCTGGCGGCGCTTGCTATCGAGCTGGTTCAGCTCCTTCGCGGCTGTCTGGCTCTCTTGTTCCACGTCTTCGAGCTTGCGGAGCTGGCCTACGAGTCTCGCGCGGGCTTCTTCCAGTTCATTCAGGTTGCGTTGAACGTCCGCGTGCAGTGAATCGTCGGTGAATTTGGGAGTCGGCTTCGTCAGGGCTGCCGCCGGGCTGGCTTGTTCTTCCAGAAGCGCCATCGCGGCCGTGTAGGAGCGCGCCCCGACCCAAGTCACCAAGATCAACTTGATGATGATGCCGACGACATTGGTGACTACGTCCAGAAAGGAATCGAAGCTGAACGAAAGCTTCTCGCGACTGGGTCGATGGCGGCGGCACATGAAACCTAGCTCTCCAGATTTTCGCGCGTCATGGGAATACGCAGGTTTTCCAAGAGCGGATAGACGTGAAGATATGTGCGCAGTCCGTCGGGGTGGACTTGGAAGCGGAGCTGAGGCCGATACGGCGCCTCACCGGGGCGAACGGTCGCCTGGCGGCGCGTAATCAACTGCAACACCGCACGGACCAACGTCTCGTCCATCTTGGCCTGCTCGATCTTGGCCTGATCTTGATTACCCTTCATGGCGAAGGTCTGTCCACTCGGATAAAGAGCGGCAAGGTCGTCGAAACACTCCACGGTCAGCACGTAATCGCGATTGCCCAGGACGCGGCCTAAAGTCGGCGCCGGCGGGCGTGGCTTTGCGGCCTTCGATTTGGTCTCCTGCGCCAACGTCGGTGGGCTTAGCCGTACGAGCGGATCAACGGGGCCACTTTCACCGGCCCCGCCTTGTGCCGCGCCGTTCTTCAGCGCAGTCCCAGAGCCTTGCAAATCTTCGCGTGTGCCCTGGGCGCCAGGTGCGGTCTGAGCCCCAGGTGTCGCCGAGGCGCCAGGTGCGGCCGAGGCGCCAGGTGCGGCCGGGGCGCCAGGTGCGGCCGGGGCGCCAGGTGTGGCCGGGGCTGAGTCTTCGAGGCCCCGGGGAACGGACGATGGCGTCGCGCCTGGGTCTCGCAAAGCCTCCGCCCCGGCCACACTGGGCCGAGCAAGCGGATCAACGGGGCCCTGTTCCGCGTTGTGACTCGGCGCACTCGGTCGCCAGGCGATTTCCTCAGACGTGCCCTTGGCGGTTGACGGCCTCTGTCCGCCGACGCGCGATGTCGCCCCAGACTTAGCATGTTGATTTCCGGCAAGGTCTTGCGTCTCGAGCGGTTTCGCAATGTCAATCGCAGGCGATCCAAATCCGGGTCTTTGCGCGCCGGCGCCATTTTGGCATGCAGACAGACTAGTTGGCTGGCCGACCGTGACGCCGCGCGCGACAGAGCCATTTGCGGGAGTTTCCAAGCTGGGGTTCGCAAGGCCGACTAGCCAGGTCGGCCGCCCTCCCTGACAGGGATGTCTGGACAATCCTGTCGGCGCCAAAATCTCCGCGAAGATACTTTTGAATGCCGTTGTTTCCGGTGAGCCATGCGTTGGCGGAATTAGCGTCGCGGAGGGAAGCGATTTCGCGAACACAGTCGATGAGCCCGAATGCGTGTCCGTATTTGATCCATCTCCCGGAAATCGTAATCCTGCGGTGGCGCTTTGCGTGGTTGTCGGATCGCGCGGCGAGCTTGAATTCCCCACCTGGTTTCCGTTGGCGATTCCAGTTCCTGGGTTCAAAGCCAAACCCGTTCGAAGGGCCGTCGGCAACTGTAGCGGCGCCTGTGCGGGAACGGTCTTCGTTCCAGCTTCGCGCTCGCCGAGGTCGAGCACCCAATGTGCATCGATCAGCTCATAGCCAAAATCGATGTCGAAGCCGGCTAGAGCGGCCAGGGCGTGGTAGTAGTGATCGATGCCGTCGGGCCGCACCAGAAAGAGAACATACGGGTTGTTCGATTCGACGCGCGGAACGGGACGTGCGGGTTTTTCGCGAGCTTCTTTGACCAGCGCCAAGCCGCGGCGGCTGACCTCGTCGCGAACGCGCGTCGTCTCGCGCTGCGGATTTTCGACAAGGACCTGATCGGGATAGAAAATCAACCCTCGGGCGCACGCCTCGACGTAGATGGGACGCCGGCCTTCGCCCAACTTGCCCCGGTAGGGAACCAGCGAATAGGTCTGCCCCTGTTCGCGCTTGATTTGCTTCAGATCGCCCAAAGTGCGTTCGAGCTGCACGAGTTCGCGGGTCCACTTCTCCAGCTCTGACTTCGAGGCGCCCGCGTATCGGCTCGTCTTTTGCAGCCCGGCGCGCAACTCCGCCAATTTGCCGGCCGCCCGATCGAGCTGGGCTCTATCCGCCTTCAAGCGCAGTTGGAGATTGCCGGCCGCCGATTCCTGCGTTGCGACCTGTTTGTTGATTCCCGCCATTTTCCCGAGGACGTCTTGCATCTGCTCGCGCAACTCGTGGTCTTGCTCCAGAAGGATTGCATGCAGCCGGTCGCGTTCGCACTGCCACTCGGCTTCCAGGCGCGCCTCCTCGGCGGCGGACTTCGCGGTTACCCCGGCGAGGCGGCTGTCACGGGCTTCCTGGGCCTTGGCGCGAGCGACGATTTTGGCCCGGCGATCCATGACCAACAAGAGCAGAATGAGCGCCCCCATCGCGGACAGAAGCACCGCCAAGAAGGGAAAGGTGGAAACGCTCAACTTTTGCCGCGGACGTCGCATGGGGCCAGATCATTTCACACTCGTAGCCGCAGGTTTCAACCTGCGAAAAATCGCAGCCTGAAGGCCGCGGCTACGGGATTGAACAAGGCGCTTAGGCTGCTGGTCGTTGCGCGAGTTTAGGAGCTACTTGTGGCGCCGCGCGCATCGTCAGCAGATGAATGGCCGCGGTCAGGCTTTGCACGGCCTCCTCGAACGCGCCCGACCCGGACAGCGCAGCGAGGTTTTGATTCAGGCTTTCTTGCAAGCGGGCAAGCTGCGATTCGCCTTCCTGCAATCGGGCCAAGGCGTCCGCTTGCCGGCTCAGCGTCTCGGCCACCATGGCGATGCCGTCCACCAGTGCCTGATTGCGAGCCAACAGTTTCTCTTCGAGCTGCACCATGCGTTGGTTGTGCCGGCTCAACGTTTTTTCCAGCGCGTCCGTGAGAGCCGCCGTCATTTTGTCCGCTTGTTGTTGACCGGCGCCCGTCCAGGCGCGGTCGGCTTTCTCCAGGCTTTTCGCCCAGACGCCGGCTTGTCCTTCGACGAGCTTTTCAGTGGCCTGCAAGAGAATGGCAGTATTCTGCTGAAGCGTGGCCACGAAGGGGTTGCTGTCGAGGGCAAGTCGCTCAAAGCGATGGACAAATTCGGTCTCGATATAGTCATCGACGCTTGTCAGAAGTCGCACTTCCAACTGCTCCACCAGCGACGAGAAGAACATCAAGATCATGGTGAGAAACAGGGCCAGCGCGGTGGTGTCGAACGCTTCGGCCAGGCCGTTTGTCACCGCGCCCAAGTTTTGCTCTAGAATCTCCGGGGTCACGCCCGTGATTGACTTGGTGATGCCGAGCACGGTGCCGAGAAAGCCCATGATTGGCAGTGCCCAGGTGATTAACCGCAGCGTCGAAAAGCTGCCTTCCTGAGCCATGAATTCGGCGTCGGCCAACGCGCGCACCTGGTCGTCGAGATCCTGCGCGGTTCCACGGCTTTGCACGAAGCCGATGAGTCCGGAGAGTCGCCGACCTAAGAGTGAGTGACGGAAGCGCGGCGGCTTCTTAACAAGTGACTGTTGCAAGGTCGTCGAATGGTCGATGGAGATGGGTTTGCCGTCCCACGGAGGCAACATTCCCGCCCGCAGCGCCCTTTTCTCATTGCGGCAAGCGAGGAGCTTGGCGAGCAGCATCCCCAAGGCGCAACAGAAGAGGATTACCTCCGCTTTTTCAACGGGGTGCTCGAGATAACGCTGATACGATTCGTCAACAGGCCCAAGCAAAACGAACATGACAACGGCGATTCCCACAGGGAGGCCGACGAGGAAACCGGCGATGGTTGTGAACGAGCCGCGTCGTTTGCCGGCGGCTACGATATCAGGCTGACGCGTTGTAGGCTGGCTCATTTTTTGCCTCCAGAAGCGGAGTCTCCTGAAACATCGACCAACGGGAACGCGCGAGCATAGCGAATTCGCCGCCACGGTCGAGGTTGATCCTTCAAATCAAGCCGCCTTGATAAAATGGGAAGCAAGCTGGGAAAGATGGTCAATCGTCTCAAACTTTGGAAAAAAACATGAGCGACGCGCGCTGCCGATTGTTACAGGTTTTCAAGGAACGCGCCGTTTCCTTTGGCCGTTTCACGCTCGCATCGGGCAAGGAGAGCAGTTACTACATCAACAGCAAGAAAGCGATTTTTTTCTCGGAGGCGGTTTGGCTTTTGGGCGACGTGCTGTTTCAGATGACCAAGGACCTGCGAACCGATGCTGCCGGCGGTCTAGAAGTCGGCGCGATCCCGATGGCCGCTGCCCTGGCGCAGCGCTATCATCTGGAAGGCCGGGCGCTCGAGGGGTTCTTCGTCCGCAAGCAACCCAAAGGCCACGGCAGCCAGGAACGCATCGAAGGCGTGTTGCGTGAAGGAATGCGCGTGGCGGTGCTGGACGACGTTCTGACGACTGGCGGCTCCGTGCAGCAGGCAATCGCGGAAATCGAAAAAGTAGGCGCGAAGATCGCCGCGGTGGTGTGCATCGTCGATCGGCTCGAAGGCGCGCGCGAGTTGTTGGCGCCGAAGTACGATTATCGGCCGATTTTCACGATTCGCGATTTCGGCATCGAACCAGCTGGGGAATGAATTTGACGTTTAGCCGCGAGCCAGCGGCGAGCGCGTACAGGAGCCCGTCCGTCCGCGCTCGCCGCTGGCTCGCGGCTAAACACTGAGGAGCGTGCGTGACCGGCGAACCGGCGATCGTTGTCGATAACTTGTCCTTCGCATATCCGGGCGGCATTCGTGCCCTGGAAGAGATTCGGCTCGAAGTTCAGCACGGCGAATCGGTCGGGTTGATCGGACCCAATGGCGCCGGCAAAACGACGCTTTTTCTGTGCCTGGCCGGCGTGCTGTCGATTCCACCAGGCAAGGCGAAAGTGGCCGGGCTCGATCCGGCGGTCAAGGACCAGCGCAAGAGACTTCCGGCTCAGGTCGGCGTCGTTTTTCAGAACAGCGACGATCAGCTTTTTAGCACGACGGTGGCCGACGACGTGGCATTCGGGCCTCTCAATCTAGGGCTCGCCAAAGACGAAGTGCGCGGGCGCGTGGCGGAATCGCTCGATCGCGTGGGCCTCAAAGGCTTCGACGAGCGCGTGCCGCACCATCTCTCCGGCGGCGAGAAACGGCGTGCGGCTTTGGCCGGCGTCTTGGCGATGCGGCCGGCGATCCTGCTGCTCGATGAGCCGTCGATGTTCCTCGATCCGCGCGGCCGGCGCGAATTAATCGGGCTTCTAAAAACGCTCGGCGGGACCAAGATTATCGCGTCGCACGACCTCGATATGATGCTCGATCTCTGTGATCGCGTCGTCCTGTTGGATCGTGGCCGGATTGTCGCGACGGGATTGACCGGCGAACTGCTGAAGGATGAGGCGCTCCTTAGTGCTCATGGCCTGGAAGTGCCGTATCGCTTGCGGCCGGCGAATTGAGGCTGTATTCGCACTGAATATTGCTTCAGACTTCGATAAATGAATTTTGCGGGCGCAAGGTGTGTTGCGAATGGGACTTAGGTAAATGGTTTCAGCGCGGCGCTGGGGACCTTCTCAAACTACCCTGTTTTGGCAGGGGAGGTGGTTGACAGTTAAAGGGTGAACAGCTGCAATATCGCGTGTCTGCCTAAAGACCGCGTGAGCAGGAGTTCACCCATGGGCATGGTAGCCAATCGCCGAGGGATCGGCAGCGCGTTTTTCGTGAGCTTTGGTCAGTACGGTGATGTCAGCCGGTTCGCCCAGGAGCAAGGCATAAGTCGGCAGTGGGTCTACCGCGAAGCTCAGCAGGTCGTGCTCCCCTTGCAGGGCACGAAAGCGCGACAGCACATCGAGCGGCTGGAGAGGGAAAACGCGCAGTTGCAGGAACGAGTGGCTCAACTGCAAGAGCGTTTAGCTAGAGCGGTGGTGTTGGATGATGACAAGCAAACTGAGTTCGCCAGCGTGGGGCAAGCCTGTGGGGTCACCTTGCCGCAATGCCACACCCTTCTGGAAGTGTTGAGCCCTGGCAAGGCGCTCAGTGTCGCAAGTCTGGGCCGGCGGACGCAGGCCAGCGGCGCGAAAGCAGGAGCGCTCTTAGAGGTTTTCCGGTCTTGATGACGGTGGAGCAGGAGAGTCTGTGCTGGATTTGCGGCCGCTTGAGCGACGAAGCCAGGCGTGGGCGCAGGAGTTTGGCCGGCTGCCGAACTTGGAGCAACTGGCACGCGATGGCGGCACCGCTTTAACCAAAGGAGTGGCCCTGGTGAACCAAGAACGAGCACAGCAAGGCCGCGAACTGCTCCTGGATCAAGGCGATCATTTTCACGCGTTTTGGGGCGGCGGCGTGGGCGTGCGCAAGGCGGCCACGCGGGCGCGCCATGCCTTGGCTAAGGCCGAAGCCGCTGACAAAGCCCTGGCGGAAAGCCGCCGCGAGGGCCACAAGCAAACGGCCGCTGCGGTCCGCGCCAGTCATGCCTGGAAGCAGGCGGAATAAGCCATGGATGCATGGCAGCAAAGCGAACGCCTCTGGCAACAGGCTAAGGAGGCCTTGCTGCCCATCACGCCGGAGGGGGAAGCCAACACGCGGGCCAAAGCCCAAGCCGTCTTGGCGCAGACCTTGGGACAGTTGCCGGAGAGTGACTTTGGCAAAAGCGAGCGCGCCTTGCAGCAACCGGAGATGCTCAACTATCTGGATCGGATGCAGGACCGCTTCGCCAAGCTACCCTTTCCCAAAGAAGTAACCGCCGCGGCGGTGCGCCAAGAATGCTTGCGCCGCCGAGCCGAACTGCTGAAGGGAGGAAATCCCAAGGCGGCCGCTTTACGTGGCGTGATGTTGATCTGTGCGGTCGTCCTTGGCAAAGCGGAGCAGGGTCGAGAAGCCGCGGCGGTGCGCGAGATTCTGCGCCGGGCCCACCGGGCGAGCAGTCTGGTGGAGTGCATCAACAGCGTCTTGCGGATGCACCAAGCCCAGCATCGCAAGATGACGCAGGGCCTTTTGAACTTCAAGCGGCTCTACTGGAACTGCCACACCTTCCGCACCGGTCGCCGCCGTGGCCACAGCCCCTACGAACTGCTGGGCGTCCCCTGGCCCAAAGACATGCGCTGGTGGGAGGTGCTCAAATTGACACCTGAACAACTGCAAAACAAACTGTCAACCGCGAAAATGGCAGCGTGAGATTGAGCCCTCCTCGCCACAGTGCCACACGCACATACCCCTTCCAGCAACAAGCTGTCGAGATTCGTCTCTAAACGATTTGGTGAATTGTGGTTACGCCAATTCTTACCAAAGAGTGTAGGTTCCGACTAACGATTCCCTCTTTCTCTTAGGTAAGTTGCGAGAGCGTCCTGCCAGGGCCGCACGACTGGCAGCCCATTTGTCCGCATCTTGCAGTTTTCCAGCACGGAACAGGTGGGCCGGCGCGCGGGAGCGCCGTATTCGGGGCTGGATATCGCGCTTAATTTGGCATTCGATCCCATCAGCTGAAAAATCATTCGGGCAAAGTCAAACCAGGAGCAGGCGCCGCTGTTCGTGAGATGAAAGACGCCGTACTGGCCGTATTGGCCGTACTGGCCGTACTGATTGGTGCGCAATAGTTCGCGGATCGCCGTTGCCAGGTCGGCGGTGTAAGTCGGGGTCAGCACTTGATCGTTGACGACGCGGATCGGCTGTCCAGTTTTTGCCAAGCTGATCATAGTTTCGACGAAGTTTCCGCCTTTGCCGCTGGAACCTGCAACACCGTAAAGCCCAGACGTGCGAATCACAAAGTGGCGGGCGCAGTAGGCGCGGGCAAAGTTCTCCCCCGCGAGCTTGGAAGCGCCATAGACGTTGGGCGGGTTCGGCGGATCGTCCTCGCGATTGGGCCTTCCGTGCTCGCCGGTGAAAACGTAATCCGTGCTGATTTGCGCCAGCACGGCGCCCAGCGCCTGGCATTGGCGGGCCAGGTGAAGGACGCCGAGTGCATTCACGGCAAACGCTTTCTGCTCTTCGGTTTCGCAGTCATCGACGCGCGTGAAGGCAGCGGAGTTGATGACGACATCGGGCCGGGTCGCGCGCAACTTCTCCTTGACGGCGGCGTCATCGGTCACGTCCAAATCGGCATGCGACGCGGGAATCACGTCTTCGGCCGCGAACGCTTTCCGTAGATCGTAGCCGAGCTGCCCGTTGGCGCCGGTAATGAGAACGCGCACGTAGGCGCCTCCGTGTAAGAATCCCGTAGGACGGATTTGCAATCCATCCGATTCGACCAAACCCGGACGGATTGCAAATCCGTCCTACGCGGTTGCTCTTGTCCCAGCTTGCCGCTCCATGTTATTTGTACGCGACCTAAATCAACGGGGACATTGCGCCAGGATGGCCTAGATGGGATCGCTGACACTTTCCATCGTGATTCCGTCCTACAACGGGCTGGATCTTTTACGCCGCTGCGTAGCGTCGGTTAAGCGGCATGCGCCGGCGGGAACGCAGGTCATCGTCGTGGACGACGCTTCGCAGGATTGCACCGCTACTTGGGTGCGAACGAACCATCCCGACGTCGAGTTAATCACGCTGACTGCCAATGTGGGATTCTGCCTGGCCGCCAACGCAGGATTGGCGCCGGCGCGCGGAGACATTATCGAGCTACTTAATAACGACACCGAAGTCTCTTCCGGTTGGGCCGATGCATGCCTCGCGCATTTCGACGATCCGCGCGTCGGCAGCGTGGCGCCCTTGGCCATGCGCATGGATGCGCCGGACACGATCGATAGTTGCGGCCAGGAATTTCACATTTGCGGCTGGGCATATGAACGCGGCCATGGCCGACGCCTTGGGACACAAGAGCGGCAAGCGCAGGATGTCTTCGGCGCATCGGCGTCGTGCGGCTTCTATCGCCGGTCCGCGCTGGAGCGCGTGGGCTTTCTTTGGCCCGTCTACGGCGCATATCTCGAGGACACCGACCTGGCGTTTCGCCTTCGCTGGGCGGGCTATCGCTGTGTGTTTGAGCCGGCGGCGCGCGTGGCCCATCACGGTTCGGCCAGTTACGGCGCGGAAAGCGATCGAGTGCTCCGACTTCTTTCACGCAACGAGGAATTTGTTTTCTGGGCCAACCTGCCGCCAGGTGAGCTTCTCCGCGGACTGGTGCCGCATCTTGGCTTCGTGGCTGTGCGCTGCGCGCGTAAAGCGCTTGAAGGACGGCTTGGAGGCTACCTCGCCGGCAAGTTCGATGCGCTCCGCTTATGGCGTACGATTGCGCGACGGCACCGAGATGTGCGACAATTGGCTCAAGAACGGCCTGCGGAATTAGCGCTGCGACGGGGTGCGGACGTGCTGGGCCACGGCCTGCGCTGGATGGCACATCGGCAATGCGCGTGACGCCCGCGCGACCAAAGGCGAGCGTCGCGGCGTAAGCGCGACGTGTGACGCCTCGACGCCCGCAGCTCTCACGGAAGGGACCGAGCGATGTTCCAGGTGCTTGTGACAGGGGGTTGCGGTTTCATCGGCAGCAATTTCGTGCGGCATCTGCTCACGACGCGCAATGATGTCGTCGTGACTAACCTGGACAAGCTGACCTATGCGGGCAATCCGCAGAATCTCGCCGACGTCGCCGACAAACCGCGCTATCAGTTCATCGAGGGAGACATCGCCGACGCCAAGATCGTCCGCGTGGCCGCCCGGAAAAAGGACGCCATCTTCAATTTCGCCGCCGAAAGCCACGTCGACCGCAGCATACACGATTCGACCGTTTTCGTGAGGACCAACGTCCTTGGAACGCAGGTCCTCTTGGACGCCGCGCGAGAGATGCACGTTTCCCGTTACATTCAGATCTCGACCGACGAAGTGTACGGCAGCCTCGGGCCGACTGGCTATTTCACCGAAGAATCCCGAATCGCGCCCAACAGCCCCTATTCCGCAAGCAAGGCGGCCGCCGATCTGCTCGTGCAGAGTTACATCCACACGTTCGGTCTCAACGCCAACATCACGCGATGTTCCAATAATTACGGGCCTTGGCAATTCCCGGAAAAGCTGATTCCGCTGTTCATCACGAATTTGCTGCGCGATCAGGCGGTGCCGATCTACGGCTTGGGCCGAAACATTCGTGATTGGATTCACGTGCTGGATCACTGTACGGCCATCGAAGCCGTTTGGCGTGAGGGCAAACCCGGCGCGACCTACAATATCGGAGGCGAGTGCGAATTGACGAACATGCAGGTCACGGAGAAGCTGCTTGCGATTCTCGCCAAGCCGCATTCCTTGATCTGCCACGTTGTCGATCGGCCTGGCCACGACGCGCGCTATGCCATCGACTGCTCGAAAATCAAGAGTGAACTCGGATGGAGGCCGCAAATACACTTCGATAAAGGATTGCACGAAACGGTGCGCTGGTACGCGGAACACTCGCGCTGGGTCGAAGAAATTCGCAACGGTGAATACCGAAACTATTACCAAAAGCAGTACGGCCAGGTAGCTTGACGAGAGACCTCGGAGTGCGGTGACTGGTCGCCGCTTTAGGATTTTCGGATTCCGTCATGCCTGTCCGCAGTCTGGTAATTCCACGTCAACACGGCGGCCGCAACTTGGTCGAGTTCCTGCAGCGCGCCTTCAAGCTATCTCACGCCGCGGCCATGCAGCATCTGCGACACCGGCACGTTCGAATCAATGGCAAGCTTTGCACCGATCCCTGCCGCCGCATTCATCCCGGACAGCGCGTGCAGGTCGAATTGCCGGATCGTGCGGGAAAGTCGGCGGCGCCACGCAAGCGTCCGGTGCGGGAAGCGCCTCTGCCCAATCTCGCAAAGCAAATCCGCCTGGTTTACGCCGACGAACATATCGCGGTAATCGACAAGCCCGCCGGACTGACGACGATCCGTCACGCCGAGGAAACGGAGGCCCTGGGCGGCCGAGCACGGCGCTATCTGCCGGCGACCCTGGTCGATCTGTTGCCGCGCGTATTGCCGGCCAAATACCGCCGGGGACGCATTCGCGCGGTGCATCGGCTCGACAAAGAAACCAGCGGCTTGCTTGTCCTTGCGCGAACTGCCGAAGTGGAAAGCCTGTTGGGCAAGCAGTTCCGGGCCCATGCCGTGGCGCGGACCTATCTCGCGATGGCGCGTGGTTGGCCCCCTCACCCGCAACCCCTCTCCCCTGGGGGGCGAGGGGAGATCGGACGGCCCCAACCCCTCTCCCCCGAGGGACGAGGGGAGAGTGAACGCATCGAATCTTTTCTAGTCCGCGATCGTGGCGACGGCCGGCGCGGCAGCTCGGAATCTTCGGAAGGCCAACGGGCGGTGACGAACGTTCGCGTCGTGGAGGAGTTGGGGGAATATGCCCTCGTGGAGTGCCGTCTGGAGACCGGGCGGACGCATCAGGTACGCATCCATTTGGGCGAACGTGGCACGCCTCTCTGCGGCGAGCGCGTTTATGACCGACCCGTGCATGGTCAACCGTTGCCCGATGGCAGCGGCGCGACTCGGCTCATGCTCCATGCCGCCACGCTGAGCTTGGAGCATCCGATTACCGGTAAGCAGATGAACTGGGCGGCGGATTTGCCGGGGGACATGGCAACGCTGCTGGCGCGTTTTCGGGGAGGAAAATGAAATTCTCGCGGGTTCGCATCAGGCCGACTTTTGCTGGGGGACCGGAATTGGTTCCAAACGAATGATGTGCACCAGGGAAACAACCTCGTAGCGATCAAAGTAAGGATCGCTTTCCGGAACCCGCAAGCCGATGATTATCGTCCGCTTTCCCACCAAGAGCAGGGGCCTATCCTTGACTGTTATGTCGTAGGTCTTGCCATTGGTCGTGACGATACGAAACGGCTGGAAGGGCTCTTTCTTCAGTTCCGATTCGAGATTTTGCGGCACCATCATGGTTCTTTCTCCTTGGCGGGTCGCGCTCGCCGTTGGCTCGCGGCTAATCGTGTTTGTGACTACCGGCATTTGGCGGCGCGGAGGCGCTCATCGAGCCATTTCTTGTTCGCCTCGGTGAGGCGCGTGGAGGGGTCATTCTCGTAGTCGATCGCTTCAGCGAAGTTTCCTTGGTCGAAGGCGCGGACGAACGCGGCTTGGAGGTCGACGACCGTATCGCGATCGTCCGCCGCCAGGGGCAAGCGGAACCGCGGCAAGCGTTTCTCCATCGTCGCCGTGTAGATTTCGTAGCGTTCCGGCTGCGTCGAGCGCGTCACCGTGACGGCGTAATCCCATTCGGGCAGGCCTTCGCGGGCGTAATCGAGCATGGGTTGACCCTGCAGCACGAGGTCGATCTCCACGAGATTGCTGTTGGAGGCCCGGCCCTCGCGCCGCTTGTCGAGATACGCCTGCCGGCCGCCGGGCGTGGTCTTGTTGGCCGGACTGACGAGATCAACCAGCGTGATCAGCTTGCCGTCGCTGCGCTGGCGGATTTCGATGAACTGCTCGTGATGCTCCTCGCGCATCACCGAAGTGAACAGCGCCTGCTCGTTGACGTAGTGCCGCTGTCCGACACGGGCGCGGTAGCGGTCCATCAGGCCGGGGAGCAGGATCTGATAGAGGCAATGCACCACCTGGTGCTGGAACGTCGGCCACAGTTTTTCATCTTCCAGGTAGGGATCCATTCCCGGAAACGGGCTCGGCATCGCTGGTATCTCCAAGGGGGGCCATTCTCATCAATCGGCGGTGCATGACCCAGGCAGGCATTAGCCTTTTATACCTTTTTCCCCGCACCGACTTCAAGAGGGCAGCGGCAACTTCGGAGAAAATGCTTGACGCGGCGAAACAGCAAGTATACGAATTAACAATCGGAGCTGAACAGCGGCATTCGGACTCGACATTCCAGCGCAATACGAGGCAAGCCCCTGATGGAATTGATGGAAGCATGGAAAGTCCAGGACGCCCTGGACATCTACGAAGTCCGGCACTGGGGCAAAGGCTACTTCGGCATCAACGCTCGCGGTCACGTCACCGTTCACCCCAACAAGCGCCCCGAACAGGCCATCGACCTCAAGGAACTTGTCGATCAGCTTCAGGAGCGCGGCATTCAGTTGCCGATTCTGCTTCGCTTCACCGACATCCTGCGTCACCGCGTCGGCGAGATCTACGAAGCCTTCAAGATCGCGATGAACGAGTATAGCTACCAGGGATCTTACTGCTGCGTGTACCCGATCAAAGTCAACCAGCAGCGGCAAGTCGTTGAGGAAATCCTGGATTTCGGCAAGCCGTACCACTTTGGACTTGAAGCAGGCTCCAAGCCGGAATTGCTGGCCGTGCTCGCCCTCACCAACGGCGACGACACGCCGGTCATCTGCAACGGCTTCAAGGACGACGAGTTCATCAAGATGACCATGCTGGCGCGCAAAATGGGCAAGCAGGTCATCCCCGTCGTCGAAAAATATACGGAGCTGGAGACGATCGTTCGCCATGCCGAGGAATTGGGCGTGCGTCCCGCGATCGGCATTCGCGTCAAGTTGGCGGCTCGAGGGGCCGGGCGGTGGCGCTACAGTGCCGGCTTTCGATCCAAGTTCGGGCTGACCCTGACGGAAGCGCTCGATGCGTTCGAGTTCTTGAAGAAGCGCGGCATGGAAGACTGCCTGCAGCTGATTCACTTCCACCTCGGCAGCCAAATCACCAACATCCGCATGATCAAGAATGCGCTCACCGAAGCGGCTCGCATTTACGTCGAGTTGCACCGCGTCGGCGCAGGGCTTAAGTATCTCGACGTCGGCGGCGGTCTCGGCATCGACTACGACGGCTCGCAGACCGACTTTGAATCCTCGGTGAATTACACGTTGCAGGAGTACGCCAACGACGTGGTCTTCCGCATCAAGAGCGTCTGTGAGGAAAGCGGCGTCCCTCACCCGATCATCATTTCGGAATCGGGCCGGGCCGTGGTCGCCTACCACAGCCTTCTGGTGTTTGACGTGTTGGGGGTGTCCAACTTCGACCGCTATGACCTGCCGCCGGAAATTCCGGCGGACGCGCCCCAGCAGATCACCGACCTGTTCGGAATCTACCGCGACCTCTCCAAGAAAAACCTCTTGGAGAGCTACCACGACGCGCACCAGGCCATGGAAGAGTCGCTGTCGATGTTCAATCTCGGCTCGATCACCATTGAAATGCGCGCTCTCACGGAGCGGCTTTTCTGGGCCGTGTGCAGCAAGGTTCTCAAGATGGTGCGCGATCTCGACTTTACGCCCGAAGAACTCGAAGGCTTGCCGGCGCTCCTCTCGGACACTTATTTCTGCAACTTCTCGGTCTTTCAGTCGATGCCCGACAGCTGGGCCGTCAAGCAGCTCTTCCCGGTGATGCCGATCCATCGCCTGACGGAGCAGCCGACGCGCCGGGCCGTCTTGGGTGATATCACTTGCGATTCGGACGGCAAGATCGACCAGTTCATCGACCTGCGCGACGTTCGCTCCACGCTTGAGTTGCACACCTATACCGGTGAGCCGTATTATCTTGCCGCATTCCTGCTCGGAGCCTACCAAGAGATCCTCGGCGACTTGCACAATCTTTTCGGCGATACCAACGCCGTCCACATCAGCATCGAGGAGAACGGCGAGGTGAACGTTGACAGCGTGCTCAAAGGCGACACCGTCCGCGAAGCGCTGGCTTACGTGCAGTACAACGGCGACGAATTGATAGCCAGGTTGCGCAAGGACGTGGAACGCGCCGTCCGCCAGGGCAAGATCACGCTTAATGAATCGAAGCAATTGGTCCGCTTCTACGAAAGCGGGCTGGACGGGTACACCTATTTGGAAGAGTTTTGATCGACCTGTGCGATCAGCGGCACTTGCAGGAATCCCGCCAATTCGCACGCCGACTTCCGCATTTCCTCCAGCTCGTGATGATCCAAAAGGTTTCGGCGCGGCTCGGCGGGATCATCCAGCACCAGATTCACCTGGAACGATTCGTATTCTTCCCCGTCGGAAAGATGGCGGCCTCCGGAAACGAGCTGCACGGCCTTGATGCGCTCAAGATCCAGTTGGCGGCGCCCGAAGATGCCGCGGATGATCATTTGGCCTTGAGCCCGATCGAAACAGACGGCGCCGAAGTTAAGCAGGATATAGAGCCCCGACAGCGTGAATGCCAAGCCTCCGAAGCCGTGGAAGACCAACAAAATCGCTCCCGCCTGAGCCCGTTCCTCGAAGGAAGAAAACGCGGTCAGTGGGCTAAGAAGGAAGGCGCCAGCGACGAGGCTGACGATGCCGCCGATTTTAGCCTTGGCATCGAAGCGAAACGCGAGCCGGTCCGGATCCAGGGCCGTTAGACTTCGAAGGCTAAAATTGGGCAGGACGTTGCGACGAAAGTGCCCGGAGAGCGGAGTGGCTGGAACTTGAAGTATGCCGACTTGCCCAGGATCGGGTTCCTTCCTATTGATGGAGGATGCCGGAGTGCCGTGAGCCCAGGCAATCACGAAATACACCAGGACCGAGCAACCAAAAAACGCCGCGAGAGACAGGATCATCGAAGGGCCCTTCGTTTCGCAAAATACCCTCCGAAGTATAGGTCACGAGCCACTGCGGGGACGGAAAGCTCTGAGATCACTCCTCGCGGATCTCTTCCATTCGCCCGGTGAAAAGCCCAAGGTAACTCATGTAGCGCTGGTCGCTAATTTGCCGCTTCTGAACTGCGGCTTTGACGGCGCAAGGCTCCTCGTGTGTGTGCGTGCAGTCGGGGAAAGCGCACAACGGGACGTAGGGATGGAACTCGATGAAAAAGCCTTCGACTTCTTCGGGCCGGATGTCCCACAGCGCGAATTGGCGAATGCCGGGCGTGTCGACGACCCAGCCGCCGCCTTCGAGCTTGAGGAGTTCGGCGGTCGTCGTCGTGTGCCGGCCTTTTTCGGTGACCTCGCTGACCTCGCGCACGTGCAGGCCTAGCTCCGGCTGAATGACGTTGAGGAGAGACGATTTGCCGACGCCGCTTTGCCCCGAGAACACGGTCTGACGGTCTTTCAAGAGCTTGTGCAGCCGTTCGATGCCCAGGCCTGTCTTTGAACTTGTCAAGAGCGTCCGTATTCCAAGCTGGCTATAAAGACCGACCGCGGGCTGAAACTCGACGGGATCGACCAGGTCGGCCTTATTGAGACAGACGATGGCGGCCAGGCCTCCCTGGGCGGCGCTGGCAAGATAGCGGTCCACGAGGTGCGGTTTGAAGGCGGGCTCGGCCAAAGACATGACGATCACAACCTGATCGACGTTGGCGACGAGCACGTGTTCTCGGCCGCGCGAGGCCCTTGTCAGGACGCCGTGGCGCGGCTCGACGCGCTCGATGAAGCCTTCGTCGTTTAAGGATGGTCGAATCCAAACGCGGTCGCCGGTGGCCACAATGCTGCGCTCGTCGGTGGCCAGATTTTTGAGCAGTCGGCGAACGGCGCAGCGAAACTGCCGGCCGTTTTCCGCCTCCACCACGCTCGACAAGCCGTGAACGCGAAGAACCCGCCCCGGGATACACTCGGACGAAGCGACGGCGGGCATGGATTCATCGCCCGCCGTTTCATCTTGGACGATGGTGCGTTTTCGCGACAGGTCCCCCTTGGCTCGGACGCGCTCGTTCGCCAGCGTGGCCTCGTCGTGGTAGCCGTGCGTTTGAAAGCCGCTGGTCCAGCCCTTGTCGCGCGGTGGCTTGGAGCGGTTCTTGCGCAGCTCGATGCGGGTTTTCTTCTTTTTGGACATGGGACGCATTATAACTTACGCGGCGGCGCTGACATAGTGTTGCAATCGTTGGACTTCGCGTGCAGTTCATTTCGCTATAATGAGGGAACTTCACGGCATGCTCGCGGCATGGTGCATGGAAGCCGGAACCGGGGAGCGGAATCGGAAGAAGCCATCTGACGAGAGGGAAGAACTGTGGCAAGGCCGAAGAATCTGTGAGCCGGGCTCAAGCAGGCGGTCAAGGACGCCTTGGTTGAAACGATGGTAGAGCAGCGGGATTTATTCAAGGAAATCCTCGCGGATGCTCTGGAGGATTTCGCTCTCTCCGAAGCCATCCGTCAAGGGAAAAATGGCAAATCGGCGACTAGGGACGAAGTATTTCGCGTGCTCCAAAGTAAATCATGAAGACCGTCTTTAGCAAGTCGTTTCTTCGTGATTTGAAAAAAGTGAGAAGCAAGAAAACTCTGTCAATGAGTTCATGCTTATCTATCTCTGGCTGTGCCTGACCGCCCTGGCTGCAGGCATGCAAAACGCCATCGCCGGCGGCGGCACGTTGCTGACCTTTCCCGCCCTTCTGGCTGTTGTGGCGCCGGTGATGGCCAATGGCACCAGCACCGTCGCCCTTTTTCCCGGCTCCATCGCAAGCGCCTGGGGCTATCGCAAGAAAGTGGCGGCGAGCAAGCGCTGGATCATTCTCCTCACGATTCCCAGCATTCTCGGCGGGGCGTCCGGCACCCTCTTAGTCACGCTAATGCCCGATAAGGTTTTCGAGGACCTGATCCCTTGGCTCGTGCTCGGCGCCGCCATCCTCTTTCTGCTGCAACCCACAATCGGCAAATCTCTACGACGCGCACATCAGGGGAAGCCAAAGGCATGGACGCTGGCCGGCATCATCGTGTTCCAGTTCCTGGTTGCGATCTACGGAGGTTACTTCGGGGCTGGCATCGGCATCCTCATGCTCAGCTCGCTTGCTTTCCTCGACCTGGCCGACATTCACGAAGTCAATGCCTTAAAGACTTGGCTCGCCTTCTGCATCAACTGCGTCGCCGCTGTCGTCTTTGTAGTTCAAGGCCAGGTGTCGTGGCCGCACGCCTTGGCGATGATGGTTGCCGCCATCGTGGGCGGTTACGTCGGCGCCCGGCTTGCGCTCAAGCTTAAGCCGGTGTATGTGCGCTGGATCGTCATCGTCATTGGTTTCGGTTTGGCGGCGTACTTCTTTTGGGACAGATACGGCGCGAATCCGGAGTCCAGGCGATAGCCTCCCTCGCTATACTGAGAAGGGAGGAATTTTCATGCCGGGTCGTGTCGTTTTGGCCATGAGCGGCGGCGTCGACAGCTCCGTCGCGGCCTATATCTTGAAGAAGCAGGGCTACGAAGTCGTGGGCCTGTTCATGCGCACGGGCGCGCATGGACCCGACGATGATACCCCTTCTCACAAGAAAGGCTGCTGCTCGGCCAGTGACGCCTCCGACGCCCGCCGCGTGGCCGATCGGCTCGATATTCCGTTCCACGCCCTCGATTTTGAAAGCGACTTCAATCGCATCATCGATTATTTCATCGATGAATACGCGGTCGGCCGCACTCCCAACCCCTGCGTGGTCTGCAATAACTGGCTCAAATTCGGCAAGCTCTGGTCCTACGGCAAGCAGCTCGGCGCGGACTTCATCGCAACCGGACATTACGCGCAGATCGTGGCAGGCGACGCCGAACCCGAGTTGCGTCGTGCTGTAGACGCGGGCAAGGATCAGTCGTACGTGCTCTTCGGCCTGCGTCGAAGCGTATTGGGGCACCTGCTGTTTCCAATCGGCGGCCTTCACAAGGAGGAAGTGCGCTCTACTGCGAGGGAAGCGATCCTAGGAGTCGCGGACAAGCCGGACAGCGTGGAAATTTGTTTTGTGCCGGACCAGGATCATGCCGCTTTCATCCGCAAGCGCCGCCCTGAACTGACGACCGCGGGCAACATCGTTGACACTTCGGGAAAGGTCCTGGGCCCGCACGACGGCTTCGAAAAATTCACCATCGGCCAACGCAAAGGCTTGGGTTTCGGATCCGCGAGCCGGCGCTATGTGCTCGACATCGTTCCGGAGACGCACGAAGTCGTAATCGGCGACAAGGAAGAACTGCTCGCTGCGGGTTTGCAGGCGTCGCGAGTGAATTGGTTGATCGATCGGCCGACGACCGGCTTTCGCTGCGAGGCCAAGATTCGATATCGCCATACGGCCGCTCCGGCGCTGGTGGAAGTGAATGGAGACGACGGTGCGGTCGTTCGATTTGCAGAGCCGCAGAGCGCTATCACCCCAGGACAGGCCGTGGTTTTCTATGACGGCGATCGCGTGCTGGGCGGCGGGTGGATTGAAGAAGCGCTTTTATAATTCCCCAGAACACGTGTCGAACGTTATCAAACCAATTTGCGAAATTCATCGTTCGACAATCCGGCTTCGCGGACAATTCCGCCCATGGTGATAGCGTTGACCGGATTATGCCGTGGAATCGTAACCTTGTGCGTGCCATCCGTCATCACAATGTGTTTGCCCTGCCGCAAGATGCGGAACCCGACCTTTTCCAAAGCCCGTACCGCATCAAGGTGGTTAATGCCTGGCAGTTTCGGCATGGTTAGACCACGACTTCAATCTCTCGGAATTCAGCTTCTTCGGTCTGCTCGATCTCCGCGCCCAGATACTCGCGGATGGCGATCTCAATGTTCGCAAGAGCCTCTTCTTTTGTCGCCCCTTGAGACCAGCACCCGGGTAAAGCGGGCACGCAAACGGCAAAGCCTTCGTCCGATGGATAAAGCGCGATCTTGAACTTCATTTTTTCCCTCCTCAATCATTCTACACAACACCCAACTCCTTCCCCACCTCCGTAAACGCCGCGATCGCCTTATCGAGCTGCTCGTCCGTGTGCGCCGCGGAAAGTTGGATGCGAATCCGTGCCTGGCCTTGCGGCACGACGGGGTAGCTGAAGCCGATGACGTAGATCCCTTTTTCCAACAGGCTGTCGGCCATTTTGGACGCCAAGGCGGCGTCGCCGAGCATTACCGGCAGGATAGGATGTTGGCCAGGCTTGACGGTAAAGCCCGCTGCCTCCAATCCGGAGCGCAATTTGCGGGCGTTCGCGTGAAGCCGATCGCGTAGTGCGGTGCTGGCGGCGATCATCTCGAGCGCTTTCGTCGCCGCGGCGATGATGGGCGGCGGCAGGGAGTTTGAGAATAAATAAGGCCGCGAGCGCTGCCGGAGCATGTCCACGACCTCCGCGCCGGCACAGGTGAACCCGCCGGCAGCCCCGCCCAGCGTTTTGCCGAGCGTGCTGGTCAGGATATCAATGCGGTTCAAGACACCGCTATGCTCGGCCGTGCCGCGACCGCCCGGACCGAGGATGCCGGTCGCATGGCTGTCGTCGACCATGACAATCGCGTCGTACAGGTCGGCCAATTCGCAAATCTGAGCCAACGGCGCCAGCGAGCCGTCCATCGAAAAGACTCCGTCCGTGGCGATCAGGCGGAATCGGCATCCCCTCGTTTCCTTGAGTCCATGGGCCAGGTCGTCCGTGTTGCAATTCTTGTAGCGAAAGCGCTTCGCCTTGCAGAGCCGGACGCCATCGATGATGCTGGCGTGGTTCAGCTCATCCGAAAGAACGGTGTCATCTTCGTTGAGAATGGTTTCGAAGAGGCCGCCGTTGGCGTCCCAACAGGAGCTGTAAAGAATGGCGTCGTCCTTCTCAAAGAAGCTGGAGATGGCTTGTTCGAGGCCCTTGTGAGCGTCCTGAGTGCCGCAGATGAAGCGGACCGACGCCATGCCGTAGCCGTAGCGGCGCAGGCCGTCCATGGCGGCTTCGACGATGGCGGGGTGATTAGCGAGGCCCAAATAGTTGTTGGCGCAGAAATTGATGACCTCGCGTCCGGCGACACGGATGGCCGACCCTTGCGGGCCTTGGATTTGGCGTTCGGTTTTGTAAAGGCCCTTGTTCTTGACGTCGTCGAGTTGCGTCCGCAAGAAGTTGCGCAGTCGTCGATCGCTCATGGTGGACTCCTTACCTTGGCACAGCTACTAGTGGCTATTTTCTCGTGGCAATCGGTACCAAGCCTCGTTGCAAGCTTCCAAGTCTTCCGGCGTCAGGGTCAGAGTCACGGCGGCAAGCGTGTCGTCAAGTTGCTCGGGCTTGCTGGCGCCGACGATGGCGCTGGTGATTCCCGGCTGGGCCAGCACCCAGGCGATGGCAATCTGCACCAGCGAACGGCCGCTCGGCGTCAAAGCCCTTTTCAGCTCTTGGACGGCTTCGAATTGAGCTTGTTGCCAATAGCGCTTGCGATAAAGCTCGCCCGTTTTACCGAGGCTGAAGCGCGTTCCCGGCGACGGCGCCTCGAGCGTTGGATACTTGCCTGAAAGAAAGCCGCCGGCAAGCGGATTGTATGGGATGACGCCGATTCCCTGGTCGCGGCACAATGGCAACAGCTCATTTTCGATTTCACGATAGAGCAAATTGTAGCGCGGCTGCACGCAATCGAACCGCGCCCAGCTATGCTTCTCCGAGATGCCAAGCGTAAGGGCGACCTGCCAGGCCGGATAGTTCGAGCAGCCAAGATAACGCGCCTTGCCCTGCCGCACGAGATCTTCGAGAGCGCGCAGGGTTTCGTCCAGCGGAGTATCGGGATCGGGGCTGTGGGTTTGATAGAGATCGAGGTAATCGGTCTGCAGTCGCCGCAGGCTGTCGTCAACGGCTTTCAGGATGTGGTGGCGAGACAGGCCCTCGTCATTGGGCCCGTGGCCGACGCGCATGCGGCACTTGGTGGCCAGCACGAACCGGTCGCGGCGCCCCTTTAGCCAGCGTCCCACAATCTCCTCGGTCCGTCCGGCGGACTCCGGAGTCGGCGGCACCGGGTAGACGTCGGCGGTGTCAAGAAAGGTCACGCCCTTTTCCGCCGCCTTGTCCATGATGGCGAACGAGGTCCTCTCGTCACACTGGTGGCCGAACGTCATGGTACCGAGGCAGATTTCCGAGACCTTGAGCCCGGTGCGGCCGAGACGCTTGGTTTTCATGTAGGGATTATATGATTCGGCTTGGTTAGACTGGCAACCTTGGGTAAGCTGTATTTGCAGCGCAGCAATGAATCGAGAAGCGTGATGTCGAAGATAGAGAACGCTGTCGAAGCAACTCAGGACCAGACGGGGGTCCCAAGCGGATCGACCAGAGCTTGGAAGCACCTTGTATCTAGACCGGAATCCTGGCGGCGGCAGTTGTATTTGAAAGTTCGAAACATCACCGTTGGGCAGCTTGTCAGCACTCTCATCGCCAATCAGGAAACGCCGGAACAAGCAAGCACGAACCTAGATTTGCCGATCGAGGCCATTTTGGAAGCGATCGCCTACTACGAGCAAAACAAAAAGCTGATTGAGAGTGAGGCGGCGACGGAACGGCAGTTTCTGAGAGACAGGGGGTACCGCCTTGAGCCTCCGCCTCTATCTTGACGATTGCGCCTACCATAAGAAGCTTGTCGAACTGCTCCGCGACGCCGGCCATCACGTAGTAACTCCTCCCGAAGCCGGTAAGTCCAAACAAGAAGATCCTGTTCATTTCGAGTATGCCATAGCCAATAGTCTCGTTCTTCTTACGAAGAATGCAAGGGACTTTGTCGAGTTGCACGAGATGAATCCTGACCACTCCGGCATTTTCATCGTTTACCAGGACAATGATCCAACGAAAGACATGTCCAATGCCGAGTTAGTCCGAGCCATTGCCAACGTAGTGGCTGCAGGCGTCCCAATCGCCGGCCCAGTTCACAGCTTGAATGCGTGGAGGTTCTGAATTGGGAGTCTGTTGGAGCAAAGATCATGACGAATCCGGTCATCGAAACCCATAAGCTCACGCGCTACTTTGACAGCTTTTGCGCCGTCAACGGCATCGACCTGCGTGTCGAGCGCGGCACCTTCTACGGCTTTCTTGGCCCCAACGGCGCCGGCAAGTCGACCACGATCAAGATGTTGACTGGGCTGCTTGCCCCTTCGGACGGCGACATGGTCATTCTGGGAAGGAATATGCGAGATCCCAAAGACGCGCTTCAAGTCAAGAGCCGAATCGGCGTCGTGCCCGAAGACCTCGCCCTGTTCGACAACTTGACGGGTCGCGAGTATCTCACGTTCATCGGCCGCATGTACCTGGTGCCGCGCCCTACGCTTCATACCCGCATCGATGAACTCTTATCGCTGCTCGATTTACAAAACGAGGAGAAGAAGCTGACGCTCGAGTACTCACACGGCATGCGGAAGAAGCTGGCTTTGGCGGCGGCGCTCTTGCCCAACCCGGACCTGCTTTTTCTCGATGAGCCGTTCGAGGGCGTGGACGCGGTCACTTCGCGCGTCATCCGCGATCTTTTGGCCGGCTTCGTGGCGCGCGGCTCGACCGTCTTTCTGACCTCGCACATCCTGGAAATCGTCGAAAGGCTGTGTTCGCACGTAGGCATCATCGTTAAAGGCGTGCTGGTCGAGCAGGCTTCCTTGGACGAGATCCGTCAGGGCCGCTCGCTCGAAGATCGCTTCCTGGAATTGGTGGGCGACGACGCCGAGGTTCACCCCAAGCTTCGCTGGTTGGAGGAAAACGTCTCGTGAGCGGCGTCATGAACTGGCAGCACTTTCGGGCTTTCCTCTGGCTGCGCTGGCGTTTGGGCCTCAATCAACTGCGCCGCGCCGGCATCGCCAACCTGGTCGTCCTTATCCTTCTGGGCGGCTGCGCCTTGATTTTCGCGCTCAGCATGTTCGCCTTCGCGGTGCTGGCGGGGATCTTTCTCTTGGGCGACGTTTCCCCATCCGTGCTCATGTACGTGTGGGACGGCCTGGTGGTCGCATTCATCTTCACTTGGGTTATGGGCCTGGTCGTCGAGCTGCAGCGCTCCGAGCTGCTCTCTCTCGACAAGTTCCTGCATCTGCCGGTCTCGCTGACGAGCGCGTTTTTGATCAACTATCTTGGTTCGCTCTTCAATCTGACCATGGTGTTCTTCTTTCCGGGCATGGTCGGCCTGTGCATCGCGCTCGTGTTCGTCCGTGGACCGTCGATGCTGCTGCTGTTTCCATTGTTGGCTGGTTTCCTTCTCATGGTGACGGCGCTGACGCACCAGTTTCGCGGCTGGCTGGCGGCGCTGATGGTCAACAAACGCCGGCGGCGAACCATCATTATGCTGGTGACCTTCGGTTTTGTTCTTTTGGCGCAACTACCAAACCTCATTAACTTCATCGTGCCTTACGACAAGCGGAATGCCGACAAGCGGCATGCCAACGAAAAGCCCGATGACATGGCCGAGCAAGAGAAGGGAAACGCAAAGCAGGCGGCAAAGATGGATCCGGAGACTCTTGCGCGAATGGAACAAACCTTTCAGATCGTCAATCTGGCGATTCCGGCCGGCTGGCTGCCTTACGGCGCCATGGCTGCCGGCGACGGCAACATCCTCGCCGCCCTCGCCGCGGCCGCCGGGATGACGCTGATCGGCGGCGTCAGCCTGAGGCGGTCCTATCGCACCACAGTGCGCATCTACACGGGACAATTGACCTCGAAGCCGTCGCGACCTGCAAAAGCGCCGTCCCCAGCGGCGCAAGCCGGCGCAAGAGCCGCCACGGCTTTGGGGGCCAGCAAGTTCCTGCAAAAGAAGCTTCCTGGCATTTCGGAACAGGCCGCCGCCATCACCCTGGCTTGCTTCCGCTCGCTGGTGCGCGCTCCGGAAGCGAAGATGATGCTCCTGTCGCCGATCATCATGGTCCTGGTCTTCGGTTCACTTTTTCTGACTCGTTCGTTCACGCCGACGGACTATCTTCGCCCCCTGATGGCTTCCGGCGCGATCGCGTTGATGCTGCTCACCATGATCCAATTGATCGGCAATCAATTCGGCTTCGACCGCAGCGGCTTTCGCGTCTTCGTCCTCTCTGCGGCCCCGCGCAGCGACATTCTGCTCGCCAAGAATCTGGCGATCGCTCCCCTGGTAGGAGTGCTCGGCCTCATCGTTATCGCCATCATCCAAGTCATGCTGCCGATGCGCTTCGATCATCTGCTGGCAAGCGTTGCGCAGCTCTTCTCGATGTTTCTCGTGATCGCGATGATGGGGAATTGGCTGTCGATGTTCGCGCCGATGCCGATCGCCTCCGGTTCGCTCAAACCGGTCAATCCCAAGGCGGTCAACATCCTCATGAACATTCTCTTCACCTTCCTTTTTCCAGTGTTCCTGGCGCCGACTTTGATTCCACTCGGCATCGAGTATCTCTTGCACGAGTACGGCGTGATGGGAGCCGTGCCGGTGTATTTGATCCTCGCCCTTCTGGAAGCGATTGCCGTCTACTTCCTTTTCCGCTTGATGCTGAAATGGCAAGGCAGCGTGTTGCAACGCCGCGAACAGAAGATTCTGGAAGTGGTCACGGCGAAGGTGGAATGAGGCGAATTGGATTCTTTTCATTCCACTCACTCAGGCGACGTCGTGAAACGAATCTCCGCTCGTGAAACGTATGGAACGTATGAAACGAAGTGCCGTAAGCGTTTATTCTGTCGAGAGATGTGGAATGCTCTCGTTAGTTCCAATGCCTCAATGGTTGAACAAGAACGCCGGACTGTTTAAGAGCGCCCACGCCAGGTCCTGCGCACCGAGCGCTCGCGGATTCGACGGGATGATGTATTCGTTGTAGGAGCGCGACAGCTTCGCCAGGTCCGGGTCGATGGAGCGATAGTAGCTCGTGAGCGCGGCCTTCTGCTCGGGCGTGCGAGACTCGGGCGCCACGTCCAGAATCTTGGCGATGTTCTCAGGCGCCGCTCCTTGCAAGAGCACCGGCGGCTTGGCGGTCGTCACCGACAGCCGGAACTTGCCGATGTTGTGGTCTTTGCCGGGGAACTGCTGGCTCAGCGTGAAGGAGATGAGCGTGCCTTCCTTGAAGCCGAACTTGTCCGCGACTTCGAAGACGGCGATGTGGTTGCGACCCTGCTGCGGCGCGATGGCCCACCCGGTGGCTGGATTGCCGTCGATGGCGTTGGCGATGGCGTAGCCGTCCTGCGAAAACGTCGCTTGCGGCCTGGTCAGCTTGGCGGTCTTTAACGGATCTTTCGAATCCGTCCGGTTGTATTCCACCTTAAACTCATTGAGCACGAAGTTGCCGTTGTTGGGAGCACGGCCGGGGCCCTTCTTGGGCAGCTTGCCGTCGGTAAGAAGCTCCAGGCGAATGCCGGTGATGCCGATAAGGTCCGTCTTGGCGGTGACCGTGTAGACTTCCGGCGACGGATTCTTCTCGCTCGCGTAGATCGACAGGTCGGACTGTTTGGTAAGCGTCGTGCCAGCCGCGGCTTTAAGCTCCAGCGGATCGAGAACGGTCCAGGTCGGCATCCTCGTCACGCTTAGCTCCCAGGCGGCCTGGATTTCCGGCAGGCGTTTCTCCAAGTCGTCGAGAAGGGCTTGGCGGCGCGCTTTCTCTTTAGCCAGCGCGGCGAAATCCTCGTCATTGCCTTTGAACGCTTCGAGCCCGACTTTCAATTCCTCAGAGCTGGGGCGCCGGCACAGGATCGACACGTAGAGTTCTTCGACAACTTTGGCGTCGTCGGTGTTTTCCGCGAGAATCTTGGCGATGCGGTTGCCCGGATCGCGCAGCGCCTCGGCCAACACCGGCCCGTTGACGAGGTTCAACACCGGCCCCAAAAGCATGCTGTTGGTGCGCTCGCACTCGCAGGCGCTCTCGCGCGGCGGCTTGCCAAACAATTCCAGGAAAGAGCCGGGAATGGGCACGCTGGAATCGACGAGCTGCACGGCACGCGCCCCCGGCGGCAGGCCCGGCAGCTTTGATTGCGATCCGGTGGCGCGGTGGATGGCGTCGAAGAGCACTTCGGCAGGCAAACGGCGGGCGACGGCGTGCGAATAGTTCTGCTCGTCGTCCTTGTTCCATTTGTTGACCGTGATGGCATGTTGGTAGGTGCGCGACTTGCAGATCGTCTTGATCAGCTCTTGGACGTTGAAGTTGCTCTTCATGAATTCTTCCGTCAAGCGGTCCAGAAGCGGCGGATTCGTGGGCGGGTTGCCGGCGCGGATGTCGTCGACCGGCTCGATGATGCCGACGCCCAAGAGATAGCTCCACACGCGGTTGGCGTAACTCTTGGCGAAGTACGGATTCTCCTTCGACGTGATCCATTTCGCCAGGTGCTCGCGGCGCGAGAGGTCGGCGGGCGGCATGAAAGCGATTTGGTACGGGAACTTGGGATGGGCAACCGCGCCGGTGCGAAGGTTGTTGACTTCGCCGTCCTTTTTGTCGCCGATGACCTCGACCAGCGGCAAAGCGCCGCGAACGTCGTTGCCTTGCGTCTTCTGACCCTTAAACTTGGGGTCTTCGCTCCTGTTGATCTGAGCGAAATAAGATGCCAGCGTGTAATACTGGTTCTGCGTCCAGCGCTCGAACGGGTGATCGTGGCACTTGTTGCAGTTGAAGCGGACCGCCAGGAACAGGTGCGTGGTGTTCTCCATCGCCTGATCCGGGTCGCGGAGAATCTTGAAGTAAGCGGCGGCGGGGTTTTCCATGTTGGAGCCGTTCGCAGCCAGGATCTTATAGCAGAACTGATCGTACGGCATGTTGGCGGCGACCGCCTCCTTGATCCAAGTGCGGAAGGCCATGGCGCCCTGCTCGCCCAAGAACTTGCGGTTGACCTGCAAGAGATCGGCCCAGCGGTTGGTCCAGTTCTCGATGAAGTCGGGGCTGCCGACCAATTTGTCGACCAACTCGTCGCGCTTGAGGCGGCTGGCGCGCTCGTCCTTGAGAAAGGCGCGGACCGTGTCGGGTTCAGGAGGCAGGCCGGTCAGGTCGAGATAGAGCCGGCGGATGAAGTCGGCGTCGGAGCAAACGTCGCTGGGCTGAATCTTCACCGCCTTCAGCTTTTGATAGACCAGCGTATCGATCCAGTTGAACTCGGGCACTTCTTGCCAGGCGAAGCCGGTGCGGTCGCCCATGACGATCATCGGGGCGGCGGCGTAATTGCCTTCATAACGGGCGAGCATGGCCGTCTCGCCGCGGCGCACGGCAGTCACCAAACCCTGTTTATCGACAGTGGCGACCTCGGTGTTGCTGCTAACGAGAAACGCCTCGGCGGTGACGTCCCGCGTCGAGCCATCCGAGTAATGGGCCAGGACGATCATCTGCTGGCTGGATCCCAAGAGCGGCAGCACCGGATGCGACGGAAACGCTTCGAGGCGGACCACGCGCGGCGTTTCCAAGTCGAGGTTGACGCCCTGAGCGATCCAGTTGCGAAACAGCTTGTAATACGGCTCGCCCGGCTGAGTCAAAACTCCGCCGACGTGCGCAACCGCGCCGGCCGGCTTCATCAGCATCAAGCTGCGTTCCGGAGCCGCGCGGTTGAAGCGGCGGCCGCTGACGTCGTCAACCAAGGCGCGATGGTCGAACTCCGGATCATAGCCGCGGAGCGAAAGCTGAAAGCCGTTGCGCCCCTGGGCGCTGCCGTGACAGGTGCCGGCATTGCAGCCCACGCGCGAAATCACCGGCATCACGTCCTTCACGAAGCTGACGGCATGTTTCTCCCTTTGGCCGGAAATCTTGATCGGGATCGTGCCGGATTGCCCGGCGAAGCTGAAGCTCAAAGCGCCCGCGCCGTCGCCGACCGGCCTGACTTGGCCGCGCGGCGATATTTTCACAAGTGAGTCCGGCGCCTTCAGTTCAACCATGCGCGTGATATCGACTCTCTCGCCATTCTCGAGAACGCCGGTGAGCAGAAGCTGGCGATAGTCGTAAGGCGAGATCAGATCGATGGCGGCTGGGCGCGCTTCGATCTTGGCGAGCTTGGCGCCGGGAGGGAGAGACTCCTGGGCGCGGGCTGAGGCGGCGGCGAGGAGAAGGATGGCGAATGTATATGTGATGGATTTCATGGTTTTATCTCGCGCGACACCCCCAGGATTCGCTGCGCTCATCCTGGGGCTTGTGGGATCATCTGGAGGATGTTTTGGCTGTCAAGGGCACGGGGAGAAACTCGCGCACCAGTTTGCCGTCGTCGGCATTGTTGATTCGGACCAATCCGTCGAAGCCAGCCGAGGCGACCTCTTTGCCTTCGGGACGATACGCCACGGCATACACCGGACCGTTTTGGCCCTTTAGCTTGGCGATGAGCTTCGCGTCGGCGGCGTCGTAAATATGGACTTCGCCTTTGCGCTCATTCGACGTGCCGGCCACGATGCGCTTGCCGTCGGGGCTGAATTTGACGGCAAAGATGCGGCCGCCCATCGCCGGGAACGCCTTTATGAGATTGAAGTCGTCGCCGATCTTGCGGTCCTTAGTGCGAAACATCTGGTAGATGCGTGGCGCGCCGTCGGCCCCGCCTACCAGCAGGTTGTCGTTTTGCGGATGCCGGTCGACCGCTTGCAAGCCGCCCTTCAATGCGCCCGGCGTGATGCTGGTGATGTTGTCGATGAGACGCTGCGTGGCGACTTCGGTCAGCTTCATCGAACGGTCGCGGCTCACCGAAATAAGATGGCCGGCGTCCTTCGACCAAACCGTTCCGAGGACCCAGTCGCTATGGCCGCCCTGGAAAAGGATCTGCTGGCCCGTCTCCGGGTCGATCGCTCGCAGGGAATTGTCGGCGCAACCGAAGGCCAGCTTCTTGCTGTCGAACGACCAGCTGGCGCCGTTGACGGTATCGAATGTCACCGGCAGCGACAGTTTAAGCTTTTTGCGGGCCACGTCCCAAAGCTGCACTTCGCCGAAGCGGCCCGGATCGCCCCCGGTGACCGCGAGCCATTTGCCGTCGGGTGAGAAGGCGACCGATTGGATGCGCTCGGACAATCCCACAAGCCTGGCGACCAAACCGGAGCCATCGGCCTTGTGCAAGAGCACCTCGTGGTAACCGGGTACTGCCAGAAGCGAGCCGTCCGGACTGTAGGCCAGCGAGGTGATTACGGGCGGCAACTCGTAAGCGGGCGGATGCTCGGCGTCCACGATCGCGCCGCGGGCGGATGCCGGCGTATCGTCTTTGGCGCCCTGCGCGATCCAGCGCGTGATCAAACGGACTTCGCGGTCGGAAAGCGGATCTTTGCCGCGCGGCATCGCGGGGGGCTTCCCGGACTGCGAAGTAATCTGGTGGACGATCTCACTTTTATCGGGTTGGCCGGCGACGATGCCGGTGTTGTCTTTGTCGCTTTTCTTGAACAGCTCGGAAAAGCCAGTCATGACGAAGCCGCCCTGAGCCTTGGCGGGTTGATGGCAGCCCTGGCAATGCTGCTGCAAGATGGGGCGAACGTCCTTGTAGTAGCTGACTGTGTCGGGCTCTTTGTCTTTCTCATTCTTGGCCGGACTTTGCGCGGGCGCATCGCTTACCAACCCGAGAACCACACCAGCCAAAAGCAGGCGTCCAACCAGGCTCATCATGCACTCCGAATCAGCAACAGGATTCCGAATGGCCGCCGCGAGATCGGCAGCGCCTTCGGGACCGGCCTCAGGAAACCGGCAGGCGGGATCGCTCTAAGGGACTCTATCAATTTTGGCAGAATTGACACGGCGTTGCAAGGATTAATATTGGAGCGCCGCACTCCATATCCATAGCATAAGAACGCGCAACTCCTCCTCTGTTCCACAAATCTTCGGGGATCCGGTCATGCTTCGCCATCGCCGTTTTGCGTTCGCGTTCATCCTCTTGTTGTTCTTGAGCGCGTTGCCGGCTCCGGCTCAAGACGCCGGTCGGCCGATGCAGATTCATTTGGACGCTAGCGATGTGCCCCGCAAGCTGCTCCATTGCCGGATCGTCATTCCTGCCAGGCCGGGGCCCTTGACTTTGTACTATCCGAAGTGGATTCCGGGTGAGCATTCTCCGTCGGGACCGATCAATGATCTGTCAGGGCTGAAAATCTCGGCCAACGGCAAACCGCTGGCCTGGCGGCGCGACGACGTTGACCTCTACGCCTTTCATCTGACCGTGCCCGAAGGCGTCGACTCGATCGAAGCGTCGCTCGACTACTTGGGCCAACAGGCGCGCGAGGCCGAGGGCTTCTCATCGGGCACCTGCATGACCGCACAACTCGGCATTTTGAACTGGAGCTTGGTGACGCTTTATCCCAAGGGGCTGCCGCCGCGCGAGCAGAAGGTGCAGGCCCATGTCAAAGTGCCGCAAGGCTGGAAGTTCGGGACCGCCCTGCCCATCGACTGGCAGAAGGACGGAGAGGCCCAGTTCAAGACCGTGTCCCTGGAGATGCTGATCGACTCGCCGGTTCTGTGCGGCGCCCATTTCCGCGAGATACCCATCGGACCCAAGGACGGCCCGCCGCATTTCCTGGTGCTGGCTTGCGACAGCGCCGCCGGACTTGAGATCGACGACGACCTCAAAAGCCAATACGACCGCCTCGTCGTCCAAGCCGGCGAATTGTTCGGCTCGCGCCACTACCGCTCGTACCGCTTCCTGCTAGCGATGAGCGATCACATCCGCCACGATGCCGTCGAACATCACGAGTGCAGCGACAACCGTGTGCCGGAGCGTTTCCTGGTGGATGAGGACTACCGCACACATGCAAGCGCTTGGATGTTGCCGCACGAGTTCGTGCACTCCTGGAACGGGAAGTTCCGTCGGCCAGCGGGACTGACGACGCCGGACTACCAGCAGCCGATGAAGACGCGCGACCTGTGGTTCTATGAGGGCCTGACGCAGTACCTTGGCTTCGTGCTGACGGGCCGCAGCGGCCTGTATACGCCTGATTTGATGCAGGAAAACTTCGCCCTAATCGCGGACTGGGCCCGCAACCAGCGTGGCCGAACGTGGCGGCCGCTGGAAGACACCACGGGTGGGGCGCCGACTTTATACTACGCCCGCACGGAATGGGGCAGCCGGCGGCGCGGCGTCGACTTCTATGACGAGGGAGCGCTCCTTTGGCTCGACGTCGACACGCTGATCCGCGAGAAGTCCGGCGGCAAGAAAAGCTTCGACGATTTCTGCCGGGCCTTCTTCGGCGGCAATGGCAGCATTCCCGACGGGACATCACCGGCAGTCAAGACCTACACCTTCGACGACGTGGTGCGGACGTTGAACGACGTCGTGGCCCACGATTGGAAGAGTTTTCTCCACGAGCGCTTGACGTCCACCGACCTTGAGCCGCCCTTGGAAGGTCTCAAGCGCGGCGGCTGGAAGGTGGTTTATGAAACGTCTCCAAGCGAGCTGCTTAAGGCGCGCGAAAGCGAGGACAAGAACATCAACTTGACAGCCTCGATTGGCCTGAAGTTGCGCGAGGACGGCGGCGTCATCGACATCATTCCCGGCTCGGCCGCGGACAAAGCCGGCATCGGCCCGGGCATGAAGCTCCTGGCGATTCGCGATCGCCGCTGGACGGCGGATCGACTCAAAGAAGCGGTGGCCGGCACGTCGAAGGCCAAGGACAAGCTGACGTTAATGTTCGAGAACCAGGAGTATTTCCGGACGTTCGTTCTCGATTACAACGGAGGAGCGCGCTATCCACACCTGGAGCGCGATGAAGGGGGGGCGGATGTGTTCGGCGCGATCTTTGGGGCAGTGAAAAGGACGCAGTGATCACGCCGCGAAGGCGCTGAGCGCTATCCAAGCTCATGGGCCGATTGCGCCCCAGCGATTGACTGAGCGCGCTTCGAAAAAAGCAGCCGAACGAGACTCACGCTCTGAGCCAAAACTAGAATCGCGGCAAACGTGGCAACGGCAAAGAAGGCAATCTTGTGCCACGGCTTGTGCAGCGGCAGCTCCCACAGTTCCGTTCGATCGTTGTAGACGACGGCCACGGCGTCATTGCCGGGAGTGAAGAAAGCTGTCTTGGCGTGAGGGAATCGCGCGATCTGAATCCCGGTCGCCGTATCGAGGAGTCCTAACCCCCCAACGGCATCAGTATCGACCAAACCCAGCCAGTCCTTGACGCGGCGCCAGATGTGATCGTCTGATATTCGCCAAAGCAATGGCAATGCGATCAGCCGCCCATCGGAACTAATAGGTGGATGAAAGCCGTCACGCGGAATAAATGGAAGCGGCACGATCGTTGATTGGTCTGTGACCAAGTCCCATTCCTCCAAGGCGTGTCCGCCGTAGAATGGCATCGGCATGAAAACTCGGAAAACCTTCTTGCCGTCCCCGCTTACCGCGAGTGGATCGCCAACCCCGCTCCAATATGGGTTAGCCGGATAGATTTCTCGAAGTACCAGGTCCCATCGCCCTTCTATGACCGTTGCCATCCCAATGCTGTTCGGGCCTGAATTAGCTGGGAGCGGCTCCTTAGGGCGTAGCCAGCACCACGCCGGCAGAGGACGTTCAGCCAGCTTGCGGCGATGTTCGATGTCCCAGACCACGAACGGATGGGCACGCTGAAAGCCACGCAATCTACCATCGTGGGAATAGAACACAGCGCTCAGTTTTGAAAGATCAAGCCAATCGTGAGAATCAATATTCGACAATTCGTGTCCGGTTTCCGCATCGAAAGTTTGTAATTGCGGAGTACCTTCGGACGCATCCCACCACTTCTTTTGGCCCGAAAGTACCGCGAATCGCTGGCTATCAGGAGAATATGCAACGCAAGGGACGCCGGTGTTTGCATAGCGGATTAATTTGCGCCGTGTTCTCCCGTCGCCACTCCACAACGTCACCTGAAGTTCGGCGACGCAGGACACTCTGTGAACGGTTACAAACGATACGCCGTTCGGCGCCATGGCCACAAATTCGCAAGCGCCCACGGTGGTGATCCGTGGATCGGGCGGCAACATAAGCCACGCGACAGTGCCTGCGACAGCCGCGAATGCCAATCCAATTAAGAGCGGCCGTTTTCCAAGTTCGAATCGGCTCCGTAGCGACATGGCCATAGTCTAGCCGAACTCCATAGCCATAGGACAAGGCCAAATGCGAGCAAGAAACATCTGATTCAACCCACCGCCCCAAGCCCCGCTCCCGTCAAGCATCCTGTTTCCATCGTTCCGTCTCTAATGCGAAAGACTCCGGGAAAGCGCTCCGCCCACGGCTCATTGGCGGCGGGGCAGTATTGCCGGGCGTTGGATTCAATCGCGGCCACGCCGGGGATGTGGGCGGCGAGGCCGGCGGAGTGGATGAGCGACGCGCCGGGGCAGGTCAGGTCTTGCACGCATAGGAACAGGCCGAACTTGCGGGCGGCGGCGGCCAAGAGGAGCGATTGGCTCTGGCCTTTGCACGCTTTGAGGGCCGCTCCGGTATAGCCCATCTCGCGAGCCAAGAGCAGGCTTTCCAGGTCGATCAGCGACTCGTCGATGACCACGGGCCGCACTTTCGAGGCCGCGTGCATGACGTTGCCGCGGTGGGCCGTCAAGTCGCGGGCCGTCGGTTGCTCGATGTACTGGATCCGCTCGAAGCCGGCCGGCGTGCCGCGCTTCACCTGCTCCAGAAACTCCAGAAGGTAGTTGACGCTGCCGCAGCGCTCGTTGAAATCGAGCGAATAGAACCAGCTTGTCACCCCGCGGCGCTGTTGCGTCTCCAGAGCGACGCGCTCGACCCGCAGCACGCGTTCCACGTCCCAGGCGAGGTTGTCGCCGTTGAGCTTGATCTTGAGGTGCGTGAGGCCGTCGCGCTCGATCCATTGGCCAAGAGTCTCGGGCAGGCCGTCGCCGACCGGCTTCTCCACGTCGCTTTCTTCGAGCGGATCGAGCGCCCCGATCAAGTGATAGAGCGGCATCTTGGGCTGCGGCTCGCGGGCGATGTATTTGTCGAGCTGCTCGCCGTGAAAGTCGAGGCCGAAGTAATGGCCCAGGTCGTGGTTCATGAAATCCGGGCCGTAGGTGCTGTAGGAGTTGAGGCCGTGCGCCTTGCCGAAGGCGTCGTGCAGGGCGGCGTCGAAGGGGCTGGCGCATACGAGGGTCGCCAGGTGCGGGATCTTCTCGTGCATCTTCAGCTCATCCTCGACGGCGCGGGCCACTCGCCGATATTCCGGCTCCAGCGCCCAGGTGAGATCGATGGGATGGCCGACTTCCTTGCAGCTGACGGTGACTTGGGCGATGTGCTCGACGAGAGCTTTCATAGCCGCTAAGGTGCCGTCGTAGCCAAGCGGCTTGGAAGGGAACGCCCAGACGTTGCCCAGCGGCATGGAGCCGAAGCCGCGGGCGCGTTTGCCGTCGCGGGTGTGGACGTCGACGTGGACGTTGAGAAGCGTGACGCGGTCGAGGGCGACGCCGCCGAACTTGATCGGCGTGCGGTAGCGGTGGTCCTCGTAGCTGAAGGACAAGTCGTTGATGCGGATGTCGCTGGGTTTCATGGTGTCCCTCGATGCTTTCCGTCGGAGCATTCAAACCACGGATTTCACGGATGACACAGATAAGAATCAGAGGGAGATGTCTCTGTGTGGGCTCCGTACGCTCCGTGGTTAAAAACGGAGGAGAAGCAATCAATCAGGATAACAGAACGGCAGGGGTCAGAGGGAGTTTTTTTGAGCGTGGGTGATGTCGCGCGGGAGATGCGGCGAGCGCGAAACGGCAAGCGGGACGGGCGGCGCGCTATTCGACGCGGTAGGGGGGGAGGACGGCGATGCCGCGGAACCAGCAGCCGCCTTTGCGCTGGGAGTATTTGAAGCCGTGGTCTTCCAGCATGTCGAGGAAGCTGAATTGGTCGTGCACGTCGGCGCTGTTGTTGATGCACCAGTTGACGTAGGTGAGGTACAGCTCGAGCGCCGGATAGCGGGCGTTTTTTGCGATCAGACAACACTTTTTTACGAACCCGCTCAATGGCTTGACTTTCATGGTGCTTGCCTCCACATTCGATTTTTAGGTCAACAGGGGCCTTGACTCCAGCGAATTTGTGGATTCGCAGTGGTTTTTTTTGCACTTGAAGTCAGTTGGTGCCGGGCAAAGCGACTTTGACGGGAAGGAAAAACGGGCAAGCGCGGATCACTCGGCAACCTTGTCCCAGACCGGCGCAAAACCTAGGGTTAACCGGGGTTTACTCATCTCCAGTCCGCGCGCGGCAAGGTTAACACCAGCGCCTCGGCCCTGTCCTTGTGCCCCACCATGAGCCCTACTTTCGATGCGTTTCTGCGTTCCTGGCCGGTCGATCCTTGGCTCTTCACCGCGTTGACTTTGACGGGGCTGGTTTACTTCCGCGGCTGGCGATCGCTCTGTTCTCGGGATCCGCATCGCTGGACTCACGGAAAGTTAGCCGCCTTCCTATTCGGGCTGTTCGCCGTCTTTTTGGCTCTCGCCTCCCCCATCGAGCCTTTTTCCAGCCTGCTCCTGCAAATCCACATGGTCCAGCATTTGTTGCTGATAATGGCCGCCCCGCCGCTTCTTTGGCTGGGCGCCCCGTACTTTCCGCTCTTGCGAGGCTTGCCGGAGGCCATGCGGGTCCATTGGGCGATGCCGCTCGTACGCTGGCGGCCCTTGCGAAGCGTTCTCTCGGCGCTGACGCATCCGGCAGCGGCTTTCGTCGCATTCGCCGCCGCCAACGTGCTCTGGCACCTTCCAGGGCCTTACGAGTTGGCCCTGCGCGACGACGGCTGGCATTACACGCAGCATGTCTGTTTTCTCGCGGCGGGCTTGTTGTTCTGGCATCCGGTCATTCGTCCCTACCCGAGCCGGCCGAAGTGGTCGCTGTGGCTATTGCCCCCGTATCTGCTGCTGGCGGATTTGTTAAACACAGCGTTGGCGGCACTCCTGACCTTCTCGAGCCGCGTGATCTACCCCCATTACACGAATGTCCCGCGGCTTGGCGACCTGTCCGCCCTCGACGACCAGGCGGCGGCCGGCGTCCTCATGTGGGTCCCCAGCTCCATCGCGTTCCTCGTGCCGCTTTTCGCCATCGTCCTGAAGCTGCTCTACGCCGCGCGGGACACTCCGATTCCGCCGATACCTCAAGGCCGGCTAGCCCTTACGCTCATCGCTCACCCCGTCACCGCCTCACCCCGTCACCTCCACCGTCGCTTCGATCTCCTCAACGTGCCGCTCCTAGGCCGCTTCCTGCGCTGGCGGCACGCCCGCATAGCCGTGCAGCTTCCACTCTTGCTTCTGGCCGCGCTCGTGATCCTAGATGGATTAACGGGCCCGCAGGTCGGACCCATGAACCTCGCCGGGGTGTTGCCGTGGATTCACTGGCGCGGCCTCCTTGTGCTGGTTCTCTTGGCGGCGGGGAATTTCTTCTGTTTTGCCTGTCCGTTCCTCGTTTCGCGCACGCTGGCCCGCAAGTGGCTGCCGCGCGGCTGGACCTGGCCGCGGCTTTTGCGCAACAAGTGGCCGGCGATCGCACTCCTCTTGAGTTTTTTCTGGGCGTATGAGGCGTTCGCACTTTGGGACAGCCCTTGGTTGACCGCCTGGATCGCCCTGGGTTATTTCGGCGCCGCCTTCATTATCGACGGCCTTTTTCGCGGCGCGGCTTTCTGCAAATACCTCTGCCCCATCGGTCAATTCAACTTCGTGCAATCGCTGGTGTCGCCCATAGAAGTCAAAGTTCGCGATCCGGGGGTTTGTGAGACGTGTATGACGAAGGACTGCATACGCGGCCGGCCTGGACACATCCCCCTCACCCCAAACCCCTCTCCCCTGAGGGGCGAGGGGAGGCCGGACAGCCCCAACCCCTCTCCCCAAAGAGGCGAGGGGAGTGTCCGTGGGTGCGAGTTGGATCTGTTCTTGCCGCGGAAGATGGGGAACATGGACTGCACGTATTGTCTCGATTGCATCCATGCTTGCCCGCACGACAACATCGGCATCGAAGCGGTATTGCCGGGGGCGGAGCTGCGCCGCGACCCGGTGCGCTCCGGCATCGGCCGATTCAGCCAACGGCTTGACGTGTTGCTTCTGCTGGTGATTTTGGTCTTCGCGGCCTTTGCCAATGCCGCCGGCATGATCGGGCCGGTGCTCGCCTGGCGCGACCGTCTTGAGACGTCAGCCGGCCTTAGCGCATCTTGGAGCGTCACGTTGTTTTTGTTCGGTGCCTTGATCGTAACACCGGCAACGATGATCGGCTCGGCGTCATGGCTAAGTCGACTTCTTGGCGGGTTGAAGATACCGATCCGCAAAGTGGCGGCGCGATTCGTGCCGTCGCTAGTGCCGATGGGATGCGCGATGTGGCTAAGTCATTATTGTTTTCACTTCTTCACGAGCTATGAAACCATCATTCCGGTCGGCCAGCGGTTTCTGCGCGACCACGGTTGGTCCACAGAGTCGCCGCATTGGCTGGCGAGTTGTTGCCGGCCGGTGACCGATGGCCTCTTGCGGCTAGAGATCGTTTTCCTGGACCTGGGATTGCTCTTGTCGCTGTATACGGCCTATGCCATCGCGCGGGAGCTAGAGCCGGCATGGAACCGGCGACTAGGAGCCCTGGCGCCGTGGGCGATTCTGATCGTATTGCTCTTCTACGCGGGAATTTGGATCGTGTTCCAACCGATGGAAATGCGCGGCACGATGCCGGGATGAGGCTTCAATGAACGATGCGACTCGTGCCACGCCCACGCCCGACCCGGATCTAACATCTTGCCATGAAGAGCGAGGCGTGGGCGTGCCGACCTTGGAACGGCCGCACGCCCACGCCTGTTTTTCGCGGCAATTAGTTGTTGCAAGATATGGCGTGGGCGTGGCACATGGGATAACGCACTAAATGTGGCAAAAAGTGAAGAATCAAACGAATAGCCAACTACTTTTGGCACTGGCAGGCGCGTTCATAGGGATCGAAAACCCTACAGAGGTAAGGGCTGACGGCGGCGCTTTACGCTACCTCGAGCGCCAGGGCGGCTACGAGATCGCCGTCTTCACCGCGCCGGCGGCCGTGCGTGTGGGTCCGGTCGATATTAGCGTGCTCGTTCAGGATGCCGGCGCCCGCAAGCCCATTGCCAACGTCGAAATCAGCGTGCAACTTGAGCGCGCCGAGACGGTTCTCGACCAACGGGCGACGGCGGAACTCGCGACCAACAAGCTCTTTCAAGCCGCCCATTTCGATTTGCCTCTGGCTGGCACGTGGAGCGTTTGTGTCCGCGTCCGAGGACCCGCAGGCGATGCGGAGGTTGTTTTCGACATGGAGGTCACCGACTCATTGCCTCCCTGGCGCGCATGGTGGCCGTGGGTCTTTTGGCCAATCGCGGCCATCGGCCTTTTTTTGTTTTTGCAGTATCGCAACCGTCCTGGCATAATCAACAAAAAGTAGGACGGGTGTGAAACCCGTCCATCCAAGCGGACGGATTGCAAATCCGTCCTTCGGGGGTGTGCCATGAAGCTTTTTCGCATCATCTTGGCAATCGCGGTTTTGGCGTCGGTCGCCGGGCTCGCTTACGTCGCGCAGCAAGCCGAGTCGTCGGGGGCCGGCATGGTCGCGGCCGCCGGCGCGTTCGTCGATTCGCTCAAGTACGATCAGAGGGCCAAGGCGCTCCATCCGTTCGAAAGCAAGGAGCGCATCAACTGGAACTTCGTGCCGATGCAAGACAAGGACAAGAAATCGACGCGCAAGGGCCTGCCGCTCGAAGAAATGACCGCCGCGCAGAAAAAAGCGGCCCTGGCATTGGTCAAGGCCGGTACCAGTGAAATCGGGAACGAGACGGCCAACAAGATCATGAGCTTGGAAGCGATTTTGAAGGCGCAGGAATCAGGCGCCATGGTCCGCAATCCCGAATGGTATTTCTTCACGATCTTCGGCACGCCTTCCAAGACGGGCAGTTGGGGCTGGCGCGTCGAGGGCCATCACTTGTCGCTCAACTTCACGATGGACGGCACGCAGGTGGTCGCCGCCACGCCGTTCTTCTTCGGCGCCAACCCCGCCCAGATCAAGAGCGGACCCGATAAGGGCAAGCGCATCCTCGCCGCCGCGGAAGATTTCGCCAACGAGTTGTTCGACTCATTAAGCGCCGACCAAAAAGCGCTCGCCGCGCACGCGAAGCCCTTCCCCGAGCCCAAACAAGGCAAGCCGACGCCGGAAGTCGGAGAGGCGGTCGGCCTTCCCGCGGCGACGATGACACCGGCGCAGAAGAAATCCCTCACCCAACTTCTGCGGCACTATATCGAACGCAACCCGAAGGACGTGGCCGATGTGGAATGGAAGCTGGTGCAAGACGCCGGTTTCGACAAGGTCCATTTCGCTTACAACGGCAGCACGAAACCGGGCGAGCCGCGCACTTACCGCGTGCAAGGGCCGACCTTCGTGATCGAGTTCCTCAACAGCCAATACGACTCCGCCGGCAACCCCGCCAACCACATTCACAGCGCTTGGAGGCGCATCAAAGGCGACTTCGGGCTCAATCCGTGATGGGATGAGGGGGTGACGAGGTGAACTGGATGAAGAGGTGAATGATCGGTCCCGATAACCCTATCATCTTGTCATCGCGTCACCCTTCAATCGCGATCAAAGTCTTCTCTGAACGTCGTCTTCGGCTCCGGAAAACGGTCACGAAACGTTCGAAACGGCTCGCTGCGCAGCATCGGTCCGAGTTCCGCGTGAGCGTAACAGCCTTCGAGTTGGAACCGTCCGGTTGCGAAACGTTCGACGGCCGCGATCGCCTCATCGACTCCGCCGTGGGCGGCGTGGGCGAGGACGACGAGGGCGGGCTGAATGCGTTTTTTCGCCAAGAGCGCCTCGGCCTCCTTGACCGCCTCGTCGGTCCGGTTAAGCTTCGCAAGGCAGCGAATCAAGTAATCGTCGGCTCGTACGCGAAAACGCAGCTGGCTGAAAAAAGTCTTGCGTTTTTCCAGAAGCGCAAGGGCGCCTTGATAATCATTCTTCAGCCAGCATAGGTCAAGGTCCCACGCTCCGTTCGAAGCGCCGTTGTCCTCTTGGCGCTGCTCGGCGAGCAGAGCCTCCAGTTGTCCGGCCTCCTTCGTGTCCACGCAAGCGAAGGCCAAGTCTTCAAAGGTCCTTTTTCCCGGACCGAATTCACGGTAGGTCTCGGCCGCTTTGTGAGCTTGGACGCGTGCACGGAAAAGTTTGTTTCGGTAGAGCCATTGGTCGACAGACGCCGCCTTGGCCAAAGCGATTGCGAAGTCCTTCTCCGCCTCGGCCGCATCTCCACGCAATAGGCCCAACTCGCCGGAATAGAAAAGGTCGCGCGGATCATCCGGCTGATTCTTTCGATGCGCTACGAGCAGCTTCTCAAGCTCCGCTGGCTTTTTCTTTTGGACGAGTTCCCGTGCCAGCGCGTCGAACGCCGCCGATTTCTCAGGCGCCGCTTGGTAAGCCTCCAGAGCTTGCCCCACATCGGCCAGGCTCAGCACAAATCGTCTGACGTAATCTTCCCGGCGATATTGTTGTTTCTGCTTGGCGCAGGCATTGCGAAGCAAGGGCTCCGCCTCCGCGAGGGCAGGCTTCTCGCCGATGACGTGAAAAAGGGACTCCAGAAACAACATCTCGGGATCGTCGCCGGCGCCTCCGGGACGGTGGGTCGCCAGCAACTCGCGCAACTGGGGCGCTTTCTTGTCCGCGATCATGAGATTGGCCAGCTGGGTGAAGGTCTCGTTCTGCGGCTCGCCGGTGGCATAGGCTTCCATGGCGCGGCCGGCCTTGTACAGGGCATGGACGTAATTCGTCCGTTGGCTGCGGCGTTGATCTCTTGGGGCTTTGGTCCACCATTGGGTAAGCGCCTGGGCGGCCTTTTCCCAGGCATTTTCATCCACGAACATCTCGGCGGTGTAGTAGGCGACCCAGGGATCTTCGGGAAACTTCAGGCGGTGGGCGTCGAGGAGTTGCTTTAGGTCCTTCTTGTGGCCTTGACTGAGCAGGTCGCCGGCGAGGACTTGAAAGATCCGCTTAGGATCGTCGACCGCCCGGTATCCATCAAGCGCCTTGCCTCCGTCAACCAGGGCGAAACAGAAGTCCTCCAGAGCGTTCAGACGGCCGTCTTTGTCGCGTTCACGCTTAAGCGCCTTTTTGAGGAGCGCGGCCGCGTCGGCGAGCTTGTTTCGTTGAATTGCGAGCTTCAACTGATAGCGCAACAGCTCCGGATCTTGTGCCTCGGACTTGGTATGCTCTTCCACCAGCTCCGCCAATTGGTCGTCATTCTCTTCCAGCGAGGCTGACAAAGCGAGTTGTTGAAACACGTCTCGGCCAGGGCCGAATTCCTTGTAGGCGGCGACGGCGCCGGCCAAATGATGGCGCGTCGTGATCCGGCCGCGCCGAAATAATTCGACTTGCAGACCCGGCGGCGGCTTGGCGAGGCCTTTTTGAAAGGCTTTTTCCGCAAGTTCGTAGTCTCCGTTTTGGACGTGGACTTCCGCCTCGAAGAAAGGCAACCACGGATCGGCTGGATGCTTCTTCGCATGGAGCGCGGTCAGGCTTTCCAAGTCCTCGAACAGGAAGCTCTTGTGCAGCTCCGTGGCGAGCACCGCAAAGCCTTCTGTTGCGTTAGGCAAGATGCGATAGGCGTCGACGGCTTTGCCCGCTTGGGCAAAGGCGGGAAGCGTCGCATCCAGCAATTCGCGGCGCCGATCGGCGTTTTTGACCTTCTTGAGCGCGGATTTGAAGAGCCGCATCGCCTCCTTGGTTTGGCCGGCCCACACTTTGCCCAGCATCATGCAAAGCGAGGCCTGCTCGTGCCGAGGATCGATCTTGAGCATGGCGCGAGCGAGCACTTCGAGCGTCTTGCCGTCACGCGCCTGCCGGCAATCGTTGGCGCAGATGTCGAAGTTCGCGGGCAGGTTGTCGAGCTTCAAGAAGCGCGGGCCGACGTCCTCGCGCGCATCGTTGGGACCGAGAGCCCGAATGTAGCCGAGAAAGGCGTCGGCGTCTTTGGGATTGAAATCAAGCGCCTTGCGGTAGTTGGCAATGGCCTCGTCGAAGCGATTGAGGCCTCGCAGCGCCTCGCCCAATTCCGCGCAGACGACGTCGTCTTCGCCAAGCAGCTCGCGGTATTTCGTCAGGTGATCGAGGGCTTGGACGTACTTACCGAGGCGATTGAATGCCACGGCTTTAATCAGGTCGGCCGCGGGCATGTCGGGGTTCTTGGCCAGCGCCTGATCGACCGATTTCAGGGCGTCCTCAAATCGTCCGCCTTGCAAATGCAAGCCGGCGCGCACGAAAAGACGCAAAGATTCGAACAAGGGTGGTAGTTGAGCGCCATCCAGACGCGCTAGATTTCGTTCCGCTGATTCCAGGTCGTTTCTCTGCAGCGCCTGAGAGGCGGCTGCCAAGACCTTCGCGTGCTCGGCAATCATGAAGGCGTTGGCAGGGCCCATTTGGACCGTCGTCGCGGCGGCGGCGGACATGCGGATGCCCGTGTCCAGATCCTCAAAGTCGAAAACCTTCCAGGTTCCGGTCTGCTTCGTGACCCACCAGCGCAGCTTCATGGGAAAGCCGCCCGGCGCGGTGTGGCGCACGATCACTACCGCTTCGTTGCCCACGAGCTTTTTGATGTTGCGAATCTCGGTCGCGTCCCACTGAAATGCCGGATTCTGCAGAAAGGGATTCCGCGCATTGGCCTGGGCCATTCCTTGACGCATTCCTTGCACGAATTGCTGTCGATTCCGGACTGCGTTCTGTGGCAGCACGCCCAGCGCCACGATTTGATCCAAGAGACGATCCATATCGAACTGTGCCACGAGTCGCTCGGGATCGCCCTGTTTGAAAGCCGCTCCCAGATTCTCGAACAGGGGCTTCAATTCGCGCGCGATCTCGTCTTCGGCCAGCGGCTTCTGATTGCGAAACGCCTCCATGATCTCGCGGCGGCGGGCCTCGTCGTCCTCATCCCGATTGACGGGAAACTGCCAAACCACCGGCGGCGGCAGCGGCGCCTGCCCACGCGGCGGACGGTCGTCTCTCTGGAACGAGATCAGCACTCGGACGACGGCGAGAATTCCAAGAATCGAAAACAGCACGATCCTGCCGGCTTTGCTCTTCTTGGGCGGCGCCACGGCGCGCGGCGCCCGCGGCAGCTTGAAATCATCGTCATCGCGATCAGGGTCATGGCGATGGTCGTCATCGCTATCATCGTCGTCGCTATCCCGGCGATATCGTCGCCTTATTGGCCGTTCCGGGCGCTGCGCTTCCCTTTCGCTAGCGCGCTCGTCTCTTTCATGCTCGTCAAGGGGAGTGGAGTCATCCGGCGCTTCGCTCACAAGCGCTTCGCTCTGGAGCGCTTCGAGGCCAAGGGGCGTCGACGCCGCTTGCGCCCCAGCCGTGAAGACGGTGAGACACGCCGGACACTGGACGTCGCAGCCGACGACTTCCTCAGGCAAAAGCAGAGTGCGATTACAAGCCGGGCAAGAAATGCTCTCGCGCATGGTTCGTCCGGGATCTGGAGGAATGCCTGGAAACGCCCTGGCGCTCCGTACTTATGCCAAGTATCCTATCACGGCCTGAAAAGAGTTGCACCCAATTTCCGATTCGCCTTGCACGAGGCGCCGTTGTGCGGCATACACCCTATTCCGCACGTTCGGCGAGCGCGAACCGTAATCCAGGCAAGCCGCGGCATTGGGGTAGGTGTCATGAAGCGTTTGATTTGGTTATTGAGCCTGTGTCCCGTCTTTCTTTCGGGCTGCTTCATTCCCCTCGCTTATCCGACATGGTCGCAAACGCCGCTCGTACCGCTTGATGCGCCGAATGAAGAGGTGCATGCGTTTCGAGTTCACGTGAAAGAGGATTGGAGTGGGCCCGAGTTTTGGAAGGAATATGAGTATACGCTAGCGCCTGTTCCAACCCTTGCTGGCCATTCGATTCCACAAACGACAGTCTCGGCTGACTATGGATGCCTGTGGCTCTGCGTTGCGCTCAACTTCGTGGTCCACACCCATCACACATTGGAGCTACGGCTTTATCGGCCCGGATATGAGACCGTTGAAATCAAGTCGTGGGACTTAACGAAGGAGATCGCCTGGAAAAAGGCGGATGATCTAGCGGAACATGAAAAAGCCATCGACGATTTGCTCTCGGGACCGCGCCGGGATTGGGGCTCATTTCCGCATTTAATGCGGGCGAAGCTCGAAGCGCCGGGCACCTCAAGTAAGAGCAACAAAGCCGTTGAATTCAACCTTCAGCCCGGCTCGGAATCGCGAGCGCACAAGAAAGCGCTCTTATTCGGCGCCGAGGAATATGAGCGCCTAGCGGCGAGTTTCGCGGCCACGAACGACGAACTGCGCGACACGCAGGCGCGCCTCCTCGCGAAAGCGGCGTGGCTGCGCAAACGCGCCGCGGAGTGATTGAGCCCGAAGCGCTAGCGAGGGAGACGGCGCCGCGGCGTTTGCACCCTCGCTTGCGCTTCGGGCTCAATTCAATTTCGGTGACGCAGCACTTTTCCCGCCAATTCGCCCGTGTAGCGCTCTTTCTCCACCGCCAATCGTCCATTCACGAACAGGTACACGACGCCGGTCGCGTATTGATGCGGCTTCTCGAAGGTGGCCTGGTCGCGGAATGTCTTGGGATCGAAGACGACCACATCCGCGTAGTAGCCAGGCTTGATGTAGCCGCGCTGGGGCAGCTTGAGGATGTCGGCGGGCAGGCCGGTGGAGCTGCGGATTGCCTGTTCAAGGGATATAACCTTGTCCTCGATGGCGTAGCGGCCAATCTTGCGCGGGAAGGTGCCGTAACTGCGCGGGTGAGGCACGGTGTCCGATGGGACCATCGAGCTGCCATCAGAGGCGGTCGCCACGTAGGGCTCCTTCATGAAGAGGCGGACCTCGGCTTCGTCCATGCTGAAGTTGACGACGCCCGCGCCGCCCTTGCGGGTGATCTCAAGGGCGATGTCGAGCGGGGTTCTCTTCTCCAACTCCGCGATGGCGAACAGGTCTTTACCTTGCCATTCCTTTTTGGCAGCGAAGCTGGCTACCTTAATCGCTTTGGCGGATTCCTCGCTGGAAAGCCGGTCGGCGATCGCCTTGGTCATTTTCGGGCCCATCTCGGCGTCATCGAGCCGGGCGATCATGTCCTTGGCCGAGCCTTCGCGGAAACGCGCCGGAATCACCGTGGCGGCCAGCGACGTGCTGCTCGCGTGATAAGGATATTGGTCGGCCGTCACCGGCACGCCTTCCTTACGGGCGCGGCGAACCAGGGCGATGACGTCAGGGCCTTTGCCCCAGGATCGCCTCCCTGAAACCTTGATGTGCGAAATGTGAACGCGAATGCCGGCCTTGCGGGCGATGGTCAAGATTTCTTCGATGGCCCGCATCACATCGGCGCCCTCGTCGCGGATGTGGCTGGCGTAAAGGCCGTCGTGGCGGGCCACGACCTTCGCGAGCGTTATCAATTCATCGGTCTTGCAATAGGTGCCGGGGGTGTAGATGAGCCCCGTCGCCATGCCGTAAGCGCCGTCCTTCATCCCCTGCTCGACCAGGTTCTCCATCGCCTTTAGTTCTTCCGGCGTGGCATCGCGGTTGGCGTTGCCCATGACCTTCTCGCGGACGGCATTGTGCGGCACCTGATGGATGACATTCGTGCCGATGCCGAGCTTTTCGAGCGTGCGGAAGTAGGCGGCGCAATCGGCCGGCCCAGCGCCGCAGTTGCCCGTAACCGCGGTGGTCACTCCTTGCATCAGGTAGTTGCGGTTCGCGGAGGTTTCCTTCTTCTGAAGCGGAAAGTCACTGTGCGTGTGCAGGTCGATAAAGCCGGGCGCGAGGATGAGGCCGGTGGCGTCGAGCCGTTTCGGCTTGCCGGCGACCTGGAATTTGCCCACGGCGACAATCTTGTCGTCCTTGATCGCCACGTCGCCGACTTTGCCGGGCTGGCCGGTGCCGTCGATGATGGTGGCGTTCTCGATGACGACGTCGGCCTGGACGGGGTTGTCCTGGGCGGCGCCGGAGCAGGCCAAGAGGGCGGTGAGGAGGAATGAGTGCATATCAGTAATCCTTGGTTGCGAATCGCCAGCAAGCCAGCCCCAGCAGAACGCCTATGTAGGCAAGACAAATCCCGATACTCGCCGTCCAGCTGAAAGCAATATCTCTTTTGAACTCTAAGTGGTCGCGCTCTCCCTCAGAAAGAAGCTCGTTGCTCAAGAACAGAGTCGTAAGCGTGCCGAGATCGTCCGTGCGCGGAAGGACGGCATGCAATGAGTCGGCTGTGATTCGCAGCCAACTGGGAGACCCGGGATTCGTTTGTGGGCCCTCGGCTTGGCCGAGACGCCCCGACTGGGCTTCGCGCATCCGAGCCGCGCTGGCAGACTCAGGGGTATGAATGTTTTTGTAGACTAGTCCGACCACCCACAGAATCGCCCAGACCGCACATGTCATTAGAATGCTTAAAATGGCGCTCCGAGACAAGACGCCGAAGAGGGTGGATACCGCATATAGCACTGCAAAAAAGAAAGTAATGATCAAGACACTGACCAAGAACCCAGGCGCCCAGATGCCAGTACGCAAGCCAAGTACGAACCAGATGCCGCCGATCGCGATCAATGCGTTCAGGAACACAAATGTTAGTCCGCCGATGTACTTGAAGGCAAGCAACGCTGGCCGGCGAATGGGCTTGGAAACAATAAAGTCCACGGTGCCTTTGCGCAGCATGTTGGGCACGAAGGGCGCTGTCACTACCACTGCGAGCAGCACCACCAGCCAGCCGCCCGCCCCGTTCACCAATCGGTTTTCGATCCAGTAGACCCAATATGCGAGGGATTGACGAAACAGCGGTCCCAACGGCAGGGCGCCAAAGAAAAGACCGGGCTCATGCGGCCAGCTACGATCGCTATTCAGCCGTGTTCCTCTACTGGTAAACTCCAAGTGAACTTCGGATTTGTTCGCGCTGTCGACCTTACGAACCTTCAAGTCCTTGAGCCACCAGAACATCTCGCGGGTGAAGAACTCGAGTTGCCCTGCCTGAACTGCTCCCGAGCGCGCGCGGTCTTCATCGGGGAAGCGCACGGCCAATGTGAATTGATAGTCTCCCTTCCAGGCGTCCTCCGGTGCATTGAGCTGGCGCGCGTCGACGACTTCGGCAGTCGTGCTGCTTCCTTGGCCAAAGGCAAGACCGTAGAGCCAACACAGGCCGTCAAGCTGCTCCTTGATTGGGACCATTCGAAAAGACACGCTGCCCAAAAGGAGCATCAAGAGCAGCGACAGACCGAAGGTCACGTACAGCACCTTGCTATCGAGCGTTTCGCGAAACGAGTCTTTGAGGAAGGCAAAGAACTTCATGGACCTGATTCTCCCTATCGCGGCACGGGTCGTTGAGTCGGTGCTTCGCGCTCTTTCAGCGTTTCTAAGAACAGGTCCTCCAGGCTCTGGCGCTTCTCAACAAGGTGCCGCAGGTTCAAGCCCTGGGAGCGGATGAAGTCCACCACCGGGTCGATCGTCTGGTCGTCGCGCAGGTGGATTTCCCAGCGCTCGCCGTAAGGGGCCACGACGTAATCGAGTTTCTGCAGCTCCGCGACGGGCAACGTCTGGCCCGGCGCCAGGCCGACGAGGAAGCTTCCTTTCTGGCGCGTCAAGGTGGCCACTTCGCCTTCGCGGACCATGCGGCCTTTCTGTAGGATGCCGACGCGGTCGCAGATCAGCTCGACCTCCCCCAAGAGGTGCGAGTTAAGAAATATAGTCCGATTTTGCGCTTTCAACTGAAGGATCATCGTCCGGATTTCCTTGCGGCCCAGCGGGTCGACGCCGTCGGTTGGCTCGTCGAGGAAGATCACTTCCGGATCGTGCATGAGCGCCTGAGCGACGCCGAGGCGCTGCTTCATTCCTTTGGAGTAACCGCGGATTTTCGTGTGCATGCGGTCCGCCAGGCCGACGGTATCGAGGATCGCGGGAATACGGGTGCGGCGTAGGTCGCGCGACACGCCCAGCAGTTGGCCGTAGAACTGAAGCAGGCTGGCGCCGGTGTGGTATTCCGGAAAGCGATGGTCTTCGGGCAAGTAGCCGACGCGTGCCAGGACGGCGCTCTTGCCCGCGGGTTGGCCTAAGAGCCGGGCTTCGCCTTTCCAGTTGCGCGTGATGCCGAGGAGAATCTTGATGAGCGTGGTTTTGCCGGCGCCGTTCTGGCCCAACAGGCCGTAGATTTCGCCGGGCTCGACGCTGAGCGAGACCCCGCGCAGGGCTTCGATCTTGCCGTAACGTTTGGCGAGATCGCGGGTTTCAAGAGCGGGGGCGTTCACGAAAACCTCTTGCCTTGAAAAAGTCGAGGGGCGTGGGACGCCTGCAAGGGCCGCACGCCCACGCCTACTATCCTACGACGCTGGTCTTCCACGCTATGGCGTGGGCGTGGCACACGGTTGTGCGCCCCATCTAAACTTCAACTGACTATTCTGCCTTCGGCGAATAGTCGCGCATCTTGGGCACTTTCAGGTCCTTGGGGGCGAAACGGCCGCCCAGGAAGATGCCGCCCGACATGGGCTGATAAAGCTCGATGGCAATCTGCGAGATCGGCAACTGCGTTTCCTTGAAGGCAGGCTTGGCGGCCAAGGTAACCGACGCGATCGCCATGATCGGGCCGCTGTCGTCGGGCACGTCCCTGAGCGGCTTGTGGTATTCCTGGTCGGGGAAGAACTTCTTCATCAAGTCCTTGTGCGTATCGCTGTTGTACCACTTAAGGACGGCCTTCTTGTCCTCGAACCAAGCAAAGATGACTTGCTTGCCGCTGCGGGTCTTCGCGGACTCGACGCCGAGACAACCGGGCGTGGCTTTGAGGGCCCCTTCGAGGTCGGGGAAGCCCTTTGCTAGGTTCTGCTTGGCTTCCTGTTTGGCGGTGGCCTTGTCGCAACCGTCGGACGCGGGGAGGGCCCAAAACAATGTGACTGGTCCCAGCAAAATGGCTGCGGCGATACGCGTTTTCATGACGCTCTCCAATGCGGGGCTGGAAGTGAAGTTGTGCGAATTTAGCGATCCACAACTCCTCATTCGTCAAAAGTCATCCGAAATTGCAATTGGCAGAAAACGCGGCGAGCCGGGGGGCGTCAGCCCCCGGCTCGCCGTGTTGTTCGCGCGCCGTTCTCACATCTCCCAATATCGCTTCATCCCCGCCGCCATTAGGAGGGCACGCTTGACGGCGACTTCGACCAGGCGAATCTTGTAGGCGTTCTGGCTCAGGGGCTTGGCCCCTTCGGCGGCGGCGCGGCCGGCGGCGGTCGCGTTGGCATCGGTAATGTCGCGGCCCTCAAGAGCCTTCATCGCGGCCTCGGCGATGTGGGGCGTCGGCGCGACGTGACCAAGGACGATGCGCACACCGGTCGCCTTGGCGCCGTTGCGGCCGCCTTGGAAGGCGACCGCGGCTTGCACGAGCGGCCAATCATACGACAGCTTTTGCCGGACTTCGTAGCTGGCGTTGGCCCAGTTGCGCACGGGGATGGTCACCTCAAGAACCATCTCGTTGGCGGCAAGCGTATGCTCGCGGTCATTGGCGTTGGCGGGAGAGAAGAAGAACTTCGCCAAGTCGGTCGAGCGTCTTCCTTTGGGGCCGAGGATGTTGACGCCGGCGCCCAGCGCGATCAGGGCTGGGGCGAGTGTGGACGGATTGACGATCACGCACTGGCGGCCCTGGGTGAATATAGCATGGTACTTGTTTTCGCCGTCCAAAGCGTAACAGCGCTGGCCTCCTTTGAGCAGACAGGGGGTGTGTTCATCGCGGAAATACCAGCAGCGGTTGCGCTGGCAGAGGTTGCCGCCCAAAGTGCCCATGTTGCGGATTTGCGGACCGCCAATGTCGCTTGCGGCTTCGCATAGCGATGGGAAATGACGGCGGAGATCGGCATGCTCGGCGATGGCGGCCAGCTTGGTGCCGGCGCCGATCGTCGCCTGTTTCTCATCGACGCGAATGCCGGCCAGGGCGCCGATGCCGGTGACGCTCACCACTCGGCTCGGCTGGGCGACGTATTCCTTCTGCAAGTCGTGCAGATCGGTGCCGCCCGCCAGAAGCTCGGTGTTGCCCCAGCGGTTTTCGAGCAGCGCCACCGCCTGCTCGGCCGTGGTCGGACGGAAATAAGTGAAGTTTTTCATTGGGTTGTATCCTCGGTGTTTTGACCACAGATTTTACGGATTACCCGGATGCGAAATCACTCACCCCGCAGGCTCGAAGACTCGCCTGCGGGCTTGGATCGCATTTCTATTTCTTTATCCGTGACATCCGTGCAATCCGTGGTTTAGTTCCTCTTTCGGCCATTTGCCAGCGCCGCTAGCACCCGCTCCGGGGTGAACGGGGCTTGCGGGACGCGGACGCCGATGGCGTTGAAGACGGCGTTGCCGACGGCGGCGGCGGTCGAGATGGTCGGCGGCTCGCCGATGCCGATGACGCCGCGCTCGGGCATATCCATCATGTGCACCATGATGTCGGGCATGTCGCGGATGCCGCCCAACTTGTAGAACTCCATGTCGGGGTTGAGCATCCGGCCTGTCACGCGGTCGTAGATACACTCTTCGAAGAGGGCGTAATTCACGCCCATGATGACGCCGCCGGCGACTTGCGATTCACAGGCCAGCTTGTTGATGATCAGACCGCAGTCCTGCACTGCCCAGAAGCGCGTGCAGCGGACCACGCCGGTCTCGGTGTCTACCTTGACTTCGGCGACTTGCACGCCGCCGACGCCGTTGTTGGTGAGACGGCCGCGCCATTCCCTGCGCAGGTCCGGATTCTGCTGGAACTGGGCGTTGGTGGGCCAATCGCCGTTGCCGATGGCGGTGTTCATGCCGAGCCGTCCGCAGGCGTTGCGCCAAGGGATGCGCGCGTTGTTATTGGCACGGTTAATGACGTGGCCGGTATCGATGCTCAAGTCGGCGGCTTGCGCGTTGAGTCCCGGGGCGATGGCGGCGAACAGTGCGTCGCGGGCCGCCTCGGCCGCTTTCAAGATCGCCGGAGAAATACCCGGGCAGGTAGTGCTGCCGCCCGACGGTGTGGATGGGCCGAAGGTGCTGTCGCCAATCTGCACGGTGATGTCTTGCGGGCGCAGGCCGAGGATATCGGCGGTGATGATGGCGGGCACGGTCCGGCAAGCGGTTCCCAGGTCCTGCGTCGAAGATTGCACGAGGACGGAGCCGTCGCTGCTGACGGTGACGCGAGTCGGGTTGGGAGGGCCGCCGCCGCCGCCCCAGGTGTGCAGCGCCATGCCGAGGCCGGTCTTGATGACGCCGTCGCCCCGGCCGGGTGGATGCCAGCGATCGTCCCAAGAACAGAGCTTGCGGATGATCTCGAGTTGCCGTGTGTAGATGGTATGGCGCAGGGCCGGGAAGCTGGTCGGATCGTTCTGGACGGCGTTTTGGTCGTTCTGCGGAAGGTTTCGAGTCCTGAGAATGATCGGATTGAGGCCCAAGGACGCCGCCAGGTCATCGACGGCCTGATCCGTGAGGAGACAATTCTGCGGATGACCCGGCGCCCGCATGGCCCGGCCCGTCTGAAGGTTGAGGCGGACGAATCGGTGCCGCCGCTTGATGTTGGGAACGCTGTAGACGTAAGGCAAGAAGCCGAGGTTGACCGTGGCGCCGCCGCCGACGCCGGGCGAGCCGTAACAATCGACCTCGTAAGCGCGGATGTCGCCTTCCTTGGTGCCGGCGATGCGAACGGTGCCGGCCGCGGAAGGGCGCTGACCGCCGACGGCGACTTCCTCGGCGCGGTCGAGCATCAGCTTCACCGGAGCGCGGGCCTTGCGGGCTAACTCGGCCGCGACGATGCCCTGGATGTCGGGTCCGAACTTGCTGCCGAAGCCGCCGCCCATGTAATTCGTGATGCATTTGACGCGGGTGACGGGCAGCTTGAAGTTCTGGGCCAAGGCTTGGGCCGTCAGAGGCACAGCCTGCGTCGAAGCATAGACAGTGAGATTAGCGAGATCGTTGTCCCATTGCGCGACCAAGCCGTGCGATTCGAGGCACTGATGGCTGATAATGGCGACGCCGTAGGTGCCTTCGACGCGCGGCGCCGTCCCCTCATAGGCGACGTCGTCGAACTTGGCGGTCGAGAAATCGCCGCCGGGCCGGACGTTCGGGGTGCCGCCCGGAACCGTCGATGGACCATCCGGCGCGCGCAGGGCGTCGGCCTCCTTCACGAAGTGGGGCAGCACTTCGTAGTCGATGCGGATGGCGTGCAAGCAATCGTCGGCGTGCTCCTCGGTGTCGGCGGCGACGGCGACAATCTCGGCTCCGGCAAAAAAGAGTTGCACGCCGGCGTTGGCGATGATGTGCAGGGCGCGGAAGCCGTTGGTCTTTTCGGCCGCGCCGCTGTCGATGTTCTTGATGCGGGCATGGGCGTGTGGGCAGCGGAGGATGCGGGCGTGCAGCATCCCCGGCAGGTTGATGTCGAAGCTATAGCGGGCCCGGCCCGTGGCCTTGTCGGGACCATCGAGGCGCTGGACCTTGGTGCCGATCACCCGTCGCGTGGTTGGCCATGGCATAGTTAGGTCCTCCGCTGCTGGTTGCACAAGGAATAAATCGCATCGCGCATCTGTTCATAGGTGCCGCAGCGGCAGATGTTGCCGCATAAGCCGCGTTCGACCTCGGCCTGCGTCGCTTTGGGGTTGGCTTCGAGCACCGCCTTCATGGCGACGACGAATCCGGGCGTGCAAAAGCCGCACTGCTGGGCGTCGAAGCGGGCGAAGGCTTCGGGCACGGCGTCGAGCTTGGCGCCGGCGACGAGGCTTTCGGCCGTGCGGATCGGCTTGTCGCGGGCTTCGAGTGCTAACATGCTGCACGAATAGACGGGTTTGCCGTCGACAAGCACCGTGCAGGCGCCGCAACTGCCACGGTCGCAGACGCGCTTGCAGCCGGTGACGTCGAGGTAGTTGCGCAGTGCGTCGAGCAGGGTGACGCGCGGCTCGACTGTGGTGTTCATGCTGCGGCCGTTGACATTCAAGCTGAGCTTGACGCCGTTCGGCCCCATGCCGGGAACTTGCTGTCCGTTGCCGCCGGCTTGTTGCCCGGCAGAGGCGCCGGTGGGAATGGTTCCCAGGGCGGTGGCGGCTGCGACGGCCCCCGAGCCCTGCAAGAACCCGCGGCGTGAGAGGCCGCCTTTATCCTTGGAGTCGCTCATGGTGATCCTTCCCTCCGATTGTTGATTGCTTTTCTGCATCTCTCCCTGTTTGACGGAGAGATTCGAAATAAGAGGGCAGCCTCCAATTTGCCACGACATGTGGGCGGCGTCACAGAGGCTCGTTACAGAGGCAAGAGGATTGTAAGGAGGAAAGGGGGGAGGCTCAAGGACATTGTTTGCTAAATTTGGAACGGCGCGCACATACAACACTATGGGCGAGCCGGGAGCGTCAGCGACGGAGTGTTCGATGGCTGCTCCGGTCGCTGACGCTCCCAGCTCGCCAAGAGAATTGCAATGCTTATTGCCCTCACTCGCGAAGTCAGCCCGACGCTCAACAGCTGCGAACTGACGCACGTACATCGCGAGCCAATCGACGTCGATTTCGCGCGCCGGCAGCATCGCACCTATGAACACTTGCTTGGCCGGCTTGGTTGTGAGATCGTGCGCTTGCCGGCAGCGCCTGAGCTGCCAGATGCGGTCTTCGTCGAGGACACATGTCTGGTCCTGGATGAACTCGCGATCATCGCCAATCCCGGTGCGATTTCGCGCAGGTCCGAAACGGCAGCAATGGCCGAGGCGCTGCGATCTCTTCGAGTGCTTCACTACATTCAAGATCCCGGCACGCTTGACGGCGGCGACGTCCTGCGCATCGGGAAACGGCTCTTCGTCGGAATAACTACGCGCTCCAATCTTGAGGGCATTGAGCAACTGCAGGCAATCGTCGCTCCACACGGCTACACCGTAGCGCCCGTGAAGGTCGAGGGGTGTTTACATCTCAAATCCGCGGTAACTCAGGTCGGCGACGACGCGGTTCTGATGAACGCCGCTTGGATCGACGCAAGCGTCTTCAAAGACTTTGAGCGAATCGAAGTCGATCCGAACGAATCCTTGGGCGCCAATGCCCTTCTGGTGGATAGGTTTGTGATTTACCCCTGGAGTTTTCCACGCACTCTTGGGCGCTTGGAACAAAAGGAACTTGCACTTATCCCTGTTGACGTATCAGAGCTGGCCAAGGCGGAAGGAGGCGTGACGTGTTGCAGCGTTATTTTCTCTCGCAATCCGCGCTGACGGTCCCTTATAATAAATCCGTCTGTGATTCCTTCCCGCCCGGTTGCTTCGTTCCGCGCTCTGTCTTTGGCTCCTTGCGATTCTCCTGCCCGCCGTTCCCGAAAGGATCGTTCGATGTTTCGTCCTTCGATGTTTCGTCCTCGCTGCTGCTACTGCATCCTGTGCTCGCTTCTGGGACTTGCGCTCGCGTGGCTGCTTTTGTTTGCGGCGCCGCCGGCCGCACAGGCGCAAAATGCCAAAGGGCCGATCAGCTTTGTCAACGACGTCGCCCCGATTCTCAAGGAGAATTGCTTTGCTTGCCACGACGCCAAGAAGAAAAAGGGCAAGCTGGAGATGACCACGTACGCGAATCTGCGCAAAGGCGGAAGCAAGGACGACCCGATCGCGCCGGGCAAGCCGAAGGAAAGCTACATCATCGACGTTCTCACCAGCACGGGCGCCAATCGCATGCCGCCAAAGGAAACGGGTGATCCGTTGCCGCCCGAGAGAATCGCCGTCATCGCCCGCTGGATCGAGGAGGGCGCCAAGCTCGACGCCGGACTCGATGCCAAGGCCGATTTGGTGCGTGAGCTGCGCGTGCGCTGGAAGCCGCCGCAACCGCCCATTGCGTACAAGTATCCGGCGAACGTCAACGCCCTCACCTTCACGCCCGATAACAAGAAGCTGATTGTAGGCGGCTTCCACGAATTGACAGTCTGGGACGCCGCGGAAGGGAAGCTCGAAAAACGCATATTCACCAGGGCCGAGCGCGCCTACGCCATGGTCTTCCTGCCCGATGGCACACTCGCGGTCGCCGGAGGCAGGCCGGGACAGGAAGGCGATGTCCGCGTTTACAACCTCCATGCCGGCGCAGCCAAGGATCTGGGCGGCGTGCCCAGCGTCGACGGCGTCCATGACAAGGCGGTTCTGGTGAAGGAATTGCTCGAAACGGACGATTCCGTTTTGGCCCTGGCCTTGAGTCCGGACGGCAAGAAGCTCGCTTCGGGGGGGTGCGATCGCCTGGTTCGCGTCTGGGATTTGCCCAGCGCCAAGCTCGAGCAGTCGATCGAGAACCATGCCGACTGGGTCTTTAGCGTCGCCTTCACGCCGGACGGCAAGCACCTCGTCACAGGCAGCCGCGACAAGACTGCCAAGATCTGGGACCTGACGGCGAAGGAATCGGTCCTTACTTTCCCCGATCACCAGAACGGCGTCTACGCGGTCGGCATTTCCAGCGACGCCAAGACAGGCTTCTCCGCCGGCGAAGATAACCAGGTTCGCCAATGGCAAGCGACCGACGCCGCTAAGCAAATCGGCAAGCAAATCCGAAGTCTCGGACACAGCAAGGCGGTCTTCCGCATGGCCCACCATGCCGACGTCAAGACTCCGCTCCTGGCCACCTGTAGCGCCGACGCCACGGTGCGCCTTTGGAACCCCGCCACCGGCGCCGCCCTCAAGACGCTCTCCGGCCACACGGATTGGGTCTACGCGGTTGCCATCAGCCCCGACGGCCAGTTGGTCGCCGGCGGCAGCTGGAACGGCGAAGTCCGAATCTGGAAGTCCAGCGACGGCAATCTGGTGAAAGCATTCAACGCCTCGCCGGGCCTGGCGCCCAAGACTGCCGAAGCGCCGAAGAAGTGATCGAGATCTCGCCCATCACGTCCGATTACCGCCGTTACCAGTCTGTCACGTCTACGGTGCAATGTTTCGCGCGCTCGGAATCCTTAAGATAACCCTGCGCGAACGGACTGGCACGGACATCTACACCGGACTTGAGAGCGAGATAGCCTATGACGCCCGAAGAAATCGCCCAGCTGCGCGAGAATTTCTACAACGCCGAGATCGCAAGCCTCAAGCTGGTGAACGAGGACTTGATGGTGGTGCGAATTCGGCCTGATTTTCGGGTGCCGCCGCACAAGGCCGGGCAGTACACCACGATTGGGCTGGGGCACTGGGAGCCGCGTCATCCGGGCGCACAGGAGGAGCCGCCCAAGCCGGGCGACGATCGCAAGCTGATTCGCCGGGCCTATTCGCTCAGCTCCTCGGTGACCGACGAGAAGGGCGAATTGCTCGATTTGCCGAACATGGATTGGGTGGAGTTCTACATCGTGCTGGTGCGCGAAGCGGAGAAGGCCCCGCCCGCGTTGACACCGCGCCTCTTCATGCTCAAGGAAGGCGACCGTCTTTTTCTCGGTGAGAAGTTCACGGGCCATTTCACGCTCGACCCGGTCCGGCCCGGCGACACGGTGGTCTTCTTGGCCACGGGCACCGGCGAGGCGCCGCACAATTACATGGTCTGGGACCTGTTGCGGCGCCGGCACGAGGGGCGCATCCTGTCGGCATGTTGTGTGCGCTATCACCGTGACCTCGGCTATGCGGCACTGCACCAGGACCTCATGCAGCGACACGCGAATTACACCTATCTCAGCTTGACGACGCGCGAGAAGGAGACAGTCAATCAAAAAGTCTACATCCAGGACTTGATCACCAGCGGCCAGCTGGAAGAGCGCCTCGGCCTGGCGCTCGATCCGGGCCGCACCCATGTCTTCCTGTGCGGCAACCCGAAGATGATCGGCGTGGCCAGCGTGGACCGCGCCACCGGACAAACCACGTATCCGCAACCGCCCGGCGTGGTCGAGATCCTCGAAAAACGCGGGTTCCGCTGCGACCAGCCCGCCGCTAAAATGAAAGGGAACATTCATTTCGAGGAGTATTGGTAGATCGAAAAGGTGTCAGGACCCTTAAAATCTAGACTCCTTCCTTCGCTCATTTTAAGGGTCCTGACACCTTTTTGAGATAGCAGGAGTGACGCGTGGCTGAAGAGATCATCGACGGCTATCGCCTGCGGAACTTGATGGCGACAGGGCAATCGAGCCAGGTCTGGGAAGTGGTGCAGCAGGCGGGCCATCGCCACTTCGCCATGAAGATTCTGCTGCCCGAAAAGGCCCACGACCCGGAACACGTGCGGCTTCTCCTGCATGAGGCCAATGTCGGCAAGCAACTGGCCCATCCCAACGTCATCAAGATCTCGCACGTCGGCCAGGACAGAAAGAACCCATATTTCGTGATGGAGTTCTTTCCGGCCGGCTCGCTCAAGCAGCGGCTCATGCGCAAGCAATGGGACTTCATCAAGGAGCGGGCTCACAGCATCTTCAAACAGGCGGCCACGGCACTCGCCTATATGAACGCCAGCGGCTGGCTGCACCGCGACATCAAGCCGGACAACATGCTGGTCAACAGCGCCGGCGAGCTGCGGATTATCGACTTCGCCCTTGCCAAGCGCATCGAAAAGGACGGATTTTTCAAGCGCATGTTCCGCAAGAGAGGGGCCGTGCAGGGGACGCGCAGCTACATGTCGCCGGAACAAATTCGCGGCCATCACCTCGACGGCCGGGCCGACATTTACAGCTATGGCGCGAGCGTTTATGAGCTGGCCACGCAGCGGCCGCCCTTTCGCGGGGGCAGCAACCAGGATTTGCTGCAAAAGCACATCCTCGAAGCGCCGGCTTCGCCCCAAATCCATAATCCGGACGTGACCAAGGAATTCGCCGATCTGGTTCTGCGCATGCTGGCCAAGAAGCGCGAGAATCGGCCCAAGAATTTTCATGAAGTGCTGATGGCGCTCAACACGATGCGCATCTTCAAAAGCGTTGCACCGGTTAGGAAAGAGGGCTGACCTGATCCGCCATGGAGATCCTGCAAGTCGACGCGGCGCGGCCCGATGAAACCGCCATCGCGCGGGCGGCGGAAACGCTCCGCCGGGGCGGTCTCGTGGCCTTTCCCACGGAAACTGTTTACGGACTGGGCGGCAACGCACTGGATGCGGCGGCGGTCGAGAAGATTTTCCAGGCGAAGGGCCGACCTGCACGCAACCCCATCATCGTTCATATCGGCGAAATGAACGCGATTCCCGATCTGGCGGAACATTGGCCCGAAACGGCCCAAAAACTGGCGGCGCGCTTTTGGCCCGGGCCTCTGACGCTGGTGGTTCAGAAGAATAACCGGATTCCCGACGTGGTGACGGCGGGCGGTCCCACGGTCGCCCTGCGCATGCCGGCCCACCCCGTTGCCTTAGCCCTTTTGCGGCATTGCAAGCTTCCGGTGGCGGCGCCGAGCGCCAATCGCTCGTCCGCTCTGTCGCCGACGCGCGCGGATCACGTCTTGCGCAGCTTGGGCGATCGCTTCGATCTGCTTCTGGACGCCGGACCCACACCGGGCGGGCTTGAGTCGACGGTCCTCGATATGACGCAAACGCCGCCACGGCTATTGCGTCCCGGACTGGCGGCGCTCGCGGATTTGGAAGCCGTGGTTGGATCCATCGAGATCACTCGGCAATTGGATGGGCCGGTCGAGCCGCGGCGGTCGCCGGGGATGTTGAATCGGCACTACGCCCCCAACACGCCCTTAACATGCGTGGACGGGGACGGTTGGCCGCGAGTGTGCGAATTAGCCGGCAAGGCATTGCGCGTCGGTTGGCTGACCTTCACCGAACGGGACACGTTGCCCGGAAACGTGATCGCCGTGGTGCTGCCCGACCAGGCGGACAGTTGCGCGACGGAGCTTTATGCGGTCATGCACCGGTTGGACCAATTGGGGCTGGATTGCATCCTTGTCGACCTGCCCCCGCCGAGGCCCGAGTGGTTGGCGGTGCGGGATCGATTGTTGCGGGCGTGCGCCGGCGCGGACCTCTCCGGATTGTAATTTTTTCAAAATTTGTATTGACACTATGGCCTGAACTCGTTTACCCTCTATCTTAGATTGATTCGGCCTCTTCTCTGTTCCGGCCCCGCCGCTTCGCGCCTGCGAACGGCGGGGTTTTTTACCCCACACTGCCTCGGTTTTTGCCGTTTTCATAAGTCCAAGTGAGCGAGAATGTTCTGTCGTCACGCTAGGCGGAGCGTGGATGCGGAAGTTCTCACCTTTTAGGAGTGGCCACATGCTTTCCAAGGAATGCATTCATGAATTACAGAATTATTGGCTGCCCAATATAACGCGCGCGGGCCTCGATCACTTGATTGAGTTGCTCGAAAAAGGAAGCCCGCTCTTGATTCATGGCAGCTTCACCCGCGCCGTGCCGATGGGCTGCCTGGCGACGCATGTCGCCTGGAATCATCCACGCACCGCGCACTTGACTTTGGACGCCGGCATTTGCTGGCTCAACCATGTCGCCGGCCTGAATCCCGCCACCTCGCACGTGATTCGCGCCTGGGACGGTTGCGGTGAATCGAGCTACGAAATTCGCGCCGATCTCTTGGCAATGTTCAAGGAACACCGTCGCGAACACACCACGGTTGCGACGGCTGCGTCCTCGCCAGGGCGAAACCGTATCGAAGAGCTTGTCGAGGCTTAACCGAGCCTTCGTTTAGCCGCGAGCCAACGGCGAGCGCGATGCACGCGCCCGCCGTTGGCTCCTCTTGTTTGTGACCGCGGCGAGCCGGGCGGCGTCAGCCCCCGGAGGATGCCGCGTCGATTGTGAGGCCCATATGTTGCCGCGCGTTCTCGAACCCGAGGTGATGGACTCCGCCGCCGAGGCGCGAGACTACGACGCCATGGACCACTCCGAGGTGAACCGCGTCTTCGTCGCCGACTTCCTGACCTATTGGAAGGGCAACGGCCCGATTCTCGATGTCGGCACCGGCACCGCTCAGATTCCCATCGAGTTGTGCCGCCAGCATCCAGCCGCCCAAGTCACCGGCGTCGACTTGGCCGAGCACATGCTCGCGGTCGGCCGCGCCAACGTCCACAAAGCGGGCTTGGAGCGGTCCATCACGCTTCAAAAAGTGGACGCCAAGACGCTGCCGTTCCCTGAAGGCAATTTCGCCGCCATCATCTCCAACAGCATCGTCCACCACATTCCCAAGCCGGAGAGCGCCCTCGCCGAGATGCTCCGCGTCGTTAAGTCAGGCGGCGTGGTGTTCGTGCGCGATCTGTTGCGGCCCGATAGCGATGAGGCGGTCCGCATTTTGGTCCAGAAGCACGCCGGCAACGACAATGACCACCAGCGTAAGATGTTCGACGATTCGCTGCGGGCCGCGCTGACCTTATCGGAAATCCGCGCCTTGGTCGAGGACATGGGCTTCGACCGCGCCGACGTGCGTCAAACCAGCGACCGCCACTGGACCTGGGCCGCCCGCCTGCCGCGCGCGGCTTAGCGGTGGCACGCCCACGCCGCGCCTAGGTTGCGACGTAAGGTGCCACGCCCACGCCGTCGCTCCGATTGCCGTAATGCCGCGCGACTCGAGGCGTGGGCGTGTCTGGGGTTAGCCGGGGACCCACGCCCACGCTGTCATTGCGAGTATGTTGTCCTCTGAGGGTTTGGCGTGGGCGTGCCACACAACACCAAACATCGATGGATTCTCGCAATGTTCTCTCTCAACATCTTCGAAACTTGCGGCCGCTTCACGCACTTCGCTCTTCGCGCGCTTCTGGCCGCCCTTTCCGCGCCGCGCCGATTTTCGGAATTGATGCGGCAACTCTACGTTTGCTTTCTAGGCGCGTTGCCGCTGGGGCTCATCACCGGACTGGCGCTGGGCGTCGTGGTCTGGATTCATCTCCACGGCGTTGTAAAAAAGGAATACGCCGAAAGCGTACCTGAGTATCTCGCGCTCGCCGTCGTACTCGAGTTCGCGCCGTTGGGCGCGGCCCTGGTCGTCGCGGGCCGGTCCGGCGCCAGCCTGGGCGCGGAATTGGGCTCGATGCGGCTTACGGAGCAGATCGACGCGCTGGAAACGCTCGGCCTGTCGCCCATGAGCTATTTGGTCGGCCCACGCGTCTTCGCCTGCATGTTGACCTTGCCGCTGCTCACCGTTTACATCGCGTTCATCGCCATGGCCGGCAGCTATGCTGCCGAAATGTCGGGCGGCACGCTGCACTCGACGCAATACTTGATGGCGCTCGAACGCGGCCTAAGTCAAGCGAAAGCGGTCCCGGCCACCCTCAAAACTATCGTCTTTGGCTACCTGATCGCGACCACGGGCTGCTACTTCGGCATGAACGCCGGCGGCGGCACCGAAGGCGTGGGCCGGGCCGCTACTCGCGGCGTGGTCGTCTCGACGCTGTTGGTGCTGATTTCGAACGTGATTCTGGTAAAATTGATACAAATGGTTTTCTGATTTCGGAGAGGTGAATTGTGGGGCTGACGCACGTGACCGTGGCTGTTTCGGATCTAGGGAAACAAGGATCTCCCTACGAAGCGGACTTCTTGGTCGATACGGGTGCAATTGATTGCTTGGCGCCCAGCGATCGCCTGCACGCGGCTGGTATCAAGCCGGAACATAAAGCGGTTTATGAGCTGGCCAATGGTCAACCCGTTGAGTACGAATATGGCTTCGCGCGGATCTCGTTCCTTGGCGAAGAAACCGTCTCTCCCATTACCTTCGGGTCTAACAACGCCGAACCAATTCTAGGAATGGTGGCACTCGAAAGCTCGGGCGTGGTTGTGGACGCGGTGACAAAGTCGCCTAAGCGGCTGCATGCGCGGCCGCTTAAGTAGACCTGCCGGAATCCCCTCGTAGTCACGATTTGTCCAAGATCAAATCAAGAGCCCAGCATCCTCTCACGTGAAAACTATTCTCACGGAAGTGCTCAAGAATGTCTGTCGCAGTGCAGCCCTCTTTCTCCATCGCCTCCGCAAGTACCGGCAAGTCGCCGAAGGCTCGCTCATGGTAGATGTGCTCCGCAAGTTGGATAGTTCCTGAATTGAGGCAATTTAGTTTAAGGCTGGGCGAACGGAAGGGATTGCCGAAAACTTCTCGAAAGACCTTTGCGCGAAGGCGCTCTCTTTGAAAGTCGCCGCGGCTTCCCACGCATAGCTGTGGTTCAGGCCAACACGCCATACCTGCTTCATGCGCGGCCCACTGAAAGGCCTCCTTATCTTGAGAACTGAGCTCTTGGAACTCGGCGACTTCCTTAAGGAAGGATGTGGAATTGGGATCGGCAAACATGTTCGCAGCGTGGAATGCTGCGAGTCCTTCCTCTTCAGTGGCTTCACCATCGGCCATTCGCTCCGCAACTTCAACAGACTTGCGTGCCCGGTCTTTGAGATCTCCCCAAAAGATTTCGCGGCAACAACCGCATGCTGCTAACCTGATCTTTCTGAAACTCGGACGCTGTTTGATCTCGGCAAAAACGGCACGCGGATCACTACAATCCAACCACTCCTTTTCCGTCATGAGGTCACCTAGCAACAGGTTTTTATTGCCCCGGCAGCGTCCACCCGCGCCGATACTCCCGCCGCAATAACGCCGCCGCCTTTTCATTGTTGGGGATGCGGCCGGTCTTGGCGTCGTACTGGAGCTTGCCGCCGCCGGCGCGGTAGGCGACGTTGCCTAATAGCACCGCTTCGCTCAGAGCCCCGGAATAATCGAAATTGCACGTCGTCGTTGTGCCGTTGCGAATCGCATTCAACCATTCCCGGTGATGGCCCACGGATCGCGCAATCGTCTGCCGCGGCCTTTGATAATCGCGCGCGAAGGCTTCGGGCATGAGTCGGTGATTGTCGTAATCGGCGATCAGGCGCTTGCCGTCTTCGCCCTCGAAAAGGACGCCGTTCGAAAAGCCGTTATAGCGCACTTTGCCGGCAAGATCAGGGCCGTGGATGCCATGATACCAGGTGAGATGCACCGGCGGACTGGCGCCGCGCGCGGGGTATTCGTAATCGACTTGGAGCAGGTCCGGCATCTCGTTGTCGCCCTTGTAGGTGATCCGGCCCTCCGCGGCGACCGTCGTCGGTTGCCGCAGATTGAGCGCCCAGTGGGGCAAGTCCATGAAGTGGCAGGCCATGTCCGCCAAGACGCCGCCGCCGTAATCCGACCACCAGCGCCAGTGGAAATGAACGCTGGTGTTGCTCGGGCCGGTGCGGAAGGGCGGATAGGTCCGCTGCGGCGCCGGGCCGAGCCAAAGGTCGTAGTTGAATCCGTTGGGCGGCTTGGCTTCGGGAACGCGGAAACCGGGGTCGGGCCGGCGGCTGCACCAGACGTGGACGCGGCGCACCTGCCCGATGCCGCCTGCTTGGACGATCTCGACGACGCGGCGGTAATTTTCGCCGGCGTGAATCTGCGTGCCCATTTGGGTCACGACTTTGTTCCGCCCGGCCGCCTCGGTCATCAAACGGACTTCATGCACCGAATGGGCGAGCGGCTTTTCGCAATAGACATGCTTCCCGGCCCGCATCGCCGCCATAGCCGCGAAAGCGTGATGGTGATCCGGCGTGCTGACGACCACGGCCTGCACGTCCTTGTTCTCGATGAGCCGGCGATAATCCCCGTAGAACTGCGCCTTGGGAAACTCCTTGCGGACCGGCGCCGCCCGGTTCTCGTCGACGTCGCACAGCGCGACGATGTTCTCCTGCCGCATGTTCGACCAGTTGTACTGTCCCTGTCCCGCGACGCCGATGATGCCCAGCCGAATCCGCTCCTGCTGCTGCTGACCCGCGTCAAGGCCCGTCACCATGGTCCCGGCCGCCGCCAGCGCCGCCGAGGTTTGCAAGAATCGCCGCCGGTTCATACGCTGCTGCATCGTTCGCTCCTTGTTAGCCTCGTGGGAAGAATATCGCGTATCTCTTGCCTGTTGCGGCACCGTGGATCATAATGCAAAGAGTTGAAGTTGAGGAGAGTTTCATGTCACTTCCGCAACAGATATACGACCTTCTTCACCAGCGACCGTTCAAGCCGTTTCGGGTCTTCTTGAAGGATGGCGCCACTTACGATGTACGGCATGCCTACAACAATGTCATCGGGACAAATCTATTCTCAATCGCCATTCCGGATCCGAGCGATCCGGACGCATGGCCAATAGCCCTGCGCACGGAAATTGTCCCCATGGAACGTATCGATCGCGTGGAATGCTTGACATCTGCGGCGATGGGAGGAACATAAATGCCGCCCAACGAACTCCGCGAGTGGCTCAAGAGTCAACCTTTTCGTCCCTTTCGCATCCATTTACTCGAACAAACCGCGCTACAGGTAAATCATCCAGAACTTTTGTCGATAAAACTTGCAAGCGTCGATTTCTTCGAAAAGAAGCAAGGCATATTGTTAACCGAAATGGTGCTGACAAACACGTTTTCACTTCGGCATGTCTCGCGGCTCGAAGTATTGCCTGGTGAGGTATCCGCAATATCGAATGGCCAAGCTTCTCTCTAATCGATTGCAACCGCTCAATTTGGTTTGCACGGAAAGCGCCCCCGACGCAACGCTTCTACCGTCGCAATTCGCCGGTTTTCTTCCAAGTCTTCGTGTCCCAAAAGACAATGACGCCGTCCCGGCCAGCGCTGGCCAGCGTGGCGCCATCGGGCGAAAACTGCACGCAATGCACCGTCGCTTGATGCCCCTCGAGCCGAATGTCGGGCTGTTCCAGAAGCGCCTCGCGCAGCCTTCGGGCGCGCATTTTTACCTCCACCGATTTGCCGGCCTTCATCGCCTCGGCCAAAAATGGCTCGACGACAGTGCCGATCTTGAGCAGATCCTGCCCCGCTTGCTCGCGAACGGTGATGTCGTCATCGTCCAGACGTTCAAGAAGGGCAAGGAAGCGTTTCTTTTCTCCCGTGTCAGCTTTTCGCAGGAGATCGCGATGAACGAAAACAAACCGGCCGCTAGTCGTGGCCGCGACCGAGCCGTCTTTGGAGAGGGCAAGCCCGTCGCCGCCGCCGATGCCTTTGCGCGCGAACAACACCTTGCCGGAGTCGGCATCGCGCAAGGTTAACGCGGATTCCCAGTAAGATACGGCGAGCCACTTATCTTCGGGGCCGAAATGCACCGAGCGCGCTCTGAAACCGACCTCACTGAAACTCTTTTGCAGCTTGCCTTCTTTCCAATCCCAAATGCGGATGGACTTATCTGGGCCGACCGAGGCCAGGCGGGTGCCGTCATGGCTAAACGCGACGTCGTAAACTCTGTCGCCATGGCCCTCGAGGGTGTGCAGCAGTTTCGCGGCCTGGACGTCCCAGAGCCGAATGTTGTGATCGTAGCATCCGACGGCGAGCACCTTGCCATCAGGCGAAAACGCGACGCCACGAGCCGCTTCACCGTGGCCCGCGAGGACGGTTCTCGGCTTGCCCGTGGCAGCATCAAGCAGCTTGCACTCATCGCCGAAGCCGCCGACGGCCAAAAGGGAGCTGTCGGGCGAAAATGCCACGGAAGGGATGCCGGTCTTCTCGCGGTGAATGAACTGCGCTTTGCGCGCCTTTAGATTCCAGACGACGAGATCGCCGCCTTCATCCGGCTCGCCGCTGGACGCCGCAAGCCAATTGCCGTCCGCCGAAAAAGCCAGGGCGCGAATGATGGGTGGATTAACCGGTTCCTGCGCGAAAAGAGTCGTACTCGACAGAATCAAACATATGCCAATCATGATTGAGTCCTCAATGCGCTCGTGCAATGGTCGGCAGGTCCATGATGAGAATCGACGTGTCCAAAAGCCCTACCGCCAGCCGGCGACCATCGGGCGCGAACGCGGCGCGGTACGGTCTGCCCTCCAGGTTTTCGAGACCGAGGCGCGTCTTTCCCGACGCAGTTTCAAATAGCGTGACGTCGCGTTCGCCCACTACCGCGAAGCTACGTCCATCCGGTGACCACGCCACGCTGCGGATTCCGTCATCGGTGCTGACAACTTGGGCCATGCTGCGCGATGGGAAGTCCCAGATTTCCAGATCAGTTACCGTAAGTTGCATCGCCAAGTGCTTTCCATTTGGGGACATTGCATATGGCTCGGCTCTGGTCGGAAGCCGGAAAGCCTGCTCCCCTGAGTGGATGTCGATAAATGTGCGTGAACCGTTGCTGTTGCCCAGTCCGAACAGCTTACCGTCTGCGGTGAAAACACCACCCAAAATAGGGATTTGATCTTCGGGCGCGTCCGCCTTTGGCACCCCCTCTGGAAGGATTCGATGCTCCGCCGCTGCTTTTCCCGTTTTCAAGTCCCAAGCACGTAAATAACAATCGGTGCCCCAGGACACCAGCTCTTGGCCGCCCTTTGCAAAGGCAATCCAACGTCGACCACCTAGCTCGCCGTGACCTGCCAGCTTCAGTACCTGCTTACCCGTACGCGGATCCCAGACCCGAATCGTGTCGTCGAAGGCTGTGCTGGCAAGGCGTCGGCCGTCGGGTGAGAACACCAGATCGTTGATCCATGCTCTCAGATCGTGGAGTAGGATCGAAAGCTGCTTTCCTGTCGCGGCGTCCCAAATTCGGATCGTGCCGTCGTGTCCTGCGCTTGCAACCAAATCGCCTTGCGGACTGAACTTCAAGGACTCGAGTACGCTGTAATGCCCGACGTCCTGCTGCGTGGCCGCGCCCGTGTTCGCGTCCCAAACGATGATGCCAGGCCATCCGCCCGCAGCGAGGCGCTTGCTGTCATGCGAAAAGACTGCATAGCGGCCGACCCCGGACGGATGATTGATTCTCGTAAGCTCGCACCGCAGCTTGCCTGTTTCCAGGTCCCAAATGGTGTTGCGTTCGTAATTCTGGAAGACTGCAAGGCTCTTTCCGTCCGGTGAAAACGTGAATGCCTCGATGCCTCCTCGTTTCTGCGGAACCACAAGGCGGTGCAAGAGCCGTCCTTTGGGGACATCCCAGACTTCAACGCAATCACGCCACTCGGTCAGCGCTAACTTGTTTCCATCGGCCGAGAAAGCGAGAGTCGGGCTGAAATATCGAGTCGTGGTCAATCGGCGCGGCGGCTTGTCGCTCTGTAACTCCCAGAGGTAAAGCGCCGAATTGTCCTTCATGTGCCCGGCGACCCATCTACCATCGGGAGAGATCTGGTGCCCTTGGAAATCTTTGGGCAGTTTCGGAATCCTTTGCAGCCTGTCCACCGGATCCCATTCGCGCATCGTGCCATTGTAAAGGAGTGCAACGACCGTTCGGCTTTTGGTGATTCCAAGCGATTTCGGACTCATGCGCGTGCCGTTCGCAACGCGCCAGACTTCTTTGCAGGAAGGCCAATCGAGAAAAACTGTACTGCTTTCTTTTTTTGAACCGTGGTAACCTGAGACTGCTAGCAGTTTCTGTTCCCTGGAGAGCCCCAAATGTCCTGCGCTGCCGAAGCTCTTGTCAGGCTGCTGAGCCGACTTTCCTGAAACCGCGTCCATGAAACGAATGCCTTGGCCGCCAAATAGCATCAGTTGTTTGTTATCCTCGGTGAAGAGAAACGCGTCGCTGCCATACCCTGCGCCGGGTCGAAAACGCGTGGTTCCCAGCCGCGCAAGCGCCCCATACGGCAACGCTTCACCATCGCCGTCCGTCTTCTGCCCAAGTGGAATGGGCGCAAGCTGCGGCCTCGTGCCTAAGCGCGTTAGTGAATCGCGTGCTTCCTCCGTCAGAATCGCCGTCGGCGCGCCCGACGCCCAATGCTTGAGAACTTCGCGCGCGTCCTCATTGGCGATGAGTTCCAGAATCTCCACAGCCCGCACGGCTCGCACTGTCTCCGCGTCTGCCGGTGGGCCGATCAGCTTGCGCAGCAAAACTTCAATCCGCCTTTGCACCTCCAGCGGCAATTCGGTTTTCGCAGCCTTCGACAAAGCTTCTTTCGCCAGGTGTTGGAGCTTTTCCAAGTCACGCGTCGCTTTGGCGCGCACGGCGAACTGATCGCTGCTCAAGTCCTTTACGAGCTGCGCGAGCACCTTTGAATCGGCGGCTTTCACCGGTTGAATCTGTTGTCGCAGAAACGCTGCCGTCGCTTTGGGATGCTCGACGAATTGCCATATGGCCCGATAGGCGCGTTCGCTGTCGCCGGCCAGGTCGTTCCACCACGAAACGAGTTGTTCATTCTCAGAATTCTCGTCTTGCGGTAAGGCCGTCAAAGGCAACAGCAGCGTGAAGCAGAGGAAATGCATGACGTGAACCTCGAACCGAGGCGCGAATTGGGAATAATCCCACTATGTTCGCTCCACGGTCCGAGTGCAAGCAGATTCAGACAGGACCAATTCGTTTCATGAACGAAACTTTCGTTTCACGACCTGTATGGGTGTGTCTGCAATGGATCAAATGAATCAATCCAATCCCGCTACCCTTTGATTACGCCAATGGGCCGCATTCGCGCCACTTTGCGCGACAGGCCGGCATTGTGGACGACTTCGACCACGTCGTCGACGTTCTTGTACGCCTTGGGCTGCTCCTCCGCCAGGCCCTTGCGGCTCTGGGCACGGGCGATCACGCCGCGCGCTTCCAGTTCCTTGTCGATGCGGCGGCCAATGGCGTCCTTGAGCGCCGCGGTCCGGCTCATCGCTCGGCCGGCGCCGTGGCAGGTGGTGCCGAACGTCTTTTCCATGCTGCCTGGCTGGCCGACCAACACCCAACTCGCGCGGCCCATGTCGCCAGGGATGATCACCGGCTGGCCGATCTTGCGATAGAGCGGCGGAATCTCCGGGTGCTCCGGCGGGAAGGCGCGCGTCGCCCCCTTGCGATGCACCCAGACCTTCTTCGTCTTGCCGCCGATCGCGTGCTCCTCGAACTTGGCGATGTTATGGCAAACGTCGTAAACCAGGTTCATCTGCATTTCCTGCCACTTGCGGCCGAACATATCGGCGAAGACTTCGCGGGCCTGCTGCATGAGAAGCTGGCGGTTGCACCAAGCGAAGTTGGCGGCGGCGCGCATGGCGGCGATGTACTTCACGCCTTCGGGACTGTTGATTGGAGCGCAGGCGAGCTGGCGGTCGGGCAGCTCGATGCCGTACTTCTCCGGCGCCTTGCGGAGCATGTGCAGGGCGTCGTCGCACACCTGATAGCCCAGGCCGCGCGAGCCGGAGTGGATCATCACGCAGACCATGTCTTTTTCCAGGCCCATGACTGCCGCGGCATCGGCGTCGAAGATGGCGTCGACGATTTGCACTTCGAGGAAATGATTGCCGGAGCCGAGCGTGCCGCACTGCTCGGCGCCGCGGTTCTTGGCGTGGTCGGAAACCTGGTCCGGATCGGCGCCGTCGAGCTTGCCATGTGCCTCGGTGTAGTCGATGTCGCGCTGCTCGGCCAAACCGCGCGACAAGAGGTAGCGCGAACCGTCGGCCAGGAGTTGATGGATCTCCTTGCCGCGGAACTCATAGCGTCCCGACTTGCCGACGCCGGTGGGGATGTTGCGGAATAGCGACTCGACGAGGTCGCGTATATGCGGCTTGACGTCGCGGTAGTAGAGGTTGGAGCGCATGAGACGGACGCCGCAATTGATGTCGTAGCCGACCCCGCCGGGCGAGATGACGCCGCCTTCGTCCGGATCGGTGGCGCAGACGCCGCCGATGCAAAAGCCGTAACCCCAATGGATGTCGGGCATGGCCAGGCTGGCGTGCTGGATGCCTGGCAGAAATGCGACGTTGGCCACCTGCTCGGCAGCCTGGTCCTTCTTCACGGCGTCGATGAGCTTTTCATTGGCAAAAATGAGGCCATCGACGCGCATGCCGGGCTTGTACGACTTCGGAATGCGGTAGCAGCAGGCGTCCACCTGTTCGAGAGGGCCGTGATAGGTTTCCTTGGGCATATCTCCAACTCCGATTCATTGAATCCAAGCCCGCGGGCGAGTCTTCGAGCTTGCGGGGTGCCGCGAAGCCTTCGGGCACCCGCGCAGGCTCGAAGACTCGCCTGCGGGCTTGATTGACATTCATCAAATATCCACGATCACTTCCGCTAACCATTCGTTCTCGGTCTTCTCCACCTTCAAACCGTGATAGGTGATCGCCTTCACCTCGTGCTCGAGGTTGTGCCGCGAACGATCGAGCACCTCACCCCATGCGCTGCCCGTAAGGCCCTGCTCGGTCACATGCGCCTCAAAGCGGCCGAAGAGCAGATGCTCGCTGTCGAAGTGGTACAAGAGTTCCTTGAGCCAATCGAAGAGCAAGTAATCGGGCTCATCTTTGGCGAGCACAATGTCCACGCGCCGCAAAGGCTGGACGGTGCTCAAATCCTCGACGATGGCCTCGAACAAACACTGAGCGGCTTCGACAAACAACGCTTCGAGATCGCCGGCGCGGATGCGCAGACCGAGGTCGGCGGTGTGTTCGAAGGTTTCGTGCATGGTTCGATGGTAACACGGACAAGAGGGGAAGCCAACGGGTTCGCGAAGAAGCGGTCACGGCATCCCATTTGGAGTCGGGTTATCGAATTCCATGCTCATGGCGGACGTCTTCGCTTCCTTTGGAGTAATGGGTAAGAGGACGTCAATGTCCTCGCGCACCTCATCAGGAACGTGTTCCTTCAGAATCTCCCAAAGCGGGTCGATTCGCTTTGTGACATGAACTCCGCCGAGGTCGGGATCGACCACGCGCACTCGAATGGAGCGCCGACCATGACGATAGGCTTCAATCACCGCTTTTGGATGATCAGCTCCGTATTTTTTTCGCAGAGCATCCAACACAAGTTGCACGTGTAAGTCTCGGTTTTCTTGGGTTCTTCTCATAGCACGCGACCTTGTGCCCAAGTAACAATCGCTTCTGCTTTTCCAACAAATTCTTTCGCAGTTTCCTTTTCCATGTCCGATGGGTCGTATCGAATCTCCGTGGACCACCAATTTATTTTCAGGAGCGATGGTCGGACATCTCCGGTTGGCACGTTCTTGCGCTCCCTCATTTCGTCCAACAACCACATGAATTCATGGGCTTTGGCACCTCGAAAGCTCTTCAAAGTCGCAGCGCGCCGCGCCATCGGCTCACTAGATAATATCACGGCCTTCAATGAACATTCAACGGCATACCCTGCAAGATACACTGCCGCGGTGTGATAACCCGAATCGAAAAGAAAACGGGCCTCGCTAAGTCGTTTTTCCGCCGCTCGCAGGAATCGCCGTGGGTTCACTTTTGATCGCGCCATGGCCCGTCACCACCGCACGATCGCCGTTCCCCACGCCAGGCCGGCGCCGAAGCCGCTCATGAGGACCAGGTCGTTGTCGTGGATGCGATTCTCTTGAATCGCCTCGTCGATAATGAGGGGAATAGACCCTGCGGAGGTGTTGCCGTATCGTTCGAGGTTATTGAATACCTTGTTGCGCGAGATGTGCAGTACGTCAGTGGCGGCGTTGATGATCCGGATGTTCGCTTGGTGCGGCAAGTAGAGATCGATGTCTTCCTGGTCCAGGCCGCTATGCCGCAAGACGTCTTGGATCGTGTCGCACAGGATCGCGACCGCCCAGCGAAAGACGGCCCGGCCGTCCATGAACATGTAATGGAGGCCTTTTTCGAGCAATTCCGGCGTGGGCGGAAGCCGGCTGCCGCACGCGGGCCGGCTCAAGAGGTCGCCGCCGGAACCGTCGGCGCCCATGCTGTAGCTGATGATGCCCTGGTCGGGCCGGCCGCGCGTCAGCAAGACTGCGCCGGCGCCGTCGCCGAAGAGCGGATAGGTCTTGATGTCATCGGGGTTGACAATGCGCGAGTTGCAGTCGCCGCCGATGATGAGGGCCATGTCGCTGACGCCGGAGACGACGTAAGCCGCCCCGGTGATGAATGCGTACATAAAGCCGGCGCAGGCAGCTTGCAGATCGACCGCGGGGCAATTCAGGTTGAGCATGTCCTGCACAAGGCACGCTGTTGACGGAAACGACATGTCGGGCGTGAACGTGCCCAAAAGAAGCAGGTCGATGTCGGCGGGATCGACGTTGGCTTGCTCGATGCAGCGCTTGGCAGCTTCATAGCAGAGATCGCTGGTCGCTTGATGGGGCAGGGCGTGGCGGCGTTCGAGGATGCCGGTCCGCTTGACGATCCAATCCGAATCGAATCCGAAGCGCTGATGCAGATGCTCGTTGGTGACCACCGCATCCGGCACGTAGCTGCCGGTCGCAAGGACACGAACGCCGGTAAGGCTACGGCAGCGTGGCCGGGCCGAAGGGGATCGTTCTTCATTCATGAGATCGACCGCGTGCATCGGGCCGGGAAAAACCACGCTGTTCCCGCCCGCATCGTGTGAAAAGAGGAAGTATACATCGCTCTGGGCAATTTGGCTATCAGCCCCGCTCGCGGGTAATAGCGACGTGTAACCTAGGTCACGCTAACCCGCAAGCGGGAGTTATGGCAACTCGGCCGCGCACCTTAGATACTGCGTGAGCGCCGACACAGCGTGTTGGCCATAGTCAATGCGCAGGTTGCCGTCTTGGAGCGACGCGTGAAATCCGCCGACGACCGCGGGGCGAAACCAGTCCGCGAAGTGGCGTGCGTTGGCCTCGTTATACTGTAGCAAGGTCAGAAACTTGAGCGAACTCTCCAGCGCCGCGCGATAGCGCTCGAAACGCTGCACGTCGCCGGTCACCTTGGCGACCCGACATGCCTCGGCCAGGCTTTCAGCATAAGGCGCCGTGTCGATGTTGGGGGCAAGCTGCACGGCCTTTCCGTCCACCCAGTTTTGGAAGCCGCCGGCCCACGCGCTCCGCCTTCGGTCCATGTCTTGGTATTGCAACTGACAAAGCCAATCGTTCATCTCAAAGACCACATCGGCGAATCCTTGTTCCTTCGTCAGCAAGAACGCTTCGACATACGCCGCCGTATGTTCGGGGATCATCGGCGCGTTCTTATTCTGCTTCCAGTAAGCGTGGTAAAACGGCCGAGCTTTGCGCAGCGCCTCGAGCTTCCATGCGGCGGGCCGATGCTCCTGGCTGCGGACGATCGCGTGCAACACCAGTCCGGAGTAGTGCTGGATCGCCTGTGCCTCATTGCCGCTAGTCGTGTCGTTTTCGACAAGGTGTAACGAGCCGTCGGCCTTAACGAGCTTTCGCAAATAGTTGCAGATTCCTTCGGCGTCGTCGAGCAGGTCCTTGCCCGGACTATCGAGTTCATGAACTGCCAGGGCCAACATCGCGCTTGCCGTCGGCCGATGGATCAGCTCCGGCGGGGCGGCCGTGTAACGAAGGTGAGGCTCTTTGGCATCTTTGATGGTTTCCAAGAAAAGCGTGAGCAGGGCCTGCCTGGCGATGGCGGCGCCTTGCTTGTCGCCGTAGAACGCGGCAGTGCGGGCCGTCGCCATGGCCGCGCCGCCCTGATGGAGGAAACTGTCGCCTTCCACCGGTACGCTTAAAGCCGGCAGAAAACCATACACAAAGCGCCCGTCCGGCTTGTTCGCCTTCTTCAGCCATTCCAGCCCGCGCTGTCCGCTGAGATAGAAGAATCGCTGTTTGTCGGTGAGCTTATCCAGGTCATGCTTGGCAACCCGAGCGAGTGCCGGCTTGACGCTCGTTTTTTGTTCGGGCTCTTGCGCTTCAAGCGTCGCAAAGGCCGTGATGGCCAGCGCCGGCAGCAAAATTGCGAGAAGGCGGAATCGTCGCATCACACGGGCCTCCCTGCCCAAGTGGAAGGGTTCCAGCACCCCAGGTTATACCCGGAAGGCCGGATTTCGGGCAAGAGAGAGGTGGCGTCCCGCCGGTGCGGACAGGCGCGACGCCTGTCCCACCGCTCCATGCGAGGTTGACGCCGTACCGGGCATTACCGTGATGGCGGACTATAGGGCGCGAGTTGCGGCGCCAGCCATGTGCAGACACTAGGTAGAAAGCGAACGGCCGTTTCCGAGTCGTGACGGCCGTGAGGTTCAAACCCGACCGCAACGCATATTTGGCGACACTTGCACAGGTACAGGAAGCTGTCGACCTGGGCGGTGATGTTGAATTGGTCCTTGCCGGCGTAGCCGACGTACATCGCCAGCTCGCCGTTCTTCAGGCCCGTGCGATCGATCAGCTCGATCGGGTTTTGACGGGCGATATCCGCGAGGGCTTCGTCGCCGAAGCCATAGAGGGGCCCGACGACCGCCTTGATGCGCAGCTTGACCAGACCGCCGGCGAACTTGGCGATGACCTCGTTGGGATTGTCGAGCTTGGTCCGCCAGCCCCAATTGTTGGGATCGAACTTGGCGAAGTAGTTGCCGCGGCAATCGACCCAACGCGTGTTCAAAGGCGGATGGATGCCGATGGCGATCCCAAAAATGTCGCGGTGACGAATGCCGAGGTTAAAGGCCGCGAAGCCGCCCATGGACATGCCGGCCAAAACATGGGCCTGGCGCTCGGGGCGAATCGGATAGTTTTGGGTGACAAAGTCCCAAACGTCCTGAAGCACGTAATCTTCGAAGTCGCCGGCTTGGGTGTTTTGAAAAAAGCTGCCCGGCTTGAGGATGCACGGCTCGCCCGCCAAGCTGCCGTCCGGGGCGGCCATGATGATTGGAGGCAGCTTTCCCTGTCGGATCGCTTCATCCACCAGCGGGACCAGGCGTAGGAAAGACTGCTCGTCGACGGCGAACCCGTGCAGGTAAATCATGATCGGGTAACGCTGGTCCTTGCAGAAACTCGGCGGCAGGTAGACGTAGAGGTCGCGCTTTTGCTGCAATGTCCTCGACCAGATGCGATTGTCCGCCCCGTGGTTGGCCGTATGATCCATCACCCGGCCCGAAATGCGACCGTTGACGATCGCGAGTTCCTTGCTCACCCTCTTCGAATCGGCCGCCCAGTCGCTGGATTGCGCCTTGCTCACGGGCGCCATGCTCACAAGTGCGACCAGGCCCAACCATCCGTATCGTCTCACGGCGTACCCCTTCCGCGTGGGAATGATGTGACGATTCTCCCTAGAAGCGGTTTCAAAAGGGGTCAGGACCTCCAGAATCACAGGTCCTGACCCCTTCTGAAACCGCTTCCAGTTCCTTCGGTTAACTAAATCCCCGGCTTTGCCTGAGCGTGGCACAATAGGCAAACACGGCAGGAACGGTCGCAAGCTCTGCGGCCTATAGCGGTCATGGCGGCATATGATAGGTTTGTAACCGCCGTGTTCCGGAGGACCGGAGTAGCTGGATAAGGCCATGTGGGCGCTTTGCTGCCTCCTCATCACGATTTACGCCGTCTACTGCGCTTGGATCCGCTCGCGCCTTCCCTGGACCGACTTCTTCCTGTTACGCATCTCGTACCCATATATCCGGCTCTGGCATCGCTGGTCGTGCAACCGGCCTACGCCGTTTCCCCGCGTCGGCCCAGCCATCGTCATCTCGAACCACACTTGCAGCGCCGATCCGCCCATCCTGCTGACGGCGTGCGACCGCCTCATGAGTTTCTTGGTCTCGCGCGAGCATTTCAAGCTGCACCCAGTCACCCATTGGGTCCTCGAACATTTGCGGTGCGTTCCCGTCAACCGCTCCGGCCAAGATCCTTCGAGCCTCTTGCGTGCCTTAAGGCGGCTCAAGGAAGGCGGCATCGTTTGCGTCTTTCCCGAAGGCAACCTGAGCGGCGTCGCCCGCAATCGCCTGCGCCACGGCAAACCCGGCATGAGCCTGCTGGCCCTCTGCAGCGGCGCGCCCGTTTATCCCGTCTTCATCGCCGGCGGACCCCGCACGGATCGGCTGTTCCCCTCGTGGCTTTATCCCAGCGGCAAGTCGGTTCGCGTGATCTTCGGCGCGCCCGTCGATCTCACGGCCTACCTCGGTCGACAGCGAACGCGCAGAGTCATTGAGGAAGTGACCCAGCTCTTGATGGCGAAGATTGAGGAGTTGAATCCGAAGCGGCGCCGTCCTTGTCCGCTTGCGGGTTAGCGCCTAGAGAATCAGTGCCCGCATGGCATAATGCGTGCGCGAAACGTAAACAAGAGGAGGCCAACATGGCTTCGGAACCTTTGAGTCGGAAGCATTGCCGCCCTTGCGAGGGCGGCGTCCCTGCGCTGACCCGCAAAGAAATGGACAAATTGCTGCCGGCTGTTCCGGGTTGGTCGCTCTCGTCTAATCGCCAAGCATTGCGCCGCGAATGGCGCGTCAAGGACTTCGTCACGGCGCTGGATTTCTTCGCGCGCATCGGCAAGATCGCCGAAAAAGAAGACCACCATCCCGATCTACACCTGGTCGGTTACCGCAACGTCGCCGTCGAACTTTCGACCCACGCCATCGGCGGGCTTTCGGAAAACGACTTCATCCTGGCGGCCAAGATCAACAAGCTGCGCGTCGTGCTGAAAAAATAAGCTTTCAAAACTTTCTTGACCCAGTACCAGCGGAACATTACCATATTCCTTTAGAGGTTCCATGGGCGCCGCTGCCGGGAACCCAAAACCACCACAGCGGCCAACCCGCCGGCGATATCAGCCAACCAGTTACGGTTCCCCCCTGCCCGCCGCCCCGCCCCGGTTCCCCGATCATTGCACGGACCCGTTCGATGGAGCTTCCTCATGCAAGGCATTTCGTCCTGTCGCCTGGCTGTTTTCGTCGGGGCTCTCGTGACACTGCTGTTGGGCGTGGAGCCGGTCCGGGCGCAGGTCAACATCGGCAACCAGTGGCCACACCCACGGCTATCAAGCATCACGCCGATGGGCGGTAAAGTCGCAACCACCTTCGAAGTCACGTTTGCCGGCGCGGACATGACCGATCCGGAGGGCCTCTACTTCAGCCATCCCGGCATCAAGGCAACGCCGATCATTCCGCCGCCGCCCAAGGTCGATCCCAAGGCGAAGGTCGATCCGAAAGCGCCGCCGCCTCCGCCGCAACCAATCACCAAGTTTTCCGTGACCATCGCCAAGGACGTGCCGCTCGGTTATCACGACGTTCGCTTCGTCAACAAGCACGGCATCAGCAACCCGCGTGTCTTCGTCGTCGGCGATCTCAACGAAGTCGCGGAGAAAGAGCCGAACAACGAGGTCGACCAGGCCCAGAAGATCGAGCTAGGAACAACGATCACCGGCGCTATCGCGGCGCCCACCGACGTCGATTACACGCTCTTCCTCGCCAAGAAGGGTCAGCGAATCCTTATCACGTGTCTGTGCGCTTCGCTTGACAGCCGGCTCCATCCCGAGATGCGCATCTACGACGCGGCCGGCAGGATGATCGCCTTCCATCGGCCCCTGCCCGCAAGCGACGGCATCCTCGATTTCACACCGCCGGCCGACGGCGACTATGTCCTCCGGCTCAACCAGTTCACCTACACCCAGGGCGGCCCCGACTATTACTACCGTCTCAACTTCTCGGCTGCCCCGTGGATTGACGCCGTCTTCCCGCCGATGATCGAGCCGGGCAAAGCTGCCCAGGTCACGCTCCATGGCCGCAGCTTGCCGGGCGGCCAGGTCGATCCCGCGGCCCTGCTCGACGGCAAACCCCTTGAGAAGCTCGTCGTCAACATCAAAGCGCCGGACGACTCGATGGCTCAACAACGCCTCGCTTATACCGGCCAGGTGACGCCGGTGTCCGGACTCTTGGACGGCTTCGAATACCGCTTGCCATCGCCGGGCGGCCTTTCCAATCCGGTGCTCTTGACCTACGCCCGCGCTCCGGTCGTCATCGAGAACGACAACAACGACACGCCGGAGACTGCCCAGGAAATTCCCGCTCCGTGCGAGGTGGCGGGCCGGGTGGACAAAAAGCGCGACCGCGATTGGTACGCCTTCAACGTCAAAAAGGGCGACACCTACGTCATCGAAGTATTGAGCCACCGCCTGGGCGCGCCGACCTACATGTATTTGAAGCTCTACGACATGGCCAAGAAGCAAGACATCGTCAAGCTCGAAGACAATCCCAACATTCTCAGTCCGAAGACTTTCTTCAACGCCACTCGCGATCCGGCGCCTTACAAGTACACCGCGCCGGCGGACGGCAAGGTCCACTTGCTCGTCGCCAGCCACGTCGCCGATCTCATCGCGGATGCGACGCACGTCTATCGCCTTCGCATTTACAAGGAGACACCGGACTTTCGTTTGATCGTGATGCCCGAAGACGACTACCGGCCCGAAGCGGTCAACATCGGTCAAAGCGGCGTGGCCCTCTACTCCGTCCATGCGGAGCGGATCGACGGCTTCAAGGGCGACATTACGCTCACGCTCGACGGCCTTCCCGCCGGCCTCGTTTGCCCGCCTCAGCTCCTGGCCGCCAATATGAAGGCGACTTACCTCGCCGTCAGCGCCGCCGACAATGCGGCTCCCTTTACCGGTGAAGTCAAAGTTACAGGCACGGCGATCGTCAACGGGCAAAAGATGGTGCGCGAGGCCCGACCGGCGACCATCAGCCACGCCGTCGCGCCGCAGCAGAACATTCCGCCTTTGACTCGTCTCGACCGTTCGCTGGTGCTGGCCGTCCGCGCCAAGGCGCCGGCCAAGCTCGCGCCGGCCAACGATAAGGCGGTCGTTTCCCTCGGCGACAAGCTCAACGTCGCCTTGAAACTGACCCGTTTCTCGCCGGACTTCAAAGGCAACTTCCAGGTGACGCCCAATCCCGGCGAATTGCCGCCGGGAATCGCATTCGCCGCCTTGACCTTCGCACCCGGCAAGGATGAACAGCAGGCCGTGTTGACGGTGGCCGCCAACACGCCGCCGGGAACGTACAACGTCGTCTTCCGCGGCTTCGCGCCGATTCAGCCCGACCCGAAGGCCAAACCGGTCAACACCATCCTCGCTTCCTCACCGATCCAGCTCACGGTGCTGCCCAAGCAGGTGGCCAACCTGTCGGTCGACAACGCGAATCCGACCGTGAAGCTCGGCGCCGACGGCGCCGTGCTCGTCAAGGTCGCCCGGCTGTTCGATTTCAACGACGCCTTCAAGGTGGAGTTCGTCCTGCCTAAGGACGTCGCCGGCGTCACCGCCGATCCGATCACCATCCCCGCCGGCGCCAATGAAGCGAAACTGATCCTCAAAGTGCCTCCGAACACCGCGCCTGGCAACCGCCCGAACATCACCATCCGCGCCGTCGCCGTGATCAACGGCAACGTCAGCTTGGTTCACGAGACCAAGATCAATGTCAACGTGGTTAAATGAGAATAAGGCGTAGGGGGGAGCCTGGGAGCGCGGCCGTTTGCGCCGCGCTCCTATTTCTACAAGTAGCCGCAGGTTTCAACCTGCGGAAGGTCGCAGCCTGAAGGCTGCGGCTACGGGTTCTTCGTAGGAGATTTTCATGCGTGTCCTTTTCACCGTTGGCTTACTCATGACTTTGCCGGTCGCCGCGTTCGCTCAGGAGAAGAAAGAGGCCGGGCCGGTCAAGGTCATCGAGCTGAAGCGCCCCGAGCCGGTGGTCTATGAAAAGGACATCGAGCCGATCTTTTACAAACGATGCGTGACCTGCCATTCGGGCTCGGTTAAGGAAAGCAACTTCGACATCGGCGCTTATGAAGGACTCATCAAGGGCGGCAAGCGCGGGCCGAAAGTGTTGGTTCCCGGCAAATCGGCGGACAGTTTGCTTTACGGAGTCATGTCCCGCAACGAGAAGCCGCGCATGCCGCCTAAGGGTGAAGAGCCGGTGACGCCCGAAGAGCTGGCGCTCGTCAAGCTCTGGATCGATCAAGGCGCCAAAGCGCCTTCGGGACTGCGCGCTAAGCCGAAAGTGATCGTCAGCGCGCCGCCGGCCAATGTGAACCCGGTGCGCGCCCTGGCGGTCAGCCCGGACAAGTCGACGGTCGCCGCCGGCCGCGGCAATCAGATCCACGTCTACGACGCCGGCTCCGGAACCTACATCCGATCGCTGGTCGATCCCGCACTCAAGGGGCTCGACGGCAAGGATCTGAAGGCCGCCCATCTGTCGATCGTGGAATCAATGGCCTATTCGCCCGACGGCAAATATTTGGTCTCCGGCGGCTTCCAAGAAGTCGTCCTCTGGGACATCCAGACAGGGCAGCTCCGCCAGAAATTGTCCGGATTCGCTCATGCGGTGGTCGCGGTCGCCTTCTCGCTCGACAGCAAGCTCTTCGCAGTCGCCGGCGGCGAGCCCACCGTCGAAGGCGAGATCAAAGTCTTCGAAGTCGGCAGCTGGAACAAGATCACCGACGTCAAGAACGGCCATTCCGACACGGTCTACGGCATCTGCTTCAGCCCCGACAACAAGATGATCGCCACCGCCTCAGCCGACAAGTTCATCAAGGTCTGGGAGATTCCGTCGGGTAAGTTCGTTAAGTCGTTTGAAGGCCACACCCATCACGTGCTCGACGTCGGCTGGACGAGCGACGGCAAGCTCTTAGCTTCGGCCGGCGGCGACAACACCGTCAAGGTTTGGGATTTCGAGAAGGGAGAACAGGCCCGCACCATCAACGCCCACGGCAAGCAAGTGACCCGGCTCAGCTTTATCGGCAAGAAAGCCGAATTCGTGACCTGCGGCGGCGACGGCCAGGTGAAGTTCTTCAACGCCCAAAACGGCGGCAACATCCGCAACTTTTCCGGCGGCGCCGACTTCGTTTACGCCATCGGTGTCAGCCCCGACGGCACGGTGGTCGCCTCCGGCGGCCAGGATGGCGTGGTCCGCGTCTTTAACGGCGCCACCGGGGCCTTGACTCGCGAGCTGTTGCCGCCAGGCGTGGCTCCGCCAGCGAAGAAGTGAACGCTCGTTGAGCTCGGACAAAAGCGCTAGGAGACGAGCACCCTTAGCCCTGTCACCCCAGCGTAATCGTGAGGATCATTGGTGACAAGTGGAGCGTCAAGTGCAAGCGCCGTCGCCGCAATCCACGCGTCCGCAGGGTCGATTGGCTTGCCGGCACGATTGGCCCGGTGCGTGGTTTCGGCCCACCATCTACACAAATTCCGGTCCGCATAGATCACAGCGAACCTCTTCAGATGGCGGTCAAGTTGAGCGGTGAGGCGCTCCCCCCAGCGGCGTGCGAGCGCCCATCGTTCCAATTCGGCAGTTGTCATGAAGGAAAGGAACCAGGTCTTGCCGCGCAAATACGGATCAAAAAGCAGCGCACGCGAATCGCGCTTAAATTGATAGGAAACAACGTTTGTGTCTACGACGACAGCGCTCATTGGCGGATCTTTCCGCGCCCTTCTTTTCGCCAGCGTTTGACCGCCTTATTTAGGTCGTCGGCCGATTCCTCTTTCGGCCAAAATGGCGCAAGGGCTTCCTGGGGGTTCTCAATGGGCTGCACCCCCTGAGCCGCGGCGACGGCGACGGCATTTATTTTTTTTGGGCGCTGGCCGGACGTGGTCCGCGAGTGCGATGCCGGTTTCTTTCGTGTTTTCATTTTACATCGATCCTCGCAAAGAACTGCATCCTTCAAATCTACCGTCAAGCCAGTTTATCGCGGCTTGAGCTGCGTGATCTCCGTCGCGATTTCGACTTTCTTGCCCGCTTTGCCGTAGGCCTTGCCGTCGACCGTCATCGTGGTGACGTCGACGATGCTTCCCTCCTTGCACACTTTCTGCAAGGCATGCTTCGGACTGACTTTCTTGCCTTCCGAATCGGTGATGACGGTCTTGGTTGTGACGAAGACCTGCACTTCCTGCTCGCCGGCTTTGATCTTGAAGCTAACCACGGCGCCGCCTGTGTTGGACACCACCGTCGCTTCCCTATAGTTCTCGGCGAAGGCGGCGCCGGCCACGATCAGTGCCAGGACAAGAACGAGTGCGGCGACGAAGTTACGTGACATGACCTTACTCCTCTGAAGATGACTCTTCCCTTTCGCTCATTTTCCGCCCGGAGTTGCCCAAAAGCAATGGATTCACTCCTCGACGATTTATTTCAACTCGGTGCGTCCTTTCCATTCATCGATCGGTCCCGCCGTCTTGGCCTGGGTCTGCGGTCTTTCGGGGCTTGCGACCAGGGTTTTGGCGATCAGAGCGTCAAGATTGTCGACGCCGTTTTGCTTGTAAAGCTGTGCGAGCTGCGCCTCGGTCTGTTGGAGCCGATAGCGCCTTTTCAATTCCTCCTTGAACGCCGGAGTATAGATGAAATCGACGAGCGCGGTTTGCCGCAGCTTCTCGATCGGCGCCAGAAAGATCAAGGCGTCGTAGGCGTCTTGGATTTTCTGGCTCGGCATGGCGTCGAGTTGATGGTTGCCGATGTAGGCCTCTTGCCCGAAGGCGTTGCCGGCAAGCGGAATCGCGACGGGCCGGTCGCCATGAGCGCGATACGCGCTGTCCCAAAGGCCCTGGGCCATCCGCACGAACTTGAAGTCGATTCGCTCCATCCCCTCAAGCGTCTTCCCTTTCTTGGGATTGGGCGACTTCAGGGCCTGAATGGACAACGTCATGTTGTGCAGCCGAATGGAATGCGCCTTGCCTGGGTGCCACTGCGCGAAAAATGTGCCCGTGTTCCAGAAATATTGACCGTCCTTGCGTTTGATTCCTTTGTACGCATGGCGCGTGTTGGTCAGGAGGATGCCCTTCTTGTTCGCGCGGAACTGGTCCAACTCGCCCAAGATCGTGTGATACATGTGGTGGTCGTAACCCATCGTCGATTTGTAGTATTGCGCCAGGTCGGCCGGCGTCTGGATTTCCGCCCAATACGTGGGACCGCCCACGCCGAAGACCTTGAGGCGGCGCTCGGCCGGCAAAGTTTGATTCACCGCACGGACGGCCTGCAAGAAATCGAAGTAGGTCTTGTAATTGAATCCCAGGCCGTTGGCGTTGTCTTGAAACGCGGGATAGAGCAAGCGCCGGTCGTCGCTGTCCGCGTTCAAATACGCATCCAAGTGCCATTGCTTGTTGCTCGGAATCAATTCCAGGAAGATCGCCGGCGCATGTTTTTGGAACGACTCGTCCTTGATGAGCTGCCGGTAGAAGTCGAAGGGCTCGACGGCCGTGTGGAGCGCGTCGTCGAAGATGACAAGGTCGTGCTTGGCGAGCGCCCCGGCCACGTAGCGAACCGGCTCGACGCCGTGCTGTTGTAAGACCTCCACATACGGCCGCAAGCGTTCGTCCGTTTCCTTGGCGCCATCCTGTGGTTCGAAAACGAGGGACGAAGAGAGCGACGCTGGATCGTGGGCGCCGCTTGCTTGCGTAATTGTCCCAAGAACAAACAGCAATCCCACGCCGACTTGGATGCGAGTCATGGATGCTTCTCCTTTGCCTAATAAACAAAGCTTAAGTTATTAGGTATAACGCGAAGTGCGAAATTGGGCAAGGACGAGGCAAGTATTCGGAGTTCGTTCACGGAAGGTAGAGGCGCCCGGAGCCACGGACGCTGTCGATGCGGAGGAGGTACTCATCAAGCGTCAACATGACGCGACCCGCGTAGTCGCGATCGCGGCGAAATCGCTTGACGTTTCCGATGTTGAAGACGGGGAGCGATTCGCGGGTTCCGTGTTGACGAATCGCCGCTTCCAAGGAATCGATCGAATCGTCGTTTCTATTGTCGGTTATCAGAATGAGTTGCTCCGCCTGACAGCGTTGCCAGATTTCCAGGTCGCTCGATGTTTCCAACAAACCAACGTCGGCGAACCGAAAAAAACCAATCGCTAAGTCTCGCCAGAGTTCACCCCAGGGATCCGCTTGCATCAGCTGAACGAGATATGAAACGTGCCCGAGCACGTTTATGTCAGCGATGATTCCCTTCACCGTTGCTCTCCAAACGCCGTTGGTGAAGGAGCTTTTTTAGTCGTTCCAAGCGTTCCTCCGTTGTCCCTTCTAGCTCGGGAAAGCGAAGCCGCTGCAGGCGGACTTGTTCCTCGGTGCGCCTCTGGATGCGTCGATCCTGTTCATCGAGATCATCCTTATGTTGGCGGTAAAAGCACTCGACGACCGCGATCTCCTCTGTCGTGAGCGATGGAATCCAACGAATGATCTCTTCATAAGTGGAGCCGTCTTGAAAATAAGGCACCAAATCCTGAACGGTAACGCGGCTGGTGGACAACTGAGGCCCACGACCGCGATCGATGATTTCAACTCGATTCGACATGAACGCACCATTGCGCTGAGTATTGCTACCCTCTGATTTTAGCAGGGAGATTTCGGGACCGTTACCTTTCCTGCTCGGAAAATTCGCAGTTGATGTGATCGAACCGAAACGCCGAGGCCATTGACTGCTGGGACATTCCGCGTGCGCAGCGCTGGGAGTGGAAAATGGGTGCGCCGGTCGCTTTGGGTACGGCAATGCTCGCATGGAGGCGATTCTGCAGTTCGCAAGCAATGTAATCTATAAACGATTTCGCATCAATATCTTATGGCCAATTCGTCGCAAGCGGACAAATCGGGGTGGGGCCAAGAGAGGGGGGGTGAGCGATTTGCACAGCATCCTGCACAGCATTCGGCACAGCATTCTGCCTAGAAACCGAACTGGTCAGACCCCTTTTTCAACATTCTGCCAGGTTCTGGAATCCGCAGTTAGTTTGCTTCCTACGCGGCTTGAACATCCGTCATTAAATCTTTTCGGCGTGGCTTCGCGTGACCGGTTTTCGCAGGGTTGCTTCGCCTTTTCCTCAATGAAACCACCCAGTACATCTTGCCAAGCGTCGGCCAGGCCATTTCCAGCGTTCCATCCACGAACGCGGCCAGGCTGTAGATCGACTTCGAAAACGCGAAATACTCTTGCGATGCGTAAAAGCGGCTATGCATCACATCCAATCCGGCTGGTCGGGCGGCACGATCCATCCGCTCGAGCGAATTCAGCCGGTAGTAGGTCGTGAAGGTATCCTCGTGCGGGCGGCCCAGAAGCCGATGGATGAGCGTTTGCGTCCAAGAATGGGGCGCCAAGTGGAAGAGGCGCGCTAGCCAGGAGACATAGTGCTTGGCGTTGACGGTGAGGCTTACGAAGACGCCTCCCGGCCGCAACACCCTGGCGACGTCGGCCAGGAATCGTTCCGGATGGGTGACATGCTCCAACACCCAACGGGAAATGATGACATCGAAGCTGTTGTCGTCGAAGGGGATTGTGCCGTCGGGCTCAAGTAACCGAAAGCAGGCGGGATCGACGAGCGCGGGATGTTTATGGAAGTCGACTCCCCACATTTGCCGGCGCGGAGCCAGCCAGGGCGCGAGCATGCGGTTGTCGCCGCAACCGAGATCGAGGACCGCGCCCTCGGGGGGCATATGGCGCTCGATCTCGTTTAGAAAGAGGTGATAGCTCTCGTCGGGAAACAAGCGTTGATTGATGGATATCGACGCCATTTGCCGGAAATCTCAGAAGGCCGTGAATTTCCCAGCTTTCCAATCCTGTTTCTGTGGGAATCCGACTGAAATGGATAAGCCAGCCGCGCCGGAAAAGCAAGAGAAGGAGTCAGATGCAATTCGCCGTGGGTGCACGACGCGGTTTGCATGGTGCGCCTGGGTTCTGGTATGCTTGTGTCGGTAAATGGTAGATTCGGCAACGGGATGGGACGAGGCTCTTTTCAGGAGCCAAGGATGGCACGCAAGAAAAAAGTTCCTGCGGCAGTGG
>JACPZP010000209.1 GCA_016195405.1 Planctomycetota bacterium | reverse complement strand
CTCAAAAAACTCGTTAAGTTGATGCCCCCGCCGAAGTCCCTGCAGCACACTGGAGTCAATTGGTCGCTGCTGGAGGAGCACATCGGGCTGCGCTACCCGGAGAGCTTCAAGGAGTTCGTCGCTGTTTACGGGTCCTGCCACTGGTTCGACAAGCTGCTACCGTTCTACGGCCACCCCAAGAGTCCTCGGGAAGCGAAGGCGTTCGTTAAGGACGTGGCCAAAAAGCTTAAGTGGCTGCGCGGTAACACTTACGACGAGCGCTTCAACAAGCTCGACCTGCCGCTGTACCCCGCCCCAGGCGGACTATTCCCATTCATGGCGGACATCGACGGGCCTGAGTACTTCTGGCAGACCGAAGACCGAAACCCGGACCGCTGGCCCGTCTATTGTTGGATGCGAGGCCCGATCACTGTCCTTGAGGGTGTTTCGATCGCGGACATGCTGCTTGGCTTCTTGGAGCGCGATCCCGTGATCGTGCGCCTGTGGGGAGATGTCCGAAACTTCTCCTCGGATCGGATTCGCATTGAAGACGTCTGCTCGGAATAGGTCGACACATGAGCTGCGTCTGGGATTTGCAATCCTTCTTTGAGCAATTAGGCTGCAACCCGGACGGATTGCAAATCCATCCTACAAAGCCGGCGGCAGACTCTCCAAATCCGCTTCATTTAGCATCACGCGCCGAATTGAAGTTGCCTTTCCGCTGCCGCCGTCGATATCGACCATGGCCCCAGCCAGTCGCACGTCGCCCGTGGCCACTTCGAACGACGACGGCACAAAGGTGATGGTCGTAGGCAGCACGCGGTCGATGCGCCGGCCGAGGATGCTGTCGTAAGGACCGGTCATGCCGACGTCGCTGATGAATGCCGTGCCACCGAGGATCTGCTCGTCCGCGGTCTGTACGTGGGTGTGCGTTCCCAAGACCGCGCTGACGCGTCCCTTGAGATGATGGGCAAGAAGATACTTATCCGCCGTTGCTTCGGCGTGTATGTCCACAACGATTTGTCGAGTCTTGTCCTCCAGCATTTTCAAGACGCGGTCGGCGGCTTTGAAAGGACAATCCACCGAGCGCATGAAGGTTCGGCCCAAAAGACAGAACGCCGCGGTCATGACGCCATCGGAACTCGGCGCGAGTACGTACTCTCTTCCGGGCGCTTCCTCAGGAAAGTTGGCGGGCTTGCAGATGCGGTCGTCGGTTTCGAGCGTCTTGATCAGTTCCTGCTTCTTGTAGATATGGTCGCCCATGGTGACGAGATCGACGCCGGCTTTGCGCAAGTCCCGATAGGTGCGCGGCGTCATGCCGGAGCCGCCCGAAGCGTTCTCGGCGTTGGCGATCACCAGATCGATTCCCTCGGCAGCACGTAAGCGCGGCAGGGCCTTTTTCACGAAGTCGACGCCCGGCTGGCCAACAATGTCGCCGAGAAATAGTAGACGCATGAGGGTCCAAGTGTCGTAGCGGAATTCGCAGGAATTCCGAAGTCTCCCCGGAATTCTTGCGAATTCCGCTACGAACAGGGTATTAGCGTGCGAACTCGACGGAGCGGGTTTCGCGAACCACGGTTACCTTAATCTCGCCGGGGTAGTTCAGCTGCTGCTCGATGGCGCGGGCGATGTCGCGGCAGGTTTTGACCGCTTCATTGTCGGTTAGCTGGGCGGCGTTGGCGATAATGCGCAACTCGCGTCCAGCCTGGATTGCAAACGCCTGTTCCACTCCCGGAAATCCCGATGCAAGGGCTTCCAACTCTTCGAGCCGCTTGACGTATTTCTCGAGCGTTTCACGGCGGGCGCCGGGGCGCGAGGCGCTGATGGCATCCGCCGCGGCCACCAGCACGGTGTAAATGTGGTCGACGGTGACGTCGTCATGATGGCCGGCGATGGCATGCAGAACCTCCTTGCTCGATTCCCCATAGCGCTTGGCCAATTCCGCCCCGATCTTGGGATGGCCGCCTTCCATCTCGTGGTCCGCTGCCTTGCCGACGTCGTGCAAGAGGCCGCAGCGCCGTGCGAGCGTGCCGTTGAGGCCGATCTCGTCCGCCATCAAGCCGCACAACGCAGCCACTTCGAGGCTGTGCTGCAAGACGTTTTGGCTGTAGCTCGTGCGGAATTTGAGCCGGCCCAAAAGCTGCATCAGCTTCTCGTTCATGAGCCCACAGTTCACTTCCAGCACCGCCTGTTTGCCCACCTCCAAGACGTGGCGCTCCATCTCCTCCTGAGTCTCCTTGACGACCTCCTCGATGCGCGTCGGATGGATGCGGCCATCCTGGATGAGCTTGGTGAGCGCCAGACGGGCGGTTTCACGACGGATGTTGTCGAAGGCGCTTACGATCACCACGCCCGGCGTGTCGTCGACGATCACGTCGACTCCCGTCGCCTTCTCGAAGGTGCGGATGTTGCGGCCTTCGCGGCCGATGATCCGGCCTTTCATGTCGTCGGAGGGGATGTCGACGGTGCTGACGGTGGTGTCGGCAGTGTGCTCGGCGGCGTAGCGTTGGATCGAGGCCGCCAGCACGCGCCGGGCTTTGTCCTCTGTCGTCGCCTTGAGCATTTCCTCGTGGCGGTTGAGGCGAACGGCGATCTCGTCGGCGAGTTCCTTGTCGAGACGCTGGAGCAGCAGCTTTTCCGCCTCGTCACGCGAGAGCCCGCTGATTTCATGTAGGCGTAGGGTTTGCTGCCCGACGAGTGCTTCAGCATCCTGGACGTGTTTGTCGAGTTGCTCCTTGCGCTCATTTAGCTTGCGTTCGGTGTGCTGCAGATGGCGATCCTTCTTCAGCTGCGTCTGATGCTTTTGCTCGAGCAGGTCGTCTCGTTTCTCCAGACGCCGTTCGGTTTCGCGGTGCTGATTGCGGAGTTGCTCGATTTCGCGGCTAAATTCCTCGCGCTTGTTGAAGATCTCATCCTTGGCCCGCAATTCCGCCGCTTTGAGTGTATTTTCGGCGTTTTTTTCGGCCTGATTGATGAGTTCCCTGACGCGGACTTCAGCACTGTTGAGATTCAGGCGATCTTGGCGGCGAACCAGAACATAGGCCGCTGCGCCGCCGATCGCCAAGCCCAGCAGAGCGGCCAGGAGACTCCAGACCAATTCCGGGGGCATGGCGGCCACTCCCATAAGTGGTCCGGCATGCTTTTCGAAACGTTGGATATGGAAAACCGAAGGCGAGCGCGGAGCATCCGACCCAAATAGGGTTTCATCCTGGCCAGCGGCGCAGACTCTGTGGGCCGGCGCGTGAAACCCCGCGCCAGGCTGGAACAGTTGGCTTGGTCACCTGGGCCGATCTAGCAGTGGACCGGAGCGCGGGCTTTCTCAGCAGGACCGGCGTCCCGAACAGCGTCCCGGTTTGTCGAAACCAAATTTCGCGCCACACAGAGGCGACCCGGAAACGGGCCGCCCTGCTGGCGAGAAGTCCTCCCAGCACCAAGGCCGCCAGCAAGAACCAGAAAAGCATCATGAGCCACCTGGGGATTGTTGGGGAGGTGCGCAGTTCCGTGGTTGGGGGGGTGCTCGCGGACCCTGCGGCAACCATCGCGTCGCCGAAAAGCCGCGGACCTATGACAACTTACTGTTAATCACACATATGGCGGCGTCCCTCGCGGAACGCCTGTCATGGGTGCCATTATGGGGTAGGGAGAGGGGCTTGGTCAAATGTTTTTGGGAAAATTCCCATCAAGCGCTCCAGGCCCGCAGGCGAGTCTTCGAGCTTGCGGGCTTGGGGCCCTGAGGGTTCACGAGCGTTCTCCGAAATAGAACGACACGATCGCGGCGAGAACTCCTTCCCAAGTCGGCAGCGACAACCGCGTGTCAAGGCTGGGATCGATCACGAGATGGATGATCGCCGCGACCGCCAATCCCAAGGTCGAGATCAGCGACAGCCAGGCTTCCATGTCTTGCAGCGCATAGGGCGGCGCCTCACGGCCCACGATCGCGCGCACCAGCACCCCGAAGAAAAAGCCGCCCACGACTAGAAGCGGTAGGCGTGCGTCTCCACCAAGTCCCTCGACGGTGGCATCGAATTGTTTTTTCAGCTGCTCGGGATTGTCATAAAGCCGCCAACCGACCGCGCCGACAAGGGCCGCCATGATGAGGAAGCGGATGCATCCGCGGGGCAGATACAAAGGATGCGACTCCTCGGCCGAAGTTTGCGCATGACTCCGATGCGCGAAATAATGCCCCAGCATCAGGAGAAAAAGATAGACCAGGTAAGCCGGAATCGCCTCCGCCTGTTGATTTGGGATCAGCAGGGTCGCGCAGATCAAAGCGACTACGATCAGCAAATGGGTGGCCCGAACGCTGCCCGCCGGCAATCCGAGGGCGTGGCGCCGCGGCATGGTGGTCATCGCGCTCATGTGCTTTCCTCCCGAACTACCCGTCACTCTTTGACTTGCCGCCATGCCGCGACCTCGCGGAGGATGTCCGCCCGGCTGCAACGCGGCCTGTATGCCAAACGCATTCGATACCCATACTCTCTTTTTACTTCGTATTTCGGCAGAATATATTGGAAATCCCAAGCAGGGTTCGACGTCTGCTGGTCTTTGTTCATGCCGCCGCCGGAAGGCGAATGCGTGAAGCGGATGCCCTCAGTCCGGTCAAAGAGGAAAATAACGACCTGATTGCGGAATAATCCGTAGAAAAAAGGTTCATCGAAACGCAGAGGTGAGAGATTGCGGTAGAGCGCCTCGGGCTGCCCTTCGCTGAAACGCAGTTCGACGCGGTCGGCGGCGTGACGCACTGTGCTTTCATCGTTGTGCCGCTGCGAGCAAAGCTGTTGCCAGTTTTGGCCCAAGAGGAAGTACATGCTCTTGTCTTCGGGCGCGCTAATGTAGGTGGCCCAGAAAAGTCCAATGTACCCATGGCGAAAAACATGCTGCGTCGCCCGGAAGCGAAAATGCATGTCGACGTAATGGGGCGCACGCAGCGTGAACTGTGTCCAGCTTTCCAGGTGATAATTCGGCGTCGCCGGCTGGTGCAATTCCGCTTCGGTGTCGGAAATCCTCCGGAAGTCCATGCGCGCGTTTCGCGGCTCGAAAAAGATGGTCCGCGCGTTGCCCATGTCGGCGTGGTCGCCGTCGAAGATATGCTCGAAGTTCAAGCCGGCGACGCTGGGCACGAAGAGGTTGGCCGCCTCGGTGCGGTGCGTCAGCCGCCACAGGCCGTTGTAGCCGGCGCGATGCTCCTCGTGTTCCGCGTTGTCGCCGATGACCGCCGTCAAGTTCCCCGCCCGAAACGTATCATGCGCCATGTTCGGCCCCCGCTTGCCGTTTCGCGCTCGCGCTACCCTTCCCGCGGCATTATCGGGTGCACGACCCGGTTTGTAGTCATGCGGCTTGCCGATAGGGGCGTTGTCCGGTTTCTTTGTTTTGCCGGGCTTGCCAAAAGTGTGCAAGCGGTTTGGCGTCGCTGAGGTGGTCGGCACGTAGTTGCAGCAACGCTTCG
>JACPZP010000208.1 GCA_016195405.1 Planctomycetota bacterium | reverse complement strand
GATCTGGCTGGGCATGGCGGCGGGCGCGGTGGTGATTCGAAAAGACCTGATTGGGTTGTGGAAGATCTCCAACCCGGCGTCGCTCTGGGTGACAGTGCTGCTCGCGCTGGTATCGATGTGGCTGCCGATCATGATGGGTTTGCTCCAGGGACGGCAGAATTTTTTATGGCTGGGTTGGGTTGCCATTTTGAATGGAATGGGCCGTTTCGTGAGCCTCGCGGTGATCGTGCTCGCGCTGGGAGGGTACGCAGCCGGCGCGATGACGGGCGCGCTGATTGGCGCAGTCGTGGCGATGTTCGTTGCCGGCTGGCAGACGCGCGATGTCTGGTTCGGCGAAGGCGCACGATTTGAATGGCGGGCGTGGCTCGCGCGTGTCGTGCCGCTAACGCTCGGGCTGGGCGCGAGCCAGTTCATGTTGAGCGCCGACATGATCATCGTGCAAAGCGTGTTTGATAAAGAAACGACCGGTTTTTACGGCGCAGCCGGGATGATTGGCCGGGCGCTGGTGACGTTCACGACACCGATGATGGCCGTGATGTTCCCGAAGGTCGCTCAGAGCGCGGCGCGCGCGGAAAAGACCAATGTGCTGACACAAGCGCTCGGCGCGACGGCGCTGCTTGGTGGCTTGGCCGCGCTTGGCTGCACACTGTTGCCGGAACTGCCGTTGCGATTGGTTTACCCCGCAAAATATCTTTTCATCGCGCCGTTGGTGCCGTGGTTTGCGTGGTGCATGTTGCCGCTCACGCTGGCCAACGTGCTCATCAGCAGTCTGCTCGCACGCCGGCGATACGAAGCGGTGCCCTGGCTGGTGCTCGTCGCGGCCGGCTACGGGCTGGCGCTGCTATTCCTGTCGCCGCATTTTCTGGAAGTCAGCCGCACGGCTGGACAGACGCGAGCCTTCCAACTCGTCGTCCAAACGCTCGGCACATTTGGGCTGCTGCTGTTGAGCGTGGCCGCATGGTTCACTTGGGGCGGCAAACGCACGGCCACTTGAAACGTGAAGTCGCGCGACAACTTGGAATTTGATTTCGGGCCGGCGTCACATAATTCCTTCGACCATGCGGTGATGCTCCAAGCCGAGCTCGCCGCGTTCTGCGAATTCGGCCAGCCGACTCGCAAAATCAAGACTTCGTTCGTGGACGCATCGTCCAGCGCGCCGCGCGAAATCGCGACGTTCGTGAACGAGTTTTGGACCGCGAAACAAT
>JACPZP010000211.1 GCA_016195405.1 Planctomycetota bacterium | reverse complement strand
GGGACGGCCGCGATATCGGTAGTGAGGTACGTCGTGACGCCGAGCATCAAGCTGCTGGGCGCCGCGGCCAGGCCGATCCAGCGCAGCCGTCGCCAGGGAGTGATCGCATTCGAAGCCGGCATGATCGTTGTCGCCGTCGGCTTCAGAACCGGCACAACGCCGGCTGGCACGATGCCGGCCGGCGCCGCGTTCCAGACCACCAATCCGCACCCGGCGATTAAGATCACCAAGACTCCGTAGGCGGCGGTCCAGATCCACGCCTGCTCCTCCAGCGGAAACAACGGCTCCATAAGAACGGGATACGCCAACAGCGCGAGCATGCTTCCCAGATTGCTGGCGCCATAAAGAAAGTAAGGATCCCGGGCCGCCGGATGGCTCGTGCCGGAAAACCACTTCTGCAAGAGCGGCGCACTGGTGGCGACCACGAAGAACGGCAACCCGACCAAACCCAGGAGCAGCCACAACACCGACAGCACGGGATTGTGATCGGCGGGCGGCTGCCAAGCGCCCAGGCTGAAAGGCAACACCACGAAGGGAAGGACTAGAATGGCGCCTTGCATGAACAGCTGCCGGCGCCGGTTCCAGGTGCTGACCGCATGCGTGTATGCATAGCCGACCAAAAGCACGCCCTGAAAAAACACCATGCAAGTGTTCCAAACACCCGGCGTTCCCCCAAGCCGCGGCAGGATCATCTTGCCGATCATCGGCTGCACTAAGAATAGGAGCGCGGCACTGACGAAAAGGGTGAACGCGAAGAGAAAGAGCAAGGAACACCTCGATGGGCAAACACGGCTGCCGACTGGAGGAGCCGCGACAAACCGTAGAAGAATTGTAGAGAAGAATCCAACCCCGACGCACAAGTTTTTCGTTGGCTGGCGCCGCCGCAAAAAAATGTCTTGACCGGCGGTGCAAGCTCGCATACCGTAACTTCTTCTGAATTTGACGGGATTGGAGTACGGAATGCCGACGATCAATCAATTGGTGCGCAAGGCACGCACTCAACAATATCGCAGGCCCAAGCATCCGGCGCTGGTCGGCTGCCCGCAAAAGCGCGGAGTCTGCCTGCAAGTCAAGATCATGACGCCGAAGAAGCCCAACTCCGCCTTGCGCAAGGTGGCCCGCGTACGCCTCTCCAACGGCACCGAAGTGACGGCGTACATTCCCGGCGAGGGCCACAATCTGCAGGAGCACTCCATCGTCTTGGTGCGCGGAGGCCGCGTGCGCGATCTGCCCGGGGTCCGCTACCACATCGTCCGCGGTGTCCTGGACGCGCAGGGCGTCGCGGATCGCAAGCAAGCTCGCTCGAAGTACGGGGCAAAGAAGGAAGGCACGTAAGCCGCACCGTGGATGCCTCATCGTGAAAGCCATCCCCCTAACGACGCCACACGTTTGCGAAATCGTTCATGCGAGAGCAACATTGTGGAAGCCCGTAGGCGGACGTGCGAACTTAATCCCTGGGGAGGATCCCTCGTTCATGCGGGAGCTAACCATCGACCTCGACTTCACCTGTTGCCTGTGCCAAAATCCTCTCGGAGTGACGCTCCAGTGCGGCGGCAAGGGCATGTACCAAGGCGGCATCGCTTCGGTCGCCATCCCGTGCCCTACTTGCGGCGACCTCAACGAGATATACTTCACGCCCCTGGACGGCAGCCTCCACGGCGTCAGGCCGGCGCGGAAATTCAAACTGATACCGGAACCATCGCTCAACTAACTTGAGTAGGGTGGGTCAAGCGCAGCGAGGCCCACCCTACAGATTAGGTAGAAACCATGGCTCGGAAACGAACGGCAAGCGCTGACAATCTCAAACCCGACGCCCGGTACAACTCCAAGCTGGCGTCGAAGTTCATCAACTGCCTGATGTGGCAGGGCAAGAAGGCGACCGCCATGCGCATTTTCTACGGCGCCCTCGACCAGATCAAGAAGCGCATGCCCGACGCCAGTCCGATTGAGGTTTTTACCCAGGCGGTCGAGCACGTCAAGCCGTCGGTCGAAGTGCGCTCCAAGCGCGTCGGCGGCGCCACCTATCAAGTGCCGATGCAGGTGAATAAGACACGGCAGCAAAGCCTGTCGATTCGCTGGATCATCGGCGCCGCCCGCAGCAAGGCGGGCCGGCCGATGTTGCTCCGCTTGGCCGACGAATTGATGGCCGCCTACCGCCGCGAAGGCGAGGCAATGACCAAGCGCGAAAACACCATCAAAATGGCCGAGTCGAACAAAGCGTTCGCGCACTTCGCGTGGTAACGAAGGATTCCTTCGATTTTTTGCTTGCAATTCGCGGCCGACGGCTGCTACCGTGGAGAATCCAAGTATTTTCGGTAGCCAAATGGCCACACGTTCCGCCAAAAACTGGACCCGAATTCTCGCCGGCGCCGCGCTGGTCTTCCTGGCAAGCGCTTTCTTCGCGCCGGGAAAGGCGCGGGCCGATTGCGGCGACTACGTGACGGCCGGTGGCAAGGCGCCTCATCGTCCAGGCATGCCCCAGACCTCTTCCCGGCCATGCCGCCAATGCCCTCAAGACTCACAAGATTCGCAGGAGCCCGGAAGGCAGCCGTGCCGCGGACCGCAATGCTCCGGCGGCGAACAACCGTTGCCGCTTCCACCAACGACTGCGGTCGAGCGCGGCCAGGAAAACTGGGCTCACTTCTGCATGGTTTTGCTCCTTCCCGAACGAAACGGCCGGCTATTCGCGGGGCGTTTCGACACGATGCTAATGCAAAATCAACCGCTCTCCATCTTCCACCCGCCACGTTCCTAATCCCGTCCTAGCCGCGGGATTCGACTGTCGAGGGTGCGCGCGCAACAAGCCCCGTTTACGTTTCGCGCTCGCTTCACCCCCTAGGCCAGGCATCGCAGCTTCCAAACTCCAGCGGCCACCGCCCATGAACTTCCAAATTTCCAATAGAGCCGCGCGCACGGCTCGAAGCCGCATCTCCAAGGTCGCGGCGTGCGAATCCGTCAGGGAAGATGCCGTGGTAGTCCGGTGTTCTTGACCTCGTTCTTCTTTATCGTTCATCGTTTTTTCTTCGGAGGTTAGCCATGAAGCGTCGTACCGGTTTCACTCTGATCGAATTGTTGGTGGTCATCGCCATCATTGGTATCCTCATCGGCCTGTTGGTGCCGGCCGTCCAGAAGGTGCGGTCCGCGGCTGCCCGCACTCAGTGCATGAACAATCTCAAGCAAATCGGCCTGGCAATTCACAATTACCACGATGTCCACCTGCGTTTTCCGATGGGCGCGGAGTATGTCGTCCCCAAACAGAGTTTTTCGGCCCTGTCGCGGCTGTTGCCGTTCTTGGAACAGGACAACATCTACAACAAGATTGACTTTTACGTCGGCAGCCACAATCCGCTCAACGACACCGCCCGCATGATCGAGATAAGCACGTTTCGCTGCCCCTCCGACATTCACAACGCCTTGGCCGGCCTGGGCGGCGCCACCAACTACATGGCCAACAGCGGCACCAACGAACTCTTTATCGGCCCCAACAACGGCGTCTTCTTCGTCGGCGGTCGCGTACGTTTCGCCGACATCATTGACGGCACCAGCAACACCGCGTTTTTTAGCGAGCGCCTCCTGGCCGATGGCAACAACGCCGTCGTTAGCCCCATTGCCGACGTTTTCTTCTCGCCGCTCAATCCGACGAATGCGGATGACGCCGTCGCCAAGTGCGCCGCCGTCGACATCACCAACCTCGCCAATCAGTTCCCGCTGTTCATGGGCGCGCCGTGGATCGACGGCCAGCACCGCTACCAGCACATCTCGCCGCCCAATGGCCGGTCGTGCGGTTTCTTCCTGGTCGGCAAGGCGACGATGCCGCCCAGCAGCTATCACGAAGGCGGCGTCAACTTGCTCCTAGGCGACGGCAGCGTTCGCTTCGTCACCGATGGCATCGACATCACCACCTGGCGCGCATTAGGAACCCGCGCGGGCGGCGAAGTCGTGGGGGATTATTAATCATGAGAAACCTGCATACAAAGATGGCCCCAGCGCTGTCGGCCATAATACTGTGTCTGGTCCTGAGCGGCTGCTCGCGTCCATCGCACGACGTGGACCCGGACTTGGCGAGGAATACCTTGACAACAGCCTTGGAGCGATGGAAAAACGGCGACCGGCCGGAGACTTTACGCTCCGGCGGCGACGCCGTCACGGTAATGGACCCCGACTGGAACGGCGGTTTGGCCCTGGCGTCCTACGACGTTCTTGGCGCCGGCGAAAGCAAGGGCGCCAATTTGTATTGTTCCGTAAAGATCATCGTGCGCAATGCTGACGGGCAAGCGCACGAAAAGGCGGTCAGCTATGTCGTCGGCACCAGTCCGGCCCTGACCGTGTTCCGCGACCTGCTGCATTAACCACTTCGGAGTGCGGCGACTATTCGCCGCTGTGAGATTTTGGGATTTTAGGCAGTGGCTCGAAGCCCATCCTAAAATCCCAAGGCGGCGAACAGTCGCCGCACTCCAAGACAAAGAGGCATCGAATGCGAAAACTCATATTCGCGGTTTTGACGATCACGTCCCTCTCGGTCGGCTTCGCGCGCGCCCAGGACAGTCCAACGTCCAAAGCGCGTTTCCCAGCTGCGGACAACAACGAGGTTTGGCGGCATATCCATCGCCAGGACCCGCCGCTGCCGGCTTGGGCGCGAACCCTAATCAAGCCGTTGCCGCGCACAACCGGGGCGATGCTGGAGTTGGACTACGTCCATCGCGGCAAAAACCCCATCGGACCGGTGCTGGCCGGGAAATTACGCTGGGCCGCCGCCGACGCCATCGGCTGCGCCTACGCCCGGCGCTATGCCGAGGCGGATTTGCGCCGCGCCGGTCTCGGCGATCCTGAAACAAAGAAGCTGACCGGCGATCCGCGCGAGCTTTCGGAGGCGGATCGTGCAGCAATGAATTTTGCCCGCAAAATGACCAAGGAAGCATATGCCGTGACCGACGCCGAGGTCGAGGATCTGCTCAAGCATTTCGGCCCGGAAATCGTTGTCGGCATGGTGCACACGCTGGCCTACGCCAACTTCCAGAACCGCATCTTCCTGGCGCTGGGCGTCGAAGTTGAACCGGGCGGCCCATTGCCGCCGCTTGACGTCCGCCTCGATTCGCAGATGCAGGCGAAAATCGTCACGCCGCCGCGACCATCGTGGGATGAGGCGCTGAAGAATCGGAACGCGCCGGACGCCGGCAAAAGCCCGGTCTGGTCGGAGCGCAGTTCCGCCGATTTAGCCAAAGCTGTCGAAGCTCAAAAGATCCGCAAGCCACGCGTGCCGATGCCGGAAGAGAGCCGGCTTGCCAAGCTTCCGCCGGAGGCAAAAGGGCAGGCGTCGCTGATCGTCTGGTCGCGGGTGAGCATGGGCTATCAGCCCATGTTGACCAAAGCCTGGTTTGATTGCATGCGGACCTTCCAACAGGAATCCAAGCTCGACCGAGTCTTCGCCAACTCCATGTTCTGGGTGATCACGCGCAGCAACGAATGCTTCTACTGAATGGGCCACAGCGAAATGGGGCTCGCGGTCGCGGGCCTTAAGCAGGAACAAATCCAGGAATTGACTCAGAAACTGGCCGGCGGCGACTGGTCGGGTTTTCCGCCGGCCCAGCGCGTGGCGCTTCAGTTCGCCCACAAGCAGGCCAAAGAGCCGGCTGCCGTTTCGGACAAGGACGTCAAAGGTCTGGTCGACGCGTTCGGCTTCAATCGGGCGATTGATCTCATTTGGTACGGCTCATGGTGCAACTACATGACGCGCGTGGCCGACGCCTTTCAGTTCCCGCTCGAACAGGAAAACGTGTTCGCGATTCTGGCAGGCAAGAAGGCGAATTAAGCTGGAGCGAACGTGCGACACCAAGCGCGCGCACAAGGACGGCACGATCTCGATGGCCCGCGACGGTCCCGACACCGCAACCTCGGATTTCTTCATCTGCATCGGCGCTCAGCCCGAACTGGATTTCGGCGGCAAACGCAACCCCGACGGCCAAGGTTTCGCCGCGTTCGGCAAAGTGGTCCAAGGCATGGACATCGTGCGGCAAATCCAGTCGTCGCCCGCCGAGGGCCAGACGCTGAAGCCGGCGATCAAGATCCTGCGCGTCGAGCGCAAATAAACTCAGGCGAGCCTGGAGCGTAAGCGACTGGAGTGCATGGCGTCACTCCGGTCGCTCACGCTCCCGGCGCGCCTCTTTCGTTTCGCGCTCGCCTCTCCGGAAAAGATAGCGCACGAATCGGACTACCCAGACACCGAGACGAACTGCCGCCGTAATCGTCCAGCGTACAAGGCCAAGGGAAGTCGCAAGGACAACGTCAACCAGTGCGCCTAGAGTCCAACGACGGCTCTCGGGCGGCGCGGTCTGAATCGATAGCGCCGTGTCCATTTTGGCCACTCGTCTGTGATCGGTCGAAGGAGCATCCTGCCGCGCGCTTTGGTCTTTTAGCGTCGCCAGCAAGGGAACCGGTTCGGGGCTTCTGGCTCTCAGCGTGGCCACGATCGGACCGGGTTCGGCGCTTTCTCCCAGGCACGCCTCGACCTCGCGAATGACCTCGGTCATGCTGGCAATACGACTCTCAGGAGTTTTGGCGACCATGCGCTGATACAGCGCCTCGACCATGGCCGGCACGTCGCGCCGTCGTGACTGGAGCGCGGGAACCGGCGACTCGCGATGAGCGATGATCTTGATCATCAGCGTGTCGCCCTGGTAAATCGGCTCGCCTGTCAACAGAAAATAGAGCGTGCAGCCCAAGCTGTAAACGTCCGAGCGGGCGTCGGCGACTTTAGGATCGAGCGCCTGCTCCGGCGACATGAATTCGGCCGTGCCCATGATCACGCCGGCCTGGGTCATCGCGCTTCCCGCGGGGGCCGCCGCCGTCAACAGGCTTGTGTCGAAACGAGCCAGGCCCATGTCGAGAATCTTGACGTGGGTGCCGGATTCTTGCGGCTTCATCAGGATCAGGTTCGACGGTTTGACGTCCCGATGGATGATGCCTTTTGCGTGAGCGTGGGCGAACCCGCGCGCCGCCTCGAGCACGCATTCCAGCGCCTGGCGAACCGGAAGCGGGCCGTGCGTTCGCACCACTTGATTCAAGTTCTCGCCGTCTACCAACTCCATCACCAGGAAATGCACGCCATCGTGGTCGCCGGCGTCGTAGGCGGCAACGATGTTCGGATGCGTGAGCTTAGCCGCCGCCTGCACTTCGCGATGGAAGCGCTTGATCGCCTCGGGCGAATCCATGGTTGCCGGCGAGAGCACTTTAAGGGCCACCAGACGATCCATGCGGCGATGGCGAGCCTTGTAGACCGTGCCCATGCCGCCTTCGCCCAGCTTGTCGATAATCACATAATCGTCGAGGACGAGGTTGGCGGTCCGGCCCTCGATGAACGCGCGGGCCTGAAATCCCGTGATAAGCTGCTTGTCGACCAGATGCTGGGCGACGGCGTCCACGGTCTTCTCGGCCATCTCGGGAGGCACGGTAAGTGCGTCTTCGGCGGAGATAATGCCGCTCTGGGTCAACGGATCGAGGATGGAGTCAGCCGGCTCGGGCATCGAAATCACCGCGTCAGTGTTTGTTAGCTAAAATGATATCGCAGAAAGGGCCATTACGGGAGGGAGCGGAACCACGTAGGCAAGGCGAATTCGCACAAAGAGGCAGCACCGCGTCTAGATTATGACTTCAATTTCATTTATTTCGAGAGTGACGCACAGGTCCTGAAACGGATATTTCGTTCATGCAACGAATTTCTTTCCTCGTAGACGGCGATGCGACGACGCTGGGGCGTCCTCACAGCCAGGCAAACGACCTTACCGCCGGCGGAGAAGTGAAATGCCGTCGATGGTTGACCTTCGATTGCGGCAAGCGGCGCTTGCCTGATAGAATTCGGTGAGGTAAAGAGGAAATTGAAATGACCGACACTACGACAAAGCACATCGTCCTTGACGAACAGGGCCGCGCCTTCATTGAAGGCACAAGATTTAAGGTCAAAATGATCGCGATGGAGAAAATCGCTCACGGGTGGAGCGCCGAGGAAATTGCGCGGCAGCATGATGGTTACCTTTCGATGGCGCAGATTTATGCGGCTTTGAGCTACTACCATGACCATCAAGCGGAATTCGATGCAGAATTCGAGAGAGAATTGGAGGAATACGAGAAGCTGCGAGCTGCGAATCTGGATTCCCCGCTACGTCAGAAGCTGCGTCGGCTTGGGAAAATTCGATGAGCTTATCATTCTACATGGATGTGCATGTTCACAGCGGGATCACCAACGGCCTGCGCATTCGCGGCGTCGATGTTCTCACGGCTCAAGAAGACCAGGCCGATATGATGCTCGATCCACAGCTCTTGGACCGGGCAACTGCTCTGAATCGAGTTCTTTTTAGCCAAGACGAAGACTTCTTGAAGGAAGCTTCAAAGCGGCAGCAAGGGTCGGAACATTTTGCCGGCGTTGTTTACTGCGCCCAACTGGCACTCACTGTGGGACAGATTGTCCGGGATTTGGAGATTATCGCCAAAGCCGGTGATCTCGAGTATATGGCAGACAAAGTGGAGTTCTTACCGCTGTAACTGATCTAGGCCCCGGTAGGTGGCTCAACGCGAAAAAACGACCGCTGATAGCCGTGGGGAGCATCAACGTCCTTTTCAATGAGCGTGGCGTTTGCGTAGATATCCATTGTCACGACCGGTCGATCGTATTCGTCGGGAATTCCACACAGCGGGCCTTCTCGCTTACCGCCGATTGCCTTGACGTAATAGCAGACACCGACCTGCGAGCGCTCATCGCGAACCCAGAAATCCGCGCGATTTCCATTCTCTACATAGAACGCATAGATCGTTTGCGGATTCTCCCGTTCGAGAACTGCGAAGACTTCTGATTCGAAACGAATACTCACGGAATCCCGCAAAATGGGTTCGGGCCATGCTCTTACGGAGATACGCCGCGCGAAAACCTTTGCTAAAAATGTTGTCATCGTTTCGCCAAATTCTTCAAGCTCATTTGGATCGTCGCGGACAATGACACGCCAATTATTTGGCTTGCCAACCGTAAGCCAATACAGTTCGCCTGCCAGGTCATCGTGCCCCCAAGCGACGAGCCCTCCCGGAGCGGGAAAGATGCCATAGGGGAAATACTCATCTCCTTCTCCCGCTTTGAGCGCTTCAAGGGTATAACGGTGTTGATTAATCCGTTCTTGAAAAGACTCGGAGAACGGATTGTAGACAGAAATTCTCAGTGAAGGGTCAACAAAGCTTCCAGAGCCATAAGTGATTCCGAAATCACGGAAGTCGTCTGGGAGAGGTGTCCCTATTCTTTGTTCGATTGAACGCCAAATGCTTGGGTCGCCTTTTTCAACCAGGAACTTGGGTGGCTCCACGAGTTGAGTTAGGTCATCAATCGCCATGTTCATCCTCCCGATTCCGCAATACCGCAACCAGAATTATGAGAGGAAGAAGGGACGGGTTATAGGCCCGGTCGCCTGCGGCTCCCCGCTAAACGAGCCGCTTCAAAAGCCCGCGCCCTCGCCGAACATTCGCCGTACTTCCTCCTCCGCCACCGGCGCGTACGCTTTCGGCTCCATCGTCCAGCTCGCCCGGCCTTGCGACAAACTTCTCACCTTGTCCGAGTAGTCGAACATTCGCGCTAAGGGCACCAGCGCCTTGATGACGCGCAGCTTGCCGCGGCTTACGACTTCGGTCACCTCGGCTCTTCGGCCGTTCAGGTCGGCGGTGACGGGGCCCAGGTATTCTTCGGGGACCGTGACTTGCGTGTCCATCACGGGCTCCAAGAGGATCATGTTGTTCTTAAGCGCCTTGTGGACGGCGTCGGCGCCGGCGGCTTGAAAGGCGATCTCGTTGGAATCGGCTTCGTGCATTTGGCCGGCGATGATGGTCGCCTGCACGTTCATGACCGGGTAGCCAAGTTCGCCCGACTGCAATGCCCCCTTGAGCCCTTGCTCGGCGGCGTGAACGAAGAGCGGCGGCAGAATTCCGTCCAAGGTCTTCGTTTGCACCAATGTTCCTTCGGGCAGTTTTTTCGGCTCGAATTCGACGGTCACCTTCGCGAATAGTCCCGCGGTCCCGGCTTGGCGAATGCACTCGCCTTCAACGCGGATCTTTTGCCTCATCGTTTCGCGATAGCTGACACGCGGCTTGCCGACACGGATTTTGAGTCGGAAATCGCGCTCCATGCGGTGCCGCTTCACTTCCAGATGCAGAATGCCCATGCCGTTCATCAGCGTTTGGCCGGTGTCGGCATCGACGCGCCAGGTGAACGTCGGATCTTCGCGCTTGAGCCGGTCCAACGCGTCGGTCAGCTTGTCCTTGTCAGCCGACGATTCCGGCTCGATCGACATCGCCACTACGGCCTCGGCAAAATGGATTTGCTCCAGAAGGATCGGGTTTTGCTGATCGCACAAGGTGTCGCCGGTGATGGATTCCTTGGGACCGATGATGGCGACGATGTCCCCCGCGGGAGCTGTCGGCAAATCCTCGCGATGGTTCGGATCAGCGAGAACGTGGTAGAGCTTGCTGGCGAACTCCTTCACTTGCTTGCCGGGGTTCCACACCCGGCTATTGGCCTTCAATGTTCCCGAATAGATGCGCAAGTAGAACAGATCGCCGTGCGCGTCGGCCACGATCTTGAAAACGAGGGCGCAGAACGGCTCCTTCGGATCTGGTTTGCGCTTCTCCTCCTTGTCCTTTTTGACTGGATTGCGGCCCACGACCGGCGGGCGATCAAGCGGATTCGGCAGATACCACGTGACGGCGTCCATAAGCGGTTGAATGCCGATGTGCTCGCGACCCGAGCCACACAACACCGGCTGAATGTATCGAGCCAGCGTCTGATCGCGCAGAACCGCACGGATGGTGTCCGCCTGAATTTCCTTGCCTTCCAGGTAGGCGCTGGTGAGGCGGTCCTTGTCGTCGTGTTTCGTGAGCACTTCGAAAAGATGGTCGTGCCAGCGGCGAGCTTCGACCGCGTACTCAGCGGGGATCGCCTCAGTCTTGATGGTCTTGCCGTTGGTTTTGTCGTCGAAGAAAAGGGCTTTCATTTCGAGCAGGTCGATGATGCCGCGAAACGGCGTGTGACTGTCTTTGATGGAGCCGGCGCCGATGGGGATATTGATCGGCGCCGGCACTCCTTCAAGCCGTTCTTTGATTTCATCGATGGCGTTTTCGAAATTGGCGCCGACCACGTCCATTTTGTTGACAAAAACGAGCCGGGGAACGTGATACTTGTCCGCTTGTCGCCAGACGGTTTCCGACTGAGCCTCGACCCCTTTCTGAGCGTCGAATACGACAACGGCGCCGTCGAGAACGCGCAGGCTGCGCTCGACTTCCGCGGTGAAGTCAACGTGGCCGGGCGTGTCGATCAGGTTAATGGTGCAATCGCGCCACTTGAACGGGATGCAGGCGCTGTAGATCGTGATGCCACGTTCTTGTTCTTCAGGATCGTAGTCCGTATCGGTAGTGCCCTCGTCGACGCCGCCGAGCTTGTGCTTGGCGCCGGAGTAATAAAGGACATGCTCGGTGGTGGTCGTCTTGCCGGCATCAATGTGGGCGATGATGCCGATATTACGCACCTTGGGAAGGTCAAAGGCCATTTTGGAATCGATCCTCAGGGAAATACAAGTTCTGCTCCATTTTATGAAATGCTCCGGGCGCGCAAAACCCCGTTCACTTGCGTTTCGCGCTCTCCGGCGCCCGGCGAGGCTCGCTGAAAGCTAGCTTGTGTGAATTGCAAACGGATCGGCTTAACCCTGAAGGTCCCGCAGCTTCGGTCGAAGCTTCGCGAGCGCGCGGGCGCGGTGGCTGAGCGCCTGCTTGACGCGCGGACTTAATTCGCCGAAAGTCTTGTGATATTCCGGAATCAAGAACAGTGGATCATAGCCGAAGCCGCCGGCGCCGCGGCGCTCCTTGATAATGACGCCGTGACAGCGGCCTTCCACGACCGCGTGGACCTTACCGTCGGGATCGGCGAGCGCGGCGGTGCAGACGTAATAGGCCGCTCGATGGTCACCGGGCAACGGGGCCAACTCGGCGAGCAGCCTGTTGTTGTTGGCTTCGTCATCGCCCTGCTTTCCGGCATAGCGGGCGGAAAGCACTCCGGGGCGGCCGCCGAGACCAGGGACGACCAGGCCGCTATCCTCGCCCAGTGTCCACTGTTTGAGGGCCAATGCGACTTCGACGGCTTTTTTGCGCGCGTTCTCCTCGAAAGTGCCGCCGTCCTCGTCGACTTCGGGCGTACCGGGCCATTGCGAGAGATCTTGAAGTTGCCAGCCGAGGTCGCCGAGAATTTCGCAGATTTCCTGCCGCTTTTTTGCGTTCCGCGTGCCGAGGACTAGGATTTTGGACATGCCGATTACCGTCAAATGGGCGTTCAGAAGGATCCGCGAGCCGGCCTGTAAGCCGGGTTCTGTCGAGGGCGGTCATTTATCTAGCCGGCCGGTTGCCCGGCCGATCGAGCGGCCTACCCGGGAGTCATAGCGGACCGGACCAGTCCTGCTCCCCTATTTGGCCTTGCTCCCGGTGGGGTTTGCCGAGCCAGCCTGTCGCCAAGCTGCTGGTGGGCTCTTACCCCGCCTTTTCACCCTTACCGGCTCCGCTTAGCCGCGAGTCTTCGGCGAGCATTCGGACCCGCGCTCGCCGCTGGCTCGCGGCTAAACGAAGCCGGCGGTATGCTTTCTGTTGCACTTTCCCTATCCTTGGCTGGCGCCCGAAGGTGCCCGCCTTGGACGGTGGGCGTTACCCACCACCGTGTCCTTTGGAGCCCGGACTTTCCTCTCTCCGACAAGCCGGGACTCGCGCCCCGGCCGCCGGACAGCGACCGTCCGGCCGACTCGCGGATCTCCTTTATGATACCGGGAACGGACGAAGTGTTCACAAAACCATGCGTTCGCAAAACTTCCTTGACCTCCCTGACCGCCCATTTATACTGAATCAAGCGCTCCGGCCGCGAAGTCCGCTCTGCGAACGCTTTCTCATCTCGGGTTTAGATCACATCTATGGCACGACTGTTTTCGTTTCTGACGCCGTGTTTGCTTTTGCTTGTCCCGAACGCCGCGCACGCACAGGAAGCGCCGGAAATCGAAATCGACTTCGTTCGGAAACTGCGCGACAAAGGTTATAGCGATCTCGCTCTGGAATACATCGACAAGCTCAAGAAAACCGATCCCAAGCTGACCGACCCCAAATGGGCCCAGCTCCTAACGCTCGAGCAAGGCCGCGCTCTTGCCGCCCTGGCGCGGCAGAAGGAGCCCGAGCAGCGGGCCACCCTCTCTGCCAGCGCGCGCGCCCTGTTGGAAGAATTTGTGCAGAAGAACCCTTCAGGACCGGAGAACGTGCTGGCCCGGCTCGAGATCGCGCGTCTGGCCAACTTTCAAGGCGAAATCCTACTTAGCAAAGCTTTGCGCCAAGAGGAGGGCAAGGCACAGGACGACATCGCCAAGAAGGCCGAGCAGCAATTCCTGCAGGCCGGCCAGGCGCTTGAGGCGGCCATCAAGGGCCTGCCGGGGAACGAGCGTCTGCAAGCACGCTTCGACTGGGCTCTCAACCTCATCAACGCCTCCCGCACCTTTATGGGTCCGGGCAAACTGGAAACCAATCGCCGTCGCGGAGACCACATTGACGGGGCCAAGAAGATCCTGGAGACCATCGCCGCCGCCGATCAAGGGGAGACCGGCGCTCTGGCTCAAGCCTGGTTGGTCAAATGTTATCAGGACATTCAAGACCCGACGGCTGCCAAGAAATCGTACGACCGCGTCATGGGCCTCAGCGGCAAAAGCGCCGTGGCCGCTCAGCGCGCCGCCAAAGTTTTTTACATCCAAGGCCTGGACAATCCGACGCTGAAGCTCGACACCAAGAAAAAGCTCAACCTCATCGAAGACGAATGCAAGAAATGGCTGGCGGCCTATCCGGCGCACCACCATACCGCGGAAGGCTGGGCGGTGCGCTATGAATTGGGCGTCGCCCTCCTGCGGGACGGGCAGCAGTTCCTCACAGGCAAGGAAAAAACGCCGCCCACGGAAGCGCTTGCACGCTTCGACCAGGCGCAAAAGCACTTCAACGCCATCGTCGAAAGCAACGGCGACCTGTCGGTGAAAGCCAATCAAAAAAACCTTCAAATCGGCTACCTCAAGTTGGGCGAGAAGACAGCAGTCGCCGACCTCAAGGATTTCGATGAGTGCTTTCTCAAGGCGCACGTGGAAATGCTCCGAGCGCGCGAGGCAGACGCGGAAATGGAGAGGGCCGACGAGAATGAGCGCGCCGGCCTGGAAAAGAAACGCGACGACCATCACAAGACGTCCATGCAGGCTCTTACACGTGCTCTCAACATGGCTGACGCCAAGACCCCGGCCGCCAAGGTCGACGACGCGCGCTACTTTCTGACTGCCGGCTACTTCGCGTCGGGCGATCTCCAGCGGGCCGCCGTCGCCGGGGACGCGCTCGCCCGGACGAGGCCGCCCTCGAAACGTGCGGCCACTGCCGCCGGCCATGCCATACGGACCTATGCCAACCTCGCGGGCCGCGATCCGGGAGACGATGGCGCGCGTATGCGCTTGAAGGACCTGGCCGCGTTTGTCCTTGCCCCGGAAAACGCCAAGACCTGGGCGGGTGAGCCCGTTCTCGGCATCGCCCGCTACGAACTTGCGCACTTGCACCTCCGCGACAACGACTACGAACACGCCATCGAAGAATTGGAGAGGATTCCGCGCGATTACGCGGGCTACATCTACGCGCAGGCCGAGCTGGCTCTGATTGCCCGCAGGGGGTGGCAGGAAACCAAGAACTCCGAAGACGAGAAGCGTTTTCGCGATCGAGCGCTCGCCGCCATCGCCCGCATGAATCCGCTTCCGGCCGACGCCGACCCCGCGACAACTTTCAAGTGCCTTCTCGCTCAGCTAACGCAAGCCTCTTTCGTGCGTGCCGATGCCTTCTACAGCCTGCGCAGCAACGACCTCCCCAAAGCGTCCCAGAACTTGAAGGACTTGACGCGTTTCTTGGACGAATTCAAAGCACGCTATGACAAACTTCCTAAAGACAGGCTCGGCAGGGAAGCGCGCGAGACCATCGAGCAGGAATGGGACGCCTGGAAAAAAAACCTGCGCTCCAGCATGGCGGAGATCGACTACCGCAGCGGACAGTACGACAAGGTGCTTGCCAGCACGGCTGAAACCGTCGCCGCCGCCCTCAAGCAGAAGGGCGACATGAAGGCGCCGATCAAGATGAAGGATCATCGCGCGGTGACCGCGAACCTGGTGCTGGCTTTGCGGGCCAAAGTCCAGACCGGCAAGATCGACGAGGCCCGCGACCTCATCAACATCGTCGAAAGAATTCGCGGCGAGGACGAAAGCGAGCTGGAGAAGATCGATTTGCCGCAGATTCTGATCGGCGACATCAAGAACCAGGTCGAAGCCCTCAAGAAATCGGGAGACAAGGACAAGCTCCAAAGCGTCGTGTCCAACTTCGGGGCGTTCGTCGATGAGTTGGCGAAGAAGCTCGACCCGAAGTCCCTCAAGCCGGCGGAGCTGAGCTTCTTCGCCCAGGCTTACAGCAGCCTCGACCAATACGGCAAGGCGGCCGACCTGTTTGCACGCATCCCCGCTCCGAAATGTCTCGACCAGACCAATCTGACGGCGGACGAAGAACAAGAAATCGCCGTTTACTGGGCGCTGCAACTGCAATATGCCAAGGCCCTCCGCCTGGACGCCAAGACGAAAGAGAATCCCGCCGCCGCCAAGGAGGAGTTCATCCGCTCGAAAAAGGTGCTGGACAAAATTCAGAAACACAAGAACGGCCGGCAACAGTTAGTTGCGGAGGAAGAGGGCCTGCACATCCTCGAAGACATCGGGAATTACGGCTCCGCGAGCAACGGTTGGTCGGCCATCATGAATAGTGTCAAGAAGCAGCTTGCAGTAAAGCCCGCCAACGAGACAGAAGCGAAGCGACACCAGCTCGCCAAGGAGCATTATTTTGGCGCCTTCTACCAGAGGACGTGGTGCAACTACAAGTACAGCCAAACGAAGCCAGTAATGGAGAAGCCGGGCGTCGAGAAACAGTTCCTGAGCCGCGCCGCCGCCGACATCTACGAATTGGAAACCTCAAAAAGCCCCGAAGGCTGGCAAATCGTCGGCAGCAAATACCAGGAGCTGCTGCGGAACGAACCCAAGTTGAACGCCGCTTACGAAGAGCTGAAGAAGGCCAAGAAGTGAACGAAACGCGTAGGACGATTTGCAATCCGTTCGTTAGCCGGGACGGATTTGCAATCCGTCCGTCAGCCTGGACGGTTTGCAAAACCGTCCTACCCTTGAAAAAGCCTCTTAAGGATCCCCGAGGAACGCTCGATGCCACGCCGCCTGATGATGTTGGCCGCTCTGACCGTCCTGGGAAGCAGTCAAGCCGTGTGCGCCCAAGACGAGGTCTTCCTCCGCGGCAAGGAGAAGCCCTTGAAAGTGACCATCACGGCCGAATCGGGCCTCGGCCTCGAGCAGGACCTCGGCAAAGGCAAGGCCAAGGAAATGATCCCTGCCGAGGACATCGTCGACGTCATGTACAACAACCTGACGCCCGACGGCGTCCGCGTCAACATCTATCGGCCCGCCTTCACCAAGGAACGGAAGTACTTCGACCCGGCCGCACGGAAAGACCCCAAGGAAAAAATCACGCTCGGAGAGATCATTAAGGCGTATGCCGAAGCGTTTTCCCAAGTGAAGGAAAAGTATGCCAAACAGCACCTGGAGTACAAGATCGCGTATTTGTCCGTGCTTTTGGCCCAAGAGGAAGGCGCGGGCGACGATGCCGCCTTGCAGAAACTGGCGGCCTTCAAGTCGAAGCACCCCGATAGCTGGCAAATCGCTTCGTGCCTACGACTGCTGGCCAACATGCAAATCGCGCAGAAGAAGCTGAAGGAAGCCGAGGATACCTATCAAGAGTTGGCGGCCGCCAACGTCGCCCCCGAAGTAAAGCTCGAAGGCGAGCTGTTAGCCGCACAGGTCGGCCTGCGCGGCGGCAAAGGCAACGAGGCGATCAAGAAGCTCGACGACATCTTGGCGAAGTTGCCCAAGGACAGCAGGTTCTACGCTCGGGCCCGCATCGCCAAGGCCGAAAGCCTGGCGACTTCCAAAGACAAAGACCAGGCTATCGCGATGCTGCGGCAAATCATCAAGGAATCGAGCGACAAAGCCGTCAAAGCGACCGCCTACAACGCGCTGGGCGAGATCTTCTTCCATGCGGCAGCCTATAAAGAAGCCCGCTGGGAATTCCTCCACGTGGACGTGCTCTACAATCAAGACCGCAACGAACACGCCAAGGCTCTGTATTACTTGTCACAAGTCTTCGACAAGCTAGGCGAGCCCGAACGCGCCAAGGAATGCCGCGACATCCTCGCCGCCGACCGGCAGTTCGCCGGCCTGGAATGGCAACGGCTGGCTCTGCAGCCCACGAAAACGCCGTAATGAACACTTCGCCGCCGGCGCGGGTGGCGAGCGCGGGCATGATGGGGGCGGCGGAGTAGGCGAGGATACGGACAGAGCCGTCGGCGAAGCCGAATTTGGCGCCCCGAAGACGGAGATCGTAGCCCTGTTGAAATGATGCATTCGTTTGATTTATTCCAGAGACACAGACATGTTGTGAAACGAAATTTTCGTTCATGAAATGAAATCGTAGGTTCGTAAGACCACGGCGCTCAGAGATGACGGCAAAAACCTGAATCTCAGGCCAACCCTGCAAGCTAAAGTATCAAGTCGCATCCAGCAAACGCCTCAGCAGCACGGCGTTGACGCGCCCCCGGAATCGCACTTTCCCATCGACCAGCACGACCGGAACGAAGTCGCCATGTTCGGCGGCCAGCTCCGGCGACGAGTCCACGTCGATGGTTTCCATCTGAAACCCATAGGCTTCGCGAGTCTCTTGCAAGACCGCCAGCGCATCGTCGCAGAGATGGCAGCCCGCTCGTGTCAGCAAGACGATGCGCACTTCGGGCCGTCGTCGTGGGGCGAGCGGCGGGACGAAGCGAAGCAACTTTTGCAGGAACGTGAGCATCTCATCCACGTCGCGCGTATGCCGGGTGGCACGCCCTGAGTAGGACGCGAAGGGCGTGCCGAGCGCCCCCACGCCCTTCGAAGACTCAAGGCGTGCCACCCGACGCTCGCTTGGGCTTCCGTAGTCAGGCGTTTTTCCATTTGCTATCTTAAAGAAAGCGAATCGGAAGGGTGGATTCCTTCCGCGGAACAGGGTCACCGAGGATGCTTCATGCCTTCCCCCCGCGAGCAGCCGCCGCCCGGCCGAAAAGGCAGACGCCAGGATTCCATGCCCGGCGGCTGGCTGTGGGCCGTCATCCTGCTCGGCTTGGCCGTCGCACTGTTCATCACCTTCGCCAATTCCTCTTCGCCGGGCCGCATTCCCTACAGCGAATTCAAGAAGCTGGCCGACGACAAGATGTTCGCCAAAGTCGTCATCAAGCCGCCGGATTATCGCATGGTAGGCGAATTCGACAAAGGCAAGGTGGAGGAGGCGGAGCAAAAGTACCCCGACTTGCGTAAGCAGATCAAGAACAGCAAGATCGAGACGCTCATCCCCGGCGGCGCCCAAGGCGTCAATGATGCCGTGCAAACGCTCCAAAAAAGCGGCACCGCCTACTTGCAGGAGGACGAGTCCAGCGCCTGGGTCGGTTCGCTCCTCATGTTTCTGCTGCCGGCCGTGATTCTGATCCTCTTTTTCGTGTTCTTCCTGTTGCCGCGGCTGCGCGATCCTTTGGGCGGCGGATTCCTCAGCAACTACGTCAAGAGCCCGGCACGGCGCTACGACAAGTCGAAGATGCGAGTCACCTTCGACGACGTCGCCGACATGGCCGCCGCCAAGTTCGAGCTGCAAGAGATCGTCGACTTCCTCAAGTCCCCCGAAAAATTCCAGCGCCTGGGCGCCCAGATTCCCAAGGGCGTCCTGCTCATCGGTCCGCCCGGAACCGGCAAGACCCTCTTAGCCCGCGCCGTCGCCGGGGAGGCGGGCGTGCCCTTCTACAGCATCAGCGGCTCAGAGTTCATCCAGATGTTCGTCGGCGTCGGCGCCAGCCGGGTGCGCGACATGTTCCGCACCGCCAAGGAAAACGCTCCCTGCCTGCTGTTCATCGACGAGATCGATGCCGTCGGCCGAATGCGCGGCGCCGGCGTCGGCGGCGGCTCCGACGAACGCGAGCAGACCCTGAACCAAATTCTCAGCGAGATGGACGGCTTTCAACCCAACGAGTCGGTCATCGTCATCGCCGCCACCAACCGGCCCGACGTGCTCGATTCGGCGCTCTTGCGGCCGGGGCGGTTCGACCGTCACGTCACCGTGGATCGTCCGACCTGGCAGGGAAGGCTGGCGATCCTCAAAGTGCATACGCGCAACAAGCCGTTGGCCGACGACGTCAACCTGGAAGCGATTGCCCGCAAAATGATCGGCATGACTGGGGCCGACTTGCGCAATCTCGCCAACGAGGCGGCCCTGATCGCCACGCGTGAAAACAAGAATCGCATCGACCGGCAAGATTTCGAGCACGCCGCCGACCGCGTGTTGATGGGCGCCAAACGCGATGAGGTGCTCTCCGCCGAGGACAAGCGCCGCACCGCGTATCATGAAGCGGGCCATGCCTTGGTTTCATGGCTCGAACCCGCCGCCGACAGGCCGCTCAAGGTATCGATCATTCCGCGCGGGCAATCGCTCGGCGTCAACTTGGGAATCGCGGAGGAGGAGCGCTTTCATTACGGCACGGATTACTTCAAGGCGCGTCTGGTGACTCTCATGGGCGGGCGGGCCGCCGATCGGCTGATCTTCGCGCAGCCGTTCGCCGGGCATGAGAACGACCTCAAGCAGGCCACCCGGCTGGCGCGTTTCATGGTCACGCACTGGGGCATGAGCGACCGCCTGGGACCGATGTCCTTTCGCGTCGGCGAAGAACACGTTTTTCTCGGCAAAGAGATTCAGGAGCAGCGTGACTTCAGCGAAGAATCCGCGGCGATCATCGATGCCGAAGTCCAAAAACTCTTGCGTGAGGCCGATGAACGAGCCTTCCAGTTGCTGGAGGGTCATCGTCCTCAACTTGAGCTCTTGGTTGAAGCGCTTCTGCAGAAGGAAGAGCTGCACAAGGAAGAAATCGAGCAGCTACTAGGCGTAAAGCCGGAGCGTGACAACGGCGTGCTGGAAGCCGAACGAGTCCCATCTTTCGCTTCGCCGGCGATTCAAGCGGCGACTTAGCGAGTTCAGGTGAGGTATGCCGATCCAGGAAAACAACGCATATAGAACATGAATGTTCCCTTATTCTTCCTCACTTTTTCGCACCAACACGATGTCTGCCGCGTTTGCGTTTCCCGGGCGATTCGAGGAATCGCTTCAAGCCTTCGATCACCTCCGTGCTGTCGCCTTTGCGCTTGGCGAAGGCAATCCGTCGCTCCAGGCGCTTAATAGGGTCCTCGCCGGTGGAAGCCAACGCCTGTTCAATCTCTTTGCGAATCGTGCTAAGCTTTTTTGTTCCGATCATAACAACGCCTCCAAAAGATCCCACAAATCCTGAAGCTGACGGTTTGCCGCCTCCGCACTCTGGCCGCGGTCGAGCAACTCGGCAGTGGCCTTGGCGAACAACGTGACGCGGTCGCGGTCATCGCTGCATATCATCGCGCCCAGTAGGGACGCCAGAATCTCTTCACTCGCCTCAGATACGCCTGCAACTCGCTTCCCTATGCGCGGATGCCGGGCCAGGATTTGATGGCCGCATTCGTGGGCGATCATCCCTTGGAGGGAGAAATCCTCCGGGTCGGCATCGCGCTCAAACGCCTCGGCATAGATGGTCAGGAGATCCGCTTCTTGCGTGCTGCCGCGACCATATTGGGCGCCTCCCGTCTGGCTGTATACATGGCGGTATTCGACTTCACCCACGAAACCAAAAGCTCTCGCAATGACCACGGCTCGGTTCTGGCGTGCGAGCAGTTCCGCTGCAGGAATTGGTCGTGGGGAGCGGTTCGCCATTTACTTACTTTATCCAAAAGCGGCGAACGCCGCAAACACGTGCTTAATCCCCGGCGCTGCTATAAAGAGTGTCCCGCTTATACAAAAGGGACCACCTTTTCTCTTTTATCTGACTTCAGCGAAGAAACGGCGGCGATCATCGGTGCCGAAGTCCAAAAACTGTTGCGCAAAGCCGACGAGCAAGCCTTCCGGCTGCTGGAAAGTCACCGTCCCCAACTGGATCTTTTGGTTGAGTCACTTCTGCAGAAGGAAGAGCTGCACAAGGAAGAAATCGAGCAGCTTCTAGGCGTCAAGCCGGAGCGCGACAACGGCGTCCTCGAAACCGAGCCGCCAGTCCCATCTTTCGCTCCAACGGCGATTCAAGCGGCGACTTAGTGCTGTGTCACAACCAATTTTTCGGGTTGGGTGGCACGGGTGGCACGCCCTGAGGTACTCCGAAGGGCGTGCGGGTCGCCCTTCGGAGTACCTCAGGGCGTGCCACCCGAAATCTAGTCATTGACAGAGCACTACTGAATAAAGCGATGACTACGACAGCCGCGTCGCCAATCTCAAGAACGGCACGCAGCGACGGTTGAAGCGGGCGCATCGTGCGAGACGTGGGCCGTGGCGCGCGTTAGAATTGTTCGACATGGGAAGCATTTCCTGGCATGGGACTGAAAACGAGCGCGAAGGCTTTTCCCCGCGCCGCCCGGCTCCGCTTCAGGGCAAGCGACAGCCGCACTTGACCGTCGCCCAGATTCTGCGCTGGGCCGATAGCCATTACGCTCGGACCAACACATGGCCGATCGAAGACTCCGGTTTTGTCTTCGAGAACCGCAACGAAAAGTGGGGCCGGATCAGCGCCGCATTGCGTCTGGGACTCCACGGGCTCGAGCCCGGTTCCTCCCTGGCCAGGCTCCTGGATCGCGAGCGCGGCGTGCGCAACCAAAAAGCTTTGCCCCCCATGACCGAGGCGCAAATTGCCGTCTGGGCGCAAGCGCACTTCCAGCGTACGCGGAGGTGGCCCGGCGAAAAAAGCGGCCCCATTCCCGAGACTCGTGACGAGACTTGGCGCAACATTGAGGTGGCGGTGCGAACGGGCCTCCGTGGACTGCCGGGCGGTGACACGCTGCACCGGCTGCTGGTTCGCACCTTCGGTGCCCAGAGTCGCCAGCACGCGTCCGGCGTGCGCACTCTGCAGAACCTCCCGCGCTTGTCCGTCCGGGAGATTCTCGGCTGGGCCGACGCTCATGTCGCGCGGACGGGCCGCTGGCCTAAGCTCGATTCGGGCCACGTGAGCCACTCTTCGGCGCGAAAGTGGTCCGGCGTCAATGGGGCCCTGGCCAGCAAACGGGTGCGCGGTTTGCGCGCCCCGTGCAGCCTGGCAGGATTCCTCGCTAAGCACCGCGGCGTTCGCAACGTCATTCATCCTCCGCGCTTGAGCGTGCGCCGAATCCTCGCCTGGGCGGATACACATAACGCCAGGACCGGCCAATGGCCCACCGCCGCTTCCGGCCCCATAGCTCAGGCCGACGGGGAGAAGTGGTCAGCGATCCACGGCGCCTTGAAACACGGTTGCCGCGGCTTGCCCGGCGGCTCCTCGCTCGTCCGAGTCCTGGCCAAACACCGTGGCGTGCGCAACTTTGTGCACCCGCCTCGCCTAACGGTCCGCCGCATCCTGGCCTGGGCCGATGAACATTACGCCCAGACCGGCCGCTGGCCGCGCCTCGATACCGGGCCGCTGGTCGGAGTGCCCGGCGAGAAGTGGTCCATGGTCAATTTGGCCCTGAGGATCGGCCTGCGCGGGTTGCCCGGCGGCAGCTCCCTGGCCCAACTCCTCGCCAGGCGCCGCAGCGTGCCGATCCGTCCCGATCATCCGCGCCTATCTTACGCGCAAATCCTCGCCTGGGCCGACGCCCATTTCGCTCGGACCGGTCGCTGGCCCTGGGCTCATGGCGGCGCGGTCGCCGATGCACCCGGCGAGACCTGGGGCGCAATCGATGTGGCCTTGTGCAAGGGCTTGCGTGGCCTGCGCGGCGGCAACTCCGTGGCGCGGCTGCTGGCCAAACGTCGGCGAGGCGGATAAAAGGTGTCAGGACCGAGCTGACCCCGTTTTGATACACTACGGATCCAGCGGCATCCAGTCGAGAATATCGAACCGCGCATGCGGCGAGCCGGCCGGCGTGGTGCACGCCGCCTCATAGGCGCCGCGAGAGATTTGGAAGAGCTTTTGCAGATCGCCCGCCGTCAAGCCGCCTTGCTCGCGACAGAGCATCAAATCCGATTGACCGGCCACGCGCACGTGCTTGATCTCGGGGAAGGCGGCATGCACGGCTTCGGCCAAAGCCCGTCCGGCCGCGCTGGCCGGCACCAGCAGGAACGTGTGCTCGGTTTTTTCAAGCTTGCCTTGAATGAGCGGCTGGGCGCGCTGCAAGTAGTCCTTGAGTTGCTCCGCCCATTTGCCGTTTATCGCAACTTCACCTGACGCGCCTCCGCCGGATGCAGCGTCGCTCATGGCGCCGTTGCCATTCCCCGGCGTTGGGGCATCGTTTTCCTGGCTCAGAATCTGGGCCACGTCCATGATGGGTAGGTGCTGGCCGAGCAAGCCACTCGCCTCATCGAGAAGGGGCGACATGAGTTGACGCGTGAGGTCGCCGCTGTTCATGCACGCGCCGTGCAGGCCGCCGCGCGGCACGAGGATGCGCTCGTGTAACTCCCGATCCAGCGACTCCCATTGGTCCGGAAGCAGCGTTTGCAAGAAACGCACCGACGCCCGTTCCAGGTCCTGTTCATTGTCGGGCAACACGACTCGCGCGGTGGCCGATTGCCGGATCGCCTCCCAGAACGATTCCGCGGAAGGCAGAGGGGAACGCGTCAACGTGTATTCCGCTCCGGGCCGTGTGCTCGCTAAGTCTTCTTCGGGATCGATCGGCCCGCTTTCGAGGCTTTCTTGCAAGTGCCGCATGCGCTGGCGGACAAAGCCTAGGTCGCGGCCGCGCTCCGCCAAGCGTCCAACCAGGAGGGCGTACGAATGGCGGACGGCGCCGAGGATTTCCTCGCGCAGGCGTTGGCGGGCGAAGTGGGCGAGCTGGTCCATGAAGGTCCGCAGGAGCCGGGCGCGCGAGCGCCCGCCGAAGAGCCGAAACCCGGCATTGCCGACCATGACTTCTTGGAGCGAAGCGTCGAGCTGTCTCCACGCCTCGGCCGTCAGGCCGGCCTCTTTGGCGATGCTGTCTTTCATGGCTTCGGCGGCGACATGGAAATGCGATTCAAGCTCCTCGAGCGCGGCTTCAGCGGCCGCCACGCGCGCGCCCGGATGCTCCATGAGGGCGAACAGCTCCGCGGACAGTTGCTTGTCCCACATCTCAGCGGCTTGATTCGCGGCCGCGCCGAGCGCCCGCGTTAGCCGCGTTTTCCGCCAGTCGTTGACGATTTCCTGGTCGCTGTCGCCGGAGCCGACCCAATCGCGAATCCGCGTCAGGGCCTGCTTCGCCCAGTTGGCGGGGTCTTCCTGGGCGATCGGCTGCATCATCTGCTCTTCGAGCTTGGCGAGGATGCCCGTGAGGATTTCACCTTGCGTCTGCCCGGCATCGCTCAAGTTCCCCGAAGTGGTCGAATGCTCAATATGCCGGGCGACCACGTCCGCGTCCAGCTCGGGATTGTGCAAATGTTTCTCGAGGAACGCCCGTACTTGGGCGCCGGCTTCGGGCCTGATCTCCTCCTTGCCCAGAGCGAGCCAACCCTGGATGAGCCGCAGGCAAGCTTGCCGCCCTGCGAGCCGCAACAAAAGTCCGCGCGGAAACCAGACGGCATAGGTGCCGAAGCTGCGCAGGGGCGCGGCCAGCAAGCCCGCGGGCGCTTGCAACGCTGCCTGGTCGTCCTGGCGCAACGGTTCCAGCTTCAAGCCCAGCGGCGTGGCGAGTTCATGGAAGAGATAGTTGCCCAGGTTGGCGACCACTTGCTCCAGGGCGTCCGGAGTGCGGTGGGCCAGAGGCATCATGTAGATCGACGAGAACGGCGAATGTTCGTCAACCAAGCGCTGGCCGTCCACGCCGTACTGGGCAGCGAAACGCACGGCAGGATCGCTGAAATGGTTCAGCTCGGTGAGGGTGGCGTAGATGTTCGCCAGCTCCGGCTTCGGCGTGGCCGGATCTTGCGGCGCGCCGCACAAGAGGAACGCACTTACTTTGCTGTCGGGATGCCGCAATTGAGCGAGCATCCGGCGCACGGCATATCCCAGATCAGGCAAAAGGCCGCTGCTGCCGCCTCCGGCCGCGCCGATCACGTACAGCCGCGGCGCGTTGTCGCGCAGAGCCAATCCGGTGTCGGTGACGGACCGGTAGATGGCCTCGGGATTGGTGATTTCCTGAACCTCGCGGCGCAGCCGGGCCAGCAAGCGCTGCTGGTTGTCGGTGAAGGCGAGACGGCCCAGCGCCCGCGAGCCCTGCGTTTGCAGCGAGCGCGGCATGGCGTAGATCTTCTCGCGCGGCAGCCATTCGCTCAGGTGTTCCAGGTTGCGGCGGCGGTAATTGGCCACGGGTTGCAGAGGCAGGTGAAAGAACTCATTGCGCGTCAAGGCCACGTCCGGCGCGCCGCGGCACGCCGATTGGGCCGCTTCCGGATCGGTGTCGACGCACAGAAAACGCAAGAGCGGCAGTTTTTGCAGATCGCCGAAGCGGTCGAGAAAGCGGCAGCGCAGCTCCAAGATCGCTTTCCGTCCAAAGGCGCCGATGCCGATGATCAGCGTCGGCCGCAACGCCCCCGTTTCCGGCTGCGGGACCGTGATGCCCAGGTCGGAGTTGATTCCCAAGTCGTCGGACGGCAGCGGGCCAGGCAATCTGGAATCCGCGTCCTCGCCGTCGGGCAAGCTCGCCGGGTCATCGAGATAAATCTCGCGCATGCTCTCGACTTTGGCGACGCCGTTTTCCGAGGCGACCAAGGCGGGTTCCGGCTCGGGTTGCTGCATGCGTGAGGGCGAGCGCGCCTTGTACAAAGCCGAGACGAAAGCGAAACAATTCGGCCAGCGGCGGTTCGGATCCTTGGCTAGTGCGCGGCCGACGACGGGCCGTTCCGCTTCCGACAAGGAGCGGAGGTCCGGCTCCTCCTGCAAATGCTGACTGGCGAGCTGGCGGACGTTCTTTCCGGCAAAAGGACGCTGGCCGGTCAAGAGTTCCTGGTAGACGACGGCCAGGCTGTATTGATCGCTTTGCTGGGTAATTTTGCCGCCGAAGGTTTCCGGCGCCGCGTAGAGCGGAGTAACGCCGCCCATGAGCCCCGAGGCGCTTTGGCGTTCCAGATGCTTGACAAGCCCGAAATCCGCCACCTTGACGTGGCCGGCGATGAGGAACAAGTTGCGCGGCTTGACATCGAGATGCTGCAGGTTGTGCTTCTCGTTCATGTGATCGAGGGCTTCGGCGGCGTCGCCCATATAGCGCAGCAAGTCGCCACGCGGGATGCCGATCAGTCCGGCCGCCTGACATTCCACCATCAAGTCGTGCAGCGTTCGTTCCGCCAACTCCATGACGATGACGAGTTCGCCGTCGATCACCTTGATGAGATCGAGCGAGCAGACGAATGGATGGCGGACCTCCTTGATGCGCTGCAAAGCTCGCTGTTCCTGTTCGGCCCGCACGCAATCGACGTCGAGAGAATTGAGGTTGCCGTAGACGAACTTGACCGCCTTGAAAAGCCCGCCCGGTGCCTCGCACTTCCAGACTTCGCCGAAGCCGCCGCTGCCCAAAGGCTCGATCAGGCGATACCCGGGAATCGGCTCAGTGTTCGCTTCCCGCATGAAGCTCATGGCTAGTTCCGCTCCTGCCGCCCATGCGCCCGAGGCGCTCCGGCCGCGCCCTCCTTCAGGAGCATGGGCGCAGCCTTGCCTTTCGGTCTTGGAATAAACCATTCAAAGATAGGTCGCGGAGAGGGACTTGTCCAATTATGGAAGCTGCGAAAACTAAGGCGACGGCGTGAATCTTGAGGGAAGAGCTGAATGCGCGGGGCGAACTACGGCCCGCTTTCGGGATCGAGATGTCGGCCAATCCGACCGTCTTCCGAGAGAATGAAAGCACAACCGGCATCGACGACGGCAGCGCTGACGAGCGACGATTTCTTAAGTCCCAATTCAGCGGAACGCCATTCCGTGCCGGTCGTCGTCAACAAGAACCTGCCATCGGTGTCTGTCAGAGCGATTCCAATAAAGCTTCCGCGCGGGTCGAATGATAGAGAGCGAACGGAACGGTCCTCTGGGTTCAGTTGAGCCTTCCACGTGTCCCCGCCATCCTCCGTGAACCACAAGGACGACGATCCCGTGAGCCAACCGTGCTGGGCATCCGAGAAATGCAAGCCGCTCAATCGGCTGCCGTCACTCTTAAAAACCATTTTCCAGGTCTTGCCGCCGTCGGTGGATCGGCTCAAGGTGCTGCGCGGCGGAAAATAGTCGACGAAGGCGATCCAGATCGTATTGGGGTCGGCACGCGCGACGAGGGTAAGCTTGCCCGTCCGCGCTTCGGCGGCGACCTTCTTAGCAATCTTGAGGTCGTCCCAAACTCCGGATGTGCCGCGTTGCTGGCAAAGCGCTTCGGTAAAACCGTCGGGTTCAAACGCGCCGGCTACGAGCGCCCCGCCGGACGGCCCACCCAGCGCCAGATCGTAAACGCGAAGGTTTAGGTCGACGGGAGTCCAAGATTCGCCGCCGTTCTGGGTGGCATACAGCCTATTGTTGCAACCGAGCCAGCCGGTGCGTTCGTCGGAAAAGCGAAGAAACCGTAGCTGGCCGGTCTTGAGAAACGCGGGCTGAAAAACAGCTTTCCAGGTTTGGCCCGCGTCTTCGGTTTTGTAAACAGCACGATTGCTTGCCGCGTAGCCGATCTGCCGGGTCGGGAACGCGATGGACGCGAACTTCTCACCGACGTTGGCTGCGACCGCCGGCAGAATCTCCCAGCGCGGCTCGCGCGCCGGCTCAGGCTTTTCCGGGTTCGGAACGCTCGTGTTCGGCTTACGTTCGGCGGGCGGCACGGGTGCCTCTTTGCCATCATTCTCTTGGGACGGATAGGACACATTGGCCCATAGGAGCAACGTCACGCCCACGATCGCAATCGCTGCCGCAGCAACCACGAGCCAGGACTTCGCAAATCGAATCCCTCCATACGATCTTGGCCCGGAAGGAAGGATCTTCACGGTCTTGGCGTCCAAGAAGCGGCTCAGAAAGTCAGCCAAGTCCCTCGCGCTGGCGTAACGGTGGCGCGGATTCTTGCGCAAGCAGCGCAGGCAGATCGCCTCCAGCTCGCGCGGAACTTGCGCCTGCAAACGCGACGGCGCGATCGGTTCGGAATTAGCCACCTGATGAACGACGGCCAGCGCGCTGTCGCCTTGAAACGGAGGACGGCCGGTGAGCAGCTCATATAGGATGGCGCCCAATGCATACACATCCGTCGCCGGGCCGATTTCGTTGCTCTTGCCCTCGGCTTGCTCCGGCGCCATGTAGCTTGGGCTGCCCATGACGATCCCGGTTTGCGTCAGGCTCGCGCTGTCTTGGCGCTTGGCCAGTCCAAAATCCGCTATCTTGGGAGCGCCATCGCCCATCAAAAGGACATTGGCGGGTTTCAGATCGCGGTGAATGATGCCGCGCTCGTGGGCGGCGTGAACCGCCCGAGCCAAGGTGGCCACGAGTTGAGCCGCCTCTTGCGGCGACCAAGGCCGGCCGGCCGACTTTTGCGAGAGAGTCCCGCCGTCGATATACTCAAGTGCCAGGAAAGTGCAGCCGTCGGTTTCGCCGATGTCGTAGATGTGAACGATGTTCGGATGTTGCAAACGGGCTACCGTCTCCGCCTCGGCGCGAAGCCGCGCCAGATCCTCGACATCAGCATGGGTCGCGTCCCGAAGCATCTTGAGGGCCACGAGACGATTGAGATTCACCTGCCGGGCCTTGTAAACGACACCCATGCCGCCGCGGCCCAGCTCCCCGAGAATCTCGTAGCCGGGCGCGTGAAGTGTCGTCACGGGCGCTTTGGGGCCAGTCGCACACGTAGCGTGCTGAGCCATTCACCAACCTCCCGGCAAGAGTCGTTGCGCAAGCATAGCAGACGCCTTCCCGGGAGGTCGGTAGGTCCGGTCCTTTTCCCTTGCCTAAGTCGTAGCGCGCACCGCCAATAAAATAGACCGAACCATGAATCACGAGTCGCCGCCCTCGACACCCGATCAGACTTTGATCATCGACGGCATTCACGTGCCGCGCTTTCTGTACGGAACCGCCTGGAAGGAAGACCAGACGCAGCGCCTGACCGAGCTTGCCCTACGACAGGGCTTTCGCGGGATCGATACCGCCAATCAGCGCCGTCATTACGATGAGGCTGCCGTCGGAGAGGCCGTCTCGAGGTCTCTCGAAAGCGGCCTGGTTGCCCGAAATGACCTGTTTCTGCAAACCAAGTTCACCTTTCGCCAGAGCCAGGATGACCGGCTGCCCTACGACCCCAAGGTGACCATCCGGATCCAGGTCGAGCAATCGTTCGCAAGTTCGCTCAAGCATCTTGGCACGGACGCGATCGATTCCTACTTGCTTCACGGTCCCACTGGGCGGGTCGGTTTGACGTCTGCCGATTGGGAAGCCTGGCGCGCGATGGAAACCCTCCACGACAGCGGCAAGGCGCGCCTGCTCGGAGTCAGCAACGTGAGCGTCGAACAGCTACAACTCATCTGCCAAAAAGCGCGCGTGCGACCCCGTTTCGTCCAGAACCGCTGCTACGCCGCGCGGGGCTGGGACCGTCTCGTTCGCGAGTTCTGCGCCGACAACGGAATGGTCTACCAAGGATTTTCTCTGCTTACCGCCAACCGGGCGGTCCTGGCCAGTGTCGAACTGGCGCGGATCGCTGAACGTCACGGCCGGACCGTCAGTCAAATCGTGTTCCGTTTCGCACTTCATATCGGCATGATCCCCCTAACCGGCACCACCGACGCCAATCACATGCGCGCCGATCTCGAGATTTTCGACTTCCGTTTGGACCGCAACGAAGTTGAACGAATAGAAGGTTTTCAGGAGCATTCCACACACGGGCGACGGGGTTATGGGTGAAGAATTCATTCATCGGCGCGTCAATAGAACCGAGGGCTGCTTCGGATGGGTCTCCGACCTGGTTAATGGACCGACGCGCCCGTGTCCAGCACTTCGCGAACTTTTCTGGACAGACCGTCTTTGGAGAATGGCTTATTCAGGAAAGCAAAGCCGTTGTCGAGCACGCCGTGGTGAACGATGGCGTCTTCGGTGTAGCCGGAGATGTACAGCACTTTCATATCGGGGCGTAATGGCGCGAGTCGGTCGGAAAGTTGTCGGCCGCTCATTTGCGGCATGACCACATCCGTGGCCATCAGATGAATCACGTCCGGGAATCGCTCACACAGCAAGATCGCCTCGGCGCCGTTAGCCGCCTCCAGAACTTGGTAGCCGTCCATCTCCAACAAGCACTTGGTCAGGCTGCGCACGCCCGCTTCGTCCTCGACCACCAAAATGGTCTCCAAGCCTTTGCGGACTTCAGAGAGCCTTCTTTCGGAGGAAAGTGGAACTGCGGTTTCCGCGGCAGGCAGATAAATGCTGAAACTCGAGCCTTTACCCGGTTCGCTCCGCACGAGAATGTCACCGCCGCTTTGCTTCACGATTCCGTAGACCGTGGCGAGGCCCAGTCCCGTTCCCTTGCCGACTTCCTTGGTGGTGTAAAAGGGCTCGAAAAGATGGGCCAGAGTTTCTTGCTTCATTCCAGAGCCGGTATCGCTGACGGACAGTTCCACGTAAGGTCCAGGGGGGGCTTCCAAAAAACCCATCGGCAACGGCTTTTCCAGGCGGGCATTAGCCGTGGCGATGGTGAGCCGGCCCCCCTGAGGCATGGCGTCGCGTGCGTTGACGGCAAGGTTGAGGAGAACCTGATGGATCTGTCCCGGGTCCGCGTGGATTTGCCACAAGTTGGGTTGCAGGCGGCTGACCAGCTCGATGTCTTCGCCGATCAAGCGCCTGAGCATGCTTTGCGTTTCCGTCACCAACGCATTCAGATCAAGGGCTTTGGGGGCCAGCACTTGCTTGCGGCTAAATGCGAGCAATTGCCGTGTGAGGCCGGCGGCGCGATCGGCCGCAAACTTGATTTCCCGGATCTTGGCGAACCAGGGGTCTTCGGGAAGCAATTCACTCAGGAGCAACTCGGTGTAACCAGTGATGACCGTCAACAGATTATTGAAATCGTGGGCCACGCCGCCGGCCAATCGGCCGACCGCTTCCATTTTTTGCGACTGGCGAAGCTGATCTTCCAGACGCTTGTGTTCCGTGATGTCCGCGTAGATTCCCAGAACGCCGACGACCTGCCCCTCCCCATCGCGCAACGGCACTTTGCTGGTTAGCAGCGTGGCTTGCTTGCCGTCGGGACGGAGTTGAGTCTCCTCAATATTCAGCAGGGGTTTGTCGCCTTCCATAACCTCGAGGTCGCATTTGACGTAAAAGTCGGCTTCCGCGCGCGTAAAGCACATGTCATAGTCCGACTTGCCGATCACGTGCTGAGCGGACGACATGCCTAAGTCGCGGGCGGAGTTGTCATTGCAACCAAGGTAGATGCCTTGGCGGTCCTTCCAGAATACGGAGTGGGGAATGTTGGCCAAAATGTTGCGCAGCAAGGTGCGTTGGCCGCGCAAGTCCTCCTCCACCTCTTTGCGTTTCGTGATGTCCGCGACGACGCCGTGCAGCCGCAGGTGCGTGCTATCGCCGTCGCATGAAATGGTGATGCTCTCCCGTACCCAGCGAACCGCTCCTTCCCGCCCTGCAATGCGGTATTCCAACTCCATGCAGTCGCCCACTTGGGTCAGGCTGACGAATTCCTGCCAGCGCGCTTGGTCCTCAGGATGAACGATGGCCAACCATTTCGCCATGTCGGCTAGGAAAAAGCTGGGAGGCTTACCGGTCAGCTTCTCGACAACGGGCGAATACATACATTCGGTCCAGCGGCCGCTGCCGTTCCGTTCCGCCGTCCACAGGCAGTCGGAAACTGAGGCGAGCACGCGGCGCAAGTCGGTCTCCGCCTTGCGCAACTGCGCCTCGGTCTGACGGCGCTCGCGGATGTCCCGTGCCGTGATCAATCCCAGGGTTTTGGGTTTGGCATGAAGCCGCGTGATGGTCAAGTTCACCGGCAACCACATTCCCTGTTGCTGCTGGCGCAGGAAAAAGCCTTCCTGCGAGTGGAAGAGTCCGGTGGATTTGAACGCTTGTCGAAGCCGCTGCAATCCTCCTTGCGCCTCGGATCGGAATAAGTACGTGACCGGCTGATCGAGGAGATCCCGGCAGCCGAAGCCGCTAAGCCGCTCGCACATGGGATTCACATCGACGATGCGCTCGTTTTCGGTATCAAACAGGAACAGAGCGTCGCCCGACTCCTCGAATAGCGTTTGCACCAATTCGGCCACATTGTGGGCATTCATGGCATGGTCCTCGAAAACTCCTCGCCCGATTCCATCATCCGCTTGAACAGGGCCGCGTATTTGGGCCCTTGGCTTCGCGAATGGCCTGGTCAAGCTCCCCGCGAAATTCTTCCACCGTGCTGAAACGTTCGTGAGACTTGCGCGCCAGGCCTCGGGAAAGTACCTCGTCGACGCGTGGCGGCAGGATGGGATTGTAGGCAAAGGCCGGCTCATACACACGTCCCGGAAGCTGGCCGGTAAGCAACTCATAGGCCAGTACTGCCAATGAGAACAAATCACTGCGTTCATTAGTTTCCAAGCCGTGCCTTTGCTCGGGAGAGCAGTAGTCGATGGTGCCTTGGGCCAAACCCAACTCCGCGAGGGCGCGCGCCTCCCCACGCGCCCGGGCCAAGCCGAAATCGGCGATCTTGGGCTCGCCTTCCTTGTTGAACAACACGTTTTCAGGCTTGAGGTCGAGATGGAGAATGCCGTGTTGGTGAATGAATGATAATGCCCTGCCTATCATGTCCAAGAGCGCCGCGGCGCGGGCGCTGGACATCGGAGTGCCTGGGAGCATCAGAGAGCGGAGGGTGGTCCCCGGAAGGAATTCCGTTATCAGATAATGGTGATCTTGGACTTGACCGAAGTCGTAAATGGCCACGACATGGGGGTGCGTCAAGCATGCCAAGAGGCGTGCCTCGCGCTGAAAGGCGAGAATTTGGTCGCGGCGCCGCACCGGAGTCTTCAGGATTTTTATCGCCACCGTGCGATCTGTATCCAATTGCTTGGCAAGGTAAACCTTGCTCGTCCCGCCTTCCCCAACCTTTCGCACAAGATGATAGCCGGGGAGTGCCACGATAGTGTCAAGAGAATCCAGGCATTCCGTGTCCACCGACATGGCTCGCTTCTTTCACTATTGGAATGAACCACTCTTGGAATGAACTGCTCGAGAATCTCCCAGTGAGTGCTCGACCCATTTTAGCTTACAAATGGCACTTACGGCGTTTGTGACCAGCAGAAATCCTTAGCAAAGCGAGCGAACGCTCAATATGCGTTTCGATGAAACAGCCCATGCCACACCGTCAGCCACAGGATGCGCAGGTCGAGCCAGGGCGTCCAGTGGGTGATGTAGTAGAGGTCGTACTGGATGCGTTTCCGTAGGGAGGTGTTGCCGCGCCAGCCGTTCACCTGCGCCCACCCGGTGATGCCGGCTTTGACGCAGTGGCGGGCCTGATAGCTGGGGATAGTCTTCGAGAACTTTTGGATGAACACCGGTCGCTCCGGACGCGGGCCGACAAGACTCATGTCCCCCTTGAGCACGTTGAAGATTTGCGGCAATTCGTCGAGGCTGGTCTTGCGCAGGAAGGCGCCCAAGACGGTGCGGCGCGGATCGTCCTTGGCGGCCCAGACGGCGCCGGTCTGTAGCTCCGCATCGGTGCGCATGCTGCGAAATTTGAGCATCTCAAACGGTTGGCCGTTCAGCCCACAGCGTTCTTGACGATAGAACACCGGGCCGGGGCTGGTCCATCGAACTAAGAGCGCGATGAGCAACAACCCTGGCGAGAGAACTATCAGGGCCACAAGAGATAAGGCGACGTCCATGGCCCGCTTGACTACCTTGTTGAGGCCGAAATGGGGACTCTCTCGTAGGCCGAGCATCGGCATGCCGTCGAAAGTCGTGGTCGTGAAGGCGACACCGGCAAGTTCGGGCACGTCGGCGATCAGTCGCACCTCGACCAATGTTTGCGAGAGGATGTCAAAGACCTTGCGGGCCTCGTGGTAGCGGTTCATTGGCAGCGAAATGAACACGTGCGATACTTGGTACTTTTCGATGAGGCCGGGCAAGTCGGCGGTGGTGCCGAGGATGTCGAGGTCGCTGGTCCAGCGCGTCGGTTGGTCTTCAACGAAGCCAATGTTCTTGATGCCCAACCAGGTCGTTTGCCGAAGCGAGCGAGCCGCCTTACGCGCCACCCGGCCGGTGCCGACGATGATGGACTGCGTTTGGTTGTAGCCTCGACTGCGAAGCCAGCGAATCGCCGCCCAAGAAAATCGCCGCGCAGTCACGACCAGGATCGCGGTCAGGAGAAAGAACGTCAGAAAGGTCATTCGCGAATCATACGGGTCTTTCAATCCGAAGGCGCCCGCGATCACTAAGAGGCCCATGAGCGCGGTGCCCTTTAGGATGCTGAGAACTTCCTCGCGCAGACGCCGAAACCGATGGATGACATATTGCCCCGTGAAGCCATATGCGACCGCCGCCAATGTCAGAACCATGGGGATGTTGTGATAGCACAAACCGATGTCGAGCGGCGCCATGTGGATCGGTATCAGGCCCGATTCGAAGCGCAGATGATAGGCGGCGATCCAGGCCACGGCGGTCATGGCCAAGTCCCAGATCAGGAACCACAGGCACAGGATTTGGCTCTTGCGGCGGATCATGCCGGTTCTCGAACATTGCGCGAGGTTGGCGATCCTGGCTTTTAGCATCGTAAAGGAAGCCAAGTCAAGCGAGGCATGAACGAATCGAAGTGCTGCGTGAAGATACGAAGAATGGGAAGTCTATAGTAAGTCGTCGAGCTGTTCGCGGGACAGTTTGATCATGAACTGGCAGCCGACGAGCCACTCGCCGTCGGATTGTTGATTGGCGTGAACGACGTGAGCGGGAATGTCGTAGACATTCTGCGAGGCCAGGCCATGAAGGCGGACGGTGACAGCGGTGTCGCATTCCAAGGGACGGGCCATCAGCAAGCCCACGCCGCCGAGCGCTAGGTCGATCACCCAGACGCGTTGATATTCGGTGCAATCGCCCACACAGACTTTGCCGGGGGTGGCCGGTGCACATTGGTAGCGAACCGAGGCTCGCCGATTCCTTAAGACCTTCGTTCGGGATTTCGTTTCCGAAGTTGGAATGACGGTAGACACGGCCGGCTCCGGCTGGAGGTGAAACGGTCCGTTTGAAACCTAGATCATGTTTTGCAAGCCGTCAAGCGAACTGCCGAATTATTCCCATGAAAGAAATTACACCAGGGATTTGAGTTCTTCTTCGGAGAGCTGGCGAATGAAATTGCAACCCAGGGCCCAAGAGCCGCGCGCCTGCGAGGTGACATGGACGGCGCAGGCCAGCATGGTGCGCGCCGCCGTGCCCTCAGCGCCTTGCAACTCGACGCTTAGAAGCGCCCCGGCATCGACGGCATCCGAAACGGCCAGCCCTATGCCGTTGGCGCTGAGGTTGATGACCTGAGCCGAGTAAGTGGTATTTTGCGGGTCGCCCACCTTTTGATAGGTCGCCGGGCGATCGGTGGGGAAGCGCATCCAGGTCCGTTTGTCCGTAGGGGCGTGGCGAACCTTCTTAGCGCCGAAACTCTCGAGATCCTCCTGGGTCAATTCCTGGGAGAAGACGCACCCAATCGCCCACTGTCCCGGTCCTTCGGCAGTGACGCGAATCACGCAAGCAAGCACCGTATGAGTCTCGTGATTGCCCGTGTGCGGAAACTCGAGACTAATGAGTTCACCTGCAGGAAAAGTCTTGCCAACGAGAAGGCTGACGCCGCCGCGTGAGATGTCTTTGACTCGGGCCGGAAATCGCATCTCCTGGCCGTTTGAGGCAAGCTGGACGTTGGTCGCCACGTCGGTTGCAAAACGCACCCAAAGCCGGCGGTCCGCTTCCGGATCGGCTTGCGGATTGGCCTGTGCCGAGGCAGCCGGTTTGCCGACCAACCGCCGCCAATAGGAAAAGGTGCGTCCGAACATGAAGGCCTCATGGAACGGAAGCCGCGTGAACTCGCAAGCCGTCCCCATGCGAAGCTAGGCCACGCCGCCGGTCCTGTCAAATGGAAGGGCCCAGAGCGGACCAAGCCGCGCGAGCAATTTGGTAGAGATTGAGGAATAGGAAAAATGGAGCCGACGGGGGTCGAACCCGTAACCTCTAGAATGCCATTCTAGCGCGCTCCCAATTGCGCCACGGCCCCTGGAATCGAATTGGTGTTACCTTATCTTTTGCCGCGCGCCCTGTCAACCGCTCGAACGGCGTGGACAGTGGCCGATGATCTGGCCAGAATGGTCTCGTGAAAAAGACGGTAATCATCGGCCTGTTGAAATATGGCCTGGGTTTTGGGCTCTTGGGCTACGTCGTGTGGTCGAACTGGAACGTTCAGACCGATGACGGTCTGGAGGTCGGACTCGCAGGCGCATTGCAGCGGCCGTTCAAACCATTGGATTTCTCCTGGGCAGCGTTCGTTTGTTTGGCGAGCGTCTTGCTCACCTATGTGCGTTGGTATGTGCTGGTGCGCGCCCAGAACTTGCCGTTTACGCTCGGAAGCGCCATGCGCTTGGGAATGGTTGGGTCCTATTTCAACACCTTCTTGCCCGGTTCGGTGGGAGGAGACATTCTCAAAGCGGCGTTCATAGCCCGCGAACAGAGCCGGCGGACCGTCGCCGTCGCCACCGTGGTGATCGATCGCGTAATCGGCTTGTGCGGCTTGATTTGGATTGTCGCCTTGGTCGGCGGCATTTTCTGGGCGTCCGAGAGCTTGCCGGGAATGGCAATTTCGGACGCCGGCGTCGCTGTTCTGGAAGCGATTCTCTTCGGTGCTTTGTTGCTCGCGGCGGGCAGCGTGGTCGTTTGGATCCTCACCGGATTGATGCCCACAGAAACCGCCAATGCATGGGCCGAGCGACTGGATCGCGTGCCGCGAATTGGAGGTTCGCTGGCGGAATTATGGCGTGCCGTCTGGCTTTATCGCCGTCGCGGCAAGAGCGTCGCCCTCACGCTGGTTATGGCGATGGTCGGCCACCTCGGGTTTGTCCTGTGCTTTTTCCTCGGCTCTCTGAGCATCAATCCAGCCGACGCCATACCGACTCTCTCGGCCCATTTTCTTATCGTTCCTGTCGGCATGGCGATCCAAGCTGGCTTCCCGTCGCCGGGCGGGGTCGGTGGCGGCGAATTTGGCTACGGCAAGCTCTATGAGTTGGTGGGCTTTCCCAAGGTCAATGGCGTGCTAGCCTCTCTCGTGCAGCGATTGATTTACTGGGTGCTCGGGATCGCTTTCTACATCGTCTACTTGCGGATGAAACCGCAACTGCCTGCCAAAGTCGAATCGGTTTAGCCCCGGTTCGCAGAACCGGGCGGGGCGTCGCGTCGTCGGGAACCGCGTCGCCCCGCTCGGATCTGCGATCCGAGGCTAAACGGTTGCGCTAAGATCCAAGGTTCACGTAAACTGTCTTGATCTCGGTGTAATTCTGCATGGCATATTCGCCCAGTTCGCGGCCGATGCCGCTCATCTTGAAGCCGCCGAATGGCGCGGCCGCATCGAATACGTCATAGCAATTGATCCACACCGTTCCGGCGCGCAAACTGTTGGCGAGACGATGGGCTTTGGCAATGTCGCGCGTCCAGACAGCGGCGGCCAAGCCGTAGAAGGTTTCGTTGCCGCGTTGGATCACCTCGTCCACGTCCTTGAACCGCAGGATGTTCATTACCGGGCCGAAGATTTCTTCCTTGGCGATCTTCATGTTGTATTGGACATTGTCGAAAACGGTCGGCTCGATGAAGTAGCCCTTGCTGCCGACACGCTTGCCGCCGGTCAGCATCTTGGCGCCTTCTTGCTGGCCGGCCTGAATGTAGTCCATAACGCGGTCGAATTGTTCCTGCGAGACCTGCGGCCCTTGCGTGGTTTCCGCATCGAATGGATCGCCCACCTTCTGCGACCTCGCTTTCTTGAGGATTTTCTCGACAAACTGATCGTGAATGCGATCCTCGACGAATAGCCGGCTGCCGGCGCAGCAGCATTGGCCCTGATTGAAGAACAGGCCAAAGTAGGCGCCATCTACGGCGGCGTCGAGGTCCGCGTCCGCGAAGACGACGTTGGGGCTCTTGCCTCCCAGTTCCAGCGTAACGCGTTTCAGATTGCTTTTGGCCGCCGCTTCCATGATGACCTGGCCGGTGGTGTACTCGCCCGTGAACGCTACCTTGTCGATGTCTTTGTGGCCAGAGATCGACGCGCCCGCGGTGGGCCCGAAACCAGGAATGACGTTAATGACTCCGTCGGGAATGCCCGCTTCTTGCGCGAGAGCGGCGACGCGCAGTGCGGTCAAAGGCGTTTGCTCCGCCGGCTTGAGGACCATGGTGCAGCCCATCGCCAACGCCGGACCCCACTTCCACGCCTGCATGAGAAGCGGGAAGTTCCACGGTATGATCTGGCCAACGACGCCGACTGGCTCATGACGCGTGTAACAGAAGAACGGCCCCTCGACGGGAATCGTCTTGCCGTGAATCTTGTCCGCCCAGCCGGCATAGTAGCGGTAGCACTTGATGGTCAACGGCAGGTCGGCGGCGAGCGCATCGCGGAGCGGTTTGCCATTATCCAGCGATTCGAGGGCGGCCAACTCATCTTTGTTTTGCTCGATCAGGTCCGCAAGCTTGTTCAAGAGCCGGCCACGCTCTGAGGCGTTCATCTTCGACCATGGACCTTCTTGGAACGCTTTGCGCGCGGCTTTGACGGCGAGATCGACATCGGCCTTGTCCCCTTCGGCCACCTGGCAGATGACTTCGCCGGTGGCTGGGTTCGTCGTATCGAAGGTCTTGCCAGAAACGCTGTCGAGCCACTTGCCGCCGATAAGAAGCGGCTGGTCTTTGACCTTGGGCGGCTTCACCGTGTGGGCTTTCTTGGTCGCGGTCGCAGTAGACATGACGAAGTCTCCTGATTGGAATTGGAAGGGCGGCCCCGATCCAAACGAGGCCGGGGAGATGAGGGCAATTGTCGGCGCGATGGGACGGAAGTCAAGGAAGGGGCAAGGAATTCAACGCCCAGCGGGCTTGGGCGGCGTGCACGTTTATGCCACGATTGGGACATAGCATAAAAGCCAGACAAGAAACGGGAGTTCAAATATGAAAGATCAAATGATTCACCTTGCGTATACGGTTGAGTTGGCCCCGGGGGAAAAACTCTCGCTGCCTCCCGCACTCGTAGAAGGAATCGGCCCAGGACGCTGGCTAGTAACCGTGCGGCCGGTTCACGAAACCGATCCCGCGCCGCCCACTCGCTTGCACGACGCGTTCCTAAGTGGATACGCTCCCGAGGACGAGGGACTCTACGATGATTTCACCGGGTGGGACCAACATGTAAAGCCGCAGTTTTGAGCGAGGGGGGGCACGTTCAAGAACGCCAAGCCCGCATGCGAGTCTTCGAGCCTGCGGGGTAATGGGGCACCCCGCAGGCTCGAAGACTCGCGTGCGGGCTTGGGAGAGCGTGATTTGAATGACCGCGCGCTATGATGTCAGACACTCATTTACATACCCAATCCCATATGCAATATCCCGATACCGTTCCTCCTGGTTGCCCACTTCGCGCTCGATGCAGAGCGGTCCCTGATAGCCGACTTTCTTGAGCGTCTCGAGCCACTTCTCGATATTCACCTGCCCCTTGCCGAGCGGCACTTCTTCACCCCATGTGCCGGTGACTTTGGTGCGGTTCGCGTCTTTGACGTGGACGCTGCGGATATAGGGGCCGAGCAACTCGACGGCACGCAACGGATCGCCTTTATCGTAAAGGATCATGTTGGCGGGGTCGAAGTTGACCATCAGATTGGGACTGTTCAACTCCTTCATCGTGAGCAAAAGCAGATCGGCCGTTTCCTGGCCTGTCTCGAAGGCGATGGTGACGCCCTTCGCCTTGGCGAGGTCGCCGACTTTCGCCAATGTGTCGAGAAACGGTTTGCGATCCGGATCGCTCGGCTCGGGGAGAAAGCCGGCGTGCAGCATCAAATCGCGCAGGCCCAAAGCGAGGGTGCGGTCGAGCGCCCACTTGAAGCGATCGAGGCGTTCAGGGCGCGTCTTGGGATCACCGAAGCCGCCGGTCTTCTGGATCGTTTGCGGTGTGGTGTAGTCCTCGCCGGGAAAGCCGAGCATCGCGCCAGTCATGCGGAACCCGGCGGCGCCGGCGGCCTGAGGCAAGTTGTCGCCTTCTTTCCAGTCGGCATGATGCGGATCGCCGCACGCAATTTGCACGACGTCGCAGCCCAGTCGGTCGAGGAATCCCTTTAGCTCCGGGATGCTCGTGACTTGCAAAGACCAGCTGCAGACGCCGATGGAAAGCGGCGGAAGCGTCATGACAGATCCTCGTGTTAGCATTATCCGGGCGCAGGCTCGATCGACACGCCCAACGGTCCGAGTTTGCGGCCGTCGAGGTGAATTTCATGAAAGCTGAGAATCTGCTCGACCTTTAGTTCGGCGACTTCTTTGGGACCCGTCCAGACGACGGCCCGGCCTTTGTTGTGAGCTTCGCTGGTGAGAAGGAAGGCGCGTTGTTCATTGAAGCCGAGAGACTTGCGCAGCACATCCACCACGAATTCGAAGGAGTGGTAGTCGTCGTTTTCGAGAATGACGTGAAAGGGCGGAACCTGCCGCGTCCCGATCTCCTCTTTTTCTCGGGGCTTGGTGGTGACGATGGTGTCTGGAAAATCGGATTCGGTCACGGCGCGCTCCCGCTAGTTACTCTTCCTTTAGGATAACAGATCACCTCCGGACGAGCCAACGAAAAAGCAAGGAATGAAGGTGCAAATCGCTTACTCCCCTGACGGCGAAGCCGGAAGTTGCATCGCTGCGGCCTGCCGCAGGAGATCCGCGAGAGCTTCCGCAACTCCCAGCTGTGGCGCCCAGGTCCGCAGATACGCCAAATCGAGCTTCGTTGCTTGGACCACGGCGACATGCAGTGCGTCCTGCAACTGGCGTTCAGAAGGCGTGATGAGATTCCATTCGAGCTTACTGAGGATTACATCCTCCGCGGACGCAATAGGAATCGAAACTCCATGCAAGTTGACCGTTTCGCGTCGGCGAAGTTCCTCGACGCTAAAAGGACGCTGCTTGCGAACGATAAAATCGGCTTTCCACCCCTCGGCAAATTGAATGACGTTGAATATGGTTCGCGCGCGTAGTGCCTCGCGCGCCGCTTCCGGGCTGAAGTAGTAACGGTCTCCAAGGAGATTCAAGAATCGCTCCAGTTGGTCCGACTTGGGATCAGCGACGAAATCCACGTCATTAGTCGTTCGAGCCCGTCCGTAATAACTGCTGGCGTGTGATCCGGCGATCATAAATGGAATGCCGACAGTATCCAGCGACTTCGCGATTTCCGCGATAAACGCCTCTTGGCTCATGGATCGACATCCAAACCAGGATAGACTTGGCGGTACAACGCATCCCCCAAGCTGAGCTTGATGACCGCTCGTTTCACCTGAACGTCGCTGTAATCAGGATGCCGACTGCGCACCCCGGCAGCTACGACTTCCCGGATGGAATCGCTCATCGAGCAGGCCAAAGCCATGCGCTTTGCCGGCGGCATCCGGCGAAAAATCTCCCATTGGACCTGTGCGGCTTCGAGCGTAGTGTCACCGATGAAGCGTGTCGTTTTCATTACTGTTATTCTCCGCTTTCATACGCACGGGGCAAGTTGCATTGGAACTTTCAGAAATCGATCACCGCAGTAGCGGTGCCACCTCCGCGGCAAGAAAGCCGGGGAAGCTAGTGCCGGCATGGGTGCCGATGTGGCCGCAGCGCAGCATGCGCGTCTGGAAGGGAATTTGGACAAGCCGGCGGTAGAGGGCGCGGCCCGCGTCGTCCAGCTCAGCCGGCGGACGGAAGCCGTTAACGCCGGCGCTGGGGCCGTAGTAACGATCCATAGTGCCGAATTGGCTCGTGCCCAAGTTGAGCCAGAGTTGATCCAATTGCGAGTGAAAATTAACGACCTCGGTACGGGTGGCGCGCAAGGCCCGGCGCAGATCGTAATGCGGCGCGACGGCGGCCGAGAGAAGAATGATCCGCTCCAGAGTGCTCTCGGGCAACAACTCCGCGGCTAGCAGCACGAGCCCCGAGCCGCCGCTCTTGCCGACTAGATATACCGGCCGGCCCGGGTTGTTCGCAATCCAGGCGGTGATGATGCGGGCCAGCTCCTCGGCCTTCTTGCGTTGGTGTTCGGTATCTTGCAAGTCCTTGAAGAGCAGGCCCCAGCCGTGGGTCCAAATGAACTCGCGAATCTCGTGCTTGACGCCGGCGCGAGGTAAAGCCGTTTCGGCGCAAGGCCCAATGATGTCCATGCCGCCCACGCCGCCGACGATGATGACAAGACCGGGCTCGTCCGCGGGTCTGGCTGCGCGACGGCTCTCTTGGGCTGTCACAAGTACGACGCGTCCCATGGACATGACTATTGCCAGAACGAGCGCCAAATACCTCGCCCAGTACATGAGCGTTGCTCCGTTGATTGACGATATTTCTCAAGCGGCGCCGCGATGCGGGATTCTTGATTCGTTCCGATCGGTTTCGCGCGAATCTTCCTTGAGCACATACAGAGGCCGGGCCTTCACCTGTTCGAAGATGCGGCCGACGTATTCCCCGAGAATGCCGAGGCCGCCCAGGATGCTCCCTCCGAGGAGATGCACCGAGGCGAGCACGAATACCCAACCCGGCGCGCCGCGACCAATGACCAATGCGACCACAATCCAAGCGGATATTCCGAGTCCGGACAGCACCGCCAAAGATCCCACCGCCAGAGCGAGTCGCAACGGCGCGAGGGAAAAACCGAACAGGCCGTCGCACGCCAAAGTCGCCATGCGGCGGAGGTCGTACTTGGACTCGCCGGCGCGGCGCCGGTCGGGATGAAAGCGCACCTCCGCGGCCGGGAAGCCGAGCCATTGCACCATGCCGCGGAGGAAGCGATGACGTTCTCCCATCCGCAAGAGAGCATCCAAGGCCCTACGCGACAGCAGACGAAAGTCCGAGGCGGCCGCGCGGATTTCGACGTTGCTGATCGTTCTTAACAGCAGGTAAAACAGCGCCGACGTCCAGCGCTTGAATCGGCTCAAGTTTGCGTCCTGCTCGCGAATCGACAGCACCACGTCGAAACCCTGCCGCCATTTTTCGAGAAGCAATGGCACTGCTGCCGGCGGATGCTGCAGGTCTGCGTCCATGCTGACGACGACGTCTCCCGTGGCATGTTCTAACCCCGCGGAAAGGGCAGCCTGATGGCCGAAGTTGCGGCTCAATGACAAGAATACGACTCGGTGATCGGAGGCGGCGATTCGGCGAATCACGTTGAGGGTGCGATCGCGCGAGCCGTCATCGACATACAGAATCTCAATGTCGAAATCGCCCGCGAGCCCGTCAAGCACTTTGCACAGCTCCGCATGGAAGAAGGGAAGCGATTCCTCTTCCTGATATGCGGGACAGACGATGCTCAGTAGTGTGGCCTTGGCATCCATGCCGTCATCCGTTTCGTTAGTCCGGGTTTCAAAAGGGGGACAGGACCTGTGATTTTAGAGGTCCTGTCCCCCTTTTGAAACCGGGCAGCGCGGCGGTGGTTGGAAAGATGCGGGAAATGCGCTCAAAAAACAAGATCAAAGTTGCGATCGGCTGCAAGACGTATAGAGGCAGGTCGAATCCAAGGTTTTTTCGATTGATGAAGCTGGTCAACAACAACGCAAGGACCAGCGCGACGACCATCTTTCTCGCCGTCACGCCGCGCATCTGAAACGCTTCCACCATGGCACAAGACAGGGGCACGGCCAAACAAATGAAAGTGCACGTCTCGGTGGCTGGACCGAAAAGCATCATCCAGCAACAACCGAGACCGAACAATGCGTGCAGTTGTTCCTTGATCGGCCAGTTGGTGCGGCGCGATTGCCGGGCCACAAGCGCCAGAGCCAGCGCCGCCATGAGCTGGATGCCCACATAGACCACGTGGGGCGGCGGGCCGAGAAAGAAACGCAAAAGGAGGTAACCGTCGCGCATGCCGGTTCCCATGGGCCAATCAAATCGAGTATCGTGGGACAAGTGCGTGAGCCATCGAGCGAACTGGTCAAGAACATAGTCCGGCGATTGGAACAGAAACGGCAAACCCAACCCGATCGCGATTGCGGCCCCAAGGCGCCACGCCAGTTGCCTGGGATAAGCGAGAACCAGGAGCAGGCCTAGAGCGAGCGGATACACTTTGAAGAGGAAAGCGACGGCTAAACACGTGGCCGCAAGGTTCCAACACCGGCGCGACGTTGCCGCCGTCGCGGTGAGCAACGAGGCCACCACGAGCACGTTGGCCTGCCCGTTGTTGATGCTTTCCAAGCTGAGGGGAACCAGCAAAATCCACAGCCAAACTAAACTCTGTGTCTTCGCATTCGGTACGGGCCACACGTCGCGCACGTACCACGCGAACGCCGCAAGAAACCAGGCGACTTGCAGTAAGCGCCAGATCACGCCGCCTACCGAGTCGGGCAGGAGGCTGAACGGCACGAAAACACAACTGGCCGCGGGCGAGTAACGATAGATATCGAGCCGGCCCTGATCCGTGTTAACGTAGCAATCGCGGCCGGCTGCCCAGTTTTGTCCTGCGCTGGAGAATATGGGGTACACGGAGTGAGTCTGCGGATACAGATAGCTCCGTGCGCAAACCACCAGAACGATGCTTGCCCACATTAGAGTTACGCGCGCCGGCCACGGCGAGGCTGGCGGCGAGGGAACGCTAAGCTGCATGGCACTTCCTCGTTCCCGCGCTCGAAAATCGTTCCGAGTGCGCAATCGTGAAGCCTGCCTCCGCCACGGCCTCCAAGAAATCGGGATGATTCAGAAGATGCCATTCGTCAATGCGGCGTTGCAACAGGCCGTCAACAAGCGTGCAATCGCGGCCAATCAAGCTCTCATCGCGATGTCCGGGATGGCAAGCCAATTCGACGACGCGTCCTGGAATGCGGCCCAGCCAATTGCGGAAGAAAGCCTGACGGCGCACCCAGGGAGGATCGGTGACGCCCGCGAGCCATTCATTACCCGGAAAGCCGGCCCGTTCTTGCCAACGGCTCATGCGCCGACCCAAGAGATTGAGAAAAGCTCTTTTCCTCCGCGCCCCCGGAATAGCCCAGAGCATGGTCCACGGCTCTTGGACTCTGCGGATGTAGGGGTGTGGCCGCTGCTCCTGCAAGATGCTCAAGAGGACGATGCCAATGCTTGGGAACAGCGCCACATGCTGGTGGGAGTTAATCAACTTCGGACGCAGGCCCACCAAGGCGACGAAGCGCTGATACTGCGCGCGCCACTCACGCTCGACATCTTGGGACCTTATCCGCCCCAGGAACATTCGTTTGAGAAAGACGCCGAGCGGCCAGAAACAGCCGTCGGGACCGACAAGACTGGGAACCACTCCTGGCGGCAGAACGGGTTTGTCGAGCGTCAGATTAGGATGCCAGCCCATTTCCAGCGGCCGGCCCGCGGCGCGCCAGGAAGTCACCCCGGCTTCCGCGTAAGGCGAATTCACCAAGAGCACCGTGCCGGTGAGAACGCTCTTGCGGGCGAGTTCGAGAATGCCGATCGACGTGGCCGGCCCGATGCCAAAATCATCCGCGACGACCAACAATTCACGCGCCGGCTTCGATTTCAGGAAGCTTGCGGCGCCAAGCGCTTTCTCGGCGTCCATACCTGGTGATTTCCTCGAGTCGGCTCGGCCTCAATGCAATAAATGGTGAAAGAAAGGAAGTAACGTAAAGATTAAAACCGGTCAAGTCGGCCAAGAATAAAGCCGGCATTCGGTCTCAAAACGGCGGAGCAATTGCGAGGATTCCTGAAAAAACGCTAAGCAAAGTTCAATTGAGACTGATGTTGGCGACCTGGTGAGATGAGGCAAGCACGGCAGATTCCAGCGCTATTTGCCAAGCGCCGGAACGCGACCTAAGCTTGATCGGCAAACAGGGTTGTCCGTTTTTGGGCCAGCTCTGGAGGCAAGCCAACGCGTCTTGCCTGGATCGCAACGCCTTTCATCCTCGAAAGGGCAAACCCGTCGCAAGGCGGGGGCGCAAAGCTATGGGCCTCGGTCTGACGGCGATTCGTCGCTGGCGGCGCCGAGGTCGCCAGGCTGCCGAAGGGGTGGGCTGGCGAAGAGCCCGTCCGTCCCCGGGTGCCGCGCATGTCGCGTCGCCTGATCCTGATCCGGGGACCGCCCCACGCGGTTACGTCGCGGCTTGCCTTGCTTTTTCATTTCCACCGCACTTCGCTCGCCACGCTCGCCGTTGGCTCGCGGCTAAGCAAATCCGTAGAATCCAAATCACATCTCGCGGAATTTCCTTGGAGGACATTGCCATGAGCGCGCGCTTTCGCTGGTTGGGACATGCTTGCGTCGCCGTCGAGACCGGTGGGCTCCAGGTGCTGATCGATCCGTTCCTGACCGGCAATCCTGCGGCGGCGATCAAAGCCAACGATGCCGAAGCCGATTTCATTCTCGTTTCGCACGGCCATAGCGACCATCTTGGCGACACAATCGCCATCGCGAAACGCACCGGCGCCACGGTGATCGCCAATTATGAGATCGCCGAGTGGTTAGCCGGCAAGGGACTTAAGAAGGTGCACGGACAACAGCATGGCGGTAGCTTCGAGCATCCCTTGGGCCGCGTCAAGCTCACGCTCGCTTTCCACGGCTCGATGCTTCCCGACGGATCGTACGGCGGCAATCCCTGCGGATTCATCCTCTTTCTCAAAGACGGCAAGAGGATCTATCACAGCGGCGACACCGGGTTGTTCGGCGACATGAAGTTCATCGGCGAGGAGGGAATTGATCTGGCGATTCTGCCCATCGGCGACAACTACACCATGGGACCGGACGATTCCATTCGGGCCATCAAACTGCTCGAACCAAAAACAGTGCTGCCGATCCACTACAACACCTGGCCGATCATCAACCAGGACGCAGCTGGCTGGGCAGCCCGCGTTCGCAAAGAGACCAAAGCGACGCCAGCTATTGTGAAGCCCGGCGAGTGGATGGATGTTTAAGTTTTTCCATTGGATTTCGTCGCCAGGGGTATGGGGGGGTGGCGACGCGACGAATTCTTGAGAGCAACGATTACATTCTTCATTTCCATCCCAAGGTCTTCCCCAGCTGCTCTAGGCCGCCGCGAAGCGCTTCGTCGGAATCGTCGATAACCAAATCGTTGTCCAGGCGCTTTCCGTTATTGGTTTGCCGAATTGTACACCCGAAACGGACGCCGATGGGGACTGCGTTCAAAGCGTATTCCGCTGCGGCACCAAAGAAAACAAACCAGGTGCTGCCGTCGCTGCCGAGCCGCACGTTGCCGCCATGTTGAATCAACCAATCCGGCGCCGGCAACGTCATGCACGTCTCCAATACGAGCAATTGCGAAATGATCTGTGGTCGAAGGCGCTCGTTGGCATAGGATAGTCTTTTACCACTTTGCGACCACAGCGTATGACGGAACTGCCTGCGAAGGAACTCGTTCTTGTCGTTGATTTCGGCGCCCAATACGGCCAACTCATAGCCCGGCGCGTTCGCGACCAGAACGTCTTCTGCCAGCTTGTGCGTCACGACTTATCTGCCGAGCGCATCCGCGAGCTGCACCCGCGCGGCCTCATTTTGTCCGGCGGCCCGGCGAGCGTCTACGACAAAGGCGCGCCCCTCTGCGATCCTAAGATTTTCGATCTCGGCATTCCCGTCCTGGGGATCTGCTACGGAATGCAGCTCGCTTGCCAAGAATTGGGCACCAAAGTCGTCCCATCCGCTACCCGCGAATTCGGTCGAGCGCATGTCAAGATTCAAGAGATGAACGGCCTGTTCGACGGCGTCCCGGAGGAAACCATCGTCTGGATGAGCCATGGCGATCAGGTCCAGGTGAGCGGGGCCGACTTCGTTTCACTCGCCACCACGGAGACATGTCCGGTCGCGGCCGTCCGCCACCGGCTGCGCCCCATTTACGGTCTGCAGTTTCATCCTGAAGTTAGCCACACGCCCTACGGCAGCCGCATTCTCCGCAACTTCCTATACGAGATTTGCGGTTGCACGGGACAGTGGCAGCTTGGCTCCTTCGTTGACCGCACCATAGCGGGATTACGGCAGCGCATCGGCGCTCATCGCGTGATCTGCGGGCTGTCCGGCGGAGTCGATTCATCCGTGACCGCAGCCTTGCTTATCAAGGCGCTTGGCACGCAGGTGGCGTGTATCTTTGTCGACAATGGGCTTCTGCGGCAAGGAGAGTGTGGGGCGGTTCAGGCGACCTTCAAGGGCCATTTTAATGCTGATCTGCATGTCGTCGACGCGCGGGAGCGCTTCCTAGCCGCTTTGGCCAGCGTCAGCGACCCACAGGAGAAGCGTGTCCGCATCGGCCATGTCTTCATCGACGTTTTCAAGGACGAGGCGCGTCGGATTGAGAACGTCAAATTCCTCGCCCAAGGCACGCTCTATCCGGATGTGATCGAAAGCGGCGCCGCAGCCGACGGTCCGGCCGCGACCATCAAAACGCACCACAATGTCGGCGGCTTGCCCAAGGAGCTTGGCTTCGAGCTGATCGAGCCGCTCAAGGACCTCTTCAAGGACGAAGTCCGCGCCCTCGGCAAGGAGCTGGGCCTCCCGGAAGAGACAGTCTGGCGTCATCCCTTCCCTGGCCCCGGCCTTGCCGTCCGCTGCCTC
>JACPZP010000034.1 GCA_016195405.1 Planctomycetota bacterium | reverse complement strand
GCATGGACTTGGAAGAGTTGCACGGTGAACTCCACGTCGCCATTGCTCGCATTCGACAGCATCCCGGACTGATTCTTTCCTTCTTCGAAGGAGCTGGGCTGTCTCTCGACGAACTTTACTCTTGAGTGCATTTGTCAGTAAGATAACCGAGATTCGTCGAACCGCTGATTCCGTTGCCGAGGCGACGCCTATTGGACCATGCGTATTGCGCATATGGTAAACCGGGGCTGGCCTGGTCAATCGTTTCCTGATACCAAGATGCGTTATGCACGAGGATACCTTGCTCTCCAATGCGATAGCAGTGGTCACCTTCCACTTCAATATTGTACACGGGTTCGAGTCCGGCGCGAAGTGTTGACTTGTTTACCCGTGGCATGATTGAGTTCTTACCCTGTAGTCTCTCGCCTTCCTGGAGATCTCTTAGCGGCACCCAGCCGTTCCTCTCGCTCGACCAGAATGCATGCTTTTCGGTTGCGCCAATTGACCGCGGCTCACCCTCAAGATGAAGATCGTAAACGACGCTTCGCATGCGCTTGAACGTCCCAGTCACAAGGCGACCTGCGCCTTTTCCAAGGCGAGGACATGAGCCAATTTCCAACAATTGGGCAGTTCCATGCACCCCCAACTCCGGCAGGTCGAGATTGACAAGACCTCCCACACCCACGCAGTTTGCCTCCATCCACGCGACATTGCGCAAGAGCTTGATTTCGATACCGTCTTGTGAATCAGCGTCTTGTGAAACGATGGGCAGGAAAAGTAATAGTACTTTCCACTGGTCTGAGGCTCTGTTGATTTCGTGCCAGAGTTCACTAGGCGCATTCCTCCCGAAAGTGTCGGCTTCATCAAGAATTTCCCAATACTGGATGGGTTTTACTGCACTCGGACTATGCACCAGTGTGCCCGCCGCAAAGCACATCCCACTCGGTTGAGCCCGGACCCGGTCACAGCCCATGCCTTGCGGTCTAGCACGCAACCCGAGTCGAGTCGCTAGCCAATTGATGACCGCGTCGATCTTGCGTCTCACCCACGCTCGTATCCGGTCGAGAAGCCGCACAATAGCGTCACGGAAATTGAGGGAAAATAAAGGGGACATTCATGTTTATTATTAACCGCTTATCTCTGATGGCGACTCGGCCGGTTAGCCGAAGTCAAGCTCCGTTGAGAAAGACTTTCCCGAAGTCAAGCTCCGTTGCGATGAAATTCGGTACATGGGGGTGTTTTTTGGTGTCCAAGCTTGGGGGGGTATATGACTTTGAGTCTGTGAGTCCCTGACATTTTTTCCGCCGTAACCTTCATATAATCAATGGCTTGCGTCGAAGAGCTCACCGCCAAAGTGCGTGAGGCTTTGACTCCGAGTTTGGGGCTCGGACTATTCCTCTTGCTCGATGCGTTTACCGGAGTGGCTGATTCATTTATCGAAATGCCCGATTCGTTTACCGATATGCCCGATTCGTTTACCGGAGTGCCGGATTCGTTCACGGAAGCGAGTGTGTGGGTGTCTCGCTAAACGCATTTCGCTAAACTTAACGGCACAAAGACCTTAGGCGCGAACAATGCGTTTAATGCCCATTTGGATCTAGGTCCTCGCACCCTAAATCGCCCGCGGCTTCAGCACTTCCCTGATCTTGCACGCCAAGACCGCCGGCGAGAACGGCTTTTGCAGGAACGGCAGACCCGACGACAGGATGCCGTGGCGGATGATGGCTTCGTCGGTGTAGCCTGAGGTGTAGAGAACTTTCAGATTGGGGCGTTGTCTGGATAGACGCTGGGCCAATTCGCAACCGCCCATTTGCGGCATGATCGTGTCGGTCACCAGGATGTCGATCGAGCCTTTGAACTCCTCGCTCACCTTGAGCGCCTCGAAGCCGTCGCGTGCCTCCAGGATTTTGTAGCCGTACATTTCCAGGGTGCGCTGGGCGATGCGGCGGACGCCTTCCTCGTCTTCGGTCAAGAGGATGGTTTCGCTGCCCTGCGGAATCATATCTACGGATGCCGGCGGGGGCTTGGGCTCGGACTTGGGTTCCAAGGCGACGGGGAAATAGACCTTGAAGCTGGTGCCCAAGCCGACTTCGCTGTATACGGAAATATGCCCGCCGCTCTGCTTGACGATGCCGTGAACGGTGGCCAGGCCCAGCCCCGTGCCCTGGCCCCCCTTGGTGCTGAAGAACGGCTCGAAGAGCGACTTCTTGACCTCGTCGGTCATGCCGGTCCCGGTGTCGGATAGCGCCATGTAGACGTAGGCGCCCGCCTTCAAGTCGGCGTGCGGCGCGACGTAATTCTCGTCCAGGTCCGCCGTGCCCGTCTCCAAGGTCAGCTTGCCGCCCGCCGGCATGGCGTCGCGGGCGTTCACCGCCAGGTTCATGATGACTTGATCGACCTGGCCGGGATCGACCTTCACGAGCGGCAGCGACGAGGCCAGTGCCGTGACCAACTCAATGTCCTCGCCAATGACCCGGCGCAGCATCTTGTCCATCGACGACACCGTGTCGTTGAGATTGAGCACCTCCGGAACCAAGATCTGCTTGCGGCTGAACGCCAAAAGCTGCCGGGTCAATTCGGATGCGCGTCCGCCAGCGCGTTTGATCTCCTCGGCGAAAGTGTGCGTCTGCTGTTCGGCCGGCAACATGGTCGAAAGCAACTCCGCGTAGCCGTTGATGACGGTGAGCAAATTGTTGAAGTCGTGGGCGACGCCGCCGGCGAGCCGACCGATCGCCTCCATCTTCATGGATTGGCGGAGCTTTTCTTCGGTGATGTGGAGTGCTTCTTCGGTCTTTTGGAGCTTCTTTTCGGTGCGCTTTTGCTCTTCCTGGGCACGGATGTTGTCCATGCTCGTTTCGACCGCCAGGCGCGTCAGGTTCTCGGTGGCGCTCGCGAACAGCGTGGGGAACTGCTGGCAGGCGCCGATGTCCACTTGAAGAAGGGAGGCGAACTCTTCGATCTTCTTCGCGAGCGGGTCGAGGAACTCGCGAAAGCGGGCGTCATCCATGCCATAGCGTTCGAGGGCCAAAGAGACGATTTCACCGAGCATGACCGACTGGCCGACGGTGAGCTGAAGTTGCGCGAGCCGGTTCGCGAAATAGAGCAGATAGGTGCGCTCGGAGAAAGCCAGCGGCGCTTTGGTGGGATGATGATGGAAGAGGATCGGTTGGGTGATTTCTTCCGGAAGGCGCCAGCGCTGGAGAATGTAGGCGCTGACCTCGGCGTGGTTGATGCCGAGCATCTTCTCTTCCAGCTCGCACTGCGAGTTGACCAGCACCTCGGGCGGGAAAGCCATGATCTGCATGCACTGGTCGGGGTAGACCTCTTGGAGAATCAACGTGCCCAGGTCGCTGAGGAGGCCCGCCACCATTTCGCTGTCGGGATCGGGGTTGTTCATCCGCGACGCCAGCTCGCGAGTGATAATGGCGCTGGCGACTGACGACTTCCAGTAATCGCGCATGCGCGGGTTGGATTTGCTGCGCACCTGCATGGCTGGAAGGGACAAGCTCAACACCAACGAGCGCACCCGTTTGAGGCCCAGAAGGTTCAGGGCGCGTTCAATGGAAGTGACCGCGCGCGGCAGGGCGAACAGTGCCGAGTTCACCATCTTCAACAAGCGGGCGCACAGGGAGGGATCGTGGCTGATGATGCGGCCTATTTCGGCGATCGTGCAATGCGGCTTGCTGGCCCGATCGGCGACTTGCAACGCGACACTGGGCGGCGTCGGCAAGCGTGGGTTGTTGGTGATCTGAGCCAGCAGAGTTTCCTTGGACATGAATCTGCACCATGGTGGGAAATAGTCAGGGCATCCAAGGGCGCACGGGCACTGTTAATCCATCGTGTGAAAATGGGGAAACTTGCAGAATTGAATCCGCCTAAGCGTAGCTGAATTCGTGAGAATTCGGGCGGATCGGAACTTTTACAAGTTTCGCTACAGGCAAGGCTACTCGTGGCTGTTCAGAATGGCTTCAGCGGTTTGCTGGGCGCTTGAAGAAGTCTCGTAGAAGCCCTCCGCAAGCTTCCTAGTGACCAGTGCGACCAGTTCGGCACGCACTTCAGGCTGTTCGCGGACAAGGGCCAGCCAGCGCTGGAGTTCTTGAGACGGGACGTGAGCGTCGTCGCCCAGGGACGCGGATGCGGCTTCGCGACGCGGCGATTCTTCGGGGGCGGGGACCTCAATTGTGGTCCCTCCCAGAATGCTCGTCAGATGAGAATTCGTGATTCGCATTCCACCTCTCCCCCTCGATTGTATCATCGTTCAGGCGAGGGGAAACTTGCTCGAAATAAATGTTCCTCAAGAGCAATCCGCGATTAAGTCGATTTAGTTTCAGTAGTTTTGGCAAAGACTGCCTATTATGCGGGAAATGACAGCCCATGCCGGGCGACGGCGCGGACTAGGCAAGCGGAGTCGATTCTGCTTCCCAGGCAAGCTCGCCAAGCAAGCCCAATAAAATGATCAAATGGGGATTGGCCGTTGTGATTCTCTTTGGTCTCGTGGCGACGGCCGGCTGGCTGATTCGGCCCGAACCGTCGCAATCTTCCAACGCGCACGAAGCCACGGAATCCGACAAATCTGAGACAAACTTACACGAACCCGCCGATCCCGCTCATTCCCAGAAGCCGAAAGACCTAGCCGAAGGCGACCAGTTGCTTCACGAAGGCCGTTTCGCGCAGGCTCTCCGGCTCTACGATGCGCTCGCCAAGGACACCGACGCCCCGGGGACCGGATTGCGCCTTCGTATCGCATTGTGCCACGAAGCGCTGGGACTGTGGGATGAGGCGATGACCGGCTTTCGCAAGGTCGCCAGCGGCGAACCCGGGCCGGATTTTCACGTCGCCATTCTCGGCCAAACGCGCCTGCTCATTCAGCGTGAACTGTGGGCAGAAGCCAGGAACGTGTTGCAATCTCTCCTCTTGGGCGCCGACAGCAAGTCATTGCCAGAGTCATGGCTCGAAGACCTGCGCTTCTACCGCGCTCTGTCTCTTGCGCTGCAGTGTTTGCCGAAGGACCGGCCCGACGCCTTGGAGGATTTTCTGGCCGGGCCGCGCTTGCAGGAGACCGATCCGGCCCGCCGCCTCGAAGAATTCTCGAATCGGCCTCGCAAGGTCGGCGTAAAGACCGAGAGCAAGGACCAAATCCGCGTGCAAGGCGGCCAGAACAAAGCAGATCAGATCCTGCTGCAGGCGGACGTGCCTTCCTCGCCGACTCGCGAGGTGCTGGAACGCCTGGCGCTGGCGGGCGACCTCAAGCCGCACTGGTCGATCGAGGCGCGTCAACGGGTGGAAAGCCGGACCACGCGTCTGGAAGTGAGCCAGCAGATTCTGCTCGAAGTAATTCGCGCGATCGGTGAGCCTTTGGAACTCGTCTTCTACCTCGAAGGGGATCAGTTGCACCTGGAAGCCGCGGAGGAAAAGAGTGAGGACTTTCTGCGCGCCTATCGGGCGGCCGCGGCCCAACGCGCGCTGCGCGAGTGCGTGCTTCTGCATCCGGAACACGCGCTGGCACCTTGGGCATGTTTGTGCCTGGGGAATATGAGCGCCGGCGAAGGCAACCGGGAAGAGGCTGTGGGCTGGTTCCAACGCGTCGTGAAGGAAATGCCTCGTTCGCGGGCCACGCTGGAGGCCCGCTACAACCTGGGATTGGTGCAAGCGCGGCTGGGGCAGACCGCCGCGGCCCGCAAAGTCCATTTCGAGGTGCTCGATCAAGCCCCGCATCACGAGCTGGCGCCGTTGGCCGCCTTGCGGATCGGCCGGGCTTTCATGGAGGAGGGCGAACCGCGCGCGGCTAGCGCAGTTCTCAAGCGGGCTTTGGCAAGCGCCGCGCATCCGCGTGCGCGGGCGGCGGCAGCGGTAGCGCTGGCGGCGGCGCTGTCGTTGACGCCCGACCCGCCGGCCGCCGCCAAGGTCCTGGAGAAACACCGCGATGTGCTGCAAGCGGAGCCGTTCCGCTCCAGCGCGGCCCTGGTCGCCGCTCATGCCAGGTTCCAAACGATCGGACAGCCAACGCGTCGGCAGGCTAACGATCTTTTGAATGCTCTTATGGGAGTTCAGGAACGTGGCGCGTTGGGCCCCATCGGCACGTTGCTGGCCGGTATGAGCTATGGTCAACTCGACATGTGGGACCAAGCGGTGCAGACCTATGAAAAAGCGTTAACGACCATCAAAGGTCCCCTGCGCGAAGAAATGAGCTTCCGCCTCGGTGAAGCGCTCGCGCACGCCAACAAACCCACGGAGGCGAGCCAGCAGTTTGCGAAGCTGGCTGAGCTTAGCGGCCCGTGGGCGCACGCCGCCCGCTTTCAGCTTGCTAAGATCGACCTGCACGAAAAACGCTGGACGCCGTGCATTGAAAAATGCTGGGGCCTGCTGCGCGAGGCCACTTCTTTGCGCGGCGCCGACGTTCTCACGGTGATGGGACAGGCCTTCGAGGGTCAAGGCAACTTCGCGCAGGCGGCCCGCTGCTTCGCTGGAGAGTGGCCGGAGGAATGAAGCCATGAAAGGCGCCGTAATGAAAGAGCGATTCGCGGCCTGGGCGCTTTTGGGAGCGGCGTTCGTCGCTGCCCCCGTGAGCCATGCGGATGACGAGCGAATTGCGCCTCCCAAGAAACTCCCGGCGGGTCCGGAACCTTCAGCGCCAATACCTGTTCCGTCCGTTCCATTTCCTGTCCCGTCGGCGCCGACACCGTGGGCGCCGATGCCGCGCGACCTGGACATTCCCATCGTCGAGATCCCCACGGATGGTCCGGCGACCACGGTTGCCGGTTTGCGCGAGCAGATGAAAAAGCTGCGTGAAGAGAGAGAGGCTCTCATCAAAGATCGCAACGGGGCTCTTCGGTGTCTTGAAGATCCTTTTACGCCGGAGGCCCAGGACGCTTCGAAGCTGAGGCTGCGGTTGGGCGGACTCCTGACGCAGCTTCAAGCGCGCAAGGACCAACCGCCGGCCAAAACGGAGCAGATCGCTCCCAAAAAAGACACGGAAACTATACCCGAGCCCAAGCTCGAGTCAAAAAAACAAATGGACAACCCCAAGACAGAAGCGCCGCCCGCCGTGTATTCCAAGACGCTGGATCCCCTAGCTCTTGCCCATTCCCTTTACCGGGCTGGCAATTTTCAGGGCGCTCTGCAAGCATATCAAATGATGTCCACGGAAGGCATGAAGCCGGACGAACGGGCCCCTTTGCAATACATGATGGCCACTTGCCTCCGCAAGCTTGGCAAGTCCGACGACGCCGCGGCTCTCCAACGGGAGGTGGCCAATATCAGGGGGGACGACCAGCTTGCCGAATGCGCCCAATGGCAACTCAATACTATGCGCTGGCGGCGCGAAGTTGTCGACCAGCTGCGAGGCATTCGCGAACGCCTCAAAACCCTGGAGAAAGCGCCATGAGCAAGTCAACGCTTCAAAAACGGCAGCTTGAAGAACAGTTGACCAGCGCCTATCAAGAAGAGGCCGCCATATACGATCGGGCCCTTTTCCGGGATCGAAGCTCGCATCGCATCGGTGAAGGGCGCCTGGCACGAAGGCGACCATCGACCCGGACCCGGCTTGCGAAAAGCACTCCACGACATCGGCCGCCTAATCTTGTCGTTGAGTGCGCTGATTGGGACGACGGAGTTGCACGCCGTGCGCCAACAGGCCGCCTTGTTGCCTCAACTTGACCAGTTAGAACGCGGCCGGAAGATGCGCCAGGCTTACACTGCGTCGCACGGCAAATCGTGACCATCCACGTTTCGAGGCATATCCTGCACGTGGTGTCCGGTTTTTTCCACATCTCCACCAAATCTCCCACGCCCCGAGCGCTTGCGCGCCGAACCTTCCTATACGGAAGTGTTGCACCTTGGACCGCGCACCCATGCCGTCACCCGCTGGAATCGCCCTGCCCGGCCTTGTGGCCGCTTCGGCCGTTCATCTCAAGTCCGGTCATGAGACCGCAAATCCCACTGATGCGGATGACGAGAAGAAAACGCGCATTCCCTTCGGCAACAGCCTGGATGCCCTACTTACCGCTTCGCTCGCAGGCCTGCAGAATAGCACCGGCCAATTACCCTCGACGCCGCCCAATCTTGAGCCGCGCGGAAATCGCGCCGGCGGCGAGCCCGCGCTCGCGGTTCCCGGCCTAGTTCCGTTGCAGCTCAAGGCGAGAATCTCTGAAAATGGCGGTGCGGCATCATCCATCGCCGGAGCAGCGTATCCGCCAAGTAAGAAAACCGCTTCCGCGCAAGCGCCGGTTGCTGAAGTGCGGACTTCCTCATCAATGCCCGGATGTGAAACTGCGAGCAGCGCCCTCAATGGCCTTACCGCCAATCCAACGAATGCGAAGCTTGGCGACGCTGTGAATCCGGAAGATGCATCGATTCCGCAGGGCCCTGCGAATTCGCTCGATGCCACGAATCCGGTCGGCGCCGCAAGTTTGACGCGTGCTAATACCCAGGCGGGCGACATACTTCCGACGACTGCCCTGGAAGCGAAGGCTGTTTCCGTGCCGGTCGAGTCCGTGCCGAGGCTGAGCGATAAGGCCGCTATTCTGGTCGTACGAAGCAACGCGGAATCGAGTGGCGCTGATGCCATCACAAAAGCGCCACCGCCCTCGGGCGCTCCCGATCGTCGAGGTGTGCCGGCTTCGCGCCAAGCGTCACGCGTTAATTCGGAAATCGAGAATCTCCAAGGCACGCTGAACGCGGCCCGGCAGGACGATATTCCGGTTCCACTCGCGGACTTGGAGCTCGGCGAATCGGCGGTGGCACGTTTCGAATCGAGTGCTTCCTCCTTACAGACCGAAGCAAAGAAGTCCTCCGCGCAATCGCTCACAAGTGCGCGTAAGGAAAACTCGACAATGCCGGTAGGAATAGATTCCTTCCATAAAGCATCGGCGTCGGCTGACGGACAGCCGTTCCAGCGATTCGCCTCTCCTGCCGATCAGATAAGAGATGCCGTCGTTTCCCGAAGCGAAGAGCTTGGCCGGACCGGACGACTGGAAGTCCACCTTCGACTGGAGCCTCCCGACTTGGGAACGGTTCGGGTGCATTTGACGAGCACCGATGGGGAAGTGAACGGGCGAATCGTCGTGCAGGCGTCGGCGGCCAAGGCAATCTTGGAAAGCCAAATGCCGGCATTGCGGGAACGGCTTGGCGAATCCGGCATTCATTTGAGCCGGTTCGATGTGACCCGCGAAGGCATGGGTCAATCGGGTTCTCGGCAGGACCAACATCCCCCGGCGGGGAACGCCCGCGTGGACGAGGGAGTTCCGGACGTTCATGCCGCCCCCGCGGCGCCGGCGACACAACGAATCTACCCCGTCAATCACGGCCGGGTGGACTTGCTGGCTTGAGAATCTCATGAGGAGATGACGCAATGGCTGTCAGTCCCGTGACATCGGCGTTGACGAACCTTGGCACGAACTTGAACACGGCGGTCTCACAGAGTAACAATCAACTCGGCAAGGACGCGTTCCTAAAGCTTCTCGCCACGCAAATGCGCTACCAGAACCCGCTTGACCCGATCAACAACGCGGACTTCATCGCGCAACTATCGCAGTTCTCGACCACCGAAGGCGTTCAGCAACTGAATACGAATTTCTCGCAGATGTTGCTCCTGCAACAAATGACCCAAAGCGCGAATCTGATTGGCAAGACGATTCTGTTTGACAAGCCTGGGTCGAACTTTATCGGTCAAGGCGTCGTGACAGCGGTCAAGGTCGACAATGGCGCCCTCAACTTGGTGGTCGGTCAGAACTTTGTCGCTCTCAGCCAGGTGCGCGGCATCAAGAGTCAGTGACGTACACCCTCGAACCTTGACGTAATCATGTCCTCGCTCCACGAAAGAGAACTCCATGGCGAATTCACTGTTCACCGGCGTATCCGGTTTGCGCGCACACCAAGAGATGCTCGACGTCGTCGGCAACAACTTGGCTAACACCAACACCATTGCGTTCAAGTCGCAACGCGTCCGCTTCGCGGATCTGATTTACCAGACGTTGAATCAGGGCTCGAGTTCCACGTCGTCCAACATCGGCGGCACGAACCCCGTGCAGGTCGGCCTTGGCGTCAAGGTGGCGGCCATCGACTCCATTTTGCAGCAAGGCAACATCGAAGCGACGGAAAATGATCTCGACATGGCGCTGCAGGGCAGCGGATTCTTCGTCGCCAGCGACGGGGTGCAAAATCACTTTACCCGAGCCGGGGCCTTCGACGTCGATTCCAAGAACTTCCTCGTCGATCCCGCCATCGGCTATCGGATTCAGCGCTTCGGCACCGTGGGCGAGGGCGGCCCCAACAGTCCCGCCTTCCAGGTCGCCGGCGACAACAACATCAAGATTCCGATCGGCACCGGCATCCCCGGCAAAGCGACAGCCACGATCACCATGCAGGGCAACCTCAGCGCCAATGCTTCCGGTCCTTTGGCGCAAACGCTCACCTCGAGCCAACCGTTTACGTCGGGAAACGCCGCGTCCACTGCCGCTACGACCCTCGATAGCCTGGACGACAATACCGTGAACTACGTCGCCGGCGATCAGCTTCTCTTGCAGGGTGCGCTCAGCGACGGCACTCCTGTGAACGCAACCATTCCCATCAGCGTCGCCAGCGCCACCACGACGGCAACCACGCTCGGCGACCTCGTGACGGCCATCAACGCCGCTTTTGCCGGACCCACGGGCGCCACCGCTTCCATCGTGAACGGCAACATCGTCGTCCAGGCGAACACCGTCGGCGCCTCGTCGCTCAACATGACGCTATCCGACGCCGCGGGCAACACCGGAGCGACAAGCTGGAGCAGTCACCCATTGACCGCCACCACCGTCGGCCAGGCCGGCGACACCGTATCCACTGGCATTCAATTCTTCGATACCCAGGGCACCGCTCACAACATCACCATGGTGTACCAGAAACAGGGCAACAACGTCTGGAACATGACTGCTTCCATGAATCCCACCGACGGCGTCTTGACGGACAACAGCGTCACCGGCATCACGTTTAATGACGATGGCTCATTCCGCCAGGTGACCGGGACCGGCGCGGGCAACGGCTTCTTGACGGTTCAAGTCGCCGGCCTCGGCACGCCGCAAACGATCGCGCTCAACCTCGGCACGGCCAATGGCTTCGACGGCTTGACTCAAGTCGGCGGCAATTCTTCCGCCGTCGCCAGGGAACAGGACGGGTTCGCCGCCGGGTTTCTGGCCAGCGTCTCCGTTGCCCAGGACGGAGTCATCAACGGCATTTTCACCAACGGCCGAATTCTGCCGCTCGCCCAAATGGCCATCGCCAGCTTCGCCAATCCGGCCGCCCTCCTGCGCGAAGGCAACAATTATTACGGCCTGAGCAGCGAATCCGGCACGGCCCTGATCGGCGCCGGCCTCACCGGCGGCCGCGGGTCCGTGCAGCAAAAGGCCTTGGAGTCTTCCAATGTGGACGTGGCGCAGGAATTCACGCGCCTGATCATCGCCCAGCGCGGCTTCCAGGTGAATGCCCGCACCCTCACCGTCAGCGACCAGGTGCTGCAAGAGCTGGCCAACATCATCAGGACATAACGCGGCGACTAGGAAGCTGTAGGACGGATTTGCAATCCGTCCCCTCGCGGCGCCTCCTGACGCTTTGCCGCAATTGTTTCATTTCGCGCACACCCACGACGTGGTGAAACGCAAATCCGGCGGTGAAATGTATGAAATGAATTCGTGAAGCGAACGCCGCGAGCGTGCAAGGCTCAGTTAGAGCTCCAAACTTGGAGTCACAGACTCACGCAGACTCACCCACTTTGGCGGCGAGCTCGTCGACGCAAGACTTTTATTATACGAAGGTTACGGCTGCGAAAATGTCAGGGACTCACAGACTCAAAGTCATATACCCCCACTGCGTCTGGACACCAAAAAACGGGCATATCTACGGAATTTCATCGCAACGGAGCTTGACTTCGGCAAACCGGCCGGGTAAACGTCAGAGAAAAGCTGGTGATAATATAAACATGAATGTCCCCTTTTTGTTCTCTGGCAGATCGCTAAACGCATTAATCGTGCCGAACAGCATTGTGAATGTCCCCTTTACCTCCCTCCAACCACGCAACGCGAGACTCTGCACAATACGCCCATGGAAGATCGCTAAAAGCATTAATCGTGCCGAACAGTATTGGCTGCGTCCCAATACTGTTCGGCACGATTAATGCCTTTAGCGACCTTTCTTAGCTCATTTATGAATTCGCGAGCTATTTTGTGATTTTCTCTCCTTTCGGCACAAAAGCAGCTGCATCATTCGAGGGACCTAGCCATGGAA
>JACPZP010000212.1 GCA_016195405.1 Planctomycetota bacterium | reverse complement strand
TTCGCGGATCCGGTCCCGCTCTCTCTGCAACGCTTTCTTCGACGGCCCCACGTGCAGATATCGCTGGTCGCGCCCGTACTGATCGCGATGCCAACGAAACGTGTAACCCAGAAAGTCCAGACTCGCTTTCTCTTCCCCTAGCGGGAGTTTACTGTTAAGCCGGGGAGCGTGGCGGTAACCGGTAATTCTGTGAGGCGATTACGCACGAGGGTCTGTCTTACCCACGTTGGGTAATATGCAGTTGATCTAAGCCCAGAGTCTGAGCAAGAGCCTGCTGGGGCAGGGTCTGTTTGGAAAGCACCGTGGCGATGCGGTTGGGCCCCTTTTCCCCCTGGGGTGGATAGAGCAGAACAAACTGCTGCATGTGGCGCAACTCCTCCAGTAGTTGTTCCACCGAGATGCCCTCCCAAGCGGCTTGCGCCTGCTTGTGAACGTGTTGCAGTAGGGAGATGCCGAGCATGCAATAGAAAGCATGGATACGGATTTTGCGATCGGTCCAGTGATACATCGGTCCCCAGCCGAGCCAGTCTCCGTCCTTGAGGCCACGAAATACTTTCTCGATCTCTTGCTGGGCAGAGTAGCCGACCGCCACCTGCTCGGCAGTCCAGTCCATGCGGTTGGTGAGCAGCATCGTGCGGCCCAGGCGATGAGTCACCAGCCGCTGCCAGGCGGCGGTGTCGAAATCAAACTGCAGCCGCCACCGGCCATCGCGCTGTTGGATCTGATAACGGATCAACTCTTCCAGGAACTGTGCGTTCAGCCATTTCTGAATCTTGCTGCGAATCTGCTGCTCCTTCCAGCGCGCCTTGGGTTTGTTCAGTTCCATGCTGAACCGGCGCAGAGATTGGAGCACCTTGCTGAGGCTAGTGGTCAGACTGTGCAACTGCTCGCCGGCAAAGGAGGCCGAATACTTCACCACGCACAGATACTCTTGGCCATGCACCAGGAATTTCTCGGCCGCCGCCCGCACGCCCGGTTGCACACTGCTACAGGGCGGCAGTTGTTCCACGTCGCGTTCGCGGAACTGGGCTGGAGCTTGATTCCAGGGGAGCGCTGAGATCCAGCCTACCCCGGCCTCCTCCAGTTGCACGGTGTTGGCCAGCGCCGCCCCGCCTTTGTCAAACACCAGCGTCACCGTGTCGCGGGCGATGTGGTTGCGATCCAGCAGGGTCAGCATGCGCGCCAGCGCGGTGGAGAATTCCTCGGCGTCGGCCACGTTGCCGCGATACACGTGATGACACAAGCTCACGCCGTGCTCCCCGTCCAGAACATAGCTGAGGCCCACTTGGCGCAAGTTGTGACGGCCCTGTTTGTTATGCCCGCGCTGCGCCAGGTGGTTGCGCGTGTTGGTGCTGGCGATATAGGTGTAGAAGTTGGTGGTATCGTAGCTCAGCAGGCGCCGGCTCACCATCTGCTGGTGCTTCCACACACCCAGTAAGCGCAGTTGCGCGTGGTCCAGAGGGTCCTCGTGGGGGGACAGTGGATCCAGGTGCGCCGGCAGAATCTGCTCGAAGACATCCCAGAAAGCCTGGGAGGTAAAGCGCTCCGGCGAAACCTTCCACAGCGAGTGCAGAATGGTGCCGCGATACCAGTCCGACACCTCGGTCTTAGGCCCCGGTTGACAGATGCGGTGGATGGCGGCCAGCAACAGATAGAGAGCTGGTGAGGGTCCCGAGCGGGACGCGGGCCACAGCGACTCCAGCAAGGCCCACACTCCGGTTTGCTGGGCGGAGAGCCACAGGGCGCCGGGGAGTCCGAAATCCCGCGCCGAGGCGGAGAGGGGAAGGGGGGCGGTGCGATCTTTGACCAGCGCGGCAACCTTTTCGGCGGAGCCCAGGTAGGTCTGGTGGACGATGCGGGGTTTGCCATCGACGCGGGCGCTTTCGACGACGTAGTAGTAGAGTTGGTTGCCCTTCTTCTTGGCGATGAGGGAGGCCATATAGGGTAATACCAGTATACCACTAGGCCAATGATAGTCAATACTGGGGGAACCAATTCTCCATAAAAATGTTCTATATGGGGTAATACCAAAATGAATCGGGGGGAGGCAAGCTAAGACAACTGCACAGAATGACTTACCGCCCGCTGGGTGCTCATCGAAGAGGCGTTCTCAGTAAACTCCTGCTAGCCCCGCGCGTCAGCGAGGGGAAAGCAAGGAGAGCCGTTACAGCAAACGTTCAGGTTCAGACGCTAGCATGGAACCACGGGTCCATGCAGGTATTGGTAGTCGAGGACGAGCGCCGGATGGCCGAGCTGCTGAAGCAGGGCCTGGAGGAAGAGGGTCACTCGGTCGTTCTGGCGGGCAACGGGCGGGACGGTCTGGCGATGGCCGAAACCCATCCGTTCGACGCCATCGTGCTGGACGTGATGCTTCCCGGCATCGACGGCTTTTCGGTCGCGCGCAAACTCCGTGCCGCGCGCAATCAGACGCCCATCCTGATGTTGACGGCGCGCGACACCATCGGCGACATGGTGGAAGGCCTGAACCTGGGCGCGGACGACTACCTGGTGAAGCCCTTCTCGTTCGAAGTGCTGGTGGCGCGCCTCCGGGCAGTTTCGCGGCGGGGCCCGATTCCCCAGCCGGTAACTCTGCGCGTCGAGGATCTGACCTTGAACCCCGCCACGCGCGACGTAACTCGCGGCGATCGGCGCATCAGCCTGACGCGCACCGAGTACAGCCTGCTCGAATTGTTAATGCGCCGCGCCGGGCGTGTGGTGCCTCGAGAGAGCCTGATCGAAGCGGTATGGGGCTTCGATTCCGACGTGCGCAACAACACGCTGGACGCCTTCATTCGCCTGGTAAGGGAGAAGGTGGAAGGGGCGGCCGGGCCCAAGCTCATTCAGACGGTGCGCGGCGTTGGCTACTGCCTGCGGAAGGAGGAAGCCTGATGGCGCACTGGTCCATCCGGATGAGGCTGACCTTCTGGTATTCGCTGGTGCTGCTGGCGGGCCTGGCGATGTTGGGTGGCGGGCTCTGGTTGATCATGCGGCACAGCCTGATCG
>JACPZP010000033.1 GCA_016195405.1 Planctomycetota bacterium | reverse complement strand
AGCACTACGAACCGAAGTGTAAGATCTTAATCTTACTCCTTATCTTGCTCTTAATCCTCTTCCTACTCCTAATCTTCCTCCTAATCTTCCTCCTAATCTTCCTCCTAATCTTCCTCCTAATCTTTCTCTTCTTTTGTGGGGCCTAGCGCTCGTCCTTCTTTGCCGGTATCTGCGGCAGCACGGGCGTCTCCACAACCAACGTCTGCGCGCTCGGCAACGCGCACAGGGCAGGGCTCCCCATCGCTGTATACAGCCGGAACTGCGCCCGGTTGTAGCCGATGACTTCGAACAAATACTGATTGCGTGCGGTGTGCAGTTGCTGCTCGGCGATCAGAGGCTCCAAAGGATCATAGCGTTTTTCGCGGCCACCCATGCCGAACGACGATACCCGTAGAATCCGCCATGCTTCCTGGGCCTGCTTCACCCCTTTCTGCGCTTCTTCCAGCGTGCGCTTGTGTGCGCGGACCAGCTTGGCCGCGGCCACGACGTCGGCGCCGATCCGGGCCTGTGTTTCCACCACGTGAAGGTTGGCTTCCTGTAAATAGGAAAAACGCTCGCGGCTGCGAGCAACGTCGCCGGCGCCGAAGTTGTGCAGTTCCCACACCGCGGCAACCGAGCCGTCGCCACGCGCGCCGAAGCGTAGGGTGTCGGTGTTGAGGCCGCCCCCGAAAGTTCCGGAGAGATAGCTGACCTCCACGCGCGGGATGAACCGATCGGTTTTCGCTTGCCGCCAGCGAAGATACGCCGCATCGACCAGCGAGCGCCCTTGTGCAAGTTCGGGTCGATTCTGCAACCCGATGGTGACCATGTCGTCGAGCGAGCTTTCCGCATCGACAAGCTGGATCGGCACGATTGCGGTCTCCGCCGGCAGGAGATCGACGCTGGGCCGCAATAGCAACAGTTGCGCCAGCCGGGCCGACGCCTGACCGGCGGCGCCTTCGAGGTCGCGGCGCTCGACGGTTCGCTGGTAGACCTCCGTACGAGCGCGCGGCGCATCGGCCGGCGTCTTGCCCGTCCCCAACTCCTGGGCCGATTCAGCGAATTTCAGCATCTCCTTGGCATGGATCAGGGTATCGGCGTTGATCGCCAGCCGGCCGTGCACATGGAGCAAATCCAGATAGGCCAGCGCGACTTCAAGTTGTACGTCGTGCGTGACGGTCCGCGATTCGGACGCTTGGGCTTCGGTGAGCCTGCGCGTGACCAGGGGGCCAAAGAGCGCATCGGACAGATGGAGACGCAACGCCGCGCCGCCGCCGGCGAAGAAGTTCCACTTTGAGGTCGGGAACACTAACCCAGCCGCGTTCTGAACCAGCCCGTCATGCCGCAAATAGGAAGGTCCCGCCACCAAGTCCGGCAGCCACTGCACCTCCGACTGCCGCTGCCGGAAATATGCTTGCTGAACCCTCTCCCGAGCAATGGCTATAAACGGATTGGAAGCATTCGCAAGCCGCAGGGCCGTCGGCAAGTCGATGGGCATCAACTCGACTTCAACGGGGACAGGCGGAAGGAGAGTCGGCTTTGCGCCGATCTTCGAATCATTGTCATTCTGGCTTGTGGGCGGCGTAGTCTGCGGCTCCGCGCGCGCCGGTTCAAGCGTGCCGCATCCGGCAAGCAGACATAGTCCAAACGGAACTAGGCCGAGTCGAGTGTTCCGGCCCATCGCGGACCTCAAGCCGCAAAATCTTACCCATACGCCCACGTACGAATTCGGATGGATGCGGTATAGCCCGTGGTGTGAAAATAGCAATAGAAATCGAAGGAATATGTGCCGTTTGGAAAGGACAATAGGTCTGAGGGTTTTGCGCGGAGCATTCTCCCCAGGGTCAATGCACGGAGCAATCGGGGCGAGTTTAGGCGAGATTGTATCTGTCCCAGCGCCTCGCTGAAACCATTTCCCTTAAGCTATATCGGGAAGCGGGTTAGGTCCGCAGAACTGTTTTAGCAGCCTCTGAATCAATCCGCGAACCGCGAACCGGTGAAGCTCACCACTCATGCGCCACTGTGCGTACTTCCTGGCCGTCCGCCAGTTCGCCTTGGCCGCTCAGCACGATCTCGTCGTCGGGGGTCAGCTCCCGCACCACGTCATCGTCGTTGCTGTCGGGTAAGGCCTCGCGCAGGATGATGCCGACCTTGGCGCGAATGCCGTCTTCCAGTTGCACCTGCACGGGCACGCGCTGAATCACGTTGTCGCGCACCAGGAGGATGCAGGTCTTGCCCTTGTGCGTGAAGACCGCGGCGCTGGGAATCAGATAAGGGTCCCGGAAGCGCTCCAAGATGATGGACATGTCCCCGTACATGCCGTCGTGGAGCAGGCCGGGCCGGGCCCATAGCTGTTGGCCGGTCTCCCAGAGAGCGATCGTGCCCAGGGCGTTGCTCGCGCCCAAGGAAGAGAGGAACGAGCACACCCCTTCGCGCACCGACCGCTTGTAGCCGCGCAGGGGCGGGTTATAGAGATCGACTTCGACGCGCATAGTGCGGCCGCGCTCCGTGTCCAGTGCCCGCGAGTGCCGGGTCACGGTGCCGACCAAGTTCTTGAACTTCTTGCCCGGCTCCGTTTCAATCTTGATGACGGCCTCCTGGCCGTCCCGAATGAAAGCTGCCGAGCGCTCCGGCACCAGCGTATAAATGGTGACGATGTCGTCGCGCATGATGGTCAGCATCGGCTCCGTCTTGGCCGTGGTGGCGTTTTGGACGAAGGCGCCGGGATCGACGTTGCGCCGCGTGATGACGCCGCCGAATGGGGCGAGAATCTTGGCCCAGTCCGCCTGGGCCTGCACCTTTTCCTTGTCCCTTTTAGCAACCTGGATGCGGCTTTCTTTGACTTTGAGATCGGAGCGAGCCTCGGCGAGCTTCGCTTCGGCGGCATGGAATTCGGAGCGCGCCGTCGCCACACCCAGGTCCGCGGTCTTGTAGGTGGCGACGGACACCTTGTAGTCCTTCTCGCATTCCTCCACGACATCGAGCAGGACCGCTTTTTTTTCCAGCAGGCCCTTGTAGCGATTCCATACCAAAAGCTTCAGTTCGCGCGTCAGCGCCATCTGCTCGAGGAACGCCTCCTTCACGGGCACGAAGAGCTTGGCGGTCTCCAGCGCTTCGATCAAAGTTTGCACGTGGGACTGGGCCGCGTCGCGGTCGGCCTCGGCTTGGCGAACGAGGGCGTCCTTTTGCGCTATCTCCTGCACGAGATCGGGGACGTCGATCTCCACCAGCAGTTCGCCGATTTTCACCGGATCGCCGATGTTCTTTTCGATGTACTTAACTGGCCCGGCCACATGGGCGAACAAGTCGGCCTTGAAATATGCCTCGACAAAAGCCGCCGGCGTCACCGAACGCACGAACGCGGAGTCGAGCTTCGGATAGATGGTTTTGACAACCATCCGGTTGGTCGGCTGCGCCGATCCGGTGTCGTTGGATTTGTGGGCTGAACTCTGCATCCCCGAAATAATCGAATACCCAAACGCGCCGGCGAGGACGATGACGGCGCCGACCAGCAACCATACGATTTGCTTGAAAAACATCATGGCAAGCGTTCTCCCTGGGCAAAGCCGAGCGTCGTGGAGCAAGCGCGACGTGAAAGCAATGTGGTTTCAAAGTCAACCACGTCGGGCTAACGCTTGGACGCTCGCATCTATTATCCCTTTCGGTGATTCCCAAAACTCATTACCATAAAGTAAGGAACCTTGCGGGAAGGAGCATTGGCGCGAAGGAGGTCCATCCATGTTTCGACCAACCACTATCTTACACCCGACCGATTTCTCGGACTACTCGCGGCACGCGTTCCAGATTGCTCTCGACCTTGCCAAAGAGTACGGCGCCAGCCTCCTGATTCTGCACGTCGTGGAAACCCTCGGGCCGGAGAACCTCACTTTTGGGGAAGTTTCCGGTCAACTGGAGCCCGAAGCCTACCGGGAGCGCCTCCGCACCGATCTGCAAAGAGTCGCCCCCCCGGCCGGCTCTTCAGTGCGCTTCGTCCATCTCTTGGCCGAAGGGGACCCGACGGCCGAGATCACCCGAGCGGCCAAGGAGCATGCCTGCGGCCTGATCGTCATGGGCACGCATGGCCGCACCGGTCTTCGCCGGCTGCTCATGGGCAGCGTCGCCGAACAAGTCATTCGGCACGCGGAATCTCCAGTTCTCACGGTGAAGAGCCGCGCTCCGGATTGAACAGGTGACTAAGTCGCCTCCGCCAACTCCGCGTCGATATCGACTTCGGGCGCTGTTGAATCCTTTATAAGCAGCGTAAACATGATCGGCACGACGATCAGGGTCAGGAATGTCGATGTCAAAAGTCCGCCGACGACCGCTCTGGCAAGGGGTACGTTCGCCTCCGACCCGCGCCCGAGGCCAATGGCCATCGGCAAGAGGTCGAGGAAGGTCGCGAAAAAGGTCATCAATATCGGCCGAAAACGGATGGCTGCTGCGGTGGTGATCGCCTTGTGGACGCTGGCGCCGAGCTTGCGCTGCTTGTTGGCGAAATCGACGAGCAAGACGCTGTTGGCCACCACGATGCCGACCATGAAGATCACCCCCATGCTCGACTGCACGTTTAGGGTCGTGCTGGTCACAAACAGCATGGTCAAGACGCCGATCAGGCCTAGGGGCACGGCGAACATGATGATGAACGGGCCGACGAACGAGCGGAACAGGCTCACCAGGAGGAGGTAGACCAGCACCGCCGCCATCGCCAGGCCGAACCCCAGGCTGCCAAACGATTCCTGCATGCGACTATACTCACCGTGAAGCTCGACGCGCATTCCCGCGGGTGGCTTATTCAGCTCCGGCACCAGGGCCTTGATATCACTCGCCACGCTGCCGATGTCACGATCCTGGGTGTTAACGAGGAGGTTCATGACGCGGGCCAGATTGACATGATTCGCCTCCACTGGAGCTGTGCCGTGTTCCAGGCGTATCAAGTCGCCCAGCTTCACGGGGTACGGCGCTTTTGTCCCCGTGGCCACGATGTTCATCACGTCCTGCAATTTGAGGTTCGAGTTCTCCGGGAATTGCACTCCCACGAAATACTGGTTCCCCGATTTCGTATCGATCCAGAAATTGCGATTCAGCGAGACGCTCGAGTTCATCGCGGTGACCACTTGTGCCATGACATCATACTCGCTCAGCCCGACGTCAGCGGCTTTCTGGCGATTGACGACAATGATGCGCTGCGGGGCGTCCAGACGCTGCAAGACGCGTACGTCGGCGGTGCCGGGGACGGACCGGACGCGCTGGTGGATCTTTTGCGCTAGCTCCAAGGCCTGGGTTGGGGTGCCGCCTTCGATCTGAATGTCGATTGGTGAGCTGGCCCCATAGTTCAGCGCCGCCGAAATCATTCCACCAGTGTTAAAGCCAAAATGCAGATCGGCGAATCGGTGGTCGTTCTCGAAAAGACGCCGGAGTAAGACGGCATATTCCTGGGCGCTACCGGTGCGTTCCCTGGCCAGCTGTACTTTGATGATGGCGTCCTGCGAACCCGAGTTGGCCGTGTAGGCCGCCGACCAGTCCGGGACCAACCCCAATTCCGAAATGATCATCTCCCGTTCCTGTACCGGGATGTTTCTCTCGAGAAACTTCTCCACCTGGGCGATACGGCGTTCGTTCTCCTCCAGGCTGGTTCCCGACGGGCTGCGGACGTAAATGGTGATTTGCCCAGCATCCACCTGGGGGAAAAACTCCCGGCCAATGAAATGCAATAGTCCCAGCGATGCGACGAAGAGCAGACCGACAACCGCCAGCACGAAAGCCTGCCGACGCAGCGCTGCTGCAAGCAACATCTCATATCTGCGCGTGAGCCAATGCAACCCACGGTCGATGACTCGCACGATCCGCTGCCCCCATCCGGAAGAGGCGTGTTCCCCGCCAGCATGGTGGTGTTCTCCCAGCCAGCGGGCGCAAAGCACCGGCACGAACGTCCGCGACAAGAGGAACGAGGACAACATGGCGAATGCCACGGCCAAGGTCAATGGCCGGAACAGAAAGCCTCCCATTCCAGGCATGAGAGCAACTGGGCACAACACGATGATAGTCGTCAAGGTGGCCACGAGCACGGGAATGGTTACTTCCACGGCGCCGTCCAGTGCGGCACGGAAACTGGATTTTCCCATAGTGTGGTGCCGGTGCGTGTTCTCCAGAACAACAATCGCGTCATCCACGAGCGGACCGATGGCGAGGGCCAGGCCGCCCAGCGTCATCGCGTTGATGGTGTTACCGGTCGCGAACAGGCCGATGATCGAGCACAGAATCGCGAGCGGGATTGACATGCTCGCGATCAGGGTCATGCGCCAGTTTCCCAAGAAAATAAGAATCATCACCGCCACCAAGACGGCGCCGATGACCCCCTCATGGATCAGGGCCTGGATGGCCTCACGCACGTATTCAGATTGATCCATGACAAGGTCGAGCTTGACCCCGGCCGGCATTTTTCCCTCCATGGCCGGAATCTCGCGCTTGACCCCGTCGATCACTGTCAGGCTGCTCGCCCCCTGCTGACGATAAATGGGCACATACACCTGGCGCAGGCCGTTGATGCGCACCAGGGCTGTTTGAATCGCACTGGCGTCCTGGGCGAAACCGACATCGCGCAGATAGATCGCATTGCCGGATTTCTCGAGCAACGGAAAATCGTTCAGGTCAGCCACCGAATCCACCATGGCGTTGGAGTCCAGCTGGAACTCGAACATGCCGAATTTGGCCACGCCGGGAGTCATCATGAAGTTCGATCGGCTCAGTGCATCGACCACGTCCTTGGGAGCGAGCTTTCGCGCCTCGAGCCGGACGGGGTCGACATAGATCAAGATCGTGCGATTCTTGCCGCCGAACACTGCCGGAGCCACCACTCCGGGCACGCCGCCGAGCATATTGCGGATGTCGATGCGGGCCAGGTCGTTGAGCTGTGTTTCATTCAAGTCGGGGCTGCGGACGCTCAAAACTCCCAGCGGCAAGGTGCCGGTCGGGTCAAACGGCAACACCACTGGCGGCAGCGTGTTGGGCGGCAACGTGGCCAGCGTACCAAGAGCCAGTGAGTTCACCTGGGTGAGGGCGCCGTTGGGATCGATGTCGTCGCGGAAATAGAGGCGGACGATGCTGACGCCTTGCGTGGATTTGGATTCCACCAACCGGCAGCCGGTGGCTTGGTTGGTCCAGCGTTCGATGCGGTTGGTGATGGTTTTTTCGACGGAGCTGGTCGGCATCCCCTGGAAGTAGGTCATCACCTGCACGGCGGGCGCTTTGAAGACGGGTAGGATATCGACCGGTATAGCCGATAGGGCCAGAGCTCCCACGAAGCAGATGACGATCACCAGTACGGCAATGGCGTAAGGGTTCTTGAGCGAGGCTTTGACAATCCACATGCCGGCTTTTCCCTTAAACGGTGCCTACGACGTACCAATTACTCCGTCCGGACCGACGTCGTGCGTTTCCGCTCCCACTAGTTCGGCGTCGATGTCGATTTCCGGCTCTTCGGAGTCCTTGATGAGCAGCGTGTACATGATCGGCACGACGATCAAGGTCAAGAATGTCGAGGTCAAAAGCCCGCCCACCACCGCGCGCGCCAAGGGCACGTTGGCTTCCGAGCCGCGCCCCAAGCCGATGGCCATCGGCAGAAGGTCAAGGAACGTGGCGAAGAAGGTCATCAGGATCGGGCGTAAGCGAATGGCCGCCGCCGTGGTGATTGCCTCGTGAACGCTGGCGCCGAGTTTGCGCTGCTTATTCGCGAAATCGACAAGCAAGACGCTGTTGGCGACGACGATGCCTACCATGAAGATCACGCCCATGCTCGACTGCACGTTCAACGTGGTGTGGCTCAGGAACAGCATGGCCAGAACGCCAATGAGCCCGAGCGGCACGGCAAACATAATTATGAAAGGCCCCACGAAAGAGCGGAAAAGGCTCACCAGAAGGAGGTAGACAAGCACCGCCGCCATCGCAAGGCCGAACCCAAGGCTGCCGAACGATTCCTGCATGCGACTGTATTCGCCGCGAAGAGCAACACGCATACCGGCAGGTGGATCCGCCAACTCTGGAATTCGCAGTTTGATTTCCTCTGCGACTCCACCGAGGTCCCTGTCTTCGACGTTGACCAGGACATTAAAAACCCGTGCCAGGTTGACATGATTGGCTTCGACTGGGGCGGTGCCGTATTCCAGGCGGACCAGATCCCCGAGTTTCACCGGATGTGAAGATTTCGCCCCGGTGGCCACAATATTCATGACGTCCTGTAGCTTCAAATCCGGGTTTTCGGGGTATTGCACGCCGACGAAATACTGGTTGCCGGATTTCGTATCGATCCAAAAGTTGCGATTGACCGAAACACTGGAGTTCATGGCGGTGACCACCTGCGTCATGACGTCATATGCACTCAAACCGACGTCGGCGGCTTTCTGACGGTTGACGACAATAATGCGCTGCGGGGCGTCCAGTCGCTGCAAGACGCGCACATCGGCGGTGCCCGGGATCGATCGGACGCGCTCGTGGATTTTTTGCGCCAGCTCCATTGCCTGGGTCGGGCTGCCCCCCTCGATCTGAATGTCAATGGGCGAGCTGGCGCCGTAGTTGAGCGCCGCCGAGATCATGCCGCCGGTGTTGAAGCTGAAATGCAGATCGGCGAAACGCTGATCGTTTTGAAGAAGATGCCGAAGCTTGACGGCGTACTCCTGGGCGGTGAGGGAGCGTTCGTCGGTTAGCTGGATTTTGATGATGCCGTCTTGCGAACCCGAGTTGGCTGTGTAGGCGGCGGACCAGTCCGGCACCAGACCCAGCTCCGAGATGATCATCTTGCGTTCGAAAGCCGGGATGTTCTCTTCCAGGAACTTCTCGACCAAGGCGAGGCGGCGTTCGTTCTCCTCGAGACTAGTGCCGGAGGGACTGCGGAAATACAACGTAATTTGGCCCGCATCCACCTGGGGGAAGAACTCCCGGCCGATGAAGGGGACCAGGCCCAGGGAAGCAACAAAGAGAAATCCGACCGCGATCAGCACGGCCCGGCGCCGGCGCAGGGCGGCGTCCAAGAGGCGTTCGTACTGGCGGGTGATAAAGTGCAAGACGCGGTCAATGATGCCGACCAAGCGTTCACCCCACCCCGCGGAGTCGTGAGCCTCGCCTTCTAGATGCTGCCCGCCCAACCAGCGGGAGCAGAGAACCGGCACCAATGACTGCGACAACAGAAACGAGGCTATCATCGCCATCGCCAGGGCCACCGTTAAGGGCCGGAACAAGAAGCCGCCCATTCCCGGCATCAGCGCGATGGGGCAAAGAACGATCATGGTCGTCAAAGTGGCCACCAGCACCGGTACGGAAACCTCAACTGCTCCCCAGTAAGCGGCCTTGATCCGGGATTTGCCCAGAGCGTGATGCCGGTGCGTATTCTCCAGAACGACGATCGCATTGTCTACCAGCGGTCCAATGGCCAAAGCCAAGCCTCCCAGGGTCATCGCGTTGATGGTATTGCCCGTGGCGTACAGGCCGATGATGGCACACAGGATGGCCAAAGGAATTGAGACGCTGGCGATCACCGTCATCCGCCAATTGCCCAGGAAAATAAGAATCATCACTGCCACCAGGACGGCGCCGATCACCCCCTCGTGCACGAGAGCAACAATGGCCTCTCTCACGTATTCGGACTGGTCCATGACCACGTCGAGCTTGACTCCAGTCGGCAGCTTTGCCTCCATCGCCGGCAGCTCATGCTTGACCCCATTGACGACGGTCAGGCTGCTGGCTCCTTGCTGGCGGTAAATCGGCACGTAGACCTGGCGATGGCCGTTGATGCGCACGAGGGCGGTTTGGATCGAATTGGAATCCTGGGCATAGCCCACGTCCCGCAGATAGATGCTATTTCCCGGCTCGATTCGCAGCGGAATGTCGTTGAGGTCGGCCACCGATTCCACCATGGCGTTGGAATCGAGCTGGAACTCATAGTTGCCGAACTTCGCCACGCCCGGTGTCATCATGAAGTTGGATCGGCTGAGGGCATCGACGACGTCCTTGGGTGAGAGGTTTCGGGCTTCCAGCTTTACCGGGTCAACGTAGACAAGTATTGTGCGATTCTTACCGCCGAACACCGCGGGCGCCACCACGCCGGGAACGCTGCCGAGCATGTTGCGGATTTCGATGCGGGCCAAGTCGTTCAGCTGCGTTTCATTGAGGTCGGGGCTGCGGACGCTGAGTACGCCGAGCGGCAGCGTTCCCGTCGGATCGAACGGCAGCACGACCGGCGGGAGCGTATTAGGCGGCAGCGTGGCAAGTGTGCCCAGGGCCAGCGAGTTGACCTGCGTGAGGGCGCCGTTGGGATCGATGTCGTCGCGGAAGTAAAGCCGGACGATGCTGACGCCTTGCGTGGATTTAGATTCCACGAGCCGGCAGCCGGTCGCCTGGTTGGTCCAGCGTTCGATGCGGTTGGTGATGGTCTTTTCGACGGAGCTGGTCGGCATTCCTTGGAAGTACGTCATCACCTGCACCGCCGGCGCCTTGAAGACCGGCAGGATGTCGACCGGGATGGCCGTCAGCGCCAGCGCGCCCATAAAGCAGATGATTAGCACCAGAACGGCGATGGCGTACGGGTTCTTGAGGGAGGCTTTGACGATCCACATAACTAGACATTACTCATGCGCGGTAAAGCTCGCAAGCCGCATTGGGCTATAATGACGCAATGTAGGTCAGGCTTTCTAGCCTGACGATGCATCGCGGAAGTCAGGCCGGAAAGCCTGACCTCCAACAAGTGTGCTGTCGGCGGTCCACCTAACGTTTCCGAAAGGGGTTTGCTCATGGGCAGGCCAGAGTCAACTCCGCGATACACCGTCGAACAATACTTGAAAATTGAACGCTCGGTGCAGGACCGTTACGAGTTTCTTGACGGACAGATTCGAGCGATGGCCGGTGAAAGTGGAGAGCACGGAGACATAACGGCTAACATCATGATCTCGCTGGGAAGTCAGCTGAAAGGGAAGCCGTGCCGCGCTCGGACGAAAGACACGAAGGTCCGGAGCGGGCCGACGCTTAAGGCCGGTGAAACCTCGAAGTGCCTTTATTCCTATCCGGATATCGTCGTGATTTGCGGCGAACCCGACTACCTCGATGACAAAAGGGACGTGATTCTGAATCCCGCTGTAATCGTCGAGGTGCTTTCCGAATCCACCGAAGCGTTTGATCGCGGCGAGAAGTTCGAACGCTTTCGAGATTGGAATGAGACTCTTAGCGATTACCTATTGGTATCTCAAGACAAACCTCAAATCGAGCACTTTACGCGTCAATCCGACGGCAGTTGGTCTTTCCAGGAAACGATCGGATTAGACAATAGCATCAGCATTTCATCGATCCAATGCACCTTAAGACTCGACGATGTTTATGATCGTGTATTGTTTCGCGCCCTTTGAAAAAAGCACTTTTTCCTTTCCGCTTGCACCGCCTTTCCACCGCACCTAGACTATCCCCATGCTCCGCTTTCTCGGCCCGCCCCAGCGCGCTTGCGACGGGTTCACTCGCCGGGAGGTGCTTCACCTCGGCAGCCTGGCGGCGTTGGGAGTGTCGCTGCCTGAAGTCTTGCCGCCGACGGCCCGAGCACAAGTTTCAGCGCCAGCGCGTACCTTCGGTCAGGCCCGCGCTTGCATTCTGATCTACCTCTTCGGCGGTCCGAGCCAGCTCGAAACATTCGACCTGAAGCCGAACGCTCCCAGTCATTGCCGAGGCGAGTTCCAGCCGATCGCCACCAATGTCCCCGGAATTCAGATTAGCGAACATTTGCCCCGCCTCGCGCAGCAGGCGGATAAGTATTGCCTCGTTCGCGGAATGAACCACGAGCATCCCCGACATGGTTGGGGCCTCTATTACATGCTCACGGGCCATCGGCACAATCGCCCCGACCTCGACGCTCCGCCCACGCCCGACGACTTCCCCGGCGTCGGCGCCTTGGTTACACGCCTGAAGCCGCGCCGCCGCGGGTTGCCGACCGCCGTCACGCTGCCGCGTTGGAACCGTTTCCTCGATCTGCCCAACGACTACGCCGGCGAAAAGGCGGGCTTTCTCGGTAGAGCGTTCGATCCCTGGTTGGTGACGTCCGAGCGCGACGGCTTGTCCTTTCGCCTGGACGACTTGGCCTTGCCCGCCGAGGTGCCTGTGGGCCGACTCGACCGCCGCCGCGATGTCCTCGCCGCCGTCGATCGCCGTATCGCCGATTGGGGTGAACTCGGCCAAGCGCACGACGCACTTCACGCCCAGGCGTACGATCTTCTCGCGTCGCCGGCCATCCGCCGAGCCTTCGATCTGGGCCACGAACCGACGCGGCTGCGCGACCGCTATGGCCAACATCCCTTCGGCCAAGGCTTATTGCTCGCGCGAAGGCTGGTGGAAGCCGGCACAACCCTCGTGCAAGTGAACTGGCACAACGACGGCAGCGACGTCAAATCTCCTTTCTGGGACACGCACCGTGATAATTTCAGCACACTGCGCGAGAGACTACTGCCTCCTCTGGACCTCGGTCTTTCCGCTCTGCTCGAGGACTTATCGGTGCGCGGTTTGCTCGATAGCACATTGGTCCTGGTGATGGGCGAATTCGGACGAACCCCGCGCGTCGGCCAGATCGTTATGAACAACGCCACCAACAGCAGCGGCCGCGATCATTGGCCCCACGCCTATTCCGTTCTCGCCGCCGGCGCCGGCATTCGCGGCGGCTCGGTTTATGGCGTCACCGACGATACGGCGGCCACCGTGCGCGATCGGCCCCTGTCGCCTCCCGATCTACAAGCCACGGTACTGCATCTACTAGGGGTAGATCCAGCAGCCCAGATTCACGATCGCCAGGGCCGCCCCCATCACGCGTCGAACGGGCAGGTCGTGCAAGCGCTTTTTGGAAGATAGACATGTTCCGCGATCGTCAGGATGCCGCCCTGCAGCTTGCGGACAGATTGCGCGATCGCCCATGGGTCAAGCCGCTGGTTCTCGGCATTCCCCGCGGCGGCGTCGCCATCGCCGCCGTGCTCGCCCGTGAATTGGGGGCGGAGTTGGACGTCGTCCTCGCGCGCAAGCTCTCGGCGCCCAACCAACCGGAGTTGGCGCTGGGCGCCGTCTCCGAAGAAGGCGATGTCTTTCTGAACGCTTTCGCCGAAAAGCGGAAGTCGGCCCTCGCGGAGCATCTCGCGCGTGAACTCGAAACTCAACGAATCGAGATCGAAAGGCGGCAAGCGCTGTTCCGAGCCGTCAAGCCTCATGCCGACGTCGCCGGCCGATCCGTGATCGTGACCGACGACGGCATCGCCACCGGCTCGACCATGATCGCCGCCCTCAAAGTGCTCCAAAGCAAGAAGCCCCGTGAAGTCGTGGTCGCCGTGCCGGTCGCGTCACCGGATAGGATTGGTGAAGTCGCCAAGTGGTGTGATGAGGTGATCTGCCTCCTGGAGCCCGAAGAGTTCGGCGCCGTCGGCGAATTCTATGAAGACTTCTCGCAGTTGGATGACGCGGACGTCGTCGAGTTCCTTCGACCCTTTGCAAAGAAACTTTAACCACGGATTGCACGGATGACACGGATGGGAATACCCTAATCTCTTTTTGTGACATCCATGTGATCCTTGGTTTCTTCTCTTGAGTTTCTTATCCGTGCTATCCGTGTGATCCGTGGTCTTTTTCTCTGAGGTCAAACGTGGCACAAGCTGGCTGGGCGCAATTAGTCGATGGCTGGCCGTGGTTTCGGGGCGACGGCAATTACCCGATCCCGGCCTATTCGGAGTTCCTGCCTCCGCCGAAAATGGGACGCAAACCATACGGCGCCGATATGGGTTTCTTCGACGAGGCTGACCCGCGCGGTTGGCCCATCACCGAATATGAGGAAACTCTGGAGCTGCGTCCCGGACTGGAGAAAGTCGCCGAGCAGATCGTTGGCGCTCTCGTAAATTTGGGCAACGCCCGGCCGGTACATGGATTCTCGAAGGCGAAGCTCGAAGGCAACCCTTATTGGCCCGAAGCGCTGGCGCACCAAGCGGGAAGTCTTGCCCACGAGCGCTTCGTCATCCTCCTTCCGCTGGCCCTTTCGCGCACCCAAGATGATAAAGGCCGCGTGCGCTGGACTCTCTTCGGGGCCAGCGAGCAAGGGCCCGCGCGGGCCTTTTGGCATGGCTTCTATACGGCTCCCAAATGGGAGCTGCCCGAGGAGCAGGCGCTCGGTTTCTTCCGCCGTCTCCTTCATGCCGCGTACCAAGAACCCGAAGGCAAGCTCGCCGATCTGCACAAAGCAGGCCTGCGCATTCTGCCGCGGGAAGAGTCGGAGTGTGCGTATTGGAAAGAGGAGCCGCTGCCAAGCTGGACGAAGCCGCTGCTTCTTTCCAAGAACAATCCGATTCGCGGCGTCAAGTATCTGTTGACGTTCCGGCCGTTCGGCCAACTTCCCGCCGCGGTGCAGAAGGCTTATCTGGCCGGTGATCTGCATCTTCTGCCCTTCCCCGGCAGCCTGGCATTCTGGGGGGCGACGCCGTTTCGCCTCCTCCAAACAGAGCTGCCGTTCGCGTGTCAGATTCCTCTCTTGCACCTTTGTGGCCGCCACGAAGCCTGGCACGGCATGCGCGTGCCGCAAGCGGGTTGGCTGCACGAAGCGAGGCCCGATCAGCCGGAGCCTTCCGATCACCATGGTCCTTTCCGCAACACGTTCAAACGCACGCACCGTTGGGGCAAGGTCCACCGTCACGAAGACGAATTGGCTCTGACCGAACGCGAAGACAAGGTCACGCACGTCCTTTTCAGCGCCATGCCCGACGACATGGGCCTTTATAACAAGCCGATGGCTCGCAATTGCCAACTTTGGTCGCGCGAGTTCGCTCTCCTTCTCGATGGCCCGCGCGCCACCTCATCCGACCTTCAGCGCGCCACCCATGCACTTCAGCAGGGCGGCCAGTTCGGCTACCGCTTTCAATATCCCGCCATGCGCGTCGGCCGGCATGAGATTTTCTGGCATCGACCTCTCATCGCTTACCAGGATGCGCAAAGCGGCAAGGCCGCCGTTCTCCCCGACGGACCCCTCGGTTATCTAACGGCCTATGACACGGACCGGCCCGATCTCTCGAAGCCGATCGAGCTATGGCCGCGCCTCTTGCGGCGCGAGCTTCATCTTGCCGGCTTAGAACTATTCGACCACGCGCACACCCATTTTCCACGTCAGACCACCGTCAACATTCGCAAGCTGCTCGATAGCCGGCAATTGATGGGCGACGTGCCGCTGCCGCGCTTGCTGGCCCGCTCACTGCTCACTGTCAACAAGCAGGAAACCGTTGACGGCTGGCTCGACCATCTAGCCGAGCAGGCCGCCGATCCCGAGCGTGGCCGCAAGCTCGTCGAGGAGCTGCGCGGCGGACTGGAACCCGGACCTTCGGCGTTGCCGCCGGCACTCACCTATCAGCAGACCGCGCGGCGTTCCTTCGAAGTCGCCTACTGGAAGACCATCGACATGCTGGCGGAGGGCCGCTTCTTCACCAAGAACAACGCCGATTGCGTGCGCGACCCGATGACCCAGAAGCACCTACCGTACCATCACCGCGATCTCGATGCCCTCGGCGACTACCTGCTCGCTTACTATCGCAAGGCCGTCTCCGGCGCCCGCATGACCGGCAAAGCTCTTGTCGGCGATCTCCCGTTCGCCTGGCACACCGAATTCACCTATCCGTGGATGGGAGGTTGGCTCAACAATCAAGAAGGCCAACTTACGGAGCGCGACATCATCGTCGTCATTCCGGGAAAGGATCGCAGCCGGGCCGTCATCATGGGCGACCACTACGACACCGCCTACATGTCCGACAAGTACGATCCGCAGCAGGGCGGCGACGGCGCCCGGCTGCCCGCGTCAGGCGCCGACGACAACCACTCCGCCACCGCCGCCATGATGCTGGCCGCTCCGATTTTTCTCCAGCTCAGCAAGGCCGGCAAGCTGGCGTGCGACATCTGGCTCGTCCATTTGACCGGCGAGGAATTTCCCGCGGACTGTCTCGGCGCCCGCCATCTCTGTCAGCGGCTCGTCGAAGGCAACCTCCGCATGCGCCTGGCCGACGGCAAGCAGCAGGATCTCTCCAAGACACGCGTCCAGGGCCTCTACGTCTCCGACATGATCGCCCACAACAACGACCACGATCGCGACACTTTCCAGATTTCGCCCGGCCAAAGCGCCGCCTCCTTTTGGCTGGCCTACCAGGCTCATCTCGCCACCGAAATCTGGAACGCCTCGACCGCGAAATGGAACACCCAGCCCGCGCGCAAAAACGCCGGCCGCGGCAAACGCAGCCCCCACGGCGGCGTCATCCCCCGCACCGCTCAGTTCCTCCCCCTCTACGGCGAAGTCCGCCCCCCCTACGACCCGCGCAGCACCCTCTACAACACCGACGGCCAAATCTTCTCCGACGCCGGCGTCCCCGTCGTCCTCTTCATGGAGAACTACGACATCAACCGCTGCGGCTACCACGACACCCACGACACCATGGACAACATCGACCTCGACTTCGGCGCCGCCTTGGCCGCCATCACCATCGAAACAGTGGCCCGAGCGGCGACACAGAAGGGGCCGTTGTGACCGTGCGAAGACAAGAATGCGCTGATGACATGAGTATGGAGAGGTGACCAATGCCTTTGCTCGACCATTTCCACGCTCCACTCGCACAGCGCTGTCACTGCGAGTCTCTTCACACGGCATGGGCCACTGCGCTTGCGGATGGCCTCAACGAGGAATCGTAACCAGCCGCCGTGCCAATCTGCACAATGAAATCGTCAAGCTTCTCGGCCAAGCGGACAAATATCTGATCGCGACCAGCGTGCAACTTTACGCCGTCGCCTATCGTCCTGTCCGCCGAACCGACAATCCCGAAATCGACCTTTGGCAGGAAACGCTGGCCCTAGGCCAGCCACTGCCAACATTGCCGCTCGCGCTTACGGGAGAGCTGTGCGTGCCGGTTAACTTGGATTCGACGTACGAAGATGTCTGCCGGCGACGGCTTGGTGAATCTTGAAAGCGTCGACCTAGTCTTGCCACATACGGGCCTTCCGCAGGAATCTAAGTGCCGGATTCATACGACGATCGCTCGCGCTGCGCACTTCGCTGGCGCGCTTTTCGCCGAACGAGTTCTGTGCCTTGGTCCTCAAGCCCCAGCGTCAACTCAACCGCACGGATCGCCTGATTGAGAAGGCCCACGACAAGCCTGGTGCTGAAACCTGCTAAGAACGGAAGCAATGTGATGATGCCTGTTTGAGTCTGGTTTGGATCGGCGTACGCATTCGAAAGCGCCCATCCGACGATCGCGCCGACGACGACGCGCAATGCGTTTGCAAGATTATCGGAAGGATTGAATGCTTTCTCCGAGAGGATCCCAATCAAGTTGAAGAATATGTAGGTTAGCGCACCCAAGGCGCCGAGGCTGATGACGATTGTCGCGTGCTGAGCCGCTTTCGAAAACACCTTGGTGTCCGCGTCCGAGGCAAATGCCCCTAGGAACAACAGAAGCAGCGCCACTCCCAAGAGAAATATCACGAAGCGCGGAAATGACGAGCCGGATGGCGTAGCTCCGATGGACTCAATCGTCGTTGGATAAGTCAGTTCAGTCAGATCGCGAATCGCCTTGTCGAGCTCTGGTCGTCTCGCAAACCTCGCCGTACCGTCGGGGAAAGTGGTTTCCGAACGTGCAGCGTAAAGCGCGTCAATCACGCGATCCGGCACGCTCAGGTTGGCCGCGATTGCGTAGTCGAGCAGCCGCAGTGCCGAGTCTGATCTCTTCTTGGCGTCAGAATTCGCTTCGGAGCCTTCGCTCATGCTACGTGCCCTTGTGGAAACCCAGCGGCGATTCCCTCTCCTTTCCAGAATCCGCTAAGGTTGTCCTGCGGTCAATGACCTAAACAGACTAAAGAGTTCGTACCGCTCCGTGGACACACGATGGCAAAGCCTCGGAACGCTTGCAAAATGCCTTGTCGGGCTGGCTCGCAATGAATTAGTTAGTTAGCTGCCGGCCCAACAAGGAGTTGCGCTGAAAACAGAGGAAATTGGTTTGCAAGGCTGTCCCCAAGGGCTGCAACGCATCAAACCGGATGCGAACCTCAATGATGCCCGTGATGCTCGGCGTGGGCCGGCGGGCTCAAGTCAATCTCGGTCGGCGTCCAGTGGAAGAGGCCCTGTAGCCAGCCGCACAGGAGTGTCACGGCGGCGATCAGGCCGATGGCGCCGAGTTGCCACCAGAAGTTGCCGATTGGTACGCCCAGAAAACTATGAGTGCCGGGTTCGAGACGCGACCAGACGAGCGCGGCCACGAGCATCAACAGCACCACCGGCGCCCAAGCGCCCCGGGCGAGATAGTGCCAGGTCTTTTCCCAGTTCACGCCCAACAGCCACCAGGCGATCCATGCGATGAGCAAGACGTGACTAACGCCGAGCGCGAAGATGCTCTGCAGTAGCGCCACGAAGTCCACCACGACTCGCCAAAGATTTTCGAGTATCGGTGTGACTTGCGACATGAACCATCCTCGGACTTTGGATTCCGTCAAGCCGTAGCTTATGGCTCACCGGCGAGATTGCAAGCTACCACAGCATGACGCGAAACAGGTTGGAATAGTTGTCGGTCCACGCGGGTCGGCCCAGGCCGGGAATCGCTCTCCAGTTGGCATTCAAGCGCTGTTCGAGGGGAGAACTGCCTTCCAGTGCCGGGCCGGGCCGGCGCATCACGAACCAATCGGAGCCAAAGCGATCCGGGATTTGCTTCCGCTGCGCGTCCAATCCGTAGTCGCCGTAATAGCGCCACTCCAAGCCGCGATCTTTCGCCAGATCGGCCAACACTTGCCGGAGGTCGACGAAGCGATTGGTGCAGTTGAAAACCAAGAGGCCGCCGTCGACCAGCTTACTCATGTAGAGATCGATCGCTTCGGCCGTCAAGAAATGCACCGGGATGGCGTCGGAGTTGAATACATCGACGACCAGGATGTGAAAGTATCCGTCGGGCGCCTTTTTCAGTGAGAGCCGGCCGTCGCCAAGAATGCAATCGACTTTCGCGCCGCGGTCTTTGGCGTCTTGCAAATAAGTGAAGATCGGTTTGCCGCCTTTTGTTGGCAGCGACAATTCCGTAACCAGCGGATCGATCTCGTAGAAGACGAGGTGTTGCGTCGGCCTGGCGTGACTCGCCAGCGCCCCGGCGCCCAAGCCGATTACGGCATACGGAGGCTCGGACTTGATCGCCGTTAGGACGCCCCAAGGCACATTGCCCAGGCCGGCGAGCGAAGCGGCCAGACGCTGGTCCGGCCAATCGAACCCTGCGAAAACCTGGCCGACGCCGGTGCCGGGATGGAAATATCCCAACGGATTGCGGCGCAGTTTTGGGTCGAGGTCCTGCCGGCCATGCTCGATGCGGCCATGAACCAGCGAATGATACAAGTGCCAGGTGCGGTCATTATCGTAGCTCGCTTTCAGCACGTTGACTTTGACGATGCCGAAAAAGCCGCGGCTCTGATAGATTGTGTACTCTTGAGTCCAGTCGTAGACACTTACGCCAAGAAGAAGACAGCCCAGCGCCAGTCCGAAGCGTACCGGTCGGCGAGCAAGAAGCAGGACGAGCACAACCGGGATTGCCAACGTCAACGAGCGCAGCGTTCCTTCACCGCTGTAGAACGCAAGCCAAAACGCAGCGAGGCCGATGGCCGGGGGAGTGAGAATCGTCAACATGCGCCCAAGCGGCGTGGACTCACGGTCGCTTGAATCGCCCGGCAGAAGAGTCCTCGGCCCCACAAGAGACGGGCGAAGGACGCACGCGAACATCATGGCGAGCGGGTACTCGACGACGCCTGTCCAGAAAATGAATGGCGCGACCAGGGCGTTGAACAAGCCGCCCAGCACGCCGCCGACGGATATCCACAAGTAAAACTCGGTTAAGAATCGAGGACTTGGCCGGTCACGTGCCAGTTCGCCGTGGCATGCCAAGCTCGTCGCGAAAAAGGCGGCAAGGTGGCTCGCAAATAGCAGCCAGACGGGCCCACGCCAATTGCCAACCAGAACAAGCACGAGAAACATAAGGATGCCGGGCTGGACATACAAGAGCAAAGTGTGTGGCCGTTTCGTCCATACAACCGGCCAGCGCGCAAAGGCCAGAATGAACGTCAGCAAATAAAGCGCGAGTGGGACGACCCAGAACAGTGGAATCGCCGCGACATCGGCAGTCAGATACGTGGTGACGCCGAGCATCAAGCTGCTGGGCGCCGCGGCGAGTCCGACCCAGCGCAGCCTTCGCCATGCCGTAATCTGAGCGCTCTCCTTCCAAGCCCCAGGACGAGTCTTCGAGTCCTGGGGGTTACGTGCGGCCGTGAAGGTTGGCCGTGGCACAGACCGCCACGCAGCCACGCCACAGCCAATTACGAGGATCGCTAAAGCGGCATATCCGATGGCCCAAATCCAGGTTTGCGTTTCCAGCGTAAACCACGGCTCGACGACCATCGGATAGGCGACGAGAGCCAACATGCTGCCAAGGTTGCTGGCGGCATAAAGGAAATACGGATCGCGGGCCGCACGATGACTGGTCTTGGCGAACCATTTCTGCAAAAGCGGCGCGGTGGTAGCGACGACGAAGAAGGGCAATCCCACCATCCCAAGAAGGAGCAAAAGGACCTGAAGCATGGGATTGCGATCCACCGGCGCCGACCATTCCTTGAGTCCGAAGGGAAGGGCCACTAGCGGCACGGCCACGACGGCGAATTGCAGGACGAGTTGTCGTCGGCGGCCCCAGGCGCCGGCGGCATGTGCATAGGCATAGCCCAAGAGCAGCATCCCCTGGAAAAACACCATGCACGTATTCCACACTGCCGGTGTCCCGCCGAGGCGCGGCAAGATCATCTTGCCGACCATCGGCTGCACCAAAAACAAAAGCGCGGCGCTGATGAAAAGGGTGAATGCGAACAAGAAAAGCAAGCAGCACCTCGACACAACGACGTTGCCGTCTCAAAATGGATTGTAAATGGATTGTAAACGATACGACCACGGCGACAACCACGAGAGGAAGGAGCAAAGCCGTTATGGAACGCAAGGCCTACCCCTACGCGACCCACCTAGACGCTGCCTTCTCCGCGCTGGAAGTGGTGGACGTGCCCCAGTTGGTTGCGGCATGCACCGACCGCTGGTATAACCAGACGCTTTGCAAGGTCAATGACTCCGTGGTCCGCCTCGGCGTCATGCAGGGCGAATATCACTGGCACAAGCACAACGACTTGGATGAGTTCTTCTTCGTCTTGGACGGCCATTTTCTGATCGACCTGGAAGGCCGCACGATCGATCTGGGCCCACGGCAGGGCTATGTTGTGCCCAAAGGCGTCGTGCATCGCACCCGGGCGCCGGAGCGAGCCGTCATCTTGATGGTCGAAGGCGCCGCGATTGTGCCGACTGGGGATGAATGAGGAAGGAGAACCATGAAAACCGCAATGGCCGTTGCGTTCTTGACGACCCCGGGCGCCTTTGGGGCCGGCGATCTGCCGCTTACTCCGCCCGAGGCCCGCAAGAAAATCGGTGAAACCATCACGGTGGAGATGACGGTGCGGTCAGCCAAGGACCGCCTTGAGAAGCACGGCGAAATCTATCTGGATTCAGAGCACGATTTCCGCGATCCCAAGAATTTCGCCGTAGTCATCACCAAACTCGGAGCTGCCAAGCTCAAGCAAGCGGGAATCGCGGATCCGGCAATGCATTTCAAAGACAAGCTCATCCGCGCCACGGGAAAAGTACGCGCAGTCGACCGGGTGCCTCGCACTGAGATCGACGATCCCAAGATGATTCGCGTGATCGAGAAGAAGTGAAGTCCCATTCATCCGTGTATAATCTGCGTTTCACCTGTGGCGGCCTTTTCTTTGTGGACACACTCACCCCGAATGGGGACAATAGCGTCATCAACCCACCCGCAATCCTTCCCCGGAGGCTCTCATGACTCAGGATAAAGCCACGTCCCGGCGTGATTTTCTCAAATCTTCCGCATTGGCCGGCGGAGTTCTGGCCGCGAACATGTCCATGCTCGCCAACGTCCATGCCCAGGACAACGAGAATCCCATTCGCGTCGGCCTGATCGGCTGCGGCGGGCGCGGCACCGGGGCGGCCGAGCAGTGCCTCCGCGGCGGCCGTAATGTTCGCCTCGTGGCCATGGGCGATGCCTTCCGCGACCGGGCTGAATCGGCGCGCACCAGACTTCGACAGGTTGAAGGTGTCGGCGACAACGTGCAAGTGACGGACGATAATCTCTTTATCGGCCTCAATGCGTATCAAGACGTTTTGCGCAACTGCGATCTGGCGATCTTGGCGACGCCTCCCGGCTTTCGGCCCACCCATCTTCGCGCCGCCGTCGCCGCCCGCAAGCACATTTTCACCGAAAAACCCGTGGCGGTTGACGGGCCTGGTTTTCGTATCTGCATGGCGGCGTTCGAGGAAGCGAATCGTAACCGGTTGTCGATCGTCGCGGGCACGCAGCGGCGTTACCAGACCGGCTACATTGAATCGATGCAGCGCATTCACAACGGCGACTTGGGCACGATCACCAGCGCCCGTTGTTATTGGAATCAAGGCGCTCTCTGGCACCGCGCCCGCACCGAAAGCATGACTGACCTGGAATGGCAAATCCGCAACTGGCTCTACTTCACCTGGCTTTCCGGCGACCACATCTGCGAACAGCATGTTCATAACCTCGACGTCATGAATTGGGCGCTGGGCAACAGCCATCCCACCCGTTGCGTCGGACTCGGCGGGCGGCAGGTGCGCACGCAGCCGCACTTTGGCCACATCTTCGATCACTTTGCCGTCGATTACGAATACCCCAACGGCGTCCGCGTCATGAGCATGTGCCGGCAGATCGCGAATTGCACGGACAATATCTCCGAGGCGGTCACCGGTACGCGTGGCAACTGGACCTCGCATGAATACCGCATTACCGGCGAGCGCGAATGGAGCTTCCCGCGCCGCCAGGACAACAATCCTTATCAGCAGGAACACGTCGCGCTCATCGAGAGCATCCGCAACAACCGCCCGATCAATGACCTGAAGAACGTCGCCGAGAGCAGCCTGACCGCGGTCATGGGCCGCATGGCCTGCTACACCGGCCAGGCGGTGACCTGGGAACAGGCGATGAACTCGCAGCAGAACACGATGCCCGAGCGGCTGAGTTGGGACATGGAATTGCCGGTGCCGCCGGTGGCGGTGCCGGGGACGACGCGAATATCGTGAGAAGCGAAGTTAAAACAGAAGTCCCACCGAATTCCCTCGGTGGGCTTTTTTTGGCTCATCCGGATAAGCGTTTTCCCGCCAGGCTAGTTTGCCGCCTGCCGATCAGAATTCGTTGCGTCGCCACCCCCCACACATCCCCCACGACGCAATTCATTGCTGCGGAAATGGCTTGCGTACGCAATTGCAATCCATAAACAGTTATGCGCCAAATGTTTACGTTCTATAGCAACGGCCGACGGAATGAACTCGGTGCGGATTCGTCGCCCCTCGTCGCTCCTTATCCCTGGGCCGAAATGCGCAATGACTCGCAAGCCGCAGTGTAGCTTTCTTCCAATCGCACCGGAACGCACAGATCCAACGAAAGCCACAGCGGCATCACAGGCAGTGTTTTTCCAAGTGACAGAGATTCCGGCCAAACCTCCACGCGCGGATTTTTGCGCACGGTGACCGCACGATATGCGACCGTATAGAGATTTGTGGGCGACGACCATGGTCGGTGACGGCCCTTTGGTTCGAGGACATCGAATATCTCCTCGTGCAGGTTTGCCGATCGCGAGGTAACAGTATCGACAATTAGGAGTCCGATGCCGTGCTTCAGATATCCTGCGCACGTGGCCGCAAACGTTCGCCGGCTACCTTCACGGTCCTTGTTGGCCGGACTGACCAACTCGACGGCAGCTCGCAATTCGGCGCCTCCCAAATCTTGGAATACGCGGATTTCCACGCTATCGAGGTGAGAGAAATCAACATTCACGCTAAGCTTTGGTCTCGGCGGAGACCAGACAGCTGTCGCCGTCCCCTTCGTCCCACGTCCATTACTTGGAAGCTCCAGCGTCGCGACATCAATCTCCAGCTCCGGGCCGAGGCTGATCTCTGATTCGGCGAAGTAGTCGGGAGGCAACGTCTCGTTGAGTTGCTTCGCGATGAAAGCCGCCCAAGAATGGTGAAACCCTTCCCAACGGCGCGGACCGTGAAGGGGCGGGTGAAAATGGTCCAGTAGGGGCATCGGTTGTCCTCAAATCTTAGAACTATTCTACCGCACCTGAACCAAGCCTTGCCAACTCTTCGCGTACTTCCATCAGAATCTTCCCCAGCATGTTCTTGCCACTGCCGTCGCCGCCGTCGCCCCAGTAGGCGTCTTGCACCGTGTGTTCAACAATGACGGCCTCACCGGTAGCTAATAGTTTCTTGCGAAGTTCCGCGTGTTGCCCAAACTTGGCGCGCACGGCATCACGCATGATGTCGTCCTTGCGGCTTTCCCAATCGGGCCGAATCGGCTTCTTGCGGTCGCGGCCCATGCGGGCGGCGACCATCGGCGACTTCTCAATGCGGATCGCTTCTTCGTGTTCCGTACCGGAAAATTTCTGGGCCTGAAAACAGTGCTCGGACGTGGGCCAGCGCTTGCCATTCAACTCGATCGGGTAGGGGGTGAAGTTCGAAAGATAGCCGTGCTCGTCGCCGGTGCGGTAGAAGTGGATGACAGAAGCCATGACTTACCGTGGGGTTCTGCGTGCGCGAAACGCAAGCGATACACGCTATTGGTTGAACATGTGAATGAGTTTGCCGGCGTCGCCTGTCTGCTCGATTTCCCAGCAAGCCTTCAAAATCTGCCCCGCCCGTTCCTTGCCGTAACGTGGTTCGACGAGGGTGCGGAATTTGTGCTCGACTTCGGCATCAGTCATCGGGTTCTTGGCGTGGCCGCGTGGGAACTCGACTTCGTTCACGAACTGCTTGCCGTCGTTCATGGTGATTGTGAGGCGGTTGGGAATGCCGACGGGATAGCGGGCGGAAAGGGCGGCGTCGCGGTGGAGTTTCACCTTGGCGACGAGATCGAGCAGAGCCTGATCGGTGAAGCGGTTTGGCTCGAATTGCGTCAAGGTAACATCGCCATCGGCTAGCGCGACCGCGGTGCAGTAGGGGAGGCTGTGATCGGCGGTCTCGCGCGTCTTGGGACGCCATTTCTCGGGATCCTTGCCGATGATGTCGACGGCGGCGTCGAAGGTGTGGATGTCGATGCTCTTCACGTTCCTGACGTCGCCGACCTGGGGCCGAAGCTGCACCGCGGCGTCGATGGCGCTTTGCGAATGATACTCGGCCGGCCAGAACTTGATGTAGGTGCCGTTGATCATGAAGTCGCGGCCCTTGCCGCCCAACTCGGCGACCGTGAATGGCGTCCGGGTGACTAGCTTCATGATGCCAAGCTCACCCTCGAAGATCGGGGCCGGTCCGGTCATGCCCTCGGCGGCGAGCAGGGCGGCAAAGACGCCGTTGCGAGCGGCGTTGGCGAAAGCGCAGCCCTTCCACATGCTCAACTCGCCGGCGCGGGTCTGTCGAAGTGCGACGTTGCAGACGCCGGCCAATCCAATGGCATGGACGGTGCGCGTCACATCGAGCTTCATCAATTTGCACGCGGCAATGCATGAGGATATGGCTCCATAAGTGACGTGGTCGACGCCGTGTTTTCGAAGGCTAGCGGCGTCGCACAGGCGGCACTGGATTTCGTAGGCAAGCACGGCTGCGGTGATTAGCTCCTGGCCGTTGGCGCCGACCATTTCGCCAACCGAAAGAACGGCGGCGAGGTTGTCGCTTGGGTGCGCAGGCTCCAGTGACAGGTAGGTGTCATTGTAATCGAGATAGCGGATCAACAGGCCGTTAACGAACGTGGCCCATTCCGGGCTCGATTGGCCGCCGCCAAGCACGCTGGCCGGTTTGGTAGCGCTGACGCGAAGCGCGCATTTCTTGGCGATGGCGTAGGCATCCGCATCCATGGCGCCAACCGCGGTGGCGAAGGAATCGATGAAGCGACGCTTCGTCTCATGAACGGCCGCCTTGGAAAGATCGGAAAACTGGAGATTGACCGCGTACTCCGCGAAGCGGCGAGCTAGGTCGGTCTGCATGAGATGATCCGTCAAAGAAATTTTCGGGCAGCGGTGGTTGATGTGATGTTATTATGGAACGAATCGACTTCTTGACAATCTGCGATCCGAGACCATAGCGTTGTGCCTGTCATGGAGTGCTTTGTTGTAGCAATCGTGTTATTGGGCCTCGCTCTCGCCTTCCGGTTTGTGGCGGGACGGATGGATCGGGACCGGATACGTGTCTATGTCGAGTCGCGCGGCGGCAGAGTGGTGGAGGCCACGTGGGCGCCCTTCGGCCCGGGTTGGTTTGGTTCGGGGGACCGCATCTACGAGGTTCGGTTCGTCGACGGCGAGGGCAATTTGCATCACGCTCACTGCAAAACCAACACGTGGACCGGGGTGTATTTCACCGAGGATCGCCTCGTCAGCATGGCCGAAAAGGCGGAGCCATCTAATGAGACTCTGGAAGAACAGAATCGCCTCCTCAGGGCGGAAATCGAACGCCTGAGGACGAACCGGCCTCAAGACGAAGCATTCCGGCCCAGTGACAGGTGATGAGTTCGTGAATTCCACGCTTGCGGACGCGAAGCGATGCCGACAATCAGCCCGCCCTCGCAAACGCCCGCGGCGCCGAGTGGCTGTAGTTTTCTGCCGCCCGGGCAAGATCGAGCATCGCTTCCATGGGCGGCGTGAGGAGATGACGTGACTGGCGGCCGACTTTTTCCGCCACCTTCGCCAGATCGAGCAGGGCGACGAGATTCGGCGCGGCGCGGTTGCCGCATTCACGACAGACCGGCTCATCGACGCCGTTCAATACGAGGCGTGGGCCTTTGCGACACAGGATCGCCTCGCCGCAGAGGGGACAACATTCGCTTGTCGATTCATCGATGTAGCTGATCGTAAAACGTTCCATTCCTTGCCACCTGACAAAGTTCACTTGACTGAAAAACTTCCGAGGCCCCAGAGACCTCGGAAGTTTGAAGGTTTTCGAAAGGAAGCATTCCGTAAGGAAGCGGAAGGCGAGGCTTCCGCCGGCGAGCCATGGGCCTTGGCAGGCCTCGCCCTCCCGGGTTGGTCCCTCCTCGATTCCGTGGACCAATCGTTCCACGGAAAGAAATCGGCTATCGCGCCGGCGAAGGCCCGACCGTTCATCGAAAAATCGGCTTGAAAAACCTATGTACAGGCCCGAGTGGTTTCGTCCCGGAAGTGTTGCCAATCGGACGACCTGGGAAACAAAACGGCATCAATTGAGTTGGCGCAGACTTTGCCGGGTGGGTAGACCTTGCGGGTCGCGGCGAATGGGGTCACGCTAACCCGCTAGGACGGGCTATTTCTCTTTTTCCTTTTTCTCTTTCTCTTTCTCTTTCTCTTTCTCTTCCTTTTTCTCTTCGATGGGCTCTTTGACGGGTTGGATGAAATGCGTGCTGCGCTTGTCCGTTGTCAATCGGGCCGCATGGGCATCGGCCTCGGGTTTGCGCGGATACTCATAGGTCGCCACGCAGCGATTGGAATTGTCGAACACGCCCCAGACCACGCGCATGCGCACAACCTTGGCGGCGCGGGCACGGCTTTTTGGCTTGGGTGGGGCCTTGACCTTCACCTTGGCCTTGGGCTTAGCCTTCTTCTTGGGCGCGCCTTCCTCATCCTCAGCGTCACCCTCGTCCTCGTCCGAAGGCTCTTCTTCCTCGGCTTCGCCTTCTTCTTCTTCGTCCTCGTCTTCGTCCTCGTCGCCTTCCTCCTCTTCCTCGTCGGTCACTTCCTCTTCCTTGCGACGTTCCGCGGCATCGAAATCAGCGCGCAAATCCTTGCGGTTCAAAGTTCGCCGGGCCATGAATGCAGTCTCCCTAAAAATGGGCCGTTCCAAGTTCCTCCCCTAAACTACGGGCCGGGGCCAGGGCGAGCAAGATGGCCGTTTCGAGTTCCTTGCCCCTTGGGTAGAGCGCCCGTTCACCTTATGATGATGGAAGCTCGCGATACGCACCGCGATACGCACCGGCGCGAATCATCTTCGGAGTCGATCATGAAATCTGGACGGCGATTCAGCCCGGCAGAAACGCTTGGACTGGGGCTGGTTTTCCTGCTCGCCTTGGCAACTCGAGCCGGCTACCTCGCCGCGGCTGCTGACAGCGGCTACCGCAGCGCGCCAATCGTCGTGCAAGACGATCCGCTCGACATGAAACAGTATCCGGAGTTCGGCAGCCGCGCTCCTCTCTCGACCGGCGACGAACCATCGGCCCATATTGGCCGCGTTCTTGGCGGGATTGCTGGCGGCGATTCATCCTTTCTGGATTGTCAATACCGCCGAGTTGAGTGACGGCGTGCTGGCCACATTCCTGCTCGCGCTGGTGCTCGTTCTCGGCTGCAGGGCAGGGCAGGTGGGAGGCGCGTTCGCCAGCCTGCTGTTTGGCCTTTCGCTGGCGGCCTTGGCGATGGTGCGAGCCGCGTTCCTTCCGTTTGTACTGGTCGGCCTCCTCTGGTTTCTGTGGCGGTGCCGGTCGCTCAAGATGGGCTGGTTTTGTGCCTTCCTTGCGATCCTGGGATTCGGAAATGGCTTGGTCCCATGGTCCGTCCGCAACTTCCAACTTTTCGCGGAGACTGTGCCGATAGCCGATTCGGCTTTCTTACACTTATGGGCCGGCAACTTTCCGGACGTTCCACATGGGCAAATGGATGATGCATTCCTTCGCGATAAACTCGCGCCCGATCGATTGCAAAGCCTTTTGGACGAGCCCAACCAGGCGAAACGCTATGCGATGCTCGCCCAAGATTGGGTGGAACAAATCAAAGCCGATCCCGGGGAGCATCTGTCACAGCGCTTGCGGTCTGCGTTGGCGTTTTTCTTCGGAGAGAAATGGCTGCGAGACACCGGTCGTTCCGATCTGCAAGCGCCGACGTCGCATTTGCCGAGCTGGCTCGTGCAAAACCGCCAGGCGATTTTTCTTGGATCATTGTTGGCAATGCTTTTTCTCGGCGGGCTGGGCTGGCGCTTCAGCTTTGGGTGGAGAAAGGAAAGTAGGCTGGCGACGCTCGCCGTCATATGGATTCCGCTGCCGTATCTACTCAGCCACGCTGAAGCACTCTCTGGTCCGCGCTTGCCTCTGGACGGGATCCTCTTGTGCTATAGTGGGTTCGCGCTGGCGTCGCTTTGGCCGGGAACGAGACGCGTATCGGGCCAAGGAGATTGGGATTGACGTCGGATCAGCCGCTGGATTTGTTTCTGCCGCCGGTCGCCGATTGGTTTCGCCGCACGCTCGGCGAACCGACGCCCGTGCAGCGGCAGGGTTGGCCGGTCATCGCCGCGGGACAGCATGCGCTGCTCTTGGCGCCGACAGGGCAAGTCCTCTACGTGTCGCCGCTCAAGGCGCTGAACAACGACATCTACCGCAACCTGCAACTGCCGCTGGCCGGCGTCGCCGAGACGGCCAGGCAAATGGGCTTCAAACTTCCGGCCATCGAGATCGCCGTGCGCACCGGAGACACGCCGACCGCGGAGCGCCTTCGCCTCTTGCGCAAACCGCCGCACGCGCTCATCACCACGCCGGAGTCGCTGCACCTGCTGCTGACTTCGAAGGCTCGCGAATCGCTTCGCCACGTCACCCATTGCATTATCGATGAGATTCACGCACTTTGCCCCAACAAGCGCGGCGTGTTTCTGGCACTCCTCTTGGAAAGATTGCAGGCGCTCAACCGGGAGGAGTTCGTTCGCATCGGCCTTTCCGCCACGCAACGGCCCCTCGATGAGGTCGCCCGTTATCTTGGCGGCGCGCGATGCCACGACCAGCATCGCCTCGTGCCGCGGCCGGTGTCCATCGTCGATGCGGGGCTGCGGAAAAACCTCGACTTGCGTGTCGTCAATCCCGTGGAGCAGTTTGGACCGCTGCCGGAGAAGTCGGTTTGGCCGTCGATCTATCGCCTCCTTGCCAACGAGATCGGCCGGCATCGTTCGACGATAATCTTCGCAAATAATCGCCGCAGCGTCGAGCGGATCACCGCCCATTTGCAGGAGTACATCGAAAGCGGCGCCGTGGCGGCGCAGGAGCACAGCGTCGTGTTTCCAACTGGGGATGAAGAATCCGTCGCTGACTCGCCGCCGCGCCTTCTGGCGGTCAAAGCGCATCATGGCAGCGTCGCCTTGGAAGTTCGCCAAGAAACGGAGAGAGCGCTCAAGGAGGGCAGGTTGCAGGCGGTGGTGGCGACGGCTTCGTTGGAGCTGGGCATCGACATGGGGGCTGTCGATCTGGTCTGTCAGGTCGAATCGCCGGGCAGCGTCGCGCGCGCTTTGCAGCGCGTCGGCAGGGCAGGGCACCTCGTCGGCCAACAAAGCAAGGGCCGGCTCATTCCTAAAACGCTCCCCGATCTTCTCGATCAAGCCGTTCTTGCCGCTGAAATGGCGGCCGGCCGCGTCGAGGCGATTCAGGTCCCCGTCAATTGTCTCGACGTGCTCGCCCAACAGATTATCGCCATGGTCGCCATGGAAAACTGGAAAGTCGATGCCCTTTATCGGCTTGTCCGCCAGGCGTACCCATATCGCGATCTAACGCCGAAGGCCCTCGACGCCGTTCTGGAGATGATCACCGGCCGCTTCCGATTCGCGGCCGCTGAAATCCCCGAGGAATCGCCCAGTCCGCGCACCAAGCCGTCTCAGCAGCTTTCCGCCCTGCAGCCACGCATAAGCTGGGACCGCGTCCACAATCAACTCGAAGCTTTGCCCGGCTCGCAGCGCCTCGCACTGGTCGGCGGCGGCACCATTCCTGACACCGGTCAATACGCCGTCGTCACTGAGCGCGGCTTGCGATTGGGTGAAGTGGACGAGGAGTTCGTCTATGAGCGCCGCGTTGGCGATGCGTTCCTTCTCGGAACCAACGCCTGGCGCATCGACCGCATCGACACCGATCGCGTGACCGTTCGTCCCGCCGAAGGCGCGCCGGCCATGATCCCGTTCTGGCGCGGCGAGAGCACGGGACGCAGCTTCGATCTCGGTCAGGCCGAGGGCCGCTTCTTGGGAGAGCTTGCCGCGCGGATCGACGACGCTGGTTGCCTCGATTGGTTGCAGAAGGAGAATTTTCTCGACGTCCAAGCGGCCCGCAATTTGCGCGACTATGTCCGCCGTCAACTTCAGCGCACCGGCGCCGTGCCCACCGATCGCGTTCTGACCATTGAGGCGTCGCGCGATTCGCTTGGCGACTGGCAAGTAGTGCTGCTAAGCCCCTGGGGAAGCCGGATCAATTTCACGCTTCGGCTTGCCCTGGAGAGCGTTCTTTTCGATCGCCTCGGCTACCGGCCTCAATGCATGCATCACGACAACGGCGTCCTGATCCGGCTCACCGAAAGCGAGGAGCCGATCCTCGATCTTCTAACGGGGTTGACGCCGGAAAACTTGAGGAGTCACGTGCTGGACGAACTAGGCGACAGCGCCCTGTTCGCCCTACGCTTCCGACAGAACGCCGCTCGGGCTTTGCTGATGCCGCGGGGACAGGCGAACAAACGCGCGCCGCTTTGGCTGCAGCGGCTGCGCGGGCGCGATCTCCTTCAGGTGGCCCGCCGCTTTCCGGACTTCCCGATCGTGGCCGAGACGTTTCGCGAATGTCTTCACGATCATCTCGACGTGCCGCGGCTCGAACAGCTCCTCGCGGATATCCAAGCGGGCCGGATGGAAGTGCGAACGTTCCGTCTGGAAATTCCGTCGCCTTTCGCCGCCGGCATGTTGTTCGTCTTCAACATGGCGTACCAGTACCAGTACGACGATACGGAGGCCGAGCCGGGCAGCGGCTACGCACGGCTCGACCAGGAACTGCTCGATCAGATCGTGGCCGGGTCGGGGAAAGAACTGGCGCTCGACCCGCGGGCGATCCAGCAGGTCAACCGCCGATTGCGCGGGGTAGGGCAGCCGCCCCGCAGCAAGGCCGAGCTGGCGGAATGGCTGCGGCGTTTGGGGGACGTTGCGGCCGACGAACTCGAAGGCCCGATGAAGTCGTTTCTGAACGAGTTGGAAACGGAGGGACGCGTTCAACGCATCCATCTGGTGAAAGTTCCGCAATCCGAGCGCTGGATATTGACGGAAGACGCCCCGATCTACGAGGCGGTTTTCGGCGCTGAAGCAAGTGAACACGGCGACCGCCCAGAGCAAGCGGCGAAGATTCTCGCGCGATTCCTTGAAACGCATGCACTTGTGGGTTTGGACGACATTCTGGTTCGTTACCCATTCGAGCCGGCTTGGGCGAAGCGGATGCTTGAAGACTGGACTCGCAGCGGCCGGGTGGTCTCGGTCAGTTCGCCGGGAACGCCGGCGCCGTTGCAGTGGTCGGCGCCGGTGAACTTTCAGCAGCTCCAGCGCGGCACGCTGGCAATCCGGCGGCGCGAAGTCGTGGCTTGCCCGCCCACGCAATTCGCCGACTTCGTGGCGCGCTGGCAGAAGGTGCATTCCGCTACGCAGGGCAGGGGGACGGACGCGGCGCCCGAGGTGCTGGAACGACTGCAAGGGGTGTTCGCGCCGGCTGAGCTTTGGGAACAAGCGATACTGCCGGCACGTCTGATCGAATATCAGCCGCGCTGGCTTGATGACCTGTTGGCCTCGGGCCAGTGGTCATGGATCGGTCGCGGCGGCGAAGAGATTGGACCGTGTAGCGTGGCTTTCATGCCGCGTGACCGACTGGCTGAACGGATTTCCTACGCCGGCGAGGTGCCGCTCAAACGGCACGAAGAAGCGCTGCTCGATGTGCTTCAAAATCGAGGCGCTCTGTACGCCGCCGATCTCGCGCAACAAACCAAACTGGCGCCGGTGGCAACTCGGGCGGCCTTGTGGTCACTGGTACGGCGCGGCCTGGCGACCAACGACCTGTTTGACGTCGTCCGGCGCGGCGAGGAGAAACCGCTCGAAGCTGCCGCTAGGCAGGAGACGTTCAGTACGCGGCGCGGAGCAAGATCCCTAATGCGGCCACGCGGAATCGCGGCGCGAAGGGGCGTCGTTCCCGAAGGTCGCTGGTCGCTGATTGCCTGGGGACAACCCGATCCCGAGACGGCGGCGTTCGCGCAAGCGCGATTGCTGCTGGAGCGATATGGCATCGTCGCGCGTGAGTTGGCTCTCATGGATGTGGGGCTGCTGCCTTGGCGCGTCCTCTATGAAGTGCTCAGCCGCCTGGAGTTGACGGGCGAAGTGCGCCGCGGCTATTTCGTCGAGGGCTTGTCGGGCGCTCAATTCGCATTGCCCGAGGCGGCACGAGTGCTCCAAGAGCTTGCGTCACCGGCATCGCATTTCGCGCCGGCGATTCTCTTGAACAGCCTTGACCCGGCGAATGTATATGGTGTTGGGGCGCCTCTCGATGTGCCGTTGCTAGAGGGCGGCGCCAGGCCCTTCTCACGCCGCGAAAGCAATTGGCTCGTGCAGGCCGCGGGGCGTCCGCTGCTCCTAATCGAACAAAACGGCAAACGCCTTACCGCCTTGCAAAGCGCGTCGACCGAGGAACTCACAAGCGCTACGGCGTTGTTACCGCAACTGTTGAGCCGAAACCAAAAGCGGGACTATCGCCACAAGCTCACTGTGGAAACGTGGAACGAACAGCCCGTCACGACGACAGCGGGCAAGGATCTGCTCGAACCGGTCGGATTCGTGCGCGATTATCAGGCGATGACCTTGTACGCCGTGTGGCAATGAGCGCCGCCTGCGGCAAGCTTAAACGACTGAGCTCACCTGCTGCGGCGGTTCATGAGATTGATCCACAAAGCCGCTACATCCCGCCGCGGGCAGGTGGAGCGCCCTGTTCGGAACGGGCCGTACATGCCAGGTACTTGCTCACGAGGTATTGGACAGCCTCACCATACTCGGCCGTATTGGCATTGACGATGAGCTTCAAATGCAAACCGAAGTCACCGAAATCTGGCGACGTCGCCTCGTAGAAAAAGTTCTTCTCATTGACACCTCGTATGTCGAGACGTATGAAATCGGCCTCAAATCGCTTGACCGTTTTGTAACCCGAAGCTTGGAACGCAGGCCAATCGGTGCGCTTGGAGCCCAAGTAGTTGCAGTTCTCTTCGTACTCGCAACGATCGAGCGCAGCCTTAATAGTGCGCTTCAGTGCCTCTGAATCTGAAAACGCGACCACAGATGTGTCCCCTGGCTTTTCAGCGGTCATGCCTCCGTGATTGAAGACCGCAGCGACAATCGCCTGGTTCGATTCCGGGCGGCAGTAGACGTTACATGCTTTGAAGTATTCGCGCATAAAGCCGCCGGACCATGTTAATTCAAGCGCATTATCCCGCAAGCGGGTAAGCCGCCGTCACATCTTCATGTTCTTCGTCCATTCTTGTCCGCGACGCGCCATTTCCTCGGGAGTGACGTCTTCGAGGTGCGAGACGATAGCCCATTCATGGCCGCTCGGGTCGGTGAGCTTGCCGTAGCGGTCGCCCCAGAATGCGTTCATGAGCGGCATCGTGGCCTTGGCGCCGGCAGCCACCGCCTTGTTGTAGACCGCGTCTGGGTCTTCGCAGTAGAGCGCCAGCGTCACCGGGCTGCCGCCCAGGCTCTGCGGCGAGCGCGTCATGCCGGGAAATTCATCGGCTAGAAACAGAATGGAGGGACCGATGCGCAGCTCGGCGTGCATGATGCATCCGTGCGGACCCGGCATACGCATGATTTCCTTGGCGCCGAACGCCTTCTGGTAGAAAACGATTGCCTCGGCGGCGTTCTTGACCACCAGGTGGGCGATGATGCGATCGTGCCCGGGCGGAACCGGTGCGACTTTGGCCATGATGCGGACTCCTTGTAGAAAGGTTTTCGTTTAGCCCCGAATCGTAGATCCGGGCTGGGAGCGGCAAGGACCGGGGCTAACGTCCTAGCCAAACTTAATGCAACGTATGGGCGGCAAATGCGTTGACAGGCAACTCCATGAATCGCCTTGGTTTTCGGAAATCCAGCACGATCCTGTTGTCGATCCAAATACAAGACGATCGCCCGTCTCATCTATGGCCAGGGCGTGGCGGTAAACAAGATCGTAAGCGTGATCCTGAGGAAGCCCGTTGCGAAGCACCTCGAAGGTCTTGCCGCCGTCGCGCGTGCGCGTCACCACGACCTTGCCGTCGACGGGTATTCGCTTCTCGTCCTTCTGGGCGGGAACGAACCAGGCCAAGTCCGGATTGCGCGGATGAACGGCGACGGCGAAACCGAACACCGACGGACCAGCTTCTTTGATCTCTTGCCACGATTTGGCGCCGTCCGTCGTGCGGAAGATGCCGTTATGATGTTGCGCCCACATCGCCTCCGGTCGGGCAGGGCACTGCACCACGATGTGCGGATCCTGGATGTTCGGCTCGTATGCCTTCTCGGGGGGCATGTAGGCGGCCCGCATTCCGTCGGCCCGGCAGTTCCAAGTTTGGCCGTCGTCCTCGGTCGCCCAAACGCCGCCGCACGAGACGCCGACGTGAACGTGGCGGCCGTCGCGCGGATCGACGCAGACGGAATGGATGCCGGGATAGTCGGCGCCGCCGCCGAACCAGCCCTTGCGCATCGGATTGTTCCAGAGCGTATCGATGATTTGCCAGGTGGCGCCGTTGTCGCGCGAGCGGAACAGGCCGCCGGGCAAGGTGCCGCACCAGATCACGCCCGGTTGGCTCTTATGCCCCGGCTCGAGCGCCCAGACGCGAATGAGCTTCCAGGCCCACGGCTTACCCCAGTTGTCTTTTTCGACTTCGCCATCGGGTTGCGGCGGATATTCCGGGACGCCGACTTCCTGCCAGGTCTTACCGCCATCCCCGGAACGGTGCATCTTGGCGCCAAAATGACCATGATCGAGGGCAGCCAGCAAAGTGCCGGAGCGCGGATCGGAAAGAAACATCGACGTGTCGTCGGCCAGGAAGTGAGTTTTGACGATCCGCCAGCCGCCGGCGCCACGCTCGACTTCGAAGATGCCTTTTTTCGTACCGACCCAGATACGATCGCTCATGGATCAACCCCCAGACAATGCTTGCAAGACGAAAATCTCGTCGGTGGGTCCAACCTTGTCGCTTAGTTTTTCGCGATCGGCGATCTGTTCGCCGTTGATGAAAATCAGCATATGCTTTCGGAGCGCTCCCCGCTCATCGACGACATAGCCGCGGAGCAGGGGATTGGCTTGAAAAACTGTTTCGAGGGCCGCGCATACTGTTTCTCCCGCGACCTCCGCCGTCGGGGCCGCCACATGGCGCTCCAGGTTTGCAGTGAAGCGCACGCGGGCCATCTCATTCCTCGCGGACTTTCAACATGAATGCGCCGGCCCTGCGGTCCAAGTTGGTCATGACAATTCGAAACTCGCCGTCTTGCTCGCACCGGTATACGATGCGCGCGTTCAACTCGCCCCCGGAATCGTCGTCGAATGCGACTTGTTTGCCGTCAGGATTCAAGAGACGCAGGAAGGCGTCAAAATCGTCGCTGATGAGGTCGATCGTATAGGATTTGCCGGCCTTCATCGTCACCGGTTGGATGAGACGCGGCGAGCCTTTGGTGAATCGGCCCTCGTCGAGGGCAAGATCCTTGGTCAGCTTTCCTTGAAGGATAAAGCCATCCTTGCCTACCGCGCGGGCGGCCGGGATTACGTCCTTGACAGGCTCCGCCTGACGAATTTGCAGCTTGAACTTACCAGGTTTGAGATCGTAACTACAGGCGATGACGTTGTACGTGCCGTCTTGGGTCGGCTCGAACCGCAATCGGCTGTTGAGGCCGCCCCCCGAATCATCGTCCCAGGCTAATTCCTTGCCCGCGGCGTTCTCGATGCGCAGAAAGGAATCGAAGTCGTCGCTGCTCAAGTCGATGACGTACGACTTGCCTTTCTGGAGCTTAAAGGAGAACGTCTTGCACGGGCCGTTGGTCTTCTTGTCCATTGGATCGGATTCTCGGAGAACGCCATCGATGGCGACCGGTTTCTCAACGCCTTGCGCCTCCGGCTTCTCCTTGCCCGCTTCAAGCGGCGAAACAAGGCCGCTCACTGATATCACTGCGACTGCCGCCATTGCAACGACCACCAACCATTTCGCGTTCATCAATCTTCCTCGCGCACGACGAGAACGAAATCGCCCGTACCGCTCATTCCCAGAGATGTGGCCGTGAAAACGTAAATCCCGTCGGCGGCAGCCTTGTACGTGATCCGAGAATCGAGCCCGCCGCCGCTGTCGTCGTCTTCTGCCAGCTTCTTGCCATCGGCATCATGGAGGTACAGGAATGCATCAAAATCCGTGCTCTTTAGATCGATGCGATAGGTCTTTCCAGCCCGCAACTTGACCTGGTATGCGACCTTGTAGCGATCGTCCTTGAGCGAGCCTTTGATCGTAAGGCCGTTCTTGCCCACGCTCGGGACCTTGTCGCCTTTGCCGGGACTTATCTTGAAGGTGAAGGATCCCGTGCCGCGCAATGCCGCCGCACTGATCTTGAAGATTCCGTCCTTCACGGGAGTGAAGCTGAGCTTGGCATTGAGGAAGCCTCCGCTGTCGTCATCGAAATCGACGACGCGATCCAGCTTATTCTTCACCACCAAAAAAGGATCAAAATCCGGATCGTCGGTGTCCATCGTAACGGTATACTTCGTGCCGGCCTCCAACTGCACCGTGAATTCCTTGGCCCGCATGTTGAGGCTAATCTCCCTGCCGCCGCGGTCGAACTTGTAGATTTGTCTCTCATCGTCATTCGTAATCTTGGCCTCTACCTTCAGGCCCTTGCCGACTTCCAACACCTTGGGCTTTTCGCCTGCCCAGCCGTTCCCCAATCCGAGCGTCCAAACGCCGGCAAGCGCCAGGGCAAACGCAACGCGTTTCATGGACGACCTCCCCCATGAGATGAAGAAAGACGGCATTAATCTACGAAGGCCTGCGCGGATAAGCCAGACAAGCCACCGCGACGCGCAATTGAACATAAGGTTTATTATCAGACGTTGGCGGCGCTCGCAGATTCAAGTTCAAATCCAACTACAACGTCCGATAATGGCCGTTATGTTTAATTGCGCCTGGCGGCGAGAACTTCAAGAATCCTAGGTTTTTCCGCGGTAGAACGGTTTCTTATTCGTTCGCGGCCTTCGCTTCCTCTGACCCCGAAAGACCTTCGTCCAAAACGCCCATGCGTCGAAACTTCTGATAGCGCTGCTCCACCAGCTTGTCGCTATCCACACCGCTCATCTAACGGAGGTAGCGGAGCAAATACGCCTTGAGGATGTTTCCCATCTGACGGTGGTCGCGGTGAGCGCCGCCTAAAGGCTCAGGGATGATGTCGTCGATGACGCGCAGCCGAAAAAGGTCGCGCGCGGTCAACTTGAGGGCTTCGGCGGCCAAGCGTTTGGTTTCCTCATTGGCGGTTTTCCACAGTATGCCGGCGCAGCCTTCGGGACTGATCACCGAATAGTAGCCGTGCTCAAGCATGCTGACACGGTCGCCGATGCCGATGCCAAGGGCGCCGCCGGAGCCCCCTTCACCGATGACCACGCAGATGATCGGCGTGCGCAGTCGCGACATTTCAAAGAGATTCGTGGCGATGAGCTGCGCCTGGCCGCGTTCCTCCGCCCCAATTCCCGGATAAGCTCCCGGCGTGTCGATCAAACAGACGATCGGCAAGCGGAACTTGGCCGCGAGTTTCATCTTGGCCAGTGCCTTGCGGTAGCCTTCCGGATGGGCGCAGCCGTACAGACATTCGTTGCGTTCCTTGAGCGTGTGCCCCTTTTGATGGCCGATGAGCAGCACACGGTAGTCGCCAAGCCGCGCGAAGCCAGAGCGGATGGCCCGGTCATCGCCGATGGCGCGGTCGCCGTGCAACTCCACGAATTCGTCGAAAATGAGGTTGATGTAGTCGAGAGTTTGCGGGCGGTTGGGATGGCGCGAGACCAGAACCGTATCCCAGGCGGTGAGGTTCGTGTAGATCTTCTGAACCAGCTTGGTCAGCTCCTTGCGAACGCGCTTGATCTCGTCGCTCGGGCCTTCACCTTTGTTTTCCAGCGTGGTCAGGAGATCTTCCTTCTCCTGAATTTCTTTTTCGAACGGCAGATAGCTAGAGGGGGAAGCCATCGCGACGCGCTCCGCGAAAGTGCACCGAAGATGTGCACCAAAAGGTGTGTGCAAAGGGAATTTGTAACAAAAACCGCGGCTAACAACAAGCGGGCGCGTTTCGAGCGCACGACACGTCGCGCTTACGCCGCGACGCTCGCCGTTGCGGGCTAAACGCTGGAGATGACCATGAGGACTTGAACGGTGCCGGGCCGCTGGGCCTTGCGTTGAGCCAGGAAGGATTTGATCTCCGGCGACAACCCCCCTTCCCCGCCCGTATTTGTCAAGATGACCGCGAAGCGCTCCGGCGGCGTGTACATGCTCGCCGGCTCGCCTGTTTTGTCCTTGGCGGCATCGATCGGAAAAGCGTCAAAAAGCTTCTTCTCCTCTAGCTTTGCGGTCTGGTTATCCAAGGGATCCATGCCGAGCAGGCCGGAAAGCATGTGGCGGTCTTCTCGTGAGACATCCGAGACCTCGAGCGATTCGAAAGTGCGCTTGCGCGGCGTCTTGAGTTCCTCGGAAGCGAGTTGTCTCAAGAGCCCTTGCACCTCGCCGGGCTTGAGATTCTCCGCATAGACCACGTACTGCACCACGCCCTGTTCTTTCTTGAGTTGGGTGCGGGCCCGCGGATCGATGACCGTGCGCACGCCGGCGCCTTCCAAAGCGTCGGTCAGGCGGTTGACCGCCTGGCTGTTGTTTTTCACTCGGAATGAAAGATTCACGGCGTTACCCGTGCTTAGTTTTCGAGCCAAGAGTTGCTGCTTGCCTTCGCTGCCCACTTCCGCGAATGCAAGACGCACGCTGCCTTTCTCGTCGATCCCGCTCGAATTGTGGTCGCCATTCCGAGTTGCGAAGTAAGTGCCGCCTACGATCAACAGCAAGCAGGCCGCGGCAGCAGAGAACTTCACCCAACGCGGAAGCCGGCGCACAACGCGCGCCCGGACCGACTTGCGAGTGCCTTGCCGCTCTACACCGGCCATTACGTCGCTTACGAACTGAGGGTCGAGTTTATGCGGCGGCAATGCTTTGAGGCGATGAGCGTTTTCCTGAAGGTCCCCCAAGATCGAGCGCGCTTCCGAGGATTCGTTGAGCAAGCGCAAAGCCGCCTTTCGTTGGCGACTTGTCATCTCGCCATCCACGAAAGCGGTCAGAAGCTCCAGATCTTGTTCCGAGAGAGTCATGGGCGCGCTATCCCTTATGCGTTTGATCCTGTTTCTGTAGCAACAGTTCGCGAAGCTCCAAGCGTGCTCGATGCAATCGGCTGCGGATTGTGCCGACCGGGACGCCTAGGGTTTCCGCCATTTCTTCGTACTTTCGACCTTCCATGTCCTTCATGACCAGCACGGCTCGATGCTCCGGCGACAACCGGCTTAGGGCCTGGTGCACGCGTTTCTCTTCCTCGGCCATTTCGATTCCATGGCCCGGCTTGCTGACATTGGAATGATCGGTCGGTTCCGCTGCCCCGCCCTCACCTCCCGTGTGCAGCCGCAACACGATCTTCTGCTTGCGCTTCAGACTGATGGCGGTGTTGACGGCAATGCGGTAAAGCCAGGTAAAAAACTGCGAGTCGCCCTTGAACGATTCAAGAGACTGGTAAGCGCTCAGAAAGGCCTCTTGAACCACGTCGCGGGCATCCTCGGCATGATCGAGAAGCCGCAGCACCGTGTTGTAAAGCCTTTCGTGGTAACGCTCTACAAGTCCCCCAAACGCCTCTGTCCGGCCCTCCAAGCACTCCGCAATCAGCCGTTGATCGTCGCGGTTCACGATTGGCCGCTGGTTCTTGGACGCAAACGCTTTGCCTTCGTTCCCAAAAACGAAAGCCCAAAAAACGAAAGCAGTGCCCGCTTATCATATTAGCTCTGGATTTGCATCGTCGCGCGGGCTTAGAAGCGGTTTCAAAACGGGGACAGGACCTCTAGAATCACAGGTCCTGTCCCCCTTTTGAAACCGCTTCTCGTAAACTAACCTTTTGCCCTTCGAATGTCCCACGTGGCTCCCATGCGGCATGGACAACAATCGCATCGTCATTCGCGGCGCCCGCGAGCACAATCTTCGCAACGTCGATCTTGAACTGCCCCGAAACCGTTTGATTGTCTTCACCGGCGTCAGCGGCTCTGGCAAAAGTTCCCTCGCCTTCGACACGCTCTACGCCGAGGGACAACGCCGCTACGTCGAATCGCTGTCCGCCTACGCGCGGCAGTTCTTGGGGCAGCTTCAGAAGCCGGATGTCGATTATCTCGCCGGCCTGTCGCCGTCGATCAGCATTCAGCAGAAGTCGGCTGGGAAGAACCCGCGCTCGACTGTCGGCACCATCACTGAAATCCACGATTACCTTCGCGTCCTGTTCGCGCGGGTCGGTCAGGGACACTGCCCGCAATGCGGCCGGCCGATCACTGCCCAGACGCGCGAGCAAATCCTGGCCCGCATCCTTGCCCTGCCAGAAGGGACGCGCTTCCTGGTGCTGGCCCCTGTCATTCGCGGCCAAAAGGGTGAATACAAGGACCTCTTCCAGGACATGCTCAAGCGCGGCTTCTTGCGTGCCCGCGTCGACGGCCAAACCGTCCGGCTCACGGACGATCTGAAGCTCGACCGCAAGATTAAACACAACATTGAGATCGTCATCGACCGCTTGACGCTGGAGCCGAAAGTGCGTCCGCGCCTGGCCGAAGCCGTCGATCAAGCGCTGGTCCACGGCGAAGGAAACGTCATCATCGCGCCGGAATCGAGTGAATCTCGCGGCTAAACGAGGTGCGGCTGAACGATATCCTGCTAAGCGCCCATTACGCCTGCACACATTGCGACCGGAGCTACGAACCGCCCAGCCCACAGCTATTCAGCTTCAACAGCCCGCACGGCATGTGCCCGGATTGCGACGGCCTCGGCACGCGCTACACGTTTGACTCCGATTTGCTGATTCCCGACTCCGCGCTGAGCTTTTACGAAGGCGCCATTCCGCTGGTAGGAGCGCTCCGTGGCATGGGGCGTTGGCGGAAGCACATCTTTGAAGGCGTGGCGGACACGTTGGGCATTGATCTCAAAAAGCCCTGGAAAAAGTTGCCTGCTACGCATCAAGATTGGCTTTTGAAAGGCGCCGGCGATCGACACATCACCTTCGAGTGGCGCATGCGCGGCGGCGCGGTCTGGAAGCACGGCGACAAGTGGGAAGGGATCGTTCCCCAACTGCTCTCCAGCTTCAAGAAAACAGCCGCGGGGCCAAGACGCCTTCAACTTGAAAAATACATGCGCATGGTGCGCTGTCCGACTTGCCATGGATATCGGCTCAATCCCCAGGCTCGGGCGGTGCGCGTCGGCGGCAAGACGCTGATCGAAGTGGCGGCGATGCCGCTCGGCGATCTTGCGAAATGGCTCGATCCAGCGTCCGGACCACTCGAAAAGAACCTCGAACCGGTCCAGAAGATCATCGCCGGCGAAGTGCTGAAGGAAATCCGTGGCCGCATCGGCTTTCTGCTTAACGTCGGTCTGCACTACCTGTCGCTCGATCGGGGCGCCCCAACCCTTTCGGGCGGCGAGACGCAACGCATTCGCCTTGCCGGCCAGATCGGTTCGGGTCTCGTCGGCGTGCTCTATATCCTCGATGAGCCGAGCATCGGGCTGCATCAACGTGACAACGACCGCCTTCTGCGAAGCTTGCAAAAACTCCGCGACATGGGAAACACGGTCCTCGTCGTCGAGCACGACGAAGACACCATGCGGGCCGCCGACTACATCGTCGATTTCGGTCCTGGGCCGGGCGTGCGCGGCGGCGAGGTCGTGTCGGCGGGGAGCTTCGCGGACATTCTCGCGGATGCGAACAGCGTCACCGGACAGTTTCTGTCAGGGAAGCAGGAGATTGTCGTGCCCAAGACGCGGCGAGCGCGGAACGGCAAGCAGGTCATCATCCAGGGGGCGCGGCACAATAACCTCAAGAACATCGACGTCGAGATTCCGCTGGCGCTGTTTGTGTGTGTCACCGGCGTCAGCGGGTCCGGCAAATCCTCGCTCATCAACGACATCTTGAAAGAAGGCGCGCTCAAGAAACTCCGAACTCCAAGCGAGGCCACGAATCGACGCTCCGCGGTTTCGCGCTCTGAACCTGACGCCGAGAATGAAAACGACGACTCCCCTGCCCCGCACCAAGTCGGCGCCCACGACGCCATCCTCGGCTTGGAGCAAATCGACAAGGTGATCGACATCGACCAATCGCCGATCGGTCGCACGCCACGCTCCAACCCGGCGACTTACATCAAAGTCTTCGATCAAATCCGCGACCTCTATGCTTTGGTGTCCGAAGCCAAGGTGCGAGGCTACAAGCCGGGGCGATTCAGCTTCAACAAGCCCGGCGGCCGTTGCGAAGCGTGCGAGGGCAACGGCTCGAATCGCCTGGAAATGGATTTCCTGGCCGACATCTGGGTGACCTGTCCCGTCTGCGAAGGCCGGCGCTTCAATCGCGAGACGCTGCAAATTCGCTTCAAGGACAAGAACATTCGCGACGTTCTGGAAATGGACGTGCAAGAGGCGCTGGAGCACTTCACCAATGTGCCGAAGATTCGCGACATGCTGCAAACCCTGCACGACGTCGGCCTCGACTACCTCAAGCTCGGGCAGCCCTCCCCTACCCTGTCCGGCGGCGAAGCCCAGCGAATCAAACTCGCGCGCGAGCTGTGCCGGCGCAGCACCGGCAAGACGCTCTACATTCTCGATGAACCGACGACCGGCCTGCATTTCGCGGACATCCAGAAGCTGCTTCAGGTGCTGCACGGGTTTGTCGATGGCGGCAATACGGTCGTTGTGATTGAGCACAACCTCGACGTGGTCAAGACGGCAGACTGGATCATTGACTTGGGGCCGGAAGGCGGCGCCGGCGGCGGCAATGTCGTCAGCGCCGGCACGCCTGAGGAGGTCGCGGCGTGCAAACTTTCTTTCACAGGGCAGGCGTTGCGGCCCGTGCTGGCGCCGCATCGCAAGAACGGCAAGGTTCTTCACGGCAAGAAGCCCGATCTGCGGAGCGAGCCGAGCGAACCGCTGACGCACTTGGTCGTGAAGGGAGCGCAGCAGCACAACCTCAAGAACATCGACGTGGCGCTGCCACGCGACCGCATGACCGTCTGCTGCGGGCCGAGCGGCTCAGGCAAAAGTTCGCTGGCTCTGGACACCATCTTCGCGGAAGGCCAACGCCGCTACGTGGAATCGCTTTCCGCATATGCCCGCCAATTCCTCGGCCAGATGCAGAAACCGAAGGTGGAGCACGTCAGCGGCCTGTCGCCCGCCATCAGCATCGAACAGCAAACTACGAGCAAGAGCCCGCGCTCGACGGTCGGCACCGTTACGGAGATTTACGACTACCTGCGGATTCTTTTCGCCCGGCTCGGCCAGCCGCACTGCCCGGATTGTCGGATACCAATCGGAACTCAGACCGCCGATGAGATCATCGAGAAAATCCTGAACTTACCAGAAGGGACGAAGCTCTACCTCTTGGCGCCTGTCGAGCGGCGCGGCCAGGAGAAATACGACGCCCTGTGGGATGAAATCCGCCGCACCGGCTTCGTGCGGATGCGCGTGGATGGGCACTCTTACAGCGTCAATGAGCCGCCCCAAATCGATCATCGCCGCAAACATTTGGTGGAAGTGGTCGTCGATCGCCTGGTGGTGCGGCATAGCCAGCGCGGCCGCCTGGCGGACGCGGTTGAGGCGGCGCTCGATTTAGGCCAGGGCGTCATGCACGTCGCGCACGTCGACGACCAGCGTGAGGAGCCGAAATGGAAATCCGAGAAGTTCAGCCAGCATTTTGCCTGCGATCGCTGTGGGCGAAGCTTCGAGCCGCTCAACCCGCATCATTTTTCATTCAACAGTCCGCTCGGCTGGTGCCCGGCCTGCGAGGGTCTGGGCTTCCAGAAAGGAGCCAATCCGGCGGCATTGATTCGCGATCCGCAGTTGTCGCTGCAGGAAGGAGCGCTGACGGCGTGGCCAGAGTTGGCGCGAAACCGCCGAGCGAGCGACAGGTCGCAACCGGTTCGTTCGCGCGCGACCAACACCCAAGCGGCTGCGTCTGGTGGCTCGCTCGGCGGTTTCGCGCGCTTCGCTCTCGCCCTCGCAGAGCACGCCGGTTTCTCGCTCGACACACCGTGGCAAGAGCTGGACCCCAGTCACCAACGAATCATTCTGCACGGCACGGGAAACGCTTGGATTCCGCTCGACCAGGAGTCTGCTAAGACGCGTCGAAAGACGAAAAGCCCGTCTGCGATCGTCGGCACGTCTTTTCAATACAAGGGAGTGATGCCGGCGCTGACCGAAGCGTCGCGCGTCAGCTTCATCTATCGCCACAAGCTCGATTACCTGGTCAGCGACGTCCCTTGCACAACCTGCCAAGGCTCCCGGCTTCGTGAGGATTCCGCGGCGTGCCGATTTCTCGACAACACCATCGGCGAAATCGGCGGCTGGCCGCTTCGCAAGACGTGTGCGTTTTTCAAAGAGTTGAAGTTGTCAAAGGACCAGCAACGAATCGCGGGCGAGGTCCTGCGCGAAATCAAGAACCGCCTCCAGTTTCTGGTGGACGTTGGCCTCGACTATGTCACGCTCAACCGGCCCACGCCTACGCTCTCCGGCGGCGAGTCACAGCGCATTCGACTTGCCAGTCAGATCGGCAGCGGCTTGACCGGCGTGCTCTATGTCCTCGATGAGCCGACCATCGGCCTGCACCCGCGCGACAACCGCCGGCTTCTTAAGGCGCTTGAGAACCTGCGTGACCTCGGCAACACGCTGGTATTGGTCGAACACGATCGCGAGATCATCGCCGCTGCCGACCATTTGCTCGACTTCGGACCCGGCGCCGGCGACAAAGGCGGCGAGATCACCGCTCAAGGCTCTCCCAAGCAGGTCGTCCGCTTGAAAAACTCGCTGACGGGCCAATACCTCGGCGGCAAAAAGGCGATCCCCATCCCCACAAATCGGCGCATTGTATCGTTTAGCGGGAAGCCGCAGGCGACCGGGCCCGCGGTCGCCTCCGGCTCCCCGCTAAACGATTCTCGTGGCACGCTCGTCGTGAAAGGCGCCCGGCAAAACAACCTCAAGAACATCGACGTATCGTTTCCGCTCGGCTCTTTCATCGTGGTCACCGGCGTCAGTGGCTCCGGCAAGAGTTCGCTGATTCACGAGATTCTTTATTCCGCTCTGGCCAAGAAGCTGCACCGGGCGAGCGTGAGGATCGGCGCCCACGATGAGATCGTCGGACTTGAGAATATCGACAAGGTCATCAATGTCGATCAAGATCCGCTCGGCAATTCGCCTAGCTCCAATCCGGCGACTTACACCGGCGTCTTCGACCTGATCCGCCAGCTCTACGCTCAGCTCCCCGAATCGCGCGTCCGCGGCTACCAGCCCAAACGCTTCAGCTTCAACAAGCCCGGCGGCCGCTGCGAGGCCTGCGAGGGCAACGGCCAAAAGAAGATCGAGATGCACTTCCTGCCCGACGTATGGGTCGAATGCGACGTCTGTCAAGGAAGCCGTTACAATCCGGAGACCTTGGCGGTCCGCTACAAGGGCAAGAGCATCGCCGACGTCTTGCGGATGCGGGTCAGCGAAGCCTTGGAGTTATTCGGCAATATCCCGAAGATTCGCCGCGTGCTGGTGACGCTGTCAGATGTTGGACTCGACTATCTCGCCCTCGGCCAGGCGGCGCCGACCTTGTCCGGCGGTGAAGCGCAACGGGTCAAGCTTGCGGCGGAGTTGTCGCGGCCCAACACCGGACGAACGCTCTACATTCTGGATGAGCCGACAACCGGCCTGCATTTTGATGACATACGCAAGCTGTTGGAAGTGCTGAATCGCCTCGTAGACATGGGCAACACGGTGATCGTCGTCGAGCACAACCTCGATGTGATCAAGACGGCAGACTGGATTATTGACCTGGGGCCGGAGGGAGGCGACGGCGGCGGCAGTGTCGTTGCCGCGGGAACCCCCGAACAGATTGCCGAGCATGACGGATCGCACACGGCGCGCTTCCTCGCCGGCGTGCTCGCCGCCGGACCGCGCGTAGAGCGGCCACGCCACGATCCGCTGATCTCCGAAAAGAAGAACGAGGGCGACGTTCCACTCGAAAAAGTCGGCAAAGACAGCGCCATGCCGTGGGAGACCGACGGCAAGCTCTGGCACACCAGCCAGCGGCTTTCGCATCGGGGTAAGCCGTGCCGCTGGGAGGGGCGCGTTCTCACGTTTGTCGAGGAAATGATCCATGAAGCCGGTGCGTTCGCGGCAACGAATTGGAAGCATCCCACGACCGTTGAAATCGCGGCCAAAGTAAAGAGCCAGGGTTGGTTTTTCCACGCTCACACCGGCATGGAATGGCTGATCCGGTTAGTCTTCCGCGCCGGCAAGAACACTTTCAAGCAAGATGAGCTTGATCGCCGGCTCGGCATTCCAACGCTGGACAACACCGAAGGCGTGGAAGTCTACGGCAACGAGCCGCGCGTTCACGTCGCCAACCGCAAGGGACCGTGGCAAGAAGTGTGGATGCTCGTGCATCGCTTGAGTGAGATCGACACGCCGGCATTTCGCGAGTTCCTAAGCCAGGCCGTGCGCTCGTTCAATCAGAATTTGACGCGGATGCAAACAAAGCCGGAAGACCTCATGCCATGGAAGGTCAACGGCGAGCGCTGGCACTTGGGCGACAAGGGGTTTCCACCGGGCCGCAAGATGCATTGGGAGCGAAGTCTCTTGTCGAAACTCCTCGACATTATTCGCTCCATCGAGCCCAAGGCGGAGATCCATTGGGACAATCGCGCCTTCATCGGTTTACGCGTCCCTGGAGTGTCGCGCTGGTGGGCGCAGTGGGGGACGAAGAATCCGTTTGGTCTCGATTGCCGCTTTCTCGGCAAGAAGGGACAATTCAATTTGAGCCAGGTCGAAAACCTTGGCGTGACGCCGCGCATCTCCGGGAAACAGAACGGCGACATGTTGCACCTTGTCTTCCAGAACGAAAACCACCTGCAGCCGGCGCGGCTCAAAGAAGTGCTGACCGCGCATCTGCGAGGATTTCGCGAAGTCTTTGGTAAATAACTTGGCGCTTGCGACTTCGCAAGGTCGCGCTAACCCGTTAGTATGATTCATGCTCCTGGCCGTACACATTTCCGATGGCTACTTAACCGCGCCCTGGATCATTGGTGGAGCGGCCCTCACTGTATTGCTGGCAGTTCTGGGATCGATTCGGTTGCGTGATGAAGAGATCCCGCGCATCGCGTTATTGACGGCCGCCTTCTTCATCGCCTCGCTCATTCACATCAAGACTGGGCCGGCTTCCGTACACTTGCTTCTCAACGGACTCGTCGGCATTCTGCTCGGCCCGCGGGCGGCGCTGGCCATTCCGATCGCCCTCGCCCTTCAGGCGATGTTGCCCCCGGGTCACGGCGGCGTCCTGGCGGTCGGCGTCAATAGTTGCGTGATGACTCTGCCCGCCCTCGCCGTCTGGGGACTCTTTCGGCTGATGAATCGCATCGCGTGGCTGCGGCATCCTTGGTCTCGAACATGCCTCGTCGCCGGCGCCGGCATGGTCTGGACGATGAGCCTATTTGCCAGCGTCGCACTGTTGTATGCGAATCTGAACTTCGAGACCCAATCACTCAGCTTTGAGCCTGTCAACGAGCTATGGCTATCACCTTGGATGTGGGGCGCCGCCGCGCTCGTGGCCGCCCTTCTCGTAGCCGTCGAGCGTCGCCTGGAAGGCGCGCCGGAGTTTCCGCTCGGGCTTCTCCTGGGCGAATTGGGCGTGCTCTTAACGTTGGCATTGAATTTTGGGGTGCTAATTCTGGGAGGGGAAACCTATTGGGCCATGCCGCCGCTTGTCTTGGCCATCGCCCACGTGCCGATCGCACTCGTTGAAGGAATCATTGTGGGATTCGCGCTCGGATTCTTGGCCAAAGTTAGTCCAGAATTCCTTGGTCTCAGAGACAAAGTGCCCAGAGAACATGGATCCTCAGTGTAAAAAGCACTCCGCTTTGTTATGCTGACCTAAGTCCACTTTGCCTTTGGATGGAATCCCGATGTCGACCGCATCTCTTTCTCCCGACTTTCAGGTTCCTCACTTTCCCGTGCGACGTTTCTCAGTCGACGAGTACCATCGTATGATTGAAGTAGGTATTCTCGGCGAAGACGATGACCTGGAACTCCTCAACGGTTGGCTCGTTCCCAAAATGACCAGAAATCCGCCCCACGACGCAATCATGGATTTAACCCACGAATGTGTGCGCAGGCTGTTGCCGGACGCCTGGCGCATTCGCATTCAATCGGCGATTACTACCGCGGATAGTGAACCGGAACCCGACCTCGCGATTGTGCGCGGACCGGCGAATCGTTACCTTAAAAGGCATCCGAGTCCGGAAGAGATCGCCCTCATAATCGAGGTCGCGCAGTCATCGCTCGACAAGGATCGCAACGAGAAAGGTCCCATATACGCCGCAGCCGGCATCCCTTGGTATTGGATCATTAACCTCGTGGACGACTGCGTTGAGATCTATTCAACCCCTTCCGGTCCAAGCGACGACCCGCAGTATCAAAAACGGACTGAGCAAAAACTCGGTGATTCCGTTTCTTTGATCGTCGACGGAGCCGATCTCGGGAAGATCGCGGTCAACGCGCTCTTCGGCGACGAGTGAGTAGCTCTGAATCAGCGCGCTTCTTGATTGACCGGAAACACCTCTTCGAACGATACCTCCCATTGGCCCAGCCCCAAGCTGACGACGGCCATGTTCCGTTTGTGATCGACGCGTTTGACGATGCCGTTCTTGTCATAGCGCGGCACGTGGACTTTGTCGCCGATCTGTAAGCGCAAACGCCAGTCCTTAAGGGCGGCTGCGGCCTGAGCTTGACGTTCGACCTCGTGAAGCTTTCGTTCCAGCTCTTCGCGCTGCCGGCCCGCTTCGGCCTGCGCTTTGAGGGCCTCCTCGCGTGCCTTCTCGGCCTCTTCTCGCTTTTGCTGGAGTTGCAACATCTCCGGAGCGCGCCGTTGACTCTTCCGCAGGTAACGACGCGCCCGCTTCAACAGGTCGCGCGGCAGTTTGAGCCGGCGGGCGATCTTCAGGGCATTGCTCATGCCGAACTGGCCGATATGCAGCCGGAATGTCGGCCGCAGTGTTTCGGCGTCGAACTCGACGGCGGCGTTTTCCGCGCGATCGTTGTGGAACGCATACGTCTTGAGATTGCCCAGGTGAGTCGTCACCATCGCCCGGCAGCCGATCCGGTCTAGTTCGTCGAGAATCGCCCGGCCCAGCGCCGCGCCTTCGATCGGATCGGTGCCCGCGCCCAGTTCGTCCAAGAGCACGAGACTTTTCTGGTTCGCCGTTTTGAGGATGTGCGAGATCCGCGACATGTGCGAACTAAAGGTGCTCAGCGATTGCTCCAGGCTCTGCTCGTCGCCAATGTCGGCCAGGATATGCTGAAAAGCCGGAACCAGGCTCCCCTGCCCCGCCGGTATGTGCATCCCCGTCTGGGCCATGAGGCACAGGAGGCCTGTCGTTTTCAGCGTCACCGTCTTGCCGCCGGTGTTTGGCCCCGTGATGATCAAGAGGTTGAACGGATGCCCAAGCCGCACGTCAATGGGAACGACTTCGCGCTCCGCTTGCGGTTTCGCGCTCGCCGCATCTTGCGTTGGACTACTAAAAATCTGCTCTAGAACCGGATGCCGCGCCTGCCGCAGCCAGAGCTTGCCTTCGGTGTTGATCTCCGGCGCCGCCAGCTTGAAGTCCCGGCTGAACTTGGCTTTGGCCGTGACGAAATCAAGCCGGGCCATGACCTCGATGGCGTATCCTAGCTGCCGTGACACTTTGCCGACGTCGGCGGTCAGCTTGCGAAGAATGCGACGAATCTCGCGATCTTCCTCACCTTTAAGCACAACGCGCTCGGCACTCAGGCCGGCGATGGCGGCCGGTTCGATGAAGATCGTCTCGCCGGTGCTGCTCGTGCGATGGACGACCCCTTGGATTCGCTGGCGATAATTGACCGCCACCGGCAAGACATAATGATCGCCGCTGACGGTGGCGTTCGGATAGCGAAGCGCCTTGCGCAGCTCGGGATCGCGCAGCAGGTGCTTGATCTTGGTTTGCACGCGTTCGTCGATGTCGGTAATCTGCTTGCGTACTCGAGCAAGGTCCGGGCTGGCCATATCGAGGACGTGCCCGCGTGAATCGATGCAGCCGTGGATCGATTTGCCCACCAGCCCTAGATCCTCCACTGGGGCAAGCAGCGCGATGAGGCGCTGATGCTTGTCGGGTAGCCGCATCCGATAACGATACATGTTGCCGGTGCAGGTGAGCGTCTCCGCCACCTCCAGAAGCTGCTCGGCGGTCAGCATGGCTCCGATCGCGGCTCGGCGCGAAAGCAAGCGCACGTCATGAAGGCCCGCAAACGGCGGCGACTGACCGTCGCCGAGCGCATCGACCATCTCCGAGACGAGCGCGATCTCGTTGCGGATGCCGTCGGCGTTCGCGCCCGCCGTCGCCTGCCGCGCAAGCTCCTTTCCCAGGGAACAGGCGGAGTAGCCTGCCACCAGCTCCAACACTTTGGGAAACTCCAGGATTTCCAGCGTATGAGAATCCATGCGGATCATTCTAACGGCGTTTAGCCGCGAGCCAACGGCGAGCGCGGACCGAATCCCATGGGGGTTGCTTCCACGCTCGCCGTTGGCTCGCGGCTAAACTTCTGGAGTGACCCATTGCGAATGCCGCGGGTTCGCCGTACATTGTTGGCGAATCTCCTTTTTCTCAATTTCGGAGCGATGCCATGCGGCGCGTTGTTGGCTTGCTACTGCTGTTCGTAGTTCCCCTGCCCCTCCAAGCGCAGGGCGAGCTTCCCAAGATGAATTTCAACGACGTGCGGGAGATCGCTCCCGGCATATTCTTCCGCTATTCGGCCATCAGCGCCACGGACCAGAATGTCGTCTTCGGAGGCAGCAACAACATCTGGGTGGTAATGGAAGATTACGTCGTCGTCTTCGACGCCAACTTTCCCAAAGAAGCGGGCGATGTGATTGAAGCCGTCAAGAAGACCACCGACAAGCCGATCCGCTACGTGCTCGATTCGCACCACCACGGCGATCACGCCTATGGCAACGCCGTCTTTACGAAGGCGGGCGCGAGCATCGTCGCCCAGACCCATTGCGCTCGATTGCTCCGCATTAGCGGCCCACAGGAATTCGCCGACGCGGGCAAGGGAGCGACCGGCCGCAAAGACGTGGCCGCCAGCTTTCTCAAGGTGCCGGACATCATCTTCGACGAGAAGCTGATCCTCGACGACGGCAAAAATCGCGTGGAGTTCTTGTTCCTGGGTCACGCCCATACCGCCGGCGACGCGTTCATGTATCTGCCCAAGCACAAGGTCCTATGCACGGGCGACGCCTGCACCAATGGGCCGTTCAACTACATGGGCCATTCCGACTCGGCCTCGTGGATTCGCGTCCTCGACAAGGCCATGCAACTTGACGTAAAGATGGTCTGCCCCGGCCACGGTCCGCTCGCCGGTCCCGAAGTTCTCAAGAAGCAGCAACGATACTTCAGCGAACTCCGCGAGCAAGTGAGAAAGGGAATCGATGCCGGCAAGGAACTCGATGACATTCTGAAGACTATCGAGATGCCTTGGCACAAAGAGTGGACCGGCATTGAAGCGAACACGCGCAAGGATGAGACGCGCCATGTTTACGATGAGCTGCTGGGCCGGATCATGCCGTGGGATCTCGTCGAGGATTTCGGCATCTACGAAGGACCATCGCCGACTAAGAAGACCAGCGGTTGGACGGCGCCTAAGCGGATCATCGTTCCCAATCTGATGCCAGCGCGGTTACTGGAACTAAAGCGCATCGCCCCGGAAGTGCTGTTCGTTCCCGTCAAGTCCACCGAGGAGGCCGCCAAGGAAGCCGGCGACGCCGACGCCGTTCTCGGCTTCTGCACTTCCGACATAGTCTCCGCCGGCAAGAAGCTGCGCTGGATCGCAGTGGGTCATGCCGGTGTGGAAAAGGACCTGGTCCCCGAACTGGTCAAGAGCGCCATCGTCCTAACGAATACGCAGCGGCTCTACGGGCCCAACGTTGCCGACCAGGCGATGGCGCTGCTTTTGAATTTGACGCGCGGACCGATCCAGAAAGGCCCCGGCAACTGGAAAGAGCTGAAGAGCGTCAGCAAAGCCGACGAGCTACATGGCAAGTCAATGCTAATCGTCGGCCTGGGCGGCATCGGTACGCAAATCGCCAAGCGGGCCCAGGCATTCGGCATGCGCGTGCTGGCGATCGACGCTAACGAAGCCCTTGTGAAACCGGATTTCGTGTTTAGCCTGAGCCGTCCGGAAATGATGATGGAATTGCTGCCGAAGGCGGACGTGGTGGTGCTGGCCGTGCCGTTGACGGAAAAGACGCGCGGCATGTTCGGCGCGAAACAGTTAAGCGCCATGAAGCCGAGCGCGTTCTTCATCAACATCGCTCGCGGCGGCTTGGTGAAGACGCCCGACCTGATAGCCGCGCTGACGAAAGGTGAAATCGCCGCCGCCGGCCTCGACGTTAGCGATCCGGAGCCATTGCCGGACGGTCATCCCCTGTGGAAAGCGCCGAATCTGGTTATCAGTCCGCACATCGGCGGGCAGTCCGTGGGAGCGATGGATCGGCAGTGGCGGCTTTACCGCGAGAATGTGCGGCGGTTCGTAGCCGGCGAGCCGCTTCTTTGCGTGGTGGATAAACAACGGGGTTATTGACCGGAATCGGCTTCTAGAAACGGTTTCAAAAAGGGGGCAGGACCTAGAATACTAGAAGCTGTGCCTGAATGTGCACTAACCCGACGCGCCAGCGAGTGGAAGCGTGCTTTTCTGCTCCCTCGCTGGCGCGTCGGGTTGGTGTGCTACTGAGTCGTGCACAGTAATTTAGGTCCAGACCGTCAGGTTCTTCTTTAGAATCATGGTGCGGCGCTCTAGACGGCTTTCTTCGGCGGCACGAGCAGCGTGACCTACGACACGACCTTGGGCGAGGCAGCCTGAATGTCCGCACCATCACGGTTGCTGGTCAATGAACAACCTACCACGCATTCAAACTACAAAACGGGGTAATCAACGCAGGGAGGACCACACTGCCGTGAACGCCATACGTTCTCTTTCCGGTCAAGAGAAGGCAGTAATCGCTGCTCTGCTAAAGGGCAAACCAGCGACTCGGCATCTTATCGAATCGTTGAATGATCTTCACGTTGCCGAAATGAGTGACGGGGGAATGGGTAGCCTGTCGCTTATTCCAAAGGGCGTAGAAAGCACAAGCCGCTTGTTCGCGCAACAACTTGTGCTGGGAGAGTTCACAGACAGCGATGGAGTTCCGGTATCAGTGGCTTTGAATGTGGATAGTGGTGAAAACCTGTGTGAGCTTGATGTATGGAAGGTAAACTTCTCACCGCTGCTCGAATGGCCAGACCCAGCCGACATTAGAATCGTTGGTTAATGGAGGAAGAATAAGGGGACATTCAGTCCTGACTCCTTTTTGAAGCCCCTCTACCCTGCCAACACGCGCGAATCTTCCAATTTCCGCTCGTCTTCATCTTCGGCAGGCTCGTTTTGGCTCGCCCAGTGCATGACGCGGCGCGTGATCTCGGCCGCCTGCTTGCTCTGGATGGGCGGCAACGGCTGCCCAAGGCCCAGGCCCAAATCGACGCCAAGACGTCTTTGTATCACGTCGGCGGTGGCCAAAGCGATCTCCCGGTTTGGAAGACGCGCCAGGTCCCGCAAAGCGGTCATTGCCCCGTTGCGCAGCCGCGTGTCAGACTGATCGATCAAAATCGTCTCGCAGGAAATCAGGCGAATGGGCGCGGGATTCGCGGGATCGAGCATTTTCTCAAGAGTCGGGCCGTCAAGCTCCTGGTGATATTGCAGCACGCGCGCCAGCTCAAGCCGCAGGATCGCCGGCGTATGCGGGTCGCCTAGCTGGCCGCGCAAGTTCCGTGCCAGCTTCGCGTCGGGCTGTTCGTTCAGGGCACGATTGAAGTGGGCGCCCAGGGTCATGCCGGCCCGCGCGGAAATCACGCCTTTTTCGGCACACCACGCGGTCAGATCCTTGACCGCCTCGGAGGTCAAAAGCTGTCCGTCGTGAAGGAGCGGGCCGTCATTGAGAAACAGCGGATCGGCCAGGATGCGGCGGACGGCATAGCGGATCCACGACCAACGCCGTTCGGTGTCCCACAAGAGCGCTTCGGTGGCGGCTTTGCGGACCTCGCGGCTGGTGTCGTGCAGAAACTGCGCCAAGGTTTCCACCAAGGGTCGATCGTCGAGGTTTCCCAGCGCAGTGACCGCTGCCGCGCGCAATGCCGGTTGCTCGGCACGCTGGGCAACTTGCATTACCAATTCCGCCTGCCCCGGACGCCAGTCCTTGCGAAACTCCAAAGCGGCGAGGGCGGCCACACGCACTTCCAAACGAGGGTGCTGAAGCAACGCCAGGGCCGGCGCCGCATCCAGCGACAAGGCGGCCCGCAATGCCTTCACCTCGGTCAGGGTCCGGCAAGCCTGTAAGTCGGAGGGCCAATCTTGCCGCTGGGCAAGACGTTGGGCAAGCGCGTTCGCACGCCGCATCGCCGGGGCGCCGGACTCATAAAGCGTCTGATATCCGAATACCGCCAAGGGAATGACCAAGAGGATCGACTTGGCGAAGTGATTGTACCAGTCGTCGACAAAATCGCCGAACCACAACCATGTCAATGCGATGAGATAGAGCGTCACGACGGAAGGACCGATGGGCTGCCCCCAGCTGGCACGATTAGCGAAGGCGAGCACGCAAACAATGATCTGGAACGCGGTGCCCATCCACAGCATGGCGTTGTTCCCGCTGGGGTGGCGTAAGCTGGCGATCAGTAGAAGTCCGGTTGGAACCAGGAGGAAACCGGTTCGCCATACCGTGAGGATCACGCTGCGAAGCCGCTCGCCGGTAGCAGTGGATAAGATCGGTCTCATGGCTTTTTGTTCACTAAGATAGGCAGAATCTGATCCCTGGGAAATATGGGATACGGAACACCGAAACGCCAATGAAAGAGGGAGCCTAGGTCCTCCGTTAAGACCTCGGCTCCCTCTAGCGGAAAGGCGCCGAACCGGCGCCCCTGCGTTTCCTAGCCGTGAAACAGCGCCGTCAAGTCGGCGCTACCCCTATGTGGAAACGCAACGAAATGTCTACCGTCAGCAATTGCGTGCAAAGGTGGGAGCTTCCGACTGGTAGTAGCTCGCCCGTGACGGCGTGTTAGTGACCGTGGAGCGAATGGGAGCGTCGACGCTGGCATAATCGGCGAGGCGCTTGGCTAGGTCCGATTGCTCGAGTTGACCGTTGTGGTGGAAAGCTTGGTACCTGCCCGAGCGATCGCTGATGACCAGGCCGGTGCTGTCAATGTACAACGCTTGAATCATTTCTTGGGTTGAGTTCACGCTGCCGTCGAGATAAACACAAACGTATTTATGGGCGAGCGTAGTCTTGACGAGATCGCTGAACCTCCCTTCCCTGCTGACGCTTTCATAGCCTCCACTGCCCGATCCCACGAACACAGCCAAGGGCTTCTTCTCCTGCCTCCCTTTCTCTTGGGCCGCCGAGTAGTCTCTCCACCATTCGGGCTCTGGTGAGGAGGTCATCGGCGCGTGTGTGGCCAGAAAACCTGCCAGGGCGATGGCGATTGCTGAGGTGTGCATTCAAAGTCCTCCTGTGAGAATCACCTCTGAACAAAAATCCAGGTAATGAACCGGACTATACCGAAAGGCCATGTTCTAGCAGCGAGATTATTGAAAGGCAACAAAATTTTACTAATCGTTAAATTCTTCTCAGATTGCCACGTCGCCTCAAGTTAACTTTTGGAAGCGCATGCCAGGGGTTGACCGCGTTTGCTTCCCTGGTATCGTTCGCAAGTGTGTTCGGCCATTGGCACGGAAGGACTTGAAGAGTGCGGCAATTTGCGTGGAAAACGGCGATTGGGCTTCTGTGCTTCGGTGTTTTGGTGGGATGCCAGACGACCGAGCGCTGGCCTGCCCCCATGTTCGCGGTCCCTGACGCATTCAAGGGGGTGATGGTTCCCCTCGAATTGCAACGAGACCTGGACAACGAGCGGCTTCTTCAGGTCGTTGCAAAAGGGGAAAAGGCACTTCCGTCAGACGCGGCCCAACTTGCGGAAATCTATTACGCGGCCGGCGATCTTGCGGAAAAGCACCCAGAAAAGCAGCATCACGCCGGGTCCGTGGACCTTTTCTACTACGCGGCTGTTTACGCATTCGCCGCCGCGTTTCAGGATGTGAATCCTGCTCAAACGCGTCCCCGGCTTCGCCAACTCTACAATTCCGCTCTCGCTCGCTGCATTCAAAACGGTGCCAAGTACGGCCGCCTCGATCCCAAGAAGGAACTGCGAATCGAAACGCCCTCCGGTCGCGTAATCATTCCCATCGAGCACCAATTGACCGCCTGGCAGGCGGACGACTTTGACGACCTCCAGCTTATTGGCGACTACCAAACCGAAGCCATCGCGATCCGTCACCGCCGCGACGGTTTTGGCGTTCCCCTTGTAGCTCGACGGCACAAGCGCCACGACGGCGAGGTTAAGGATCGCTACTGCTCGCCCCGGCACCCGTTCGCAGTCAGCGCGTTCTTGTATCCCGACCTTGCCGCGGCGCATGGACTACCCGGCGCGGGAATAAACGCGCGACTCGTCTTTCATGATCCCTTCCGGATCGAGAAGGTGCGCGCCGAAGGTCGGCTCGTCCCCTTGGCCGCTGACCTGTCGGCGCCTCTGGTCGTCTGTCTCCATCAAGCGCAACGTTTGCGGCTCGACTACCTTGGCTTTCGCCAACCCGAATTGGCCGACGACATGACCGGCCTGTTTCTGCTCGAGCCTTATCAGCCGGGCAAGATTCCCGTCATCTTCGCTCACGGGCTTCTGTCCGACCCCCATACCTGGGACGAAGTGCTGAACGAGTTGCGCGCCGACCCGGCCATCAACGAACGCTTCCAGTTCGGCCTGTTCTTCTATGGATCCGGCAACCCGTTCCTGCTCAGCGCCGGCCGGCTTCGCAGGAATTTGCGAGAACTGGTCGCGAACCTCGATCCCGAGGGCCGCGATCCCGCCATGCGCGACATGGTTCTCGTGGGCCACAGCATGGGCGGCCTGCTCGCACGCATGCAGATCACCAACAGCGGCAGCAAATTCTGGGACCTCTTCGGCAATCGGCCCGTGCTCGACCTGAACGCGTCCGCCGAGACCAAAGTCATGCTCCTGGAAAACTTCTTCTTCGAGCCGCAGCCGTTCATCAAGCGCGTGGTGTTCATCGCCACGCCTCACCGCGGCTCATGCCTGGCGCACAATTTTCTAGGGCGGCTCGGCTCGCGGCTGGTCGAGAGACCCCAGTCTTTGGAAGCGTCCCTGCGGCAGCTGCTCAAGGACAACCCCGGCGCCTTCAACCCGCGCGTAAGCGGCGTGCTGCCCACGAGCCTCGACGATCTGGCCAGCGGCAGCGCGATCCTGAAAGCGCTTGCCGAAACCGAATGGAATCGCGGCGTCAAACTGCACTCGATCATTGGCCGCGGCCGAATCTTCCCGATCCTGGAGCCGGGTGACGGCGTGGTGGCGGTTTCCAGCGCGCATGTCGAGGGCGTCGCCAGCGAATTGTTCGTCGAGGCCGGCCACACCAGCGTCCACACCCACCCCTTCGCCGTTCAGGAAATCAAGCGCATCCTAGGCGAGCACCTCTCCTCCCGTTAGAAAGAGACTGACGAGCAAAGTAGGTCCCGCGAGCCGAGCGGGACCTTTGGGCCAGGTCCGGCTAGGCTCGCCGGACTGCGGGAGGATGCACCCATGGCGAAACGAATCCTAATCTTGGCGTTGATCTGCGCGATAACGCTTCTTTCGCCGGCGTCGGCCCGGGCCTTCGGAGGCCGCTGGTGGTCCTCCGCACGCGGCACGACGACCGTGGTCTACTGCCCAGTGGTGATTCAGCCGGTCCCGGTCGTCTGGATTTGTGCTCCAACTTCGCCCCGGGTCATTCCGCTGATGCCGCAGGCACAACCCTACGCCGCTCCCTCCGCGGCGCCGCCATCCGGTGTGCCCTCAGCTCAAACCAAGGAGCCGCCGCTGGGCTCGGCCCCGGGCAAAGGTCCAACGATCATTGAATCCCGCTCCTCGGTCGCCGCCGGCCCGGCGACTCCGGCAGGTGCCAAGTGCAAGGTCGGCTTCTGGAACCTGACCGGCCGCGACGTCACTCTTAAGATCGACGGCCAACCGCGCACGCTGCCGCGCGACCGCGCCGTCACGCTCGAGCTGGCGCGGGCCTTTGTCTGGCAAGTCGATCAAAGCGAAGCTTCCAGCGAACAAGTCCCCATGGACGAAGCCTTTCACGAAGTGATCATCCGCAAATGACCGGCCACGTCGATCGTAGCCGAACTTGTACAAGTTCGGATGAATCCAAAATCCCGGGGATGCGATGACCTATGAACAGGCCATGCAATTCTGGTTTGGCCGCGTCAACTACGAAGTCAAAACGCCACGACCGAGCGACCTGAGCCTCGACCGCATGCGCACCTTGATGAGGCTTCTCGGCGATCCGCACGAGCGCCTGCGCATCGTTCACGTCGCGGGCACCAAAGGCAAGGGATCGACCTCGGCCATGCTCGCCGCCGTTCTGGGCTGCGCGGGATTTCGCACGGGGCTGTTCACGTCGCCGCACCTGGTGCGCGTCGAAGAACGCATTCAGGTCGACGCCCAGCCAATCGGTCCTGAGGAGCTTGGCCGCTTGATGGCCGACATCCGCGACGTGGTCGAGCGCGGCAACCTGAACCACGATTTGACGTTCTTCGAGATCGCCACCGCCTTGGGGTTCTTGCACTTCTCCCGCCGCCGCGTGGAGTTCGCGGTGATGGAAGTGGGACTAGGCGGGCGCTTCGACTCGACCAACGTCTGCCGGCCGCTCCTATCGATCATCACCAGCATCAGCTTCGATCACACCCGTCAGCTTGGCAACACGCTGGCCAGCATTGCCAACGAAAAATCCGGCATCGTCAAGCCTGGCCGGCCGGCGCTGAGCGGCGCCCGCGCCTCGGAAGCGCTTGAGGTCATCGTGCGCATTTGCCGGGAACGTGACGCGCCTTTGCGGCAAATCGACGCCGACTTCAGCTACCGCCACGACCCCGCCCGCATCGGTGAAGGCGCCGACGTGCCGACGCGCGTGCAGGCGACGACCTGGCGCGGCGTCTGGCCCTGGTTGGACCTCGGCTTAATCGGCGAGCACCAAGCCGCCAACGCAGCGCTGGCAATCGCCGCTGTCGAATCGCTGCGCGCGCAGGGCGTTTCCATTCCCATGAGCGCCGTCGCCCAAGGTTTGGCATCCGTCAAGTGGCCCGCCAGACTCGAAATCATTGGCCGCCACCCGCTGGTAGTGCTCGACTGCGCCCACAACGTCGCCTCCGTTCAGGCGCTCGTTCAGGCGCTGGATACGTCCTTCCCGCTGCGACCCGGTGGACGAAGCTTCTTAATTTTCGCCGGCAGCCGCGACAAAGACCTGATCGGCATGTTGCGGCTCCTGGCCCCAAAGTTCGAGCGAATTCTCTTCACGCCCTACACCGTCAACCCCCGTGCCGTGCCGCCAAGCGAGCTAGTCGACATGATGCCGGCCGAGGATCGGGAGCGAGCCATCCTCTGCACGAGCCCCGCCCAAGCCTGGTCGCAAGCCAACGACCTCGCAGGCGCCGACGACCTGATCTGCGTGAGCGGCTCGCTGTTTCTGGCGGGAGAAATGAAGGCACTGGTAGGTGTGCGACACGGCTAGCCCGATCCGGGCCTGTTCTTCTCTGCGTCCTCAGCGATCTCCGCGGTGAATAATGCGGGCTAGACTTCTGCCCACTTACTTCAGTTCCGCCGAGAAGTCGTTCCGCATTTTCATGTTGTCACCGCGCAGATCACGCCAGAATTCGTCCCACTTGCCCGCGTTGCCTTCCGCAGCACAACCCTGACAGAACAGCAGGGCGCAGAGGAGCACGCAAAGACGGCCCATGATTCCGACTCCTTAGGCGGGCAATTGGTCGAGAATTGGCGCGCTTCTATAGCGCGTTTGCTTGACCAATGCAACGGAGTTTCTTATCGGCGACCCCGAAGTCGTCCCGAAGTTGACACTTGCAGAAGGTAAATCTGATCTTCCGTTGAAATAAATCGGTGCGCCAGTGTCGGCTGGATGCGCCAACGGACGCAAGGGGACCTAGGCACAGACTTTTGGGAAGGTTTTGATAAACGCCTCGTGGTCCCCTTCCCAGTGGAAAACTCAGCCCGGTTATTGTCGCAGTTTAGGACGTGATAGCAAAGATCGCCAACGGAGGCTCGGGCCGCGCGGGCATTTTGCCAGGAAGCAAGGGGACTTGCGATCAAAAGGATGACTGTCTAAGTTTTTCCCTACATTGGCCTCATTTCTTCTTCGGAGTTTCCGGTTTCTCCTCGAAGTCGCCGACATACGGAGTGCCGTCCACTTGGCCGCTTATCGTTCCGGCGAACTCCTGTTCCGTGGCGAAGTTATCGTGGGTCCCCACGAAACGGGACGCCGATCCCTTCGGGTCGCCCTCCTGAGGCATCGGCTTCAGTTCCAACTGAAACGAGGGTTTTTTGATGCTCAGCAGGAGTTTGTCAGCCTTGATGGGAACCGGCTTCTTCACGTTGTTGTCAAAGATGTAAACCGTTGCCTGCTTCTTGCCGTGATCCATGCAGAACTCGACGTGATACTTGCCTCCGCCCCAGTCGGCCAGGGTTCCGCCGTGCGGCCCGTCGCCGTGTTCGTGGGGCTCGTCCTTACCATTCTTGGTCGCGCCCTTGTCGCCTCCCTGGGACGATTTTTGGGGGCGGTTGCTGCAGCCCGTATGGACACAAAAGGCGAGCACCAGCACTCCAATCCCGAAAGCGTGTAACTTGCGCATGCGATCATCCTTTCTTGAAAAAGTCTACGAACTCGACGCATAGGCTAATTTAATTTCCAATGGCTCACGCGGGCCGGTCAACGAGACTCTCCTCCTCGGTATTCGCCGGTTTGGCCAGCTTCTCGGCGTCCCCGCCACTGAACCGCCAGAACATTCCCGGGCGGATCAAGAACTCGCAAAAGGTCGATGTGATCAAGCCTCCCAAGATGACCGTGGCTACCGGAAACAGGATCTCGCGCCCTGGTTCCTGGCCGCCGAGGACCAGCGGCAGCAGTCCAATGCCAGCGGTCAGCGCCGTCATCAAGACCGGCGCCAACCGTTCCAGGCTCCCGCGTAGCAGCATCTGCTTGGTGAAGCCCTCGCCCTCTTCCTTCATCAAGTGGATGTAGTGGGTGACTAGCAAAATGCCGTTGCGGACCGCTATTCCTCCCAACGAAATGAAGCCGACCAGGCTGGCCACTGTCAGCGACTGGCGCGTCAGCGCCAGTGCAAGTACACCGCCTATGAACGCGGCGGGCACGGCGTTAAGGATCTGCAGGGCGATCCGCACCGACGGGAACAGGACCATCAGGACCACGAACATGCCGACGAGGGAAACGACGGCGAGGACAGCAATCAGCAAGGTCGCGCGCTGCTGACTCTCGAACTGGCCGCCGTACTCCACGAAGTAGCCGGCGGGCAATTCCACAGCGTCCTGGATGCGCTGCTGGATGTCGGCCACCACGCTCGCGAGGTCGCGGCCCTGGGTGTTGCAACGGATGACTATCCGCCGCCGGGCGTTTTCGCGGTTGACCGCATTGGGACCAACGCCATAGCCAATGTCCGCCAACTCGCGCAGCTCGACTTGGCCGCGCGGCTTACCGTCCTTGTCCGGCGGCAGATCGACCCGCAGGCGGCCAAGCTCAGGATAGTTCGAGCGGTAGGCATCCTCCAGCCGAACGATGAGGTCAAACCTCCTCTGCCCGTCCAACACTTGGGAGACCGGCTCCCCTTGGAGGGCTGTTTGAATGAAACCGGCAACGTATGCCCGGCTGACTCCATAGTAGGCCAGATCGTCAGCCCGCAGGCGGATGTGCAGCTCGTCGCTGAGCTGGATCGGCTCGACAATGGGCGGCGTCACTCCGGGTACGGTCTGGATAACCGTGCGGATGTGCTCAGCCGATTGCCGCAACGTGTCCAGATCGTCGCCAAACACCTTGATGGCGATTTGAGCGTTCACCCCGGAGAGCATATGGCTGATCAGATGGGAGAGAGGCTGCTCGGTCTCGATGTCGACGCCGGGCACCTCTTCTCGGAGATCCCGCAACAGCTGCTCCAGAATTTCGTCTCGGCCCCGGCCGCACTCCGGGTTCATGCTCAGCAGGTACTCGCCGGAGTTCACCGGAGCGGCGTGCTCGTCCAACTCGGCGCGGCCGGTGCGGCGGACGAAGTGAAGGATTTCACCTTTGGGGTTCTTGGTCGATTTCTGCATCTTCCGGAAATGGGCGTCGAGACTTGCCGACGCACGATTGGATGCTTCCAACGAGGACCCAGCCGGCAGGTTGACGTTGACCTGAATGCTCCCCTCGTCGAATTTCGGCAAAAAGTCCGCCCCCAAGCGCGTTAGTTGCGAAATGCTGCAGCCGACGAGGACCCAGGTCAAGAACAGCAGTGAGGCTGGCCGGGCCATGCTCAAGCGGATGAGATGACTCGCTCCCCACTTCAACACGCGCAGCAACGGGCCATCGCCCTCCCGGTGTGTCGCCCTCGACTGCGGCAGCAAGTAGTAGGACAGCACGGGCGTTACCGTCAGCGACACGAGCAAGGAGGCCAGGATGGAGACGATGTAGGCGACGCCCAAGGGCGCGAACAAGCGGCCTTCGACCCCCGATAATGCGAACAAGGGCAGGAACACCAAAATCACCACTACCGTGCCAAAGACAATAGCGCTGCGGATCTCGACGCTGGCCTCATAGATGACCCGCAGCGACGTTCTCCGGAATTTTTTCTCGCTTCCACAGGGAAGGGAGGAATCGGAATTGGGGGGGCGCGGAGGCAGCGCGTTGTTCTGCTTCAGGCGGCGGAAAATGTTCTCCACGTCGACGATGGCGTCGTCCACCAGTTCGCCCATGGCTACCGCGATGCCGCCCAGGGTCATCACGTTGATCGACAATTCCGTGCCGGTCAACTTGCCGATCAGGCGGAATACCAAGGTTGTGATCACCAAGGACAGCGGGATCGCCGTCAGGGTGATGAATGTTGTGCGGAAGTTGAGCAAGAACAAGAACAGGACGATGAGGACCAAGACCGCCCCGATGATCAGCGCCTCGCCCACGTTATAGATGCCGCGGTCGATAAAGCTCTTCAGACGGAACAGGTCCGGGTTGATGACGATGTCGGCCGGCAGCGTCGCCTCGCTCTGCTGCAAGGCCGCGGTAATGCGGTCGGTCAGGTCGCGGGTATCGACGTGGGGCTGCTTGACGATGGTTAGGACGACGCCGGGGCGGCCGTTGACGCTGCCGTCGCCGCGCTTGAGTTGCGGCCCTTCAACCACCCGGGCCACTTCCCCCAGCAAGACGGTCCGCTCGGGGCTGGTTCGGAGCGGAATCTTGCGAAGCTCGTCGAGGACCCGCTGCGGTTCGGGACCGAGCCGGCCAAAGACACGGATGGGCCGCTCCGTCTCTCCCTGAACGGCGAAGCCGCCGCTGCTGTTGAGGTTGTTGTCCTTAAGAGCTTGGTGTACCTGCTGCAACGTCACGTCGTATTCCAGCAGGGCGGCCGGGTCCAGCAGCACCTGGTATTGCTTACGTTCGCCGCCCAGGATGAAAATCTCCGCGACGCCGGGGACCTTGAGCAGGCGCGGACGCACCACCCAATCGGCAGTGGTGCGCAAGGCCATTTGCTGTTGGGCCGCGCTGGGGAACAGGACCTCGTGACGTTTGCCATCAGCGAATTGCAGGTTGCAGACTGCGGATTGCAGATTGCCGGAACCATTTTGCACCTTGTAATTGAGAACCTGGAAGTCGGTGACCGGTTCCCACGATTCGGGTCGATGCCGATCTACTGGCCGCCAGAGCAGGACTTGAAACTCGGGCTTTCCAACCCGTCCGCCTGACTCCTGACTCCTGATTCCCATGCGCTCGGCCAGGTAACCGGTCTTGCCGACTGGCGTCAATTCGCCGCCCTTGGGCCCTTCCTGTCGATACATGCCGGCGACGACGATCTGTCCCATAATGGAAGCGGTCGGCGCCATCTGCGGCCGGGCCACATCGGGCAGGACGCCTTCCAGGGTCGAGAGTCGCTCCTGCACGGTTTGGCGGGCGGCCCGGATCTCCGTGGTCCAGTTGAACTCGACATAAATAACGCTCAGTTCCGGGGCCGACTGGCTTCGTACATCCTGCACGCCGTTGGCCCCCAAGAGGGCGATCTCGATTTGCTGAGTGACCAGAGTTTCGACTTCTTCCGGGGCCAGGCCGCGGCATTCGGTTATGATTACCACGCGGGGTCGATCCAGATCGGGAAACACGTCAATGGGCAAGGTGGTTCCGAGGTAGGCGCCATAGCCAAGCAATGCCAGGCTGATCACGACGATCAGCGTGCGGTAACGGAGGGAGAAGCGGATGACGGCATTGAGCATGGTTATCTCTCCTTGAAGGCGGAAGTAGGCCCCGCGAGCCGAGCGGGGCAAGCGACGATGCAGGCGTCGCTCGGCTCGCGGCGCCTACTACTTCCCCGGAATGTGGAGCGAGCCGTCGGCATGGAAGTGGGCGCCGGGCGGCAGGCCTCCGCTGGAGTTCTGGGCCTTCAAAACGCGGTTGAGTGAAGCGGCCGAACCTTGAGCGAGGAAGTCGATACCCGGCCGCAAGGCGCCGTCGTTGGCCAAGACGACGTTGAAGCGATCCTCGTGTAGCACGTGAACGGCCCGGCGTTCAAAGAGATCGCCGTTTTGGCGGAAGGCGTAGGCTTCCGGGCCTTCACGAACGACTGCCGCTGCCGGCAGGACGATCACGTCCTTGAATTCCTCGACGGGAACGTTCAGCCGTACCCTCTGGCCGGGACGAAACTGCCAAACAAGGAAAGTCTTGCCGTCCTTCGCATAGGAGCGCGCCTGGTTTGCCAGCGGGACAAAAAAGTCGAAGGTGCGACTGGCAGGATCGACCGTGTTGGCGAGATGCCGGATGGCCAAGGTCTGCTTAAGCGGCGGCCAGGATCCATCGCCGTCCTCGTCGAAATCGACGTGGATCGGCCAACCGTTCTTGGCGGCGGCTTCCAGGAAAGGGGCCTCCCGTCTGAAGCTTCGACCTTCGATGAAAAGCGAGTGGTGATTGGCCAGCAGGCACAGGGTCTGGCCGGCCTGAACCTGTTGACCAAGCTCGACCTTGAGGTCCCGCACTTCGTAGACGGGTGCGGTTTCCTCCGCCTTGGCGGTGTTCTTGAGGCTGACCAGAGTGGACTCGCCGTCAAGCGGTAAAGGCGCAATAACTTCGATTTCCGAAACGAACTTGCCGTCAGCGACACGGTCAACTTGCTGCGGCGTCAGGCCGCGTGCGAGGAGGTCTTGGCGAAATACTTGTATCGCCGTGTTTTGCCGCCGCATTTGGAATTTCAGCTCGATGAGCTTGGCTTCCGGGAGGCTCCCGTTTTGAGCGAAGCCCGAAAGTCGGTCAAGCTCTTCCTTGAGGAGTTGGACTTCATTGACGGCTTTGATAAGTTCTGATTGGACATTCTGGAGGTATTCGCTGCTTAAACGCAGCGTGAACAATCGGTCGCCGGGTTTCACGATATCGCCCGGCACGGCCCGAACCCTGACGACGACGCCCACGGCAGGCGCGGTGACGCCTCGGTCGGAGTTCCCCGGACGGTCCACGATCATTCCCGGAACTTGGATCGTCCGCCAATAGGATTGCGGGTGTATGGGCTTGGAAACCAGGCTCAGGTTTTTCCGGGCCTGCGAACTTAGCTTGAGCAGCTTCGGCTCGTCGAGAGTTTCCTGCTTTTGCTTTTCATCTGCAGGGCTGCTGTCTTCCGAGGAAAGCCAGGGCGCCCATCGATCGTTTGTAAGATACGCGGCGGCAGCCAACGCCGCGATGAAACTCGCGCCCACCAGCGGCTTCAAGAAACGTTTCATTTTTTGTGCCTCATATTGTCCCTGCCAACGGGCAGGTATCGCGGACGAAGTAAGTTGGTGTGTGGAGTAGAGACAAGCGAAGCGCAGCCGGCGCGCACGCGCGCCGTTGCTCGCTTGTGAGCTTTAGAAATGGCTAAATAAGAAGGGACAGCGTGCGCAGATAAATCGGACACGCTTCAAAAATCAGGGGGGGATGATGGGATAGCTTCGGAACTTGTCTGGTCGGATCCGGGTCACTCACAAGCGCCACGTTCCAGGCGCCGCCCGTCCACCAGGCGTTGGATGGGCATTGCGTATCCGAATCCTGGGATCCCAGGATCGCTAAACCCGGAAGGTAAACGGCATCGGCGTCATGGTCATGTATCGGCGACAAGCGTTCGTTGCACATGGCTTCCTGGTCGCCGCAACAAGTGTCGTCGTGGTCGTCGTCGTCATCCTGATCGTGCCAGGAAAAGAAGCTGAAATGGAAGTGAAGTGCAGACCCGTGTCCAGCCGGCTCAATGGAACCGTGCGAATGGCCCAGACTCCCCCACTGTGACAGGAGGACCGTTGGTGCCAGCAACAGAGACGCACATCGGCGAAGCATTTCAGGCTCTTGGACTCACGTACAGTTCATTGATGATAGTCTAAACTGAAAACCCGATCCAAGCAACGGCAGGGCCTTCTTTCATTCGTTCCCCAACTCCGCGTTTGGCCAAAACGGTTGGTAGTCGTTTATTCGAAGGCCGCGTAATCGCCATCCTTGTCAAACAGTGTTGCGCGCACGACCGCACGATTAAGCACGCCGTGAACGAAGCCGCAACAGGCACAGCGCAGGTATCGCAGCCTGGCGCTCGACGATGCCACCACCGGGCGCAACTGTAAAGAGAAAAAGACTCCCGGGAAAAAGGTGTCAGGACCCTTTTTTTGGATAATTATGATCGGAAAAGGGTCCTAACACGTCTTCACACCTTTTCTCGGGTTAGATACAGTCGATCTCGAAACATTGCAAGTTGCCGCGTGTTCGGCTCGGGTCTCCCGACCGCGCCCCGCCAAGGGAGCTGCATAACCAGCTCCTGGCGCTGTTGGAAAACGAATCAAGGGATAGAATCGACCTAGATTGAACGCTGGTAGTATTCGAGACGAGTGAGTAGGAGCAGGAATGTCAACCGTTGCAGAAATCATCAAGGCGGCCGAACGGTTGGGCGCCCAGGATTTTCTCAAACTGCGAACCGCGCTCGATCGGGTTGAAGAGAAGATCTGGGATCAGGAACTCGGCCGAGTTACGGCCAAGCACCGGAAAGCGAAGCTGACCGACGCCAAGATTGACGAGCTAGTTCTTAAGCGGCGCTACCGAGCCCGGCGGCCATGAAGGTCGTTTTGGACACCATGCTTTGGGTTTCCTACTGTACGCGCCGTGATGGATCCCGGCATCGCCTAATTGGGCAAGGTGCAAAACGTTGAAATCATAAGCGTCAAGACTTTTGCTGAACGCCTGCCACCCTGCCACCCCGACAGTGATCGATCGATTGCTCAAGGTCATCCCGCCTGTCGCCGCGCCACCCCATACCGAAACGCCTCCGCCCGATTCCCCGCCCCGCTGCGTACAAGCAAGCCCAGCTCGCACCCGCGCGCCAAGGTGCGCCACAATGAGTCGGCCCGTGGCGGCGGTTCGTTTTCGGGCCAGCGGGAAAGGATTTCTTGGCGCGTCAGGGGGCCGGGGGTTTCGCTCAAAAGCTGCCGCAGCGTTTCCAGGGCGGGCCCGAGCGATCCATCGGGTCCGTTTGCGTTCAACTCATCGTCGGGCAACAGCAAGTAGTCCGTTCCTTCCGGATTCAGCTCGGCGGCCACGTGCTGGAGCGTGCCGGGGTAGCGGCCCACGCCGTGGAATTGACGGCGGCGGCTGAAACGGCTGCCGTGCGGTATGTGCATGTCGATGATGATGTCGGCCAAGGCGGTCAAGGGGCAGCGGGTTCGCGATCGGGTGCGGACGGTGCAGGCCTGGTGCAGCAGCAAGATGCCGGCGCTCTGATAGGCAACGAGGCGCAAATCGTCGAGCGCTCTGCCCAGGCGGCGATAGTTGTTTCGGGCACTCGGCAGGAAAGTCATCACGGTGTCAATCACCACGAGGTCGTAGCAATCCTTGCCAAGGTCATTTAGATGATCGATAAAACACCGCCAACTTCCCCGCACGGAATACGCGCCGGTTGGATCATGGTACTTGAGTTCGGATCCGAAATCGAGAGGCGGTTGCCGCAGCGACCACAAGCCCAAGCTCTCTTCGGACCAAAGGAGGGTTCGGCCTGGACGCACCGCCCGGCCAAGAAGCTGTCCACCCTCACGGCGGCGGTCGAGCAGTAAGCTCAAAAGCGTGGTCTTGCCCGTTTTCTCCGGGGCGGAAAGGAGCGTGACGGCGTCCCTTGCAATCACGCCGTCCCAAATCCAGGGGACCGTTTTCCAGAGCTTCTTGACAAAGGAGTTGCTGGCATCGACCCCTGAGTCGACAATTACATTTTCGGCCATAAGTCCTTCTCTTGTAATGGGAAATGGCGCGAACAGGAAAAGTGGGAAGGTGTGCGGCGAAAGTGATGAGGTGCGCGCGCGCCGCCGCGCAATCCAATTCAATCTTCATCGTAACCGAACGAACGCCCGACCGCAAAGTCGGTAGGTTCCGGAGTAGGCCGCGCGTACGAGTATGCTGCGCGCGCGAACATGCTGCGCGCGCGCCGCCGCGCAATGCAATCTATTTCCACAACCTCCCGCAGTCTGGAGTGCGGGCCGCTTGGCGTGATTACGTGATTGGGAGTGCGGCGATTGACCGGTCGCCGCACTCCGAAGTTGGTTGTTTGCGGACTACTGCGGGATCTCTTCGCCGCTGCCTCGGGTGATGTTGCACTCAATCGAAGCGACGTGGCCGGCGCTGCCGATTATGTGTGCGCCGTTGGCGGCGCCTGGATCGACGCGGCCGCCGCCCATCAATGTTTCCCTGACATGGGCTTGGGTGACTGGGGGCGGGGGCCAATCAGCCGCCACGGCCGGGCGGACCAGCGTCCCCAACGCGGAGGGTACGGACCGCCCTTCCAAGGTTTCGACTTCGAGCCGCCGCGAACGGGGCACGTTTCGAGACTTGCGACTCAGATTTTGAAGCAAGGTTGCGAACATGTGATTTCCTTCAGCCGCCTGACGCTGTGATGTTGGTGCTACTGAGCGGCGGGCACTTGGGAGCGAGCGGCTTGTCACCTGCCGTGCCCGCCGTCACATGCAAATCGCAGCACATGGCCAGGGCGGACAGAGAATCGCGATCTTTGAGATGTTGTAGACTGCCGGGAACGCAACTCTTACAACGAGAGGGGCTTGCATTATTCAACGCTGAGTCTCCCATGTCGGACGAAACCCCATTCCCGGACCTCATTCAACGTGTGCGCAGCGGCGATGGCGACGCCGCCGCCGAGTTGGTGCGCCGCTATGAGCCGGCCATTCGCCGCGTGGTGCGCCTACGCTTAACCGATGCCCGCATGCGCCGGGTCTTCGATTCGATGGACGTTTGTCAGTCGGTGCTGGGCAGCTTCTTCGTGCGGGCCGCTTTGGGCCAATACGATCTCGCCGACGCCGATCAACTTTTGAAATTGTTGGCCCAGATGGCCCGCCACAAAGTGACCGACCAGATGCGCCGGGAGCGAGCGGAACGGCGCGACCTGGCGCGCCTAGAAGCGGATGGCGGGGCGGCAGACCAGGTTGCCGGCGGTGGCCCCAGTCCGAGCCGGCACGCAGCCGGACGGGAGTTGCTCGTCGAATTTCGAAAACGACTCTCTTCCGAAGAGATGGAACTGGCCGACTTACGGGCGCAGGGCCGGGAATGGGCCGACATCGGCGCGGAGCGGGGGCAAAGCCCCGAAGCGCTGCGCAAACGCCTGGCGCGCGGCCTCGACCGCGTGGCCCAACAGCTCGGTCTGGATGAGGCGGGCGATGAGTGACATCCCCGGTCCGGATACGTCTCCACTGCCGGAGCAGAACCGGCCGGCGTTGAGCCTAGCGCTGGCCGATCAAGCACGCTGCTGGCGGGCTGGCACGCCGGTATCGGTGGAGACCTATTTGGAGCGCGAACCTGCGCTTCAAAACGACCCCGAAGCAATTCTTGATCTTATCTACAAAGAAGTCTTGCTGCGTACCGAGCGAAACGAAAAACCCGAGCGCGATGAGTACGCGCGCCGCTTCCCGGAACTCGCGGGCGCGCTCGGCCCAATCTTCGAAATCCACCAGGCGCTCGAATCGAATTCCGAATTGATGCCGACTTCCTTGCAGATGGAGCAAACCCTCCGCTCTCAACCGAGCGGCCCGCCCCCTCCCCCGCCGGAAGTGCCCGGCTATGAGATGCTGGAGCGATTGGGACAAGGCGGCATGGGGGTCGTCTACAAGGCGCGGCAGAAGAGACTGGATCGCACCGTCGCCCTGAAAATGGTCTTGGCAGGTGCGCACGCCAATCACGAAGATCTCGCACGCTTTAGCCGTGAAGCCGAAGTGGTCGCCAAGCTGGCCCATCCGAACATCGTGCAAATCCACGAAGTCGGCGAGCACGATGGCCGGCCTTTCTTGTCGCTGGAGTTCATTGAAGGCGGCGGCCTGGACAAGAAGCTCGGCGGCGCGCCGCAACCCGCCCGTGAATCCGCCTTGCTCGTCGAGACGCTGGCCCGGGCTGTGCACCACGCTCACATACAGGGCGTGATCCATCGCGATCTCAAACCCGCCAACGTCCTCTTGACATTGAACGGCACGCCCAAAGTCACGGACTTCGGTCTGGCGCGTTCCGGCGCCGGTTCCGGCCAGACGCAGAGTGGCGATGTCCTCGGCACACCTAGCTACATGGCTCCAGAGCAAGCAGCCGGCAAGATCAGCGCCATCGGTCCTGCTACCGACGTGTACGCGCTCGGCGCCATCCTTTATGAATTGCTGACGGGCCGGCCGCCCTTTCGCGCCCAAAACGCGATCGAAACGCTCCTCCAAGTCATGGAACAGGAGCCGGTCCCGCCGACACGCTTGCAGGCAAGCGTCCCACACGACCTCGAGACGATCTGCCTCAAGTGCCTTCAAAAGTCGCCGCCCAAGCGGTACGATTCCGCCGAAGCTCTCGCCGACGACTTGCGCCGATTCCTGGACGGACATCCGATCTTGGCCCGGCCGACATCGACGTGGGAGCGCACATTGAAGTGGGCGCGGCGGCGGCCCGCGCTGGCGGCGCTCTACACCGTTAGCGCCGCGGCTGTAGTGGCGGTGCTGCTTTACAACGTCTGGCTCCAAGCCGCCCTCAGCGACGCCAACCATCAACGGAGCGCCGCTCAGAAAGCTCTGGAAGAAAGACGACGGCAACTGGTCCAAGTTCTCCAAGCAGATGGGACGCGGCTCCTAGACGAAGGAGACTGGTTCGGCTCGCTATTGCCTTTTGCTCAGGCATACTGGCTCGATCAGGAGAATGCCGATCGCGCAGCCATCCACCAAACTCGCCTGGCTTCCATTTTGCGCCAATGTCCGCGGCTAGCGCAGTTCTGGCCTCAGAGTGTAGACGTAAGTCACACCGAGTTTACGCCGGACGGAAGCCGCGCGATCACGGTGGCTGGGAATGCGGTGCGTTTTCGAGACGTTGTCACGGGCGAAGAGGCCGAAGTGCCTTTGGTGCACGACAAAGCGATCAAGTTAACCGCGCTTAGGCCCGATGGCCGACGATTGGCGACCGCGACGGAAGACAACAGCGTGCATGTTTGGGACTTGGCCACGAGCCAGCGCGTCGGCGCACCAATTGCATTCAAGGACGCAGTCGCGGCGTTGGCGTTCAAAGGCGATAGCGAGCGGATCGTCGCCGCCACCCGTGAAACCAGTGGAAACGTTCACATTCAAATCTGGGACGCCACCGAAGCCAAGGCCGAGTCCCCGCCTGTGGTCGTTCCGTCAACGATGATGTCGGAAGTCGCCATCAGCCCGGATGGACGGCTGGCGGCGACGGCTGAATTGGTGTTCCAGCAGAATGTTGGAACCGGCGTCTTGACCGTTTGGGAAGTCGTCAATGCCCGCAAAGTCTTCGAGGCCGGCAATTTGCCGTCCGCAATCACAAAAATCCAGTTCAGCCCGGATAGCAGGCGCGTGACGGCGGCAATCGTCGACGGCACCGCACGGGTCTGGAACTCGGCTACGGGCAAGCAATCCTCCTTCGTCCGGCATGGTGCTTCCATTCTCCATCTCGCGTTCAGCCCGGACAGCCGTCGTTTCGCCACGTCCGGAGTCGATGGCACCGCCTACATCTGGGACTGCGAAATCAGCAAGGGGCTTGGCACTTTGAAGCACGGCCGGGCATTTACGCATGCCGTCCATTTCGTAGCTTTCGCGCCGGATGGAATTCACGCCGTTACGGCCGGCGCCGACAACACGGCGCGCGTGTGGAATCTCACGACGGACAGTGCCGTGGGACCGCCGCTGCGACATACCGACAAATTGACGCGGGCATTGTTCAGTCCCGATGGCCGACACGTAATGACGACGAGCCGGGACAAGACGGTTCGGCTTTGGGACTTGGCATCTTCCCGGCTCGCGGCGGCGCCTCTGGAGCATGATGACAACGTCAACCATGCCAACTTCAACTCCAGCGGCAGCCTTGTCGTCACAGCCGGCGATGACCGTTTGGCACGCGTATGGGATTTGGCATCCGGACGTCCTCAGGGCTCTCCATTCTTGCACACGCACCGGGTTGTCTTCGCGGGCTTCGACTCCGAAGGCCATGTCCTCTCCACGGCGGAACATGACCCTGCGGGCGAGGGAGAGGCGTGCGCTTGGGAGGCTGCAAAGGGAACACTCTTGTTCCGGCGCGAGACTTCCCAACGCATTATGGCGCCCGACGCCGATCGCACCGTCCGCCGTGCTTGGTTTAGCCACGACGGCCGGTTGCTGCTCGCGATGGACGGCGTCGGAAAAGCTCAGGTTTGGGACGTTCGCGCGGGTCGGCCGTCGACCGGCGTTCTCGCGCACCGGTCCGCGGTCACGGGAGCGGCTTTCAGCGCCGACGGACGCTATGTGCTCACCGAGACGTTTCTGCCGGCATTTTCGGCACGCGCGTTGGACGCTGCCGGCCAGGCTACCGACGCTCTGAAGAACTTTTACCTCAAGTTATTGCAACTCGAAAAGACGGTAAATGTTTGGGGGACGTCGGGAGAAAAGAAGATTACCTCCATCGGCCCGTGGAGCGACAGCGATGCAGTCGCTTTTCGCTTCGCGGCATTTAGCCCTTCTTCTGCCGCCGAAGGCGGAAGCATAATAATCTGTGACGGACAAACGAGTCTTTGGGATGTCGACCAGGCCCGTGCGATCAGGCATTTCCGCAAACCCGGCTCGGCGACCATAGCGGCAACGCTCAGCCCCAATGGACGGATTTTGGCCACCACCAGCGACGACGAAACGGCCCAGCTTTGGGATGCTAATACCGGCGAACTTGCGCCCATGCAGCTCGTGCCGGCGCCCGTGAATTTCTGGTACGCCGGACAGTCGTGGCCGCCGGTGTTCAGCCCCGACGGACGCTTGTTGGTCCTGGGCGGCGAGAATGGGATTCGTGTCTGGGAAGTCGCCAGCGGATTCCCCGTGGCGCCGACGCTTGGCCATCCGGGGAAAGTGAAGTCGGCGGCACTCAGCTCGGATGGCCGATTCCTGCTGACCGCCTGCGACCGTGCTGCGCGCGTGTGGGCCCTTACCGCGGATGGCCGCTCCGCCGCTGATTGGCTGCGCTTGGCTCAATTCCTGAGTTGCTCGAGGATTCACCCGCAAGCCGGCCTGCCCGTGCTCCCCGGATTGAACGAGCCGCTTACAGCTTGGGAGGAATTGCGCCGGAAGTCGCCCAAGGATTTCCAAATCACCGAGGGCGACGTAACCACGTGGCACGCAGAGGCGGCGCGGGCATGCGAGAAGATCGGAAAGTGGCAAGCCGCGTTGTTTCATTTGGAAATCTTGGCCACGCGACATCCCCAGCGCCCGGAACTTCACGATCGCAAAGGCCGCGCTCGCGCGGAGATGGGCCTGTGGACGGAAGCCGCTGCCGACTTCGAAAAGGCGACGGCGTTAGGAGCCGACTTGCCCGGGCCCTGGCACCGGCACGCGCTTTTGCGGCTGCACCTGGGCGACAGCAATGGCTACCGTCGCGTCTGTGCGGACATGCTCGATCGCTTCGGTTCGGCGAAACACGCAGCTTCCGCTCAACTGACGGTCTGGACCTGCGTATTGGCGCCCCTCACGCAAAGCGATGGCGTCCGGTTGGCGCCCATCGCCGAACGTGCGCTGGTGGATGGTCCGAAGAACCACTCCCGCCTGCTCCTGCTCGGCGCCGCTCTTTACCGCGCCGGCCGCTTTCAGGATGCCGTCAATAAGCTGAGTGAATCCATCAAAGTCGCACCAAAAGAGGAAGCGGTTTGGGACTGGCTATTCCTGGCGATGGCCCATCAGGCTTTGGGTCAAGCCGACCTGGCCAAGAATCACCTGGACCTCGCTACACGTTACCTGGACCAAGCCAATGCAAAGGTCCTTGGCGGCGCCCCGATCGATGCCCCAGGCGGCGCTCAACCTTCTTGGGCCAATCCGTTGGAGATTGCGTTGCTGCGCCGCGAAGCGGAAACGGTCGTGAAAAAGCAGGCGCCGTGATTCGCGCCGGCGCCGTCGAAATCCACCCTCACCCCCGATTACTCCTAAACGGTGGCCGACCGTCTCCGCCCTCTCCCCCCGATTGTTGGGACTCGTTCCGGATTTTCATATTGTCGCCGCGCAGATCGCGCCAGAATTCGTCCCACTTGCCCGCGTTGCCTTCCGAAGCACAACCCTGAAAGAACAGCAGGGCGCACAAGAGCACGCAAAGACGGCCCATGATACCGACTCCTTTGGCGGGCAATAGGTCGGCGAATGCGGCTACGTCAGACTACGATTCATCACAATCAACGTGCCACGGGGAAGACTTTAAATGCCGCCAATCGCACGGAATTATTTCTTGCTTCCCTACAATGCACTCATGTATCGACGGCATTTCCGATGCTCATGGCCACTCCCGTACGCTTGCCGGACGCGGAGCGAATTCCCGGGAGGGCGGTTTGATGAACGTCTGCGTGCGCATCCAGTTCACGTCGCCGACGAAAGAAGACTGGCAGGCGATGCGTTCGCTGGCAGCCCGGCTGACCGGCAACCGTGAGTCGGTGCGGGTCTCAGCGGACCAGACGCCGGGCTGGCTGGTGGCCGAGTTCAGCATGCCGACGGAGGCGCAGTACAAAGCTTTGCCCAGAATCGAGCGGGCGATCAAATTCTGCGTCTCGAACCGGTGGGACTCGACCATTAGCTTCCCCTACACGGAATCTGAGCGGGTGCGGGCGGATCGCAGAGCCACGCGGCGCAAGGCGCTGCGGAGAAATGCGAGCGGCGCAGAGTGATTCATGGATGTTGCCGTGACAAACTGAGTAAGATGGTTCCAAGCAGCGGTTGCCGACCGCGTAAGGAAAAAAGGACGGATCATGAGTACGCAAATGACCGCAACTGTCGTTGGCGACATGCTGAAGCCGGATCTGAAAAAAGGACCACGACGATGACCACTCATGTTACTGCCACTTATGTCAACGGCATGCTGAAACCGGATCAGCCTCTACCGCTTGCCGAGCAAGACCGAGTGAAACTGACGATCGAGCCAATTGAAGATTGGTCGCCCGAGGCGGCCATCGCGGCCTGGGAAGCGCTCAAGGCGCAGATTCGGGAACGACCTCTCCATCTTGGCGGCAAGCGCTACACGCGGGATGAACTCCATGAACGCCGTTGACACCAACGTATTTGTTTACGCTCTGGATATGGATGAGCCGGTCAAACAGGCCAAGGCGCAGGACTTGTTTCAGCGGCTGGCCACGGCAGGGGTTCCACGGTTTTGCCGTGGCAGGTGGCTGGTGAACTTCTGAGCAATCTGCGCAAACGAGAATTGGTCGGCCGGATTAGCGCCAGCGAACTCGAATCCCGCTTTCGCAAGTTCCTCGCCATGTTCGCTCTAGCGATCCCGAGCGTCCAAGTATTCTCGACCTACTTCGACTTACGCGCGCGTTTCAGCCTCTCGCACTGGGATAGTATGTTGCTGGCTGCCTGCAAAGAAGCGGGCGTCACGACGCTTTTTTCGGAAGACATGGACTCCGGCACGGACTATGACGGTTTGACCATAGGAAACCCGTTTGCTTGAGCTTGGAGCATCCGTGTCCGCGGGTCTGACTGAAGCCGACATTACCCCGCCTGTCGCCACGCCACCCCATACGAATGATGAGGTGCGCGCGCCGCCACGCAACGCAATCTGTTTTCTAATAGTGAACTATTGAACAGTAAGACAGAAAGTGATAAACTCACCCCGGCATCTCGGGGATGCCAGCGCCGGAGTCGCCCGGCTGGGACATTAGGGCGGCTCCGGTTTGCTTTTTTGTAGGACGGATTTGCAATCCGTCTAGAACGAGACGGTTTGCAAAACCGTCCTACGCTTTCAACGAAAGAACGTGGCCCGCGTCTTTTCGGCCTGCGCCTTGATCTCGAGGATGGGGCTTCCGGCCAGCCCATCGACCGCTGCGTAAACGCGAGCCAGATCCGTGGACACTTCTTGTTTGTCGTGCTTCTTGTGCCACTGTGCTATGGCACGAACTGCGATGAGCATGTTCTGGCGGGCGGCGGTTTCATCCGGAACGACTTTGCCGTCTTGCAGCTCGACGCGGTAGTTGCACATTTGCCTGTTTTCGTCGAGCATCTCCAAAAAGACATCCCACGGAACCTGATCGCTGCCGCGCAGGGCCAGAGTGCGGGCGGCGTTGTAGCGAATCTCCCAACCCGCGGGGCTCGGTAGCGCTTCCGCCGCTTGGACGAGGTTGATCCAAGAGACGCTCGCCGGGAAATTCGCCGACGGCGCCACGACAGCGGCGACGAGCAATTCGGGCCGGCCCTTGGCAGCCGGCGCTGAAACCGTGGGGCGCTGCAAGAGTATGATCAGCAACACGATCACCAGAGTCGAAATCAGGGCCAAAAGCACTAGGCCGCGTTTGACGAGAGCTGAATCTTGGGACATGAAGGACTCTCAGGGCCTACTAGGGCCGTTTCAGGTCGTTTTCATCGTCGAGGCGCAGGACGGTCCCGTGACCGTCGTCACGGGACAATAGCAGCAGCGTCGGTTCTACGAGCGGGCCATCCCAGAAGTTGAGCGCGACGGCTACTTGCTCGCGCAGAAAGCGGTCGTCGGCCTTGGCTGCCTGGGCCAGTACGCGGTCGACTTGAACCACGTCGGCATCCGGCGTGCTCGGCTTTGGATCGAGATAATAGAGGGCCGTGCGCGCCCAGGCGGCGCGGCCGCTGTCGCCCTCGGCTTCCTTGGTCAATTCAGCCAAAGCCGCCGCCCGCTGCTCGGCGGACAGCTTGGCAAAGCCCTTCACGTTCTCCCCCAGGTTAGCCAGCGCCCAAAGCGCCTGTCGCCGCCGCTGCGTAGTTGCCTTCACATCAGGCCCTTCCTCGCGCAGGACAATCTCGCTCAAAAGCGGCACGCCGACGGGAACATGGAAATCCCCCAGAGAGGCGGCCAGGAACATCACGTGATCGCGCTGACCTTGCAACTTTCGCCACGCGGCCTTCTTCTCATTCTCGGCGGACAATGCGTCCGCTTTTTCTTGAGTCTTCTTTTCCTCGGCCGTCAGCTCATCCATTGCCGAGCGCAAACGCTGGGCAAGATCGAGGGCGAACTTCGTATTCGCTTTGAGCTGCACGCCCTCGGCACGCTTCAGCACCTGGGCCAGATCGCTGGCGGCCCGCCAACGGATGTCGGCGTTCGTGCTGTCCAGCTGGTCCAGGAAACGCTCCGGCGTGTTGCCGCTGCTCAGCGTGTAAGAGAAGGCCATCAGGAGAAGCACAGCCACAAGGACGATCAATCCCGGCACCAGAAAGAGCTGGGCGATGAAGCGGCCGGAGGGTGGCGTGACCGCGGGCAGCCCTTTGGCATTGGGGTGAATGCGGGCAGCGTCGGAATTTTCTGGGACGGCTGACATGGAGGAATCCAGCGTCTTATTGACGCGCACGAGGCGCGTCCGATACAGATCAGAGGTTTTTTACTAAATAATTCTATGCGAGCCAGGGAACGTCCCGGGATGCATCGGCGTCCATCATGGTTTCAAAGTTGAATTCCGGCAAACCAGCGCTTGCAGGATGGGAATCCAGACCTATACCTACATTACAATGCCCCTCACGCTGGAACAATACGCGGACTTCCTCGACTCCAACGAAACGCCGTGGCCGGCCGCCCCCGCGCCGGAGCGTCCCAAAGCCAAACCCCATTTGATCCGCATGGACGACCTCAAGGTCGTCACCTGGAACATTTACGGCACCCTCCTCGCGATCTCCACCGGTGAGTTGGTCTTCGAGCATCCGGACCGATTCATCAGGGATTTGGCGTTTGACAAAACCGTCCGTCAATTCAACATGTGGAACTTCATGTCGCGCAAGCCTGGAAAACCCGCCGAATACATGCGGCAGATGTATGACAAGGCGATGGACGAGCAGCGTCTTGCGCCGTCGCGCAAGGAGCGCTATCCGGAAATTCATGCCGACCGCGTTTGGGAAGCCGTCCTCAAGAAGCTCCTCCAGAAAGACTACAAGTTCGATACGAGTTTTTTCGGCTCGCTGAATGAGTACAGCCGCAAGGTCGCATTTTTCTTTCACGCCAGCCAACAAGGCACTGCCGCGGAGCCGGGCGCGGGCGCCGCCCTGGAATTCGTGCGGCTTTGCGGACTGAAACAAGTGCTGCTCGCCGACGCCCAGTGCTTCACGATGATCCAGCTCGATCGAGCCCTCAAGGCCCAGATCGCCATCAACCCGATGGAGCCGCTCTTCGACGCTTCCTTGCAGACGCTCTCTTTTGAGAAGAAAAGCCGCAAACCGTCCGAAAAACTGTTCCAATCGTTGCTGGAAAAGTTGGAGCCTCTCGGGATCGCTCCCGACCAGATTCTGCACGTCGGCTCGCGCATTGAGAAAGACATCGCGCCGGCACGCGCGCTGGGCATGCGCACGGCCCTTTACGCCGGCGACAAGGAATCGTTGCAGGCGACACCGGAGCAGTTGAAAGACCCCGCGACTAGGCCGGACGCCCTTGTCACGGACCTCAAACAGATTCGCGAGATCGTGGTAGCGCCAGTTTCGAATTGACTTGATGCACCTCAATGCGTGAGAATTCAGCTCCCCACCGAACTCTCACGAGTTCGGCTACGTGTCCCGCCCATTAGCAAGAAATGATGCCGCGATGCCCCCCGAACCCCATTTCAGCCCCGCGAAGCTGGACTTCGACCACCTCGTCGCCGACCGCGAGGCGATCTCGAAGATCAATCCGCAACGATTCGAAATGGAACAGCTCGACGCCGTCGTCTACATCGACGCGGTCCAACACATTCTCGCCGGCTATAAGGACGTACGCGCCGACGAGTTCTGGGTCCGGGGCCATATGCCGGGCAACCCCCTTTTACCGGGCATACTGATGTGCGAGGCGGCTGCGCAACTGTGCGCTTATTACATCGTCCGTTACGACATCGTCAAAGACATGGACTTCATCGGCTTCGGCGGCATGGAGAACGTGCGCTTCCGCAGCCCGGTCCGCCCCGGCGATCGTCTGGTCCTGGTCGCGCGCGGCATCAAGCTGCACCGCCGCCAAACGATTTTCAACGTCCAGGGCTTCGTCCGCCAAACCATGGTTTTCCACGGCGACATCATCGGCGTCCCCCTCCATAACGACGAGGCCTGAGCAATGCGCCGCGGCCGACGTCTTCCCCTTGAACAGCTTCAGCCCTACTTGCTCCAAGTGCCTCCGCCATCGCGTGATGCTGCTCTCTCAAAGCCTGCCGATTCCGCTCCGCTGCGTTGGCCGGACCTTTTCGGCAACGACCATCCGGTTGAGATTGAGATTGGTTTTGGCAAAGGCCTCTTCTTGATCAACGCCGCCCAGGCGCATCCGCAAGTTAATTATCTCGGCGTCGAAATCGAGCGGAAGTACGTCCTGTTCACGGCGACCCGCCTCGCCAAGCGCGGATTCACCAACGTAAAGCTCGCCTGCTGCGATGCCCGGGGGTTCTTGAGTCAATGCGTCGCTACCGACAGCGTGCACGCGATTCATGTCTTTTTCCCCGATCCCTGGTGGAAGAATCGCCATCGCAAACGCCGGTTGGTCACCGCGGATTTCGCTGCCCAATGCGCCCGCGCGCTCAAGCGCCATGGCCGATTACACCTCGTCAGCGACGTGGCCGAGTACTTTGCCGAGACTCAAGAAATGCTGGCGAGGATTTCAGACCTGAACGCGCTTCCCATGTCGGAGCTGCCCGCGCCCGAGGTCGCCGATCGTTATCTCACCAACTTTGAGCGCAAATACCGCATGGAAGGCAGGCCAATTTTTCGGTCGCTCCATGCCAAGAAATGACCACCGCGAACGCATTGTAGCCGCATTTGTCAGAATGCGGATGGCCGGGCGTTACCCGCATTCTTACGAATGCGGCTACGGTTGAACGCGAAATCTGATTCGAGTCACTCGACGACCAGCGGACTCAGAAAGCCGCTGTTGTAGAGCACGTCCACCGAACCATCCGCAAAGAACCGGGCTTCGACGACATAGCTGCCGTAGTTGTACACGATGCGATCGCTGCGATACTCCAGCCGCGGCGTTCCTTGCGGCAGAGTCAACGGCACCGTGACGTTGCGGCCGGTGTAAGGATGTCGAAAAGTGACGATCTGGTTCGGACGAAACATGCGGTTGAATGGTTGTGGCCGTAACCCGAAGCCTGTGAGTTGCTCGCCAATAGCGCCTTCGGGGCCGGCGGAAACTTGCTTCAATGTGCCGCACGCATCCACAGGAACGAAGCGGTAGCGCACCGCCTCCGCCCGCGCGGAGAGCGGCGCCACACCGACGAGGAAAGTCACCATCAGCAAACGCCAAAAGCGAAACATGGGAATCTCCAGCATAAATGGCGAGCCGCGAGCGTAAGCGACCGGAGCATTAGCGAGCCGGGAGCGTAAGCGACCGGAAGGTTATCGACCGGAGCGTTCAGCGTGACAGAACTCCGGGAGGCGGCGGCGCCGGCGGAATCGTCGTCGCCGGCGCGTAGGTCGCGCCCGGTGCGGCCGGCTGATTGCAGCACGGCGCGGGAGCGGCCGCTGCTGTGGGCTGCACCGCGTATGCGGGCCGATACGACGTCGTTCGGCACCCACCGATAAAGGCGAGGGATACGAGTCCTGCGAGCGGCAGTGTCTTGTTCCAGAACATGGGGAGTCTCCTGAGGATTGGGCGCGAGGTTGCTTTCCCGATAAAGAGAGTTTTTTCTGCCATATTCATAAAGGTAGGGTTCACGGCAGAAGGATAGCAACGATCTCTTGCGGAAAAACCGCGCGAAATGCGCTTTCCGCGCGCAACTTTTCCACATGCGCCGCCTGGCCGGAGCGAACGGAAAAGTCCGACCCGGCGAACTTTGCCGATAAGATGACTTAAACCGAGTCGTGCCAGGAAGCAGACATGTCACCCCCTGCCTCGTTTCGCCAAGTTACCGCGCAAGTGCTGGCCAATATCACTCTGGCCCGCGACACGTTCCTCATACGCCTCAAGGCTCTTGAAATCGCCGCCGCTATTCGCCCCGGCCAATTCGTCATGATCCGCTTGCCCGGCCGCACCGATCCCCTGCTCGGTCGGCCGTTCGCCTTGTACGACACCGTACTGGATGAGCGAAACCAACCATTTGCCATCGACGTCGTGTACCTCGTCGTCGGCAAGGTCACCGGCCTGCTCGCGCAACTGCGCGAAAACGACACCACTGAAATCTGGGGCCCGCTCGGCAACGGCTTTCCCGAGCCGCTCGGTCGCGAACATGTCGCACTGGTCGCGGGCGGCATCGGCCAGACGCCGTTCTTGGCGCACATTCGGGAACTGCTTGGTCAACGAGGCTACGGCGGCGACAAGGCGCGGCGCCGGGTCGAACGCGTCTCGCTCTATTACGGAGTTCGCACTGCGGACCTCGCCGCCGGCGTCGATGATTTCCAAAACGCCGGCGCAACCGTCCACCTGGCGAGCAACGATGGCAGCCTCGGCTTCCACGGTTTCGTTACCGACCTCCTCGATCGGCATGCAAACCCCGAGCATCTATACGGCTGTGGCCCCGAGCCGATGCTCCACGCGTTGGCCCAGCTCGCACATCGAAAAGGCATTCCGTGCCATCTCTCGCTGGAAACGCCAATGGCCTGCGGCGTCGGCATTTGCTTTAGCTGCGTGACACCCGTGAAGACAAGCGACGGTTGGGACTATCGCCGTGTGTGCGTGGATGGCCCGATCTTCGATGCGCAGGCGCTGCATTGGCGTGAGTAATGAACATCCAGCGACAAAATTCTCGTCTTAACCCATCCAAATAGTTGTTGCTCGCCTTTCGTCTGACTCTCGTGGGACACGCGAGAAGAGGCGGCACCTCCGGCTCAAACGACCTTCGCCTCCTAATAGCGGCACGCAAAAACCGACTCCGGGCGCAAGTCTATGCGCACCTCGCGTTCGTCACGGAGGGAAATGCAATCAAGTCGAGATGCACTTTCGGAAGGAGATCCGGCATGGAGTCCACCTCGCTCGATCCCGTCCTCGAATCGCGCGTCCGCGCCAGCTTCGCGCGCCAACGCGTCATGAAAACCATCGGCGCCCAGATGACCCACGTCGAGGCGGGCTCGGTGGAAATCACCTTGCCCTATCGTCCGGAGTTGACGCAGCAACACGGTTTCCTTCACGCCGGCATTGTCGCCACCATTCTCGACAGCGCCTGCGGTTACGCGGCCTTCAGCCTCATGCCGGCTGACATGGCCGTGCTGACCGTCGAATACAAGATCAACCTCCTCAGGCCCGCGCGGGGCGAGCGTGTGATGGCTCGCGCTCATGTCGTCAAGCCCGGAAGAACGTTGACCGTCGTCAAGGGCGACGTCTTCGCCCAGACTTCCGGCGACGAGAAGCTGGTGGCAACCATGCTCGCCACCATCATCGCCGTGGGAGAGCGCGAGCATCTCCGGCAATAAGATCACGAACTTTGGAAAACCTGTCGGATTTGGGATAGCGTCCCGCCGGACCCGCTTCGCAACCGCGTGCAATTCTTCGCGATTCTAGGAACGGCTCAGCAGCTAGCATTCCTGACCGAGGCGACTGCAAAAGTCGATGCCCACCTGAAAGATCGGGTTTCATTCGCGCAGGAGCAGGAAGCGCAAGGAAACAAATGGGAGTCCATCGTCTGCCGAGGCGCGTGTCGGGTGTTGCAAGCTCGGCTGGATTGGCTTCATGAGACGGCGCGGACGCTCAATCTAAATCTCTGGAGCCCGGTTGCAATCCAGTGCCCGCCGGGGACTTAGACGGCAGGATCCACGCGTTGTGGAGATATTACCCACTGCGCCTTGCCTCTCAGGGCATTTTGCATTTTCTTCGTTGTCTTACCGCAAAGGACGACATGTCCCGGTTCAGGCGGATCTCGGCAGAGGATAATTGCCGGCCCACAAATAATACGAACGTCCTTCGCTAGCAGTCGGACAAGTCCGAAATCATCATGATGCCCGACCATGACGGCTTCAATCGTTGTCTCGGATTCAATGAAGAATGATAATTCGTCATACTTGTCTTTGAAGTTTTGAGTGGATGGAATGGGCCTGCCATCTTCATCCCAATGGAAATGGTCTCCCTTGAACGGGATGCGCCGCAGAAGCGCAAGATCGCCAGCGATCGTTGGGTCATCTTGGCGAGCCATAGAGTTACTAAGGCGATCCTGTCAGCCGTGTAAAAGCCACCAGGTTAGCCTGTGGATTTCCTGAGGAAGATTCGATTTTTGTTCTCCTTCCTCGATGTCGCCGCTCGGATAGATCTTTGCGAACTCGATGGCTTCGTCTTTGCCAAGCTCAATCTCGAGTTCTCGTCCTTTCGTTCGCCATTCCAACTGAACGGTCCCCCCAGAGCATAAAACGACGGACGGCACGGGAAGATTATCATTCCCGAGCCAGCCCAATGCGTTCACTGTCAATCTCCTGGCGCTCGAATCCAGGGGAAGTCCGTCGTATGAATCCCAGCCTCGGTGGAGTTTGCCCAACTCCTCGAGTTTTTTTGCTGCTTCAAGAACCCATGGCGCGGAATTTCCCTTCAAGATCAGAACTTGGTTGGATACGGCTGCATGTTGGACCAGCATGCCCCATGAACCAGTGGCGCCGAAACTCACGGGATAGGTCGAAGTGCTGCCAGTTGTACCAATATCAAGGATTTCTTCGCGCATTATTTTTTCCCCCAGTGTTGGTGCATTTGAGGCTGGGTTAATTGGTCGAATCCCCTCACGATCCATTCGTGGGCCAGTTCAAACCAAGCATAGACGCGATTATTTGTGGAGTCCTCGGGGGCGCCGCGGGCGGTTAAGGCAAGATTCTCGATTAGCTTAAAATCGCGATTGCGAAATGCAGGTTGGGCCTGTACGTGCAATCTTCCCTTTCCATCTGGAAGATTGTAACGAGCCTCCCAAGTCATCAACTCAGGCGTTGGCAGAAATGCTGCGCCGTTTCTTGGCATGTGAACTGTTGTGAAAACCTTTTCAAGTTCAGAGAAATCTTTCCAGCCGGAGCCCGGCTCAATCTGGTTGATATAGGTGAGTTCACATTGATTCACTTTTGCCGGCCCCAAGCCCTCAAGCTCCACAAACTGAAGAAACTGCTCCCATTCCTCCCGGAATTTTTCGATCAAGAACGAATATCGTGGGTATTCCTCGTCACCTGTGACTTTGCGCCAATTACGAATGAACCGATCATTTTGAACCTGGATAAGCTGTGTTTTGGAAGCATCGAGGAACCAACATCTAGGTTGTACGTTCCCGAAAAGCACCTGTGGCGCGAGTTGTGGTTTTGCCGGGCCTTCCATCATGGGAACTATTGGTACTTGTTCCTCCGTGTTCGGGTAGCGACTTCTGATTCGCGACCAATACAGACCAAAATGGGCCGCGCGAAAGCTCTTCAAAGGCTCAAATTGGACCCCGATCACAACCTCATCTATCGGCGGTCTTTCAAAATCTGGAAGTGCGCTTGACATTGCTGATTACGCTAACACAAGGTAGACGTTTGATGCCACCACTCATTGCTTTCATTATAAACCTGATGGCCCTGATGGCTCGGCACGGTCGCTTTCCGGAGATCACATCAACTTCAATGGATAGCCGACTTTGACGAATTCGCTGGTCATGCAACTTCTTGAACTGCGGAACCAGCTGCGCCGCTGGCCGTGCGGAGTCGATTTTCCGGGCCGGTACTCAGGAAATCAAGGTCGGTTGCACACGCGGTTCGCTCCTTCCATCGGCTTGATCCCTCGTAAGCACGGGGCATGGCAGGATTCGAGCTGACCCCCCTCGACAACTGGTATCACTTCCTCACCGAAGCCGCTCCAACGACATTTTCGCCTCGCGCGTGAGCCATGCATTCGGTGCCCCGCCCGCTAGGCTCGTGAACAGCTCTTGTGCTGCCGTATTGCCGATCCGCTCTAGAACTTCCAGAGCCCTCGCCATTTGGTGGCGCTGCGGTGAGCGGAAGGTTTGCTCGATACCTTGCAAGAGCCGTTCTATCCGGCGTTGCACTTCCAGCGACGGCTTCTCTGCCAATTTCTTCTGCAAGACGGGAAGGACCAATTCGCCTACTTCGAGCAGGTCTAGGGTTGCTTGCGCGCGGACCGTGAAGCGGTCGCTGTCCAAGTCGGCAACCAGCCGGGCAAGGCGTTGGGCATCGGTCCAAGGGACCTGCCGAATCCGGTCCCTCAGGAACGGCACCGTCTGGCCCGGCGCGGCAATCAACTTCCACATGGATCGATACGCCTGGGCAGCGTCCGGTCCCGCCAAATCTTTCCACAAGCCTTCGAGTTCGCTGGGATTCAGCGAAGCGTTCACGGCCGCCTTTTCCTTCCGAACATCGCGGAGATCCCACACGACAGCCGTAGTATCCTGGCTGACGGACACGAGCAAGGCACTGTCCGGCGAGAACGTCAGCGTTCGGACGCCGACAACAGGTCCTTCCAGTTTGCTGCTTTCCCGTAACCAGATCCCAGATGGTGATGGCGTGTACGGCGTGGAACTGCCAAGATCGGTACTTTCCCGAAGGCATGTCGCTCTTATCCGTGCCCTGAGCGAGCGCCAGCATCCTGCAGTCCGGAGAGAAAGCAAACGCATGCACGGTGTCCGGACCGCCGGAAGTCCAGGCGCCGCCGGATTCCCTCCAGGCGCGCAGGCTTTTTTTCTCGTTTCCGAAGGCGGCTCGTTCGCCGCCCGTCGCAGCCTCCCAAAGTCGGACCACCGAGTCGCCTCCTGCGGTTGTCGCCACTATGCGGCCGTCCGCCGACAGAGCGAGAGCAGCGGACTTAAGAGGACGGTCGAAGCTCGGAATAGCCTGACAGGCGCCTATTTCCTTGCCGGTGGCAACTTCTCGCCAACTAACTCTGGCGTTGGAGTCGGCGATGGCGAAAAGCTTCCCATCGCCCGACAGCGCGAAGAACTCGCCGAAGGTCTCAGGCATGGGATATTGCCGGCCGGAGACGGTATTGCGTATCCAGATTTGGTTGTCCACGGACGTGGTCGCCAGGATGCTGCCGTCCGCGGACAAGGCACTTTTGGTGAACGCGGGGCTCTGTTTTTCGCGACTTCCCAAGAGTTGCTTGCCCGTAGGGACATCCCACTGCCGGAGTGTCCTGCCCAGACCAAGCAGCGTCTTGCCGTTCGCGGCAAAGCACAGTCGGGATGTTTTGTCGGATGATCCCTCGATGGCCCTGAGGAGTTTTCCGGTGCTGGGTTCCCAGAACCGTATCGTGCCGTCGTCGCTAGACGAAGCCAATGACCGGCCATCGGGTGCAAAGGCGACCGTATCAATGATCGCCTCCCGTCCCACGCTTGGGCAACTTTCCTCGCCCGTGGCCGTATCCCACAGAGCGATCGCCGGCCCACCGCCGGCCGCGGCGAAGGTCTTGCCGTCCGGTGAAAATGCGACGGCATAGGGCAGGCCGCGCGGAAGCTCGACCTGCCGGATTCGCCTGCCGGTGACCGTGTCCCAAAGCACGATCGAGGAACGCACTTCATCCGCTGAGGCGAGCATGCGGCCATCACCCGTCAAGGCGGCGCTGATGATTGGATGCCTGGCAGAAGTCACGAAGCGGCATAGCTCTCTTCCCGTGGACAGGTCCCACTGGCGCAGGACGCCATCGGTGCTTCCCGTGTAGACGCGCTTGCCGTCCGGAGCAAAGATAAGGGCCGTGATTTCGCCAAGGACGTCATTGCCGAGAGAACTGAGTTCTTTCCCCGTCTTGACATCGAAGAGCGTTACACGCGTGCCGGCGCCGACGGCCACGATCCGGCTATCGGGTGAAAAGGCCACCCCGAAGGCGCTGTATTCTTTCACGGGCTCCCGCAGTTTGCACACCAGTTCGCCCGAGGCAGGATCCCAGAGGTGAACCGAACTATCCGCGTTGCCAGAGGCCAGTCGCTTGCCATCTTCCGAAACAGCGATGCTATAAATGCCGGCGCTGGAGCCGCTAAACTGGCGGCGCACCTCGCCCGTGGCGATGTCCCAAACGGACACGGTCCCATGCGAATCTCCCGTGACAAGAGTCTTGCCATCGGGGCAGAACGCGAGTGACAAAACACCGTACCATGAGCCCCGGAGCTGGCGCAGCTCCTTGCCAGTGGCCGCATCCCAAAGGCATAGTGCCCCGCTGTGCTCCGCCGTGACGAAGGTCTTGCCATCGCGGGCGAACGCAATCGCCACTACCGGCGTCTTCACGCGAAGACGCTCGGTGCCCAGGCGCGCCAGAGCGCCAGGCGGCAGAGGATCGCCGTGTTGATCTCCGCGCGACGGTCCTTGACCATCAAGAGCCGGCAAGTCCTCCTCAGCATTTGCATCCGTCTCGAGGAGCTTGCGCGTCTCGGCTGAAAACCGATCCAGGTGCTTGCTTAACTCGGGCAGATACCTCCGGCGGTCGAAGTTGACCAAATGGAGGATGGCGGCATCGGCTATGTGCCAACCTTTGCCGGTCTCGAGCAAGGACTCCAAGTGCGGGATATGCTCTCGCGCCACCTTCACGCGCTGCAAAGTGTATGAACCGTTCACGAAGTTGAAATCCGACTTGGCGCGCATGAGGTAGTCGACGAGGAAAGCATCCTCCGACCCGCCCAGCAAATCGGGGACGAGGTAGGCGTATTGGCACTTCTTGTCTTCATGGAGGAGGCGCAAGGCCTTGTCGCGGTATTTCCGCGTGATTTCCTGTTCCCGCTTCCAAGGGCCCCAGCCCTGCAGCCCGAACCAGTCTTCATCCGGTGCAGTGTGTTGCAGGTAGTACCACAACAATTTTGGAGTGTTGTACTTCTCGGGGTGTTCGAGGCATCTTTCGAATTCGCGTAACACGGCAGCCTGGTCCGGCAGCGCATTGATGGCAATCCTGGCGTAATAGGCACCGTCAGCACTTCTGCCGGTGGCATTTTCCAAGATATCCATGAAAAACGGCATCAGCGCCGGTTCGCGGTAGAGCATGAGGAGCGCCAGGGCAGATCCGCTCGGCGCAATGGCTCGAAACTCTTCGGGCAAGGGGGCGTTGGCTCCGTGCGCTCGCACCAGGCTTTCAATGGCGGCGGCACGGCGGTCCTTGTCTGCGGCCCGGAGAGTGATTTGCTTTGGAACGACCTTGCATTCCACGTACTCCGCACCGTTTTTCCAACCACCCGTCATGCCCTCAACGACGCTGGCTCTTGTGGTGATCGAATAAACGCCCGGCGTGTCGAAATATACAGACCGATTTAGCAACTGCTTGCGCTCGATTTGTTCCCCAGGTCTGAGAATTCTCACAGAACTCATGCCACCGCCATGGGTGGGCCCGTGTCGTTTCCGTACGGCATAGGGGTAAGGAAGGACGCGTCCCTCGGCGTCTTTTGCTTCAAAATGATGTCCAGAGCCCTCGGTATGCCTTTCTGTGAAGGAATAAGTCCGCTTGCCGTTGTTCTTGAAGGTGATCGTAACTTGGATGAAATCATGAGTTTCGTATTCGGCTTTGTCTGTCTGAAGCGTTACCTCGACGCCCTCGGCGAACACAGGCTTCTTGACTTCCGTGATCGTGACCGGTTCGGGCTTGGCCTGCGCGTTTGTTCGTCTCATCCTCTTGAAGGAGAGGACGGATTTCTGAATCCCGGTTTTTGCCGCTGAATCGGCCTTAGCGTACCAAGCCTTGGCCTTGGCAAGATCCTTGGGAACGCCGACACCCTGTTCGTAGCACAGTGCCACTTTCTCCTGGGCTTCCACACATCCTTTTTCTGCGGCCTTCAAGTACCACCCTACCGCTTGAATTAGATCCGGCGCCGTACCGATTCCGAACTCGTAGCACTCGGCAGCAGCATTACACGCTTCGAGATGCCCTTTCTCGGCTGCTTTGAGGTAATATGCCAGCGCCTTGGGCCAATCCGGAGCGATCGCGCCTCGCCCCTGCCGGTAGACGTTGCCCAGCTCATGGCAAGCCTCGGCGCCGCCTTTCTCCTCCGCTTTCTGAAAACAGGCTAAGGCCTGTGCCCGGTCTTGAAAAATGCCGTACCCGCCTTGCGCGTGGCAAGTTCCAAGTTCTAGCCATGCCTGGGTGTGCCCCTGCTCGGCGGCGCGTGCAAGCCAGCGCACTGCTTTACGGTAATCCTGGTCGAGCCCCCGGTAGCCGGATAAGTAAGAGTATCCCAACTCGAACTGGGCGGACCCATGCCCTTGTTTGGCTGCCTTGAAAAACCATAGCAGAGCATGCCGGTAGTTTCTCTTCGACTCTCCCTCGTCCTTGAGCGCGCGCAGGCCGAGTTGGTACTGAGCTTCGGCGTCGCCTTCGGCAGCGGCCTTTTCGAAGTCCACGCGCTGCTTTGCGGTTTCATCCTGCGCCTTCGCTGGAGCATCACACGTTTCGATCGTGGCAAACAGGGCCAGGAAAATCACCAGCAAGACAAGAGACTTGCGCGAACTCATGGCAGACCTCATGCCCGGCAAAGACGCACCGCGAACGACCATACGGGTTTTCGCAGCGGCGCCACGACCGACTTCCGCATACCAACCGGACAACTACTCTTCGACTGTGAGCACGGTGATCGCCACCGCTGCGGCGGGAAGTTCACTTCCGCGCCACAGCCGCCGGATACCCGTCCCACGTCCGCCCTTCAAGCGTTCGCCCCGTCCTGTTCTTCCGCGTCCCGCCCCATTGCTTGAAGAAAAACGCGACATCGGCGCGCAAGCACTGATCGCGAAGATCCGTTACCCACTCCACTTGCATCGCGCGGGCGCGAGGTCCGGATTCGCCGCCGACGATCACCCAGTCGATGTCCCGGAGGTCCAGCGCCGGCAAAGGGCCAAGCAGCGGTTCCAGCGAGAGGAACTTGACGCTTGCGCGCGTATGGCGCAAAAGATCGATGCGGGGCCGGAATTTCTCACTTTCCACGCTCACGCCCATCCATACGTTCGCGGGCCAATCGAGCATGGGGTCCAGATCAAGTAGTCGTTCAGCCCGTTTCGTCAGAATTTGGAATTGATGCCAATGGGCGCGCCGCATGACATCAAATGCGCTCAGGATAAACGACGGTGGCACTTCCTCGTGAAACATATCGCTCATCGAGTTGACGAAGATCCGCTGCGGTTTTTTCCAAGCCAGCGGCGCTTCAAGTACGTCGTCATGCATGGTGAGCTCGAACCCGTTCCTGTACTTCTCGTTCCCCATGCCCCGCAGGCGAACGGCCATCCGCTCAGCATAGCAGTTCTTGCAACCGGGGCTGATCTTGTCGCATCCTGTCAGCGGGTTCCACGTCGCTTCGGTCCACTCGATCGCGGAGCTAGCCATCGGCGACCTCCTTGTTGCCATCCGTCATTTGGACCAATCCTCAAGCTGCAACCCAGGAACGTGCTTGAAGTCCTGAGAATTGCGAGTCACCAACGTGGCGCCATGCTCCAGCACCGTAGCCGCTATACGCAGGTCCGTCCTGCCGATCCGGACTTTCCGCTTGCGAAACTCCTCGTAACGCCGCATGGCCTCCTCCGCGTAGTCAAGGATTTGCATCTGTCCGAGGAAGCGAACGCTTCGTGCCAGCTCGCGATAAGCCCGAGCAAGCCGCTGGGCCTCCTTGGCTTTGCGGACCTCGGCATACCAACCGGACAGCTGCTCTTCGACAGTGAGCACGGTGATCGCCACCGCTTCGGCGGGAAGTTCGCCCACGCGCCCGCTGACGGCTTGATGACCGTGGGCAAACAGCGTGAGCATGTCGGTGTCTAAAGGCTCATGGAAGCTCTGGATGTTCATCGACCTTGCGACGATACCGGGCCATGGCCTTTTTCCAATCCTGTACCACAGGATCATCTTCAGAGTACATGCCCGCGAACTCCATGAGAGGATGCGGCTGCGCAGTTACCTCCAGACCAACGATCTCCGTCCCATTTTTCAGCCGGCTCTTTATCTTTGCGCGCAGCTTGGCCAGCGCCTCCTTCCGCGTGGCGCCTCGGGCGCTTATGGCGAACGGCTCCGAGCCCCGCGCGCGATAGCCGTTGCCCTTAACACGCTCCACGAGAACTGGAATCTGCATAACGCCTCCAAGACTCTGGTTGGACCACCCATCATGTTACCGTCTGCATCACAAACTGACACTACCGGATGTGTGGCCGGGGCTGGGTTGCCGCGAGTGGACAGGGCATGTGCAGCCACGAAGCCCCGGCCAACCCTCGGCCAAGCCGGGGCTTCAGGCTTGCACGGGTCTATTGTTCGCATGACAACCCAGCCCCGGCCACACATCGAATCTCAACAAGCAACCAAGCCACTCTTCGATCGCTCATTCCACCGGCGCCCCTGGCGGCCAAAGGCGGCTGTTCTTTGATCCCGGCTCACTTCCCTCGTTGTCGCCGCCGAACCCGCCCGCGCTCCTGCGATTCAGCTCGCGCAGCGACACAAACGGCAGCTTCAACTCGCGCGCCTGCTTTTCGAACACCTCGTACAGCGGATTCTCGCGCCAGCGGGCTTCCGCGGCGCTGACCCAATAACGAAAGGGATCGCTCTTCATGCCGGTGCCTTCGACGCGCACGAGTCCCGCGGCGACGGCGCTTTTGAGCCATAGCCATAAGGTGGCGAGGCAGGGCTTGGGATAGTCGTCGGGCCAATCTTCGAAAATGTCCCGGCGCGTCAGCTTTTGCGGGGCCTCTTCGAGGACCATGCGGAGCACGTCCCATTGCTCGTTAAAGCCGTCGTCGTCGCCGGCGGGCCGAACGCTATAGTCCGCCCCGTCGGCATTCAACTCGAAATCGAAATGGCGCGGCGTGACGGCGTGCCGCGACATGCAAAAGAAACGGCGGGCGCGGCTTTCAAGGTTGTTGCCGGCGTGGCGCATCTCAATGGAGATGTCGACTTCGCTGTGAATGGCGCCGTGGCCGCGGCCCGCGTTGCCCTCGCCGGCGCCCTTGCGGCGCGGGTGGTGCATGAAGAGCGCCGCCATGCCCCGCCCCGTCAGATCGCGCACCGGCATGATGAAGTCGTGTACCCCGCTGGACGCGGTTTCGGCGCGGAGGAAGTGCGTCACGGAATCCACCACCAAGAAATCGATGCCATGCTCGGCCCGGAGCTGCCCGACGCGCCCGATGAGGCCGCGCCACTCTTCGGCCGAAGGCAAGTGCGGGAAGGGCTGTAGAAAAAAACAGAGTTGGCCGCCGAATTGGAATTGCCGGCAGCGTTCGGCCCAAAGGCTACGCGGCTCTTCGGAAATAACGACGGTCTTTCCGGGCGCGACCGGCAATCCGAAGAGCGGTTGCCCGCCGACCCGTCGCGCCAGCAAGTGGGCCAAAAGCGTGGTCTTGCCGGCTTTCCACATGCTGGTGAGCAAGGTCATGTTCCGGCGGGCGATGAATCCGGGCAAGAGCCAATCGGCAGCTGACTCCGGCATCGATTCAACCTCCGGATCCCAAACCTCTTGCGGCGAAGTGTTTGGCGCTTGGGCGTCGGTCATGGCGTTCTCCTTCAAGAAATGCGTTTACGGAAGTGGCGGATGCGTTTAGTGAAGTGGCGGATGCGTTCAATGAACTAGCGAATGCGTTTACTGGAGTGGGCGATGCGTCCATGCAGGTGTGGGTGGGGGCGTCTCACTAGACGCATATTGCCAAAGGCAAAAGCCGAAAGGGTTTAGGTGTTGAAAATGCGTCTATCGGCCTTTAGATGGACCATTGAGTCTGCGGACGGCGAGTGCCGGGGTGCGCGTGGCCGGCTTTCCTAAGTCCATTTTACCATGGATGAACCACGCCTTTCCAGCTTAGGCGTCTTCAATTCAAGAATACCGCACCGATTTCGAAGCCGCCCTCGTCTCTTGGCTGGACGCGAACGACCTTGACCGAGATCGGAACCGGCGGTGTCTCGGCGGCTGCGGACTCGGGCGGCAACAGAAGCGTGAGACGTGAGGCGATGACCAGCTCCTTGGCGACAAAAAGGCCGATGCCTTTGCTGGAAATGTCCTTCGCGATGCCCTGGAGCGGAGCGCTCGGTTGGCCCTCAAGAGGTTCCGGATAGATCGTGAGCTTTTGGTGGAAGGGAAGCCGGTCCTCGCGGCGGTTCTCGGGAAGTGCTCCCAGTGCTTGCCGCAAGCCGCCCAAGAGTTTCGGGCCTTGGTCCTCCAAGATGAGCTTCGCCTGGTCGGCATTGCAGCCCACGGGCTTGATGCATGTCTTCATGAATGAGCGGCCGAGGCTGCCGGGGACGGGCGGACTCAGCTCCACGTGAATCTCCAGGCCCACCTCGCGTTCGAGCCAACGCTGCCATAGAGTCGGCTCATGAGCGGGGAAGAATAGGCGGAAGGCCCCCGATTCCTTGACCTCCAGATATGCGGCGCCCGCCTCCTGGCAGAATAATTCGAGCCGAAGTCTCGCCATGCTCGGGATCAGACAGGCGGCGAAGTGATGTTCCAGCCGATTGCCGGAGAAGAGCCTGTAGCGGAACGCCGGCGTCTCGCGAATTTCCTGTTTCCGCTTCAGATGTTGCAGAACACCGCTGACAACTTCAACACTACCGACGCCGGTCCTCATGTCCGGCAAACGATCGGCTTGACCTTTGGGTTGCGGCTCGATCACGGCGCTCGCGGAAAGACCGGTGTTAGCGACGCGAGCGGTTTGGGTTGCCTCAAGGGCCTCAATCATCTCGCCGCAAGTGGCGAATCGCTTGGCCGGTTCCGGGTTCAAAGCCCGCCGGAGGACTTCTCTCTCGCCCTCATTCAAGACCGGAAACTGGTTCAGGCCGGCGCGACCGGCGCTGCGTTTGCTGTTTGCCGAAACGCCGCGCGTCGTGCGCCAATGGGTGTAACCGCACCGAAACTCCGCATACATGAGCGCCAGGCTGAACTGATCCGAGGCTTGGCTAAACTGGTTGCGCTCCAACTCCGGAGCGGCAAAGTGCGGATTGAGCTGAGCCAGAGATTCTTTCGTGCCTTTCCAAAAGAGCTGAATGAGTCCAAAGTCGCGCAGGAGCACCCGCTCGCGTGTAAGAATAATCGTGGTGGGATGCAGCATGAGGTGAAAGAGTTGATGCTGCCGGGCCAACGTGTCCAAGGTCTCGCCGACCAAGCCCAAGGTCTCCAGCAAGTCTTGCGGTGGAATCTCCTTGCCTGCCCGCTGCTGCGCAAGTTGCTGAAGCGTGGTCTCGTAATGCGTGCCCAAGAGGACAATGCGGCCTGAACCGTGTTCAGCAACTTCAAATGGAATCAGGCCCGGATTGCGAACGTCCTGCAGGCGCTTGAGGAGCCGGGCCTGCTGCTCCACGTCTTCCACGGTAAAGCCGTGCATGATTTGGGCGAGCTTGCGGGATCCGTCCGGACAGCGCACCAGCCACGTCTCACCGAATGGATGACGGCGCAGACACTCCAGATACTCCAGCGCGTGCGGTGAAGCTGATTCCGGCGACGTCGATTCGGGCGCATTCGAATCCGGTGAGGTCGGCCGCGGCGGAGTCGCAGACGAGGATTCCGTTTCTCCTGACTCCGTCGGAGTGTCTCCAGGGCGCGTTCCAGGGCCCCGGCGACTCAGCCGCCGGATGATTGCCGTGGACTTGAGCGAAGCCCTGGGAAGGAACGTCGTCGGCGAAGACTGGTCCTCCCCGGCCGTCAGCAGAGTCCTGAGGAACTCAAGACAGCTTGCGAATCGTTGCTCGGGATCCTTGGCCAAGGCCCGGGCGACGGCAGCGCGATCGTGTTCCGGCAAAGTCGAAAGGTCCGGAGCCGCGGTCATCTGCTGCATCATCAACTGGGCCGGGTTGCCGCCCGAAAATGGAAGAGTGCCCGTCAACAATTCCTGATAGACGATCGCGAGGCTGTATTGGTCGCTGCGCGGGCTAATCTTTCCCAGGAGCACTTCCGGAGCGGCGTAGCGCGGCGTGACGCCGGGCGTCTGTGGTGAGTCGGACGAGCCGGCCGCAGGGTTCTCTTTCGGAAGTGGGTTGACGAGTCCGAAGTCCGCGACCTTGATGTGCTGGCCGACCAGGAAGAGATTTTGCGGCTTGATGTCCAAATGCTGCAAGCCGTGCTGGAAATTGAGCACATCAAGAGCTTCGGCAGCTTCAAGTAGATAATCCAGCAGCTCTTCACACGGGATGCCGGTGCGCCCCTCGGACTGGTGAATGCGCAGCACGTCGGCTAGACTTTGGTCCGCCAACTCCATGACGATCATCAGCTCGCCGTCGAGGATCTCCACGCGTTCGACGGTGAGGAGGAAAGGATGGCGGATCGCTTTGATGCATTCCAGCGCCTGCAATTCTTGATGGGCGGCGCCGGAAACCGCGTCTTCGAGGTTGCCGTTGACGAACTTGATCGCCTTAGGAAACCCGCCGGGCACGACGCATTTCCAGACGACGCCGAAACCGCCCTTGCCCAACGGTTCAACAAGCCGGTAACCGGGGATCGGTTCGTCACCAGCCGCGCGCTCCTTCGCCTCAGGCGTCAAACCAGGGAGTTCGTTCAAACAACTGGGGGCCATGCTCCCCATCCGACATTGCCAAATGGTCGTTGCGGCCTCATAACCCTTTGGTGTGGCTTGGCTTAGCTCAATTCATGCCCGACAGGTTGGCGCGCGGGGTGGGCCGCTTTCCATGAAAACACCTATCCAAAGATAGGTCATGGTCGGGAGGGTTGCAAACGGGACGCCGCTTCGCTAACGAACATCCAGTTCGCGCACCAGTTCCCGGGCCGGCAGAATGAGCGCCTGTGCTGAGCCGCCGCTGGGCAGCACCAGCACTTCCGCCGGCCGGCGACCGTGGCGCAGAAACTGTGTCGGGGCGTTCCAGGTCGATTCGGCATTCAATCCCGCCAGCACAACCAGCGAACAGTTCTTGTTGAGCGGATTCTCCGCGACTAGGGCGACAGCGCTGCCGGCGTTGGCGTAGGTCTTGCCGTTCACCTTAAAAGATCGCCAGCCGAACTCGATCGGCAGGCTTTTGCGGAAGCGCTCGACCCAATGGTTGCTGTCGGGGCGTCCGATCAAGAGCACGTGGTTCGCTTTCAAATCGTCCTCGGTCGCGTCCTTGTCGGACTTGATCGCCAACGTGAAGTTGGCGCCGCTTTCACGAATGCCTTTTTGCAGCGCCTCGGCGGCTTCGCGGTTGGTGTGAACTTCATTTCCCGTGCCGTAGATGATGATCGCGTGGTCCTGCTCGTTGAAGAACGAGCCGACCGTGTACGGATGCGTCTTTGTATCCAGCGCACAGCCGTACTTTTCTAAGATCACCCGGCGAGGCTTGGCGGCGCCGGCATCCACTGCGAACGACGCGCGCGGAGAGTTCAAGTCGAAGGCCTTTGTGATCTCGCCGGCGTCTGTTTCGACAGTCACCTCTGTCTTGGCCAAGATCGGCCCGTTGTCCTCCCGGATGATTTCGCCTTGAACGACGTAGTTGCCATTGGCGCTCGGCGCGCTCGCCTTGTGTTCCTTGAGGGCGCTCACCTCGCCGAGGCGCAACCGCGGCAGTCCGGTCAGTTTCAGCCACGAATCAAAGAACGCCGCCAGCGGTTTGCCGGCCGACTTTTCCGCGTAAGCTTGGAACTGCGCGGCGTTGACGCGCTTGCCGGCGTTGTCACGTCCAAAGAAATCCATCATGCTCTCGAAGGACGCCTCGCCCATGAGCCGGCGCAGCTCGTGAAGGAATAAGACCCCCTTGCCCGACGCAATGCGATACCAGTCGAAGCTTGCAACGTCGTGCTTGATGTTGGCGAGCGGCATGTCGCCGTGGGCACGTGCCGCCAGCAAGTACGACGTCCGAAAGTTGTAAAGATCGTGAGCTAGTGCCGTTGTACCTTGACAACTTTCGCCTGTCGCAGACTCAAGCGGCTGTGCCGCTTTGCAGGGTCTCATGTCGATATTCCTTCCATGCCGTGATGGAGACATCGCGAGCACGGTTGCGCCACGTCAGATAACTTTCGATGGCGGCTTGCTGCTCTTCATGGCTGTCATAATTGGATGGCTGCAAGGCGAACTTTTTCAGCGCCGTGAATTGGCTCTCAATGC
>JACPZP010000206.1 GCA_016195405.1 Planctomycetota bacterium | reverse complement strand
GCCACGGCCGCATGGGAGATGCTCGAATCGGGCAGGTACATCGTTCCGACGTTCAACGCCAAGCTCCGCGTCGACAAACCCGCCTTGCTCTACTGGCTGCAGGTCTTCGCCTATGCAACGTTCGGCGTCAACGAGTTCGCGGCCAGGCTTCCCTCGGCGCTCGCCGCGATACTTGCCGTCTGCCTGTGCTACGAGCTGGGCCGGCGGATGTTCAACGCCGCCACCGGTTTCTTGGGCGGCTTGATCGTGGCCTGTACGCCAATGTTGTGCGGGGCTGCTCGTTTCGCCAATCCCGATTCGCTTCTCAACGCACTAACGCTGTGGACGCTCGTGATCTTTTGGCTGGGCTATGAAAAGCCGCGCACGTGGTGGTTCGTCGCTATGGGCGCCGCTTCGGGGTTGGCCGTGCTCGCCAAGGGACCAGTCGGCCTCGTGCTGCCCTGCGCTATCGTCTTTGTTTTTCTGCTATGGGAAGGAAAGCTGCGTGTTTGTCTTCATCGCGGCGTGGGCTGGATGTTGCTTGCTTGGTGCCTGGTCGCCTTGCCGTGGTACATCTGGGTGGCGCTCGAAACCAAGGCCGACTTCCTGCGCGGCTTCCTGATGAACCACAATGTCAACCGCTTCCTCAGCCCGATGGAGCATCATGACGGTTCGCCTCTGTACTTCCCGGCCGTGCTGCTCGTGGGCTTCGCACCCTGGTCGATCTTTCTCGGACTAGCGCTCTGGTACGGCGGCTGGTCGATGATGCGGCGGCCATGGGCGCGCTTCGAGAAAACATGGGCGACCTTGGCGGAGGCCGAATGTAACTCAGCCGCGGGCTATCGTTTTCTTCTTGTTTGGATCGGCGTCTATCTGGTGTTTTTTTCGCTGTCGGCGACCAAGTTGCCTAACTACGTCTTGCCGGTGGCGACGCCCTGCGCTTTGTTGACGGCGCGATTCTTCGATCGTTGGCGGCGCCGCGAGATCGCTCCGGCACGTTGGCTGATGCCCGCGGGGCTGGTCTGTTTAGCGCTTGTGGGAGTAGGAACGGCGACCGGTCTGCTGGTCGCATCGGGAGCCTTGTCCGGGCCGATCGCGCCAAAGCGCATGATTCCTGGTTTGGAGGGGTGGGCTGTCATTGGGTTGGCGCCGCTTCTCGCGGCCGCTGCGGCATGGTGGTTCCTGCGACGCGGCCGGCGCGATGGCGCCGTAATCAGTATGACGATCGGAACGCTGGTCTTTTTGGGCCCGCTGGCGGCGTGGGCCAGCGCGATCTTCAACGACGTCAAAGCGCCGCAGCCGCTCGTCGAAGCAGCGGAAGGCTTACGACGTGATCGTGATCTGCGCGTGGGAACGTTGGATGTCGAATATCTGCCCAGCCTCAACTTCTACGTCCAGCGCGACATCATGCACCTCGCAACCGAACACGACGCTTTGGCATTTCTCCGCTATCCCGATATCAGCCGTGGCGCGGTCGGCGTCTTTTTGTTCGTACCGGCGGCGACATGGGACAAACTCGCCGCCAATGCGCCAAACAGCTGCCGCGAGCTTGGCCGGCATCAGGATTTGTATCGCCATCAAGAGGTGGTGCTGGTGGCGAACGATGGCAGGACCGATTGAGTTGTTGCCGCAACACCCACCGCTTTTACCTACGCCGGATTGCCAAGCTGAAGGGTCTTTGTCTCGAAGCGTGGGCATTAGGCCCATTTCGGGGGTACCCTCATTCCAAACGTGTCTCTCGAGAGAAATGAAATCCTGAACCCGTTTATTGCCAAGCGCTTGTAAATTCACCATGGAGAAACACTATTTTCTGCCGTAGGTCTTCAAGTCGCAGGGAGTATGTGAGTTTGGCACTGTGGCGCTGAGCTCAAAAACTCGCCTTAAAATGCTTTCCAATAATGGATTACGAATTAGACCTCAGCGCCAAATGCCTTGGCGGTGATGGCGGTGAGCTTGGCGCTCATCTCTCCGCAAAAAACTTGCAGACTCTTGATTCCATGCTTAGGTCTGATATAGTTGTGGAGTGAAATGGATTGTAGTGGGCAGAAGTGGGAGAGCCTCAGCATGACGCCGGCTCGCGGGGAGTCGAAGGGCCATGCTGCTGACCGGAACACATCCTCGCACGTTGGACGACAAGAAGCGGTTGGTTCTTCCTCGGCGAGTCCGGGAGCAATTAGGCACAACGGCTGAGCAACTATTCGTTGCTCAAGGCTTGGATCAATGCCTGTGGCTCTATGACTCGGGGGCATTGGAGCGGCTCGCTGCCAAACTCGATGAGACGCCCGCAACCGATGCCGAAGCTCGCGTCTTTCGCCGCCTCTTTTTCGCCCAAATGGAAGCTGTCGATATCGACAAAGCCGGCCGCGTCTTGATTCCGGATCGGCTCGTCGATTTCGCCGGTTTGAAGCACGAAGTCGTGCTCCTTGGCGTGCGCGATCATCTGGAGTTGTGGGACGCAGATCGCTGGCAAAGTTACGTCGCTGAGCACGGACCGCGTTTCGATAGAGTCGCGGAGGACGCGTTTAAGACTTGAAATGTAGGACGGTTTTGCAAACCGTCATCATGTTCGGACGGATTGAAAATCCGTCCTACGTGGGACCAGGGGCTGTCGCAGTTCGCCGGTTCTTGTAGACGCCGGGGAGCCATAAACTTGTGATCGATCCCCCAATCCGTCAAGGTTTGCCGACAGCCCCTTAAAATCATACCGTGGCTCGATTCCCTTCGGGCCGCGGCTAACATGGGCGTGGGAGAAAGGACGTTCCTCTCTCTCCCACGCTCTCTTTTTTTTGACTACGGATTGCACGGATAACACGGATGGGAGAAACGCATTCTTCTTATCTGTGTGATCCGTGAAATCCGCGGCTTTCAAGCCATGCACATCCCTGTGATGCCGGATGAGGTGCTGCACTATCTCGATCCGCAACCTAGGCAACTCATCGTCGATGCCACGGTCGGCGGCGGCGGCCACTCCCGGCTAATTGCGGAGATAATCGGCGAAAAAGGGAGGCTAATCGGCTTGGACCTCGACCCGGAAATGCTGGCGTTGGCGCGGCCACGGCTTGTCGGTATGAACGCCACGCTGGTCCACCGCTCATTCGACGAGCTGTCCGAGGTCCTGCGAAGCTTGAGAATAGAGGCGGTCGACGGCATTCTGGCGGACTTGGGGTTTTGCTCCGACCAGCTCGCGGACCCCAACCGCGGTTTGAGCTTCCAGCAGGACGGGCCGCTCGACATGCGGCTCGACCAAACCCGAGGCGAGCCGGCAAGCTCGCTGTTGAGAAGGCTGCAAGAACGCGAGCTGGCCGACATCTTCTGGCGCTATGGTGAAGAGCGCTACAGCCGGCGCATCGCTGCGAGGATTATGGATGTTCGGCGCAAGGCAACGCTGGAGACGACTGAGCAGCTTGCGACGCTGGTGCGAACCTGCGTGCCGCGAAGCCGGGGACATGCGATCGACCCGGCCACGCGCGTTTTTCAGGCGCTGCGAATCGCAGTCAACGATGAGCTTGGCGCGTTGGAGCGATTCCTCGCAGTCGCTCCTGACTTACTGACACCCGGCGGCCGTTTGGTCGTCATCAGCTTTCAGTCGTTGGAAGATCGGCTGGTCAAGCGCGCTTTGCGAAACAAGGAAATCTGGGAAGAGCTGACGCGCAAGCCCGTGACGGCGCAGGACGAAGAAATCCGGAACAACCCCCGGGCTCGTAGCGCCAAGCTGCGAGCAGCGACGAAAAAGGAGATCCCATGACGCGTGAAACCAAGGTCGGGCTGGTGATTGCCGGGTCGTTCTTGTGTTTGGTGGGCGTCGTGGTGACTGCGCGCATGCGGAAAGTCGAAGAGCCCGGCAAGGAGGCCGTGGCACAGGCGGTGCTACCCCGACATGAGGCCGACGCTGGCGACAAGAAGGCGGCGGGTGCAAAAAAGCACCAGGAGGTTGTTCCGGCGAACCACGAGCAGAAGGACGAGAAGCCGAACGCGCCGTCTCCTGATAAATCTCAGTTCCCCGATCCGCCGCCGGCGTTGGCAGTTGAACCTCAACCGAAAATACTCGCGAAGAAAGCCGAAGAGGAGCATCAGAAAACCCTGAAAGACTTGGACGCCGCGGTCAACGGGGCCAAGTCTATCCAGATTCCTGGCAAACCCGATGAACAGCAATTCCGTCCGGCGCCGCCATCGAATGCATCGGATACTTTGCCGAATTTGCCCGATCCGTTAGCGCCCTCCCGGACAAAAGAAGAGCCTGGTTTGCAGCTACCGGAGTTGAATAAGCAGCCTCCGGAGTTGAACAAGCAGCAGCCGCTCAATCCGATTCCGGCGCCTTCGGAGCCGACGCCTTCAAGTCAGACGCTGGAAAAGGGGACGCCCCCGGGGCTCCCGCCCAGCCTATCGCCGCAGAACCAATCCCCGAGCCCGATGCCGCCGGCGCCCACGAACGCCGACCCGAGAATCCCAGAGCCACTCGCGCCGGGAGCGGCTAACCCTGCGCAGCTGCCAAAGGACACGTTCCCTTCAGTGCAAAAGGAGCCGCTGCCTGTACCGCTAGGCAATCAGCCGTTAGGCAATCAGCCGTTAGGCAATCAGCCGTTAGGCAATCAGCCGTTAGGCAATCAGCCGTTAGGCAATCAGCCGTTAGGCAATCAGCCGCTACTCAATCAACCGTTGGGCAACGAGTCGGCGCCGCCATTAGGCGCATTGCCTAAGCCCGACTTTACTCAGCCGCCGCCGCTTGGAAGCGAGCCGAAGGTGAACAGCCCGCCCATCACCATCGGTGCCGCCACTTTGCCCAAAGTGAAAGAGTTCGACGTAACCACGCACATTTGTCGGCCGCAGGACACGACGATTGCCGCGGTCAGCCAGCGCTACTACGGCAGCGACAAGTACGCCGAAGCGCTGGTTCAGTACAACCGCGAACACTTTTTGGGCAAGCAGGAACTGGGGGCGAATCCTTTCCAGACAAGGGTCGGTCAGAAAGTTTTTGTTCCGCCCGCCGAAATTCTGGAGGCGAAATACGGCAACCTAATCGGCAGCCGGCCACAGCCGTTTGGGAACGTGCCGCAGACGAACGTCTTGCCCCCGCAGAACACGAACGTGAGCGGCCCCAACCCCATGATCGGCCGACCCACCGCCGTAACGCCGATGCCGACTCAGACGCCGAGCAAGGACAAAACCATCCCGTACCAGGTGCGCCAGCCTAAGCAGAGCATCTTAGAGATCGCCCGCGAAACGCTGGGCGATGCAAACCGGTGGGCGGAGATCTATCGCTACAATCCCAACTTAAGCCGCGAGTTGAACGAGATTCCCGCGGGAACGGTTATTCAGCTGCCGGAGTACGCCAAGATTCGCTGAGCCGGCACCTTAGCCTTTGCCGCCGCGTCCCCCTTTGCCGCTGCCCGGAGTCGCGCTGCCGGGAAACTCTTTCACGTGGCGGTGCTCGTATTCCTTTTTCTGATCCACGGAAAGATTGGCGATTTTCTTCGTGATCTCCTCCTGACGCTTTGCCAAGACCATTTGGTCAACCTCGCCGCTTTTGCGATCGTTTTCCCAGGCTTTTTCATCTGCGATGATGGCGTCGACAGGGTTGCCGCCGCAGCCGATGATGCCTGTTAGCAAGAGAATGGCCAGACCAAGGCAAACCGAGACCCTCATGGAAGCTCCTCCTTTGCGGAAAGAAAGTAAAGATTTGCGGGCAATTTTAAGGCAAGCGCCGGCAGAGTCCAAATAAAAAACCCCAGGCTTTTTGGCCTGGGGCAAGGAAAGAATTCGAGAGCGAACAACTCAACTGCAAAGGGCTTAGTAGCGTCGGCCGCCGCCGCCGCCGTAACCGCCGCGACCACCACCGCCGCCGCCGCCGCCGAAGCCGCGACCGCCGCCGCCCCCCCTGCCCCCGCCACCCTCGGTCTTGGGGCGGGCTTCGTTGACGGTGAGGGCTCGACCATCCACCTCCTTGCCGTTGAGCGCGTCAATGGCCGTCTGGGCCTCCTGATCGCTGCCCATTTCGACAAAACCGAATCCTTTGGACCGTCCCGTGTCACGGTCGACGATGACCTGGGCGGATTGGACATTGCCATGCGGCGCAAAGAGCTGTTGCAGCTCGCTGTCGCCCAGGCTGTAGGATAGGTTTCCTACATACAACTTCTTGCCCATGAAGGGCCTCCCTGGAAAGAACGATCGAGGCTCGAACCCCACCCCAGCGGTTGGATTGCAGGCCCGACGAATGCGCGATTTCAACCTAAAGTTTTCAACTGGGACTGGGGAAGGGCGAGAGGATGAGACTGACGCCATCACTGCTTCAGCACGGTCCGCGAGACCCAAGTTACCCTAACATACAGGAAAACGTTCCGTGAGAACAGAGGAAAGCGGGAATTTCGTTGAATCGTCTCCACCGGCGCGTGAACGCAAGCCTCGCGGAGTCAGCGCGACATGCGTGCATCGCAAAGGCCGCGCGACGCTCACGAATTCCTTTGATAAATCGGCACCTGCCGCTGACAATATTCTGATAACCCAAGTCGGAATGCCTCGCGGGTCATTGCGGTTACTTCTTCGGAGGAACCATTCATGCGTTTTCTCGGCAGTCTTGCCGTCTTGTGTTGCTTTCTCGGATCACGCTTTACCGGGCCAACCGTTGGCCAACAGAAGGTGGATGACAACCCGCACATCGCCGGCACGCCGCCGCGAACGCCCGCGGAACAGCAGAAGCTGTTTCATCTCCCCGCGGGCTTCGTCATCGAATTGGTCGCCGCCGAGCCAGACATCAATAAGCCGATCAACATCGCCTTCGACGCCAAGGGCCGGCTCTGGGTCACCGGCTCGGTCGAGTACCCTTATGCCGCCGAGAAAGGCAAGAAGCCGCGCGATCGTCTCGTCATCCTCAGCGACTTCGCTCCGAACGGCTTGGCGCGCAAGGTCGTCACGTACGCCGACGGCCTCAACATTCCCATCGGCGTATTGCCGCTGTCAGGCGCCGAAAGCGCTGTCGTTTATAGCATTCCCAACATCTATCTGTTGTCCGGCAAAGACAAGGCTGATAAACGCGACGTCCTCTACAGCGGCTACGGCTACCGCGACACCCACGGCATGACCGGCGAATTCGTACACGGCTTCGACGGTTGGATTTACTGCTGCCATGGTTACGCGAACAACTCGACGGTGAAGGGCAAGCGAGCCGAATCGATCAGCATGCACTCCGGCAACACCTATCGCATCAAGCCCGACGGCAGCCGCATCGAGTATTTCACGCACGGACAGGTCAATCCCTTCGGACTGACGTTCGACCCCGCCGGCAACCTTTACTCGTGCGATTGTCACAGCCAACCAATTTACCAGCTGCTGCGCGGCGCCTGGTATCCGAGTTTCGAAAAACCGCATGACGGCCTCGGCTTCGGCCCGGAGATGATGCGGCACGACCATGGCTCCACCGCCATTGCAGGCATCGCCTATTACGCCGACGATAGGTGGCCCGAGGAATATCGCGACAATATCTTCGTCGGCAACGTCGTCACCAACCGCATCAACCGCGATCGCATTGAATGGCACGGCTCCACCCCAAATGCCATCGAGATGCCCGACTTCGTAAAGTGCGACGATCCATGGTTTCGCCCGGTCGATATTAAGCTTGGTCCTGACGGCAACTTGTATGTCGCCGATTTTTACAACCGCATCATCGGTCATTACGAGGTGCCGCTCAACCATCCGGGGCGCGATCGTGAGAAGGGCCGGATTTGGCGAATCCGCTATGTTGGCGCCAAAGATCCATCCGATCAAACCAAGATCGAAGACCTAACGCAGCTGGGCGTCAAAGACTTGGCCGCGCGCCTGGGCCGCTCCAACCTCGGAGTCCGTCTGTTGGCGGCCGAGCTATTGGTGAGCATCGGCAATAATGCGGTGAAGGAGGCCGTGGCGTCGGCGATGGAGCAAGGCAACGAATTTCAGCGGGCGCACGGTTTGTGGATTCTGGACAGATTGAACGCTCTGAAAGATGATGTCTTGAACAGGTGTGCCGTGAGCGTCCCGCGCCTGGTCCGGGTTCACGCCATGCGCGTGTTAGCTCAAAAGCAGTGGACCGACAATGACTGGGCACTTGTTCTCGGTGGCCTCAAGGATCCCGATCCGCTGGTGCGCCGCACTGCCGTCGAAGCCATCGGTACTCAACCGAAGGCTGAGCACGTCGATCCTCTACTCAAGCTGCACCACCAGGTTCCCGCCAAAGACACCCATTTACTGCACGTTGTTCGCATGGCCCTGCGCGATCAGATTCGGCCGAAGGAAACCTGGACGACCCTGGCCAAGCGGGAGTGGGAAGAAAAGGACGCCAGGGCCCTCGCCGACGTTTGCCTAGGGGCGCGCACGCCCGAAACTGCCGACTTTCTCAAGGACTTCTCGGTTCGTTGGCGAGTCGATGCTCCGACATTCCTTCGAAACGCCCATTACATCACCCGAAATGCCGAAGACGGCGCCGGTGACTGGGTGATCGTTCGTGTGCGCGATCAAAGCGCGAAAGATCTGGCGTTCCAAGCACAAACGCTGAAGGTCGTCTATCAGGCCCGTCAAGAGCGCGGCGGCGGCGTCAGTCAAATGTGCATGGACTTAGCCCGCACCGTTGCCGTGAAGTTGCTTGCAGAAGGTTCCGATCACGAGCAAATCGGCATCGACCTCGCGGGGACATACAAGATCGCTGATGCGATGCCGGCGTTGTCGAAGCTGGTCGCCAGCTCACAATCCAAAGAAGCGACGCGCAAGAGCGCCCTCGTTGCGCTCCTGGCCATTGACTCGAAGAAGAACATCGCCGCGCTGGCGGCGCTCCTCAATGACCCGAAAACGCCGATCGGCCTGCGTGAAGGGATCGCCACCAACCTGGCTGGCACGAATCAGGCGGAGGCCCATGCCGTTTTGCTCAAAGCGCTCGAGTCAGCGCCGGCCTCGCTGCAAACCTCAATCGCCTTGGGCATGGCCGGCAGCACACAAGGAGCCGAGAAGCTGCTGCAGGCCGTCGACTTCGGGAAGGCGTCGGCGCGGCTGCTTCAAGAGCGACCCGTGGAATTGCGCTTGAAGCAGGCCCGTGTCGCGAAGCTCGACGAGCGCCTCGCCAAGCTGACCAAGGGGCTGCCGCCCGCCGATCAGCGCATGCAAGAATTGCTAGCGAAACGGCGCGACGCGTACTTGGCGGCCAAGCCGGACGCGAAACTTGGAATCGCCCTCTTCGAGAAGCACTGCGCCGCCTGCCACCAGATCGCCGGGAAGGGAAGCAAGATCGCTCCGCACCTCGACGGCATCGGCATTCGCGGCCTGGAGCGGTTGCTTGAGGACACCCTCGATCCCAATCGCAACGTCGATCAGGCGTTTCGCTCCACCACGCTCGTGCTGGATAATGGGCAGATCATGAGCGGGCTCTTTCTGAGTCAGGAAGGAAAGGTGCTCATCATGGCCGATGCTCAGGGCAAGGAAGTTCGCATCCTCGAATCGTCCGTGCAAGAGCGGACCACCTCGCCGCTGTCGCCGATGCCGGGCAACTTCGCCGAGCAAATTCCCGAGGCCGATCTCCATCACCTCCTTGCTTATTTGCTGGCACAGAGGCCGAAAGACTAGAGTAAAAACAATCCAAAGCAGGGGCGTTCTCGTCTTTTCCGGTGGACCATGGCCAAACACGATGAGGCGGTTGCGGTTCGCGTCGATCCGCAAGCCAACGGACAGCCCTCGCTGGGGGACGTGCTCGTGCACACCTTCAACGAGTTGCGCGACGAATTGGTCAGTACGTTGCTCTTTGTTCTGGGCAATCGCGAGGACGCCAAGGACGCCGCCCAGGACTGCTTCGTGAAATGCTGGAACGCCCGCGAGCAGTTGCACCAAGTAGTCAACCTCCGGGCCTGGATTTTCCGGGTGGCTTTCAACACCGCGAAGGACATGCAGCGGAGCGCCTGGTATCGTCGCTCGAAGCCCTTGCGCGCGGAGCAGCACACTATGGCTGGAAGGGAATCCGCCCCACCGCTTGCCGTCGAGCACAAGGAGACGATGGACCAACTTCGCCGTGCCATTCTCGACTTGCGGCAGGAGGAGAAAGAAGTCTTCCTCCTTCGCCAGAACGGCGATCTCACTTACGACCAGATTGCCGATCTGCGCGGCTGCCCGGTCGGCACGGTGAAGACGCAGATGCGCGCCGCCTTAGAGAAGCTCCGTAAAGTAATGGCTTGACCTCCTTGCGTTTCGCGCTCACAGGGTCCACCCGGCGCGCTAAACCGCAAGCGGACGTAGGATTGCCAACATGGTGAATCACGAACAATTCCGAGAACAGATTCTTCCGTACCTCTACGATTTGCTCGACCGCCAAGAGCGGCTGCGTTTCGAAGCCCACTTAGAAGAGCACCCCGAGCTACGCAATGACGTTGAGGCCATGCGCCAGAAAAAGTCACTCATTACCCGGGTCGCCAAAGAAGAGTTCGCCGAGGTGAAGTTCCAACCTCCCGTCTCCGCCAAATCTCAGCGACATGCGGCCGCACCAACCGTCGCCTTTCCCACCCCACCGGAGCGGCGCGATCGGCGAACTAAGGTGCGCTGGGCGGCGGCGGCCGCCATTGCGTTTCTGATTTTCGGCGGCGGAGCGGCTTTTAGCGTGTACGGATGGAACAAGCACAAGAACAGCGTTGTGCTCGCCCAGAACCAGCTCAACACCGCCAACCAAGCCGTCTTCGACTTGCAGAAGAAGCTCGAGAACGAGAATCGCCAAGCCCAGAACGAAATTCGCGACATCCAGACACAGATTGACAACTTAGTCGGCGAATGGAAGCGTGAGACGGCCGACGCCAAACGTATTCATGAGGACAAGCAGACTCAGGTGATTATCTCGGGCCCAAAGAACCTGCAAGCCGGCGCGACCAACAAGTTTCAAATTCAAGTTCGTCCCAAAGCCCAAGCGCCCAAGGCCAAGCCGGCCCTTATGGCCCGCGTTGTCAATACAGCCACCAAACAAGTCTTGTTCCAGGAAAAACTGGTCTGCGATTACGGCGCTCCGGTAATCCTCGAATTGCCGCCTAGCCTGCCGATCAAACCCGGCGAACCTTTGGCCCTCGAACTGCAGGGGCAGACCGGAGACGGCGTTCCCATCGAAGTTCGCGAGCACCTCAAGCTGGTTTCACCGGAGTATCTCACCCACCTAGTCACCGACCGCCCCATGTATCGGCCCGGCGAGTTTGTTCGCTTTCGCTCACTGACTCTGGACCGCTTCAGCCTCAAGCCCACGCAAGAGGACATGAAGCTGCGCTTTACCGTCACCGGCCCGAACAACGTCCAGATCTTCCAAACCGAAGGCCGGTCTGAATTGGTTTCCGAGCCCAAGAAAGAGCCGCTGAGCGGACCCGACGGCAACGCGCTCAAGGGCATTGGCGCCGGTGAATTCCAGTTGCCGGCGGACCTGCCCGGCGGCCAATACATGCTGACCGTCAGCGAAGCGAGCGACCGCTTTCCGGCCGAGGCCCGCGGCTTCCTCGTCAACCGCTGGCAGGTGCCTCTTTTCAACAAAGAACTCAACTTTCATCGCAGCGCGTATGGCCCCGGCGAGAAGGTCGTGGTTCGTGGCCGGGTCACGCGCCTCGACGGCAGCCTGGCCAATCTTGGCTTGGAGTTGCAAGCGTTCGTCGATGGTATGAACATCCAAATGCCCATTCCGTTCCACAACACCGACGAGGACGGCGCCTTTGAGTTCCAATTCCAGCTTCCCAAAGAAATTAAGCGAGGCGACGGCAGCGTCACGCTCAAGATCAACGACAACAACAACGTCGAAAGCCTCGTCCGCCCGATTCCGATGCTGCTCAAAAAGCTGCTGGTTGACTTTTATCCCGAGGGCGGCGACCTGGTGGCCGGCGTGGCCAACCGCGTCTACTTCGAGGTGCACACGCCTACAGGAAAACCGGCCGACTTGCAGGGCCAAGTTGTCGATCAGGCCAACGTAGTCGTGGCCAAGATCCAGACCATCACCGACGACATGGAGCCTGGTCTCAATCAGGGTCTGGGCGTTTTCGAATTCATACCGATGGTCGACAAGAAGTATCGGCTACAGATCGACACGCCCGCCGGCGTTAACGGCAGTTTTTTCCTGCCCAGCGCCAAGTCCGATGGCGTGGTTCTCCGCTTGCCCAAGGGCGTAGTGGAAAACTCGATAGAAGTGTCTCTTACCAGCTCGGAGAAGGACCGCGAGCTATTGGTTGGCGCCTACTGCCGCGGCCGCCTCCTCGATTTCAGCCAGGTCAAGGTGCAGGCGGGCAAAACCAAGGAATTGACCCTACGGCCGGCGCTGGAAGTCGGGGGTGTGTATCGGATCACCGCGTTTGAGAAAATCGCTGGGGACAAGTATCGCCCCATCGCGGAGCGGCTAATCTTCCGTCGTTCGCCGGAGCACCTCTCGTTTTCCATCGCGGCGGACAAGCAAAGCTATTATCCGGGCGAGAAGGTGCAGCTCGCCCTGCAATCGACAAATGAAAAAAGGGAGATTTCGCCGGCAATCCTGCTCGTGTCCGTCGTCGACGTGAGCGTCGGCAGGCTGGCCAACGACAAGACCATCCGCGCCATGCCGACGCACTTTCTGCTCACAAGTGAGGTGCGCCGATCGGAGGATTTGGAAAACGCCGACTTCTTCATGGGCTCACATCCGAAGGCGGATCTGGGCCTTGATCTCCTTCTCGGCGTGCAGGGTTGGCGCCGCTTCGCCGAGCAGGATCCGGCACGATTCGCCCGAATGGAGAATGCGGATGAGAAAAAGGACGCCGTCCGCTTCCTGCAAGCCGTGGCGCCGGGAGGAACGCAGACGACCGACCCGGAGAAGGATTTGGTCGCCGTGGTCGACGGCAAGTACGCTCCGCGGTTTGTTGGTCTGCAGGAAAAGCTCGGCGGCGTGGAAAAAATCCAGCTTGATGCGCCGCAAAGACAAATGCGGCTGCAGCAGGAAAACGTGTTCGTGCAGACGACTCGGGGCCAGCTCGAATCCGCGGACCAGCGTCTGCGCGCCTTCGAACGTTGGCTGGCACAGGTCTTTATCGGCGTCACGGTGATCGTAATCCTGTTTGCCGGCCTGTTCTCTCTCTACTTCGGCATGCGCAGGATGGCACGCGGCAAGTCGGCCATCGGTTTTTTCGCGACGGGCGGAACCATCCTCGTTTTGTTGTTTATGGGCAGCCTGGCCGCCACGATTGACCTAATGCGTGGCCGCGGCTTTGGCGATGCACCATTTGCCGAGTTTGCGCAGAAGCCCGTCGGTATGGCCAGGGCCGTTCCGCCGATGGCCGCCGTCGCGGAGGCCCCGCTTCCCGACATGGGCGATGAGAACAAGCTGAACGGTTTCCCGGCCAAAGGCCTTCCAATGGAACCGGCCTTCGCGCCTGCCGCGCCGATAGCGCCTGCTCAGCCAAAGGTCCATGCTTCCGGAGCAGACGCGGAGGAAGTCGATGTCGGTCCCGGCTTTGCGCCTAAGGCTCTAGGCGCGGCTAAGGGCGACCCTGCAAACTTAAGGGGCGGCGAAATCGCAGGGCGCCGGCTACCGGATAATCATCGGAAACTCCGTCGGGAAGGCAACTTTCAGCAGCTTCTTCAAGCGAGCATTGGCCGCAAAGTGCCGCTGCCCGAAAACACCAGACCGTTCGTGGTCCGCGAGTACGCCCATCGCCATCAACCCGCCGCCGACAACAATCGAGTCGATTTCACCGAGACTGTTTGCTGGCGTCCCGCCCTGGTGCTGGCCGACGGCAAATGCGACATCAGCTTCGATCTGTCCGATTCCACCACGAAGTTTCAGGTGATGGTCGTAGGCCATACGCTGGACGGCCGGATTGGCGCGAGTTCCCTTGAATTCGCGTCGACGCTTCCCTACAGCATCGAGCCGCGCATTCCCGAGGAAATCGCGGCAACGGACACGGTCATCGTACCCGTGGCTGTAACCAACAACACCGATCGACCCGCGTCTGTCGAGTTGACGACGTGGAGTCAGGCCCTGGCCTTTCAGAACGCGCCGATGCCTCCATTGTCGCTCAGCGCAAAGGAAAAAGCACGCCAACTTCTAACTTTCACGGCTCAGCCGGCGGGAAACGTAGGCGCAATCCAAAATACGCCTAGCGCGCGCCGGGGCGCAATAAGCGTTCACGGCAAGTTCGCCCCCGCCGGCTTCGATAGCGTCACGCGCTCGTTGAACATCGTTCCCGAAGGCTTTCCAATCCTCGTCTCGCATAGCGGCTTGCTTGAGGGCAACGCAGCAAAGGGCGGCTCGGTTCAACATGAATTCTCGCTGCCCGACACCTGGGTCCTAGGTTCATTGGAGTGCCGCGCCCAAATCTTCCCGTCCACGCTCGCGGAATTGCAGAAGGGCCTGGAGGGCTTGTTGCGCGAACCTTGCGGCTGCTTCGAGCAAAGCTCAACCAGCAACTATCCGAACGTTTTGATACTCAATTACCTCAAGGAATCGAAGCAATCAAACGACGGCGCCGAAACGCAAGCCCGCCGGCTGCTCGAGAGCGGCTACCGGAAACTGACCTCCTTTGAATGCTTCGATCCGCGCGATCAGGCGAAGCGGCAAGGCTACGAATGGTTCGGCCAAGCCGCACCGCCGCACGAGGCGCTGACCGCCTACGGTCTCTTGCAGTTCAAGGACATGTCCAAGGTCTACCCGGTCGACAAGGCCATGTTGGAGCGGACGACCAACTATCTACTTGATGCCCGCGACGGCAAGGGCGGCTTTAAACGCAACCCACGGGCTGTCGACTCTTTCGGCCGAGCGCCCGATCACATCACCAACGCTTACATCACCTGGGCGTTGACGGAAAGCGGTGTCGAGGAAAAGGTAGGTGCCGAGCTGAAAGCTCTGTTTGACCAAGCCAAAACCTCGAAAGACGCGTATTTCGTCGCTCTAGCCGGGTTGAGCCACCTGAATCGTGGCCAAGCCAAGGAAGGCTTGGAGCTTCTGAAAAACCTTCGTGGCGCGCAAGCGGTGGACGGTCATCTCACCGGCGCCGCCACGAGCATCACCGGCTCGGCAGGCCGTGATCTGGAAATCGAAACCACCGCCCTGGGCGTGCTCGGCTGGCTGCGTGCCAACCGCCCCGAGGAGTTTCACCAGAATATCGACAAGGCAGTGAAATGGCTCGGCAAGCAACGTGGTGGCCACGGCGCCTTTGGGTCCACGCAATCCACCATCCTCGCCCTCAAGGCCCTTATCGCCTTCACACAAGATCGCAGGAAGGCCGTTCAGCCCGGCGAAGTGCAACTGGTTGTCAATGAGCTTCCGATCCAGGGAGCGAAGCGGAACCTTACGGGCGACATGAGCGAGCCGGTGACGTTGTCGTTGCCGCCCAACTCCGGCATGAGTCCTGGCAATAATAAAGTCCGCATCGAAATGACCGGCGCCAATTCCTTGCCATACACGTTGTCGATTTCCTATCGCACCCAGAAACCTGCCAACCCGGAGAACTGTCCGGTACACGTCAATGCTTCGCTGAACAAGACCGAGCTGAAACAAGGCGACGCCGCGCGCCTGTCCGTGTCACTGTCGAATCGAACCGGCAAAGGCCAGGGAATGACGGTGGCCATCATAGGCTTGCCCGCCGGCCTGGCGTTCTCCGAAGACATGGCCCAGCTCAAGGAGTTGGCCCGCGTGCGTGAAGAAGACGGCAAATTCAAACCCGGCGTCATAAGCGCCTGGGAATTGAAGGGCCGCGAGTTGGTGCTGTACTGGCGCGACCTGGCCCCAAAGGCGGAAATCATCGTGCGCCTCGATCTGGTCGCCCGTTTTCCCGGTTCGTACACCGGCCCAGCGTCCCGCGCCTATCTGTATTACAACGCCGACAACAAATACTGGATCGACCCGCTGCACGTGAATGTGGCGCCTTAGAGTAGGACGGTTTTGCAAACCGTCCAGTCGTTCGGACGGATTGCAAATCCGTCCTACGAGTGCAACTGCGCCTCCGACTGACAGCCGCTTGTCACCGCCGCCGGCATGGGCGATAATAAAGAAGCGAAAGAAAAGGAAGGAATGAGAAAGGAGACAGCCATGAAACGCTTCTTTGCGATCACTGTCACGGTCCTCTTAGGTGGATTGGGCCTTGCATCGGACGCAAACGCACAAGTAATCGTGCGCGCCCCGTTCGTGCGGGTCTATGTCGATGGACCCAATGTGCAAGTGCGGGCGCCGTTCGTGCGTTATGGTTCGCCCACCTACATTTACGGCTCACCGATGCCCTTGTACGTGCTGCCGCCGCCACGATTGGATGGGCCGGACACGCCGGCGCCTCCCGAATTCACTCCGCCTCCACCGAAGCAAGCGGCCAAGCCGGCAGTCGATGCCGACCAAACGCCGCCGCAGCCGGTGAAGCCCGGCAAGGCGCCGACCTTAACCGAGTTTGCCAACGCATTCGCCGCCAAGGCGGGCAGCTACGAGGTGACGCTTCTGAATCCGGTGACCAAGGAGCCGACGACGGTCCGCTTTATTTTGCCCGAAGGAACGCCGCGGCGCATTCAAGTCCGCGAAAATCAGCTCGAGTTTAACTACGGCCTGCGCCGCTTCGTGCGCATCGAATTCGACAACGAAGGCGCTCAAGTGGTGTCACGTTAACCAATCGGCAAGCCGGGAGCGTCAGCGAAGGGAGAATGGGAATAACCTCCGGTCGCTTACGCCGCTCACGCTCCCGGCTCGCCAGTCTTGCTCCTCTTCGCAGTTGTCCAAAAGCAGACCAGCACCAGCACTGCGGCCAGCGGCATGATGCCCGCGACGGCAAGGCCGAAGTCGTAGCGTTTCGAGGCATCGATATAGGCGCCTTCAAGATAGCGCATGGGCGCCATCGCCAGCCAGCACGCGCATCCGAGGACGCCGGTCACCTTTCCCTGATGGCGCGTAGATAGCTCTTGCGACAAGGAATAATACACGGGAAACAAGCCCAGCGATCCGAAAGCGATCAATAACATCACGCTCAACAGAAGCGGGCCGCGCTCAATGAAGATGAGCGAAAAACTTAGCGATGCCAGGATCGCGCAGAAACAAAAGACGAACAACAGGCTGCCGTGGACACTGAGGCCGCGCCGAACCAAATAGAGTGCGGCAAATCCCGCGGCCAAGGAGCCTAAGTCCGCTGCCACGTAATAGCTGGCTGAGAAATACTGCATTTCGCGCTCGCTGTAGCCGTGGAATTCTTGCAGAAATTTCGGCATCCACACACGGAAGAAATGCCAGCAACTGTTGATGCAGATGACGATTGCGAGCAACACCCAAAAGCGGCGCTGGGCGAAAAGATGACGCAGGAAGCCCTGGACGGGAAGATCGCCGTCCGGAGTTGGGCGAGGGACAAGGTCGCGTGGCCGAACCAGCACCAGCCACACGATCACCCACCCGAGTCCCAAGCTGCCGATGAGAACGAACGCGGACCGCCATTGGCCGGTGGCATCCAGGAGCGCCAGGCACACAAGCGGCGTGACCACGGAGCCGATGGCCGCCCCGCTCTGCAGGATGCCATTGCCCAACGTTCGCTGCGCGGGAGGCAGGATGCGCTGCGTCGTCTTGAGAGCGCACGGCCAGTGTCCGGATTCGGTGAAACCAAGGGCAAAGCGGCACGACATCAGGGTCAAAAATGAAGGGAGCCATGCCGAGCCGCCGTATCCGGGCGCGGGCACCAGACCGGTGGCGGCGCCAGCCAGCGACCAAGCGAAGACAGCGAGCGGATAAATCCACCACGAATTCCAGCGATCGGCCATCCAGCCCCACACCAGCGCGCCAACGGCGAACGCAATGGAGAATGCGGAATCGAGCGAACCATATTGCGTGTTGTTGAGCTGAAACTCATCGGTGAGGCGCACCGCCATCTGGCTCACCGTCAGTCGATCCATGTAGTTCAGCGTGGTGGCGAGAAAAAGCACGACGCAGACAGCCCATTTCCAGGACTCGGAACGGTTGGTTTCGGTAAATTGGTTCATGGTGTAGCGATTCAAGCCCGCGGATAAGCCAAGCCCGCGGATGAGCGCAGCGAATCCGCGGGGTTTCAAAAGCCCCGCAGGCTCGAAGACTCGCCAGCGGGATTGGCGCGTTATGTCCAGCGCACCAGGACGCTAAGGAATTCTTCCTTGTTCTTCAGGAGTCCTTCATAAGCGGCGCCGAAACCGGAAGGTGGGATTCTTTGCGTGACCAGGCCGTTGGTGTTGAGTCGGCCGTTGGCGAGTGCGGCGAGGAGCCAGTATTGCGCCTTGTCGATATCCCAGGCGCCGGCCAGGCGGGTGTGGGCAGGTTCGAAAAGCATGTTGCCGTGGGCACCCGTGACCTCGATGTAGCGGCGGTGCAGGTCGTCGTAGAAGTTGACGTCCTTCGCCTTACCGCGCGGGCTGCCGACGACGATCACTTGGCCGCCGTCGCACGCTAGTGCCATCGCTTGAGGTACGGCGTCCGGTACACCCGTGGCATCGGCAACGATCTCCGCACGGCGCGTGCCGAAGAAATCCATTAGTTGTTTGCGCACGTCGCCGGTGGAAGGATCGATTGCCAGGTCGGCGCCCGCTGCTAGGGCGGCCTCGCGGCGCATCTTCACGGAATCGATGCCGATCACAGGGTGAGCACCCGCCGCGATCAGACACCGCAATGCCGCCTGCCCGATCAGGCCCAGACCCAACACGGCGGCCGAGCGGCCGAGCGTGATACCGGCTCGAATGCTCGCCCCCATGCCGTAGCGTAGAATGCAAGCGAGCGACGCCTTCTCGAAGTCGAGTTTCGCGGGCAGTCGCCACAACCGTCCGCGTTCGTGGCCAAGCGTCAGCAATTCGGCGGAAGCGTGATTGCCCGGGTAGCTGACGCGATCACCCGCTTTCCAGACCGCGACCTTGGGGCCCACCGCGACGACCTTCCCGGCGGCGCTGTACCCAGAGCGGAAGGGGAACTTCCATTCGGGCAGGTTTGGATCGAGCAACCACTGATGCGTGCCGGTATAGACGGCCAACTCAGTGCCCGGACTGACCGCGCTGACCTCGGTGGCGACGAGAACCTGATTGTCGGCCGGATCCGGAAGATCGACTTCTCGGATCTCCGCCTTGAACGGCTCGACAATGACGGCTTGACGCGCTCTCATGTTACGCCACCACAATATTCACGAGCTTCCCGGGTACGACGATCACTTTGCGCACCGTCTTGCCCTCGAGCAGTGCCTTGATCTTCTCGTCGGCAAGGGCGGCTTTCTCAAGAGCGGCCGGATCGATGTCGGCGCGTACTTGCAGCTTCCCGCGCAGCTTGCCGTTGATCTGCACCGGCACCTCGATCTGGTCTGCCTTGAGCAGCGCTTCGTCGTAAGTCGGCCATGCTTCGAATGCGAGCGTTTCGGAGTTTTCAAAAGATCGCCACAACTCCTCGGCCAAGTGCGGCGCGAACGGGCTCAAAAGCAGCACGAAGGTCCGCAGCACGGAGCGGGGCCTCACTGCTTGCCGGGTGAGATGGTTGGTGAACTCCATCATGGCGGCGATGGCGGTGTTGAACGACATGCTTTCCAGATCGTCGGTCACCCGCTTGATCGTGTGGTGCAGCAAGCGCTCGGTTTCGCGGTCGGGTTTCACGTCCTCGATCGTATCGAGCAGACGCATTTCTTCGGCACGCTCATCAATCACCAGCCGCCAGACGCGATTCAGAAAGCGATAAACGCCCTCCACGCCGCGCATGCTCCACGGTTTGGTCGCTTCCAAGGGGCCCATAAACATCTCGTAAAGTCGCAGGCTGTCGGCGCCGTATTCGTCGACGACGTGATCCGGATTGATGACGTTGCCGCGCGCCTTCGACATCTTGTGGGCGCGGGCGTCAATTCTGATCGCCGGATTTTCCTTCAGCACGATAGCGTCGCCCTTTTTCTCGACCTGGTCCTCGGTCAACTTCACGGCTTCCAAGCCTTCGGTCCCGCTTCTCTCAACCTCCGGCAATGAAATCCATGCGCCCTGGCGCGTGTAAGTCGTGTATTCCATCTCGCCCAAGATCATTCCCTGATTGACCAGGCGCTTAAACGGCTCCGGAAAATGGACATAGCCGCGATCGAACAGCACTTTGTGCCAGAATCTGGAGTACAAGAGATGCAGGACGGCATGCTCGGCGCCGCCGACGTAGAGATCGACCGGCATCCACGTCTTTTCCTTGCCTGGGTCGCAAAACGTTTTGTCATTCTTCGCATCCAAGTAGCGCAAGTAGTACCAGCACGACCCTGCCCATTGCGGCATGGTGTTCGTTTCGCGCAGGTATCGTTTGCCGTCGCGGGTGACCCGAACCCACGCGCTTGCCTTGCCCAAGGGAGGCTCCGGCTTGCCGGATGGCTTATAATCCTCCAACTCCGGCAGGATCAGCGGCAATTCCTCTATCGACAGCGCTCGAATCGCACCCGTCGGTTTGCCGGTTTCATCAATCTCGTGCAGGATTGGAAACGGCTCGCCCCAATAGCGCTGCCGGCTGAACAGCCAGTCACGCAGCTTGAAGTTGATCTTCTTCTGGCCGTTGTTTTTCTCTTCGAGCCAATCAGTGATCTTCGTCTTGAATTCCGCCGTCGTCAGGCCGTCAAACGATCCGGAGTTGAAGGCGATCCCTTCCTCGACGAAGCAGTCGGCGAATAGCTCGCAATGCATGCGATAGAGGCGCTCGGTGATGCGGACACGGTCGCCGCCGGCCTGGGTCCAGACCCGCGCGGCTTGGCTAACAACCGTTGCTTCAAACTCGGCCAGGGTCTCGTTGCCGGGATAGGTGCCGTCGCCGACCTTCTGCACGATTTCGCATACTCGGCTCTTGGCCAGCCAGTCGGCAGGCGGCAGCACTACGGGGCGAATCGGAAGCCGATATTGCTGGGCGAACTCGAAGTCGCGCTCGTCGTGCGCCGGCACCGCCATGATCGCCCCGGTGCCGTAGCTTGCGAGTACATAGTCGGCGATCCAGATCGGAGTCGCTTCCTGATTGACGGGGTTGATGGCGTAGGCGCCGGTGAAGACGCCGGTCTTTTTCTTGGCCAACTCCGTGCGTTCGAGATCGCTTTTGCGCGCCGCCTGGACGACATAGGCTTCCACTTCTTCGCGCTTAAGCGGCGTCGTGATCGTCTTGACCAGCGGATGCTCCGGCGCCAACACCATGTAGGTTGCGCCGAATAGCGTGTCGGGCCGGGTGGTGAAAACGCGGATCGGTTTGTTAAACGCGACCGGCTGCAAATCGGGACTCAGCTTCACGTCGGCCATGCTGCGGTCGGGACGCAGGGCGAAATCGACTTCGGCGCCTTCGCTCTTGCCGATCCAGTCGCGCTGCATCTTCTTGATCGACTCGGGCCAATCGACCAGGGTCAAGTCATCAAGCAGGCGCTCGGCGTAGTCGGTGATGCGCAAGAGCCATTGTCGCAGCGGCATGCGGACGACGGGATGTCCGCCGCGCTCGGACTTGCCGTCGATGACCTCTTCGTTGGCCAGCACCGTGCCTAGCTCCGGGCACCAGTTGACTGGCACTTCCGCTTGATAGGCGAGGCGCTTTCCGTCCTGATATTTCTGAACGGCCAAGCTGCCCTGGGACTCGATTGCCGCCGGAATCGGCAGTTCGGCGATGGGCCGGCCACACTTCTGCTCGTGATCGTACCACGTGTCGAAAAGAACCAGGAAAATCCATTGCGTCCATTTGAAGTAATGGGGATCGGTGGTGTCGACCTCGCGGTCCCAGTCGTAACTGAAGCCGAGCATCCGGATCTGACGGCGAAACTCGTTGATGTTTGCCTGTGTCGTCTGCCGAGGGTGCGTGCCGGTCTGGATGGCGTATTGCTCGGCAGGCAGGCCGAAAGCGTCCCAGCCCATGGGGTGCAGCACGTTGAAGCCGCGCATGCGGCGATAGCGTGCCAGGATGTCCGTGGCAGTATAGCCCTCGGGATGGCCGACGTGCAGTCCGGCGCCCGAGGGATAAGGGAACATGTCGAGGATGTAGTATTTTGCCTTCGCGGAAAGGTCGGGCGTCCGAAAGGTCTTGCGTTCTTCCCAAAAGCGCTGCCAGCGCGGCTCGATGACTTTAGGGTTGTAGGTCGGCATGGTGCGATTCTCTTTGCGCGCAAAAACGAGGCCCTCGCTTGCGCTTCGGGCTCAATGCCTTGAGAGCGCCAAGGGAAGACGGGTTCACCTTATCGGCGGGAGAAAGGCTCGTCAATTCTTGCAGGGCGGCAGGCGCATGCCAACTGCAAGCACCGCCACTAGAAAATGCTTGGCGATGAACAAGGCGATGATGCCGGGGATGACGCCCATCAAGAAGAAACAGCCGGTGACAATTACCGCGAGGGCAATCATCCGGATCTGAAAGAGGCGCAGATTCACCCGGTGAAGCGGGTTGTCGTCGCTGAGCGTGACCGGCGGCGGCGCCGGAGGTGCTTGGCTAGCCATGATCTCCTCAAAGCGGCAGTCTCACGTCATTCTGACCGAGTTGCTCATTGCTCGCAAGATATAACGGCTCCGATCTCATGTCCGGACCTCGAGGTACCTTTCATGCCGACGCCATCACTCGACGACATTCTTGATTTCGTGCGCGTTCGTCCCGGAAAGAAATTCAGGCTTAAGGACCACGACCCGGCCTGGGCGGGAGATAAGAAACTTCCCAAGAACGAGCGCAAAGAGGCCGCGCAGAAATTCCTTTCCGAAGATGTGGCCGCTCTGGCCGAGGCGCAGGACCTCCTCTATGCCGCGGACACTTATGCGATCCTGCTCATCTTCCAGGCCATGGACGCCGCCGGCAAAGACAGCACCATCAAGCACGTCATGTCGGGCGTGAATCCGCAAGGCTGCCAGGTCTATTCGTTCAAGCATCCATCATCGGAGGAACTCGATCATGATTTCCTGTGGCGCTGCAACAAGGCCCTGCCGGAGCGCGGCCGGATCGGCATCTTCAACCGTTCCTATTACGAGGAGGTGCTCATCGTCCGCGTGCACCCGGAAATCCTCGGCTCGCAACGTATTCCCGACGCAAAGCCGGGCGAAAAGCTCTGGCAGGCGCGTTACGACGACATCAACTGTTTCGAAAAGCATCTACAGCAAAACGGCACCGTAATCCTCAAGTTCTTCCTCAACGTCTCCCAGGAAGAGCAGCGCCGGCGCTTCTTGGAGCGTATCAAAGATCCGCGCAAACACTGGAAGTTCTCGGACTCCGACCTCAAAGAGCGTGACTTCTGGGACAATTACATGGAGGCGTACGGGGATTGTTTGCAAGCCACCAGCACTGAATGGGCCCCCTGGTATGTCATTCCCGCCGACTACAAGTGGGCCAGCCGGGCTTTGGTCGCCAAGATCGTCGCCACGACGATCCAAAGCCTAAACATGAAGTATCCGGAGGTTTCGCCGGACAAGATCGAGAAAATCGAAGCAGCGCGGAAAAGACTTGAAAGCGAGGACGAGTGAAGTTTTGCGGCTCCCGGCTAAACGGCGCCTGTCATTTGCTACCGGCCGGGCGCACTTCGAATCTGCCCTCATAAAAGCCAAGGCGGCCGGTGGGACTGTTGGCGTAAATCAAAACGCGGTAGGTGCTGGCGCCATACGGGGCCTGGAAGCCAACGCTGGCCCGGCCGTCGTCGGCGAGGAGCATCGGGTGCCAGACGAGCGTGTCTTGTTGGTCGCGTTTTTCGTGTTGCCGATTGCCGTAAACGTATGCCTGAAAAGTATCGAACCTCCATTGGGCTTGATCTTGGCTGAGTTTTTCCTGCGATCCACTTGCTTTGCCGCCGCCCGCACCGCCACCTTTGGCGGCCGAAGGCGTTGGCGGCGTCGCGGTTGCTGGTAATCCTTTGGGTTGCGGTCCGGTCCTGCCAGCGTTCTTTTGCCCCTCTTGCACTTGTGCCGCCTCGACATAGCGTTTGTTCAGCTCGTCATCCCGATTGGACTGCGCTGACAACTGCATGGTTCCAGGATCGGTCTTTCCAGCGCCCCCGCCGTAGGTGCCGGCGCCGAAGGCGCCACCGCCGAATCCGCTCCCGAATCCACCTCCAAACCCGAACTGGCCGCCTCCGATGCCTCCCATGGGGTTGGCATTGGCGGTATTGCGCAGGACAGACTTCATCGCCAACTCCGCTGCCTGCCCGTAAGTCGCTCCCTCCGCCTTCCCATCGGCACTTTTGTCCGCACTCTTAGTCTCTCGTTGGAGTCGCTCCTCCGCCGGCTGCTGAGCGACGAAGTTGCCGATGGGTGGCGACTTGGACCTGGGAAGCTCAACGCGGCTCGCATCTTTCGCGACTGCTTCCTCCCTTTTTTCATTCGCTCTGATAGGGGGTTGCTGCCTCCGCGAGGCAGCCTTCTCTTTGCCGTGCGCGTCGCGGAGATCAGCACGCCTTTCGTCAGGAAGCCCTTCGGCGGCATGCCGATCATCCGGCGTCAAGCGAATGCCAATCAGGTAAAGCGCCAAGCAAGCGAACAAACAACATCCCGCCCCAGCGAAGGCGAATGTTGGTCTTTCCGCCTTGCGAAGAAGGCGTAGCGCTCCCGCCGCCATAAGCAGCACGGCGACGGCCACGAGCGCTGCCACCAAAACGCCCATGCCAACTCGGAGAAATTCCATAGGCCGCTCCCGATACTGGGCGAGCGCGGCGCGGGCGTTCTGCAGAACCGACATGCCAAGATTTCTTTCATTGGATAGCTGGTTCTCTTCAAGCTTGACTTGGTCGATCAGCTCACTGATAGATCGTTCCAAGTTGGCTTGATGCTTTGCGCGCAGCGCTTCGGGCGCGGCGTTTTCGCTGCTGAAAAAGGCCGGCAGCAATACCGCCTGATCCGACTTCCCTCCGGCCACCTTGCTGAGTGCATCTTTGGCCTTGGAATCTTTGCCCGCGTCGTTGGCTTCATTTCTGGCGAGCATCGGGAGCGAATCCTGGCGTACAAAGCGCCGCCAGCCTTGCGTGCCCAGGAATAGGTCAAGGACTTCGGCGGATGCGGGCGCGTCATTGGCGACGAGTTGGGCGTTATCGAGATCGTCGACATTCGCAAAATCGCCTGCCAAGTAGAAGTGGGCGTTCAAGCCGCGCTCATGCTTCTCGGCCCGGAACCGCTCATCGACTACTACGCCCAATATCCAGCCATCCACCGGCACATTTTTCTCATCCCTGCAGCCGACACTTAGCTGCGCGCTTTGGCCTGCGGGCACGAAGCGTTGCTTGCCGTTCGCAGAAGCGCGGTCCGCGAGTGCGCGGCTCGTAGGGGCGGATTTCCCAGGAGCGTTGGCGGCGTTCACACTTTCGACGCTCACATCCAATTCGAGGCTTTGCGTGGGAGCACGGTACACGAGGCGCTCTGCAAGCGGCGTAAGCTCGCCCCGAGCGGTATCATATACCGTGACCCGCAGCACACCCTGGGCTGTCCCGCCATGGACTGTCCCGGCAACCTGCACGCTCTTCTCGCTCGGCCCCTTCGAAATATCGACAAATTGCTGGTCGACGATTTGACCACGACACGCAGTCAGCATGAGCAGATTGCGGCCGGCGCCCTGATTATGCAGCGTCATGGCAATCGGTCCGGCGTCGCTTCGAACACTTAGCGGTGCGTGTAAGACCACGCCTTCAGGCTTGATCTGCAAGCGTCCAAAGGGATTGGTGATTTCGGTGACGCCTACCGAGCCGGTTATCCGCACTGTGTATTTCTCGGCCGGATCAGGGGTGAAGGTGAACGCGCCCATTCCCTTTTCCCGTTCCGAGTCGTGGAGCACAGTATTGCTCGCCAGGACGATGACATGGCCATCCGGCTCGATCAGGTCGCCCTGCGGAGTCTTGACGCGGTAGTAGACCTTGCACGGAACGCCGGCTACGAGGTCGCCGCCTTCCGGAAAGAAGTCAATGGCCACCTCCGACGGAACCACCGGAATCGGCCGCACGACTTTGACTTCCTCCTTGCCTCGTCGAAATTTCAACTCGACCTCAGCGCCTTTCTCAATCTTTTTGGGAATGGTGCCTTGAATGGGGACCCTTCCTTGAGAATCCGATTGTGAATGGAGCATCGCTTGGGGAGCTCCCGCAACTTGCGGAACAAGCTTGCCGTCCGCGAAGAGCTGGGTCATGACCTGCTGATTGACCAGGGGCGCTCCATTGGCTTCCTTGAGGAAAAAGGCGCCGTTGAACGCTTCGCCGGGTTTGTATTTCAGCCGGTCCAGCGCCAGTTGCGGCGTCTCTTCACGCAGAACTTCCAAGGTGCGAGATTGCGGCTTTACAACCACATTCGCGGTTGAATCGGCAGCAACTTGGATCGCATAGTCGCCGTTTGGCAGGTCGGCCGTCAAAGCGAAGGTGCCGCCGCTGATGCCGCCAGGGCCCGTTTGGCCAAGAAGCTGTTTAACCGCGGTTCCCTTGGCGTTGACGAGGCTGAAGCGCAATGGAATCGAGTCCTCGGGCGGCTTGAAGCTGAGGCGGTCCAAGGTGAGCGTGCGAAAGAAGACGACGTCGCCTACCCGGTAGAGCGACTTGTTAATGGCAAGATGGGTCGCGAAGCTCGGCGACGCGCGGCGGAGCGTTTCCCGCACCTCAGCCGGGGCGGCGCCGACCGTGCGAACCACCAGCTGGGCCGTGTCGAGCTGCAAGCCGGGGGGAATCGTGATCGAGGTTTCTCCGTTGCACAAGGCCACCTTGCCGTCGTGGAGCACCTCATCATTCGGTCCGATCACTTGAGGATGAATGGGGATTTTGCACGGTGTACCGTCGGCGTTGCGCGTTTCAATGCGGTAGGTGTTGGATGCTTCGGGGTAATACTGTGCCGGGCCGTAGGCGAGGAGATACGGTGGAGTCTGGGCCTCGGCCTGGACCGAAGCAGTATCCTTGCTCTTTTCGAATTTGGCGCGAAGCGCGACGATTTTTGCGTTGATCGATTCAACTCTTGCTCCGGCATCGGCGATTTGCGTTGTGCGTTCCGCCAGCTCGCGTTCATAGGAGCCGTTGCCGAAATAAGCGGCGATCAAAAGCGCCGCAGCCGCTGCAAAAACCGGCCAAAATCGCCGAAGCGGAGTACGTCGCGTGCGCGGGACTGGAGCGGTGAGCGGCAGAGACTGTGGGGTTTCATGCAACTGCGTCGGCTCCGGCGCCGGAGTCGATTGCGCCGCGGCCGGTTCCAGGTCCATGCCTGGAACCACAAACGCCGGAACTTGGGGAATCACCCGCGCCGCTCTCGCCAGCAGTTGCTTCTGTCCCTCGGTATGAGTCAACTTGGCCCGGCAGGACGGACAGCCCTCCAGATGAGCGCGGAGTTCTTTCGCCTCGGCCTCATCGAGCAGGCCGTAGACGTAATCCAACAGTTGCAGATCGCACTTCTCGCAGTTGAACATTTCGGTCATGGGTCCTTGAGCACTTACTGGTCTTTGAGCACGCGCCGCAGCTTTTGCAGGGCTGATCGCATCTGGGTCTTAACGGTTCCCACCGGCGTACGGCGAAGTTCGGCAATCTCCTCGAAGGTCAGGTCGCCGTTCTGCCTGAGCAAGAAAACCGCTTTCTCCTCCGGGCGCAAATCCAAGAGCGCGCGGCGAAGGCGATCGAGAGTCTCCTTGTCTTCGAGCTGATCCACCGGGTCGTTTTCAACCGCGGCCTCGGGAATCAGGTCGCCAACGTTTCTCGCTTTGCGCCGCCAGGCGTTGCGCTGCAAATCCTTGGCGGCGTTGAGGCCGACACGGAAGATCCAGGCGCGAAAGTTACGTACCTCCGCCAAGGTAGCCCGCGTCCGCCAACACTTGAGAAAAGCGTCTTGCGCGGCGTCCTGGGCGTCCTCATGATTTCCAAGCATGAAAAAGAGCGTACTGACCAATTCGGCACGGACCTCGTTGAAAGCGCAGACGAACGCCTCGCCCGACAAGTCGGCCTTGGTGCTTTTCGTCCGCACTTTGGTGGCGCCTACAGCCAGTTCGCTCATACCGTCACTTTTTAGACGAAAGTCATGGCCAGGTGGATTGCTTTCTCCCCCACCCATTCTGCCAGCAATCCTCCTACGCTGTCCATCGAGAAAGTGAGCGCGCAAAAAAGCCGGACCCATGCGGCCCGGCTCGTACTTGCTTCCCAAGCCCCAAGATGAGCGCAGCGAATCCTGGGGATATGGATTTGGGGGGTCCGGATGTGCAGTCCACCTATTTCTTGTCGGCCCCCTTTTTCTCCGGGGCCTTCCTTTCGGGCGCCTTCTTTTCGGCTCCGGCAGCAGGCGTGGCGCCCGCAGGGGCCGCCGCTCCCTCGGCGCCCTCAGCCGGCTTTTCCTCTTCCTTGGCCTTCTTGATCTTCTTCACCACCAGCTTAACGACCTTCACCTTCGGCAACCCAAACGGGCTGCGGCCTAGCGGCCAACGCTCCTCAGTTTGGAGCGTTTTAATGCGCTCCCCACGCGTCAATACATTGCGAGCCCGCACTAGCGAGTTCTTGCGGCGAAGACTTTTATCGATAGACATTGTAGAATCCCTAATAAGCTACGGCTTTCGGAACAGTAATCATAAAAACCGCCCATTATCGCGACAAGGCTTGCTTGCGATAAGGCTTTATCGCAACTAAGCTCTCATGCGACAAGGGCGAGCCCAAGCCTCATGAATCCTTCCGCAACGCGCCCTATTGAAAAATCCGTCCTCCTTGTCGGCGCCGGCAACGCCCACCTAGTCTTTCTGCGGCGCTTCGGCATGTCGCCTATCCCTGGCGTCGCGGTCACCCTCGTAAATGAGGCGCCGGTCATCCCCTATTCGGCGATGGTTCCGGGCTGCATCGGCGGCGAGTATTCCTGGGACGAAGTCACCATCGACCTCGTTCGCCTCTGTCAGCACGTCAACGTTCGGTTCGTCGCCGAGCGCGTCACTGGCATCGACCCGAAGGCTCGCCAGGTCTTGTTCGCCGACAGGCCGCCGCTCACCTACGACGTGCTTTCGCTGGGTCTCGGGTCCATTCCGGCCTGTCCCGCCGAGGTACATGGAAACTCGTCGTTGGTAATGCGGCCGCTTGCAAAGCTCATGCAGCGGCTCGATACCCTCGACGAGTCCCTGACGCGATCGCCGCAGGCGTTTCATTTGGTTGTCGTCGGCGGGGGCGCAAGCGGCTGCGAACTTTCGCTGGCAATTCATAAACGACTTGGCAAACATTCGAGCTTTCGCCTCACTCTTCTACAGAGCAATCCGCGCATTCTGCCCGATTTCCCTTCCGGCGTCGCCGCGGCTTTCGAGAACGCTTTCCGCGAACGCGGAATTACATGGCGGGTGAACGCGCGTGTGGTGGGCGGTGAAAACGGATCGCTTCGCCTGGAAGGCGGCGAGCACGTCTCATTTGACGCAGTGCTTTGGGCAACCCAAGCCTCGCCGCCGTCGATCTTGCACAACAGCGGATTGTCCCTCGACGCCAATGGATTCCTTCGAGTGTCGCGTTCGCTCCAATCCATCTCCGACCCGGCGATCTTCGGCACCGGCGATTGCGTCTCCTTCGAGAGCTATCCCGATCTCGCCAAGAACGGCGTTCATGCGGTCCGCGAAGGCAAGGTGCTCTTCGACGCCCTCGCCGCTTTCCTTCACCAGAAGCCAACTCGCCCGTTCAAGCCTCAGCGCTATTGCTTGAGCCTTCTCAACACCGCCGACAACAAGGCGGTCTTGAGCTATGGCCCCTTTACGTGGAAGTCGCGGCGGGCGCGCCGGCTCAAAGACCGTATCGATCGTGCCTGGATTCGCAAATTCACGGATTTCGTGCCCATGACACCGGCAAGCGGCGACACGACGGAAACGCCGCTGATGCGCTGCGGTGGCTGCGGCTCAAAGATCTCCAGCGACGTGCTCTCGGCGGTATTGAAGCACCTCGACGTTCCCGACGACCCGCGCATTCTTCTCGGCACGAGGGCAGGGGAGGACGCCGCCGTCCACCGCGTTCGCCCGGATTTGTTCGGCAATGAGCCGGACAAGCTCTTGGAGGTGCAGACGGTCGATTACTTCAAAGCGTTTATCGACGATCCGTATCTCTTCGGCCGCATTGCCGCCTTGAATGCGGTCAGCGATCTCTACGCGATGAACGCCCGCCCCTTTACGGCTCTGGCAATTGCCACGTTGCCGTACGCCCGTGGCCCCATCCAGGAGTCCCAACTTTACGAGCTTCTCTCCGGCGCCGTCGCTTCATTCAAGGAATTGGGCGTCGTCCTGACCGGCGGGCACACCACGGAGGGACCGGAGCTGGCGCTCGGATTCTCGGTCACCGGTTTCGCGGAAGAAGGTCGGCTCTTCCAGAAAGGCAACCTGCGGCCCGGCGACGTTCTGATCCTTACGAAGCCGCTGGGCAGCGGTGCGCTGTTGGCCGCCTGGATGCGCGGCGAATGCCGGGCCGCCTGGTTCGAGCCGCTGCTCGCGACGATGCTTCTCTCTAATCGGGAGGCGGGCCATATTTTCGCGGAAGCCGGCGTCAGCGCTTGCACCGACGTCACCGGCTTCGGCCTTGCCGGGCACTTGTTGGAGATGCTCGACGCCAGCCGGGTGTCGGCGCGCTTGACAGCTGAACAAATGCCGCTGTATGACGGATTTGAAAAGGTGGTCGCGGACGGCATCGTTAGCACGTTACATGGAGACAACGCCAAGGTTGCGTGCCGGGTGGAAGGTCCAACGCCCGCCTCGCTTTTCGATCCGCAAACCTCCGGCGGCTTGCTCGGGGCGGTGCGGCAAGAAGCGGCGGATGCGGTGATCGCTCGGCTGCACGTGGCCGGTTTCACGAAGGCGGCGGCGATTGGGACGGTGCAGGCCCCCGAACAACGCGGGGCGCCCGGAATTGTCGTGAGCTGATCGGCGGGATGCACCATTTCATCATCATCTCACGTCTCACCAAACGCTTGATTTTGACAAGTTGCCCACCCGATGAGATTCATGAGATTCATGAGATCCATGAGATCCATGAGATTCATGAGATCCATGAGATTCAAGAAATCATGAAACGCTATTGAGTCACGTTTCAGCACATTAATGACAACCAACCTGTACGTCAGAGCCGCACCTATGGTAAAGTGAAGTAAGGAGCATGCGGCGGCCTATTTTCGCGGCTGTCTCCGCCTCCAGTGTTCATCCTGTCTTGATCGCAAAGCCCCTTACTGCCTAGCCCATGTCTTTCTGATTTCTCCCATCCGTGTCATCTGTGAAATTCGTGGTGAATCGCTCCTCTCCCGCATATCAAAGGAATCCGCCATGAACCGCCCACTCGTGCATGCTTCGCGACTGCTCGAAACGTCTACGGAAATCACCTGGCTCTGGCAGGGCCTTCTCGCCCGGGGCAAGATTACTCTGCTCACGAGCCTGTGGAAGACCGGCAAGACGACGTTGGTCTCAATCCTTTTAGGCCAACGATCTCGCAGCGCGCCGTTGGCCGGGCTGGCCTTGACGTCTGGAAAAACGCTGGTCGTCTCCGAAGAGGGCGAAGATTTGTGGGCGGCGCGGCAGAAACGGATCGACATGGGCGATACGATCTTTCTCCTGCAACCGTTTGCCGCGCCGCCCACACGCGAACAAACCGAGAAGCTGGTCGAAGAGATCATGCAGCTCGTCCAGACCGAAGGAATCGACCTGGTGGTCATCGATCCCTTGGTCAGCTTCGTGCCGCCCGCTGCCGAGAACAATACGGCGGCATTTCTTGCCGTGCTGGCGCCTTTGCGGCGCCTGGCCCAAGCCGGCGTGGCGGTGCTCCTCTTGCACCATCCGCGCAAAGGGGTCATGAGGGAGGGCCTGTGCGCTCGTGGCGCCGGCGCCCTGTTGGCGTTCGTGGACATCACCATGGAGATGCACTTGGCCGACGCGTCCAACCCGGCCGTGCGCCGCCGCCGTCTCCTGGTCCGCTCCCGTTTTACGCAGAGTCCGCGAAATCTCCTCATGGAGTTGGCCGCCGATGGCTGCACGTACGAGCTCATAGCCGAGCAAGTGGAAGACGAATTCCAGGGACCGTGGACGATCCTGAAGCTGGCTCTCGAAGACGCTGCGAACAAGCTGACCCGCCGCCAGCTGATCGAGCAATGGCCCGCCGACTGCCCGCGGCCCAAGCTGGCTTCCTTGTGGCGCTGGCTGGACGAAGCCTTCGCCCGCGGCCTCATCACGCGCTCGGGCAGCGGCCACCGCCACGACCCCTATCGCTACTGGCTGCCGGAAAAGGAACAACAATGGCGCGACGACCCGCTCCATGAACTCTTGAATCTGGAGGCGATTGATTTCGACAAGATGTGGGCCGACCAGACCCGCGAAAGAGCGAAGAAAGCGCTTTTGGGGCGGGAAAAAAGCGCTGGCCAAGAAACGACTGGCCTAGAAACGAAAGGCTGAGCGAATGTATCTCAGAATGCGATTAGGAGTGAGGCGCAGTTCCGCCGAAACTTGGCCAACCATGTCAACGCTCATGCCGAGCGCTTGCGAGACCGGTTTGTCCGCCATGACGGCCAACTGACCATCGAGTTTCAGCGCGACGATTTCATCAAAGGCTCGCCGGAGAATCCCTGGCCGGAGGTGTTTGCCGAATTCTCGGATGCGATCAAGGATCACATCGGCGAGGCTCACGGCGTGATCGTTGCGGATTTTTCGACAACGGGACCGGTGGAGCGCGCGGCGTCGGAAGTCGTGCTGCTCGATGCGATGCAGGCATACTTCGCTTATGAAATGCAGACAGAGTGCGGAATCCCGTGGATCAAGCTCGAAGGCGCCACCGAAGATTGGCAAGCACTGGCCCGCCGTGTCCGCCAGTGGCGCCGCTTTGACCTCACCTGGTGGGTCAGACGGCTTGAGCCTATCCTCGACCAATTCGTCGCCGCGTCTCAGGGTAACGTCGAGTCTGAATTCTGGGATTCCATCTACAAATGGCATGGCGCCGAGGGCAGCGGCGAGTCGCCTTATGTCACCGGTTGGATGTTGAAACTGTTTCCTTATCTGAATCGAACTGGTTGGGATTTTGGAAGAAAACAAGGCGCCACATCCTTTCGTCGAAATCCGTGGCTGAATCGGCCTCCCGCGCAAGGTCGAGAGCCGGGGGTGCGTCATTTCCCTCATTTGCCGGCCCGTGCCCCGTTCCTTTGGAACTACCTTGATGAGCAATTCGAAATGGAGTTTGTCGGCGGCCTCATTGGCGTTCGCCAGGACGCGGAAAGCCTTGCACTGCGGCCCGAGATTGGCTGGGCGGTCTTGGATAAGAAGAAAATCGCCGCCATTCAAGCCGAGGAAGAGGCCGCGCGAAAGGCCTGGCTTGAAGAGCGAAAGGCCTGGGTCACTGGAACCGACTCGTGAGGTTTTCAATGCCCACGTATCCATCCCCGGAAACCTCGGAACACGCCACTCAACGACAGCGGGAACGCGCCGCTCGCTCGTTCGACGCACTTCGAAAGCGCGCGGTTCCGGTTTTTTGGGGTCCTCTGCAGGTGGACGACGACGACAATGCAAAGCCCCAGGAGGCGTCTGATGTAGCACGGCGAGCTCTCGTGTTGTGGGCTTTTGAATTGCGCGCGGAGGGAATGCCTCAAGCGGAAGCAAAAGGATTGATCGAGCACCTCGAACTTTGGAGCAGCGTCAGCCCGGCGGAAAAAACATTCCTGCAAAACGAAAATCCCAGCCCGGATGACTGTAGGCGCCTGACATGGCGCTTGGAGTGCATTTGGGTCTTGATGTGGGCGTTCGAGCACATTGAACAGCTCGATTGGCCAAGCGCAATGTGCGATGTTCCAAAGCTGGTTGATCTCGTGAGCCCGCACGAAAACGATCCGGCGTTTATCACTAGCGCGCATCCGGTTGAAAGCGCTAGGGCCGAAGAGTCGATGACTGCGTCGCTTGTTTCTTGGACTTGATTGTGGTATTCATGAATCGCGGAGGGCATCACCATGATTGAGTTGACCGCGCCTTTGCAGAAAGCTTTGGACGAGTCCAAGGATCCAGTGGAAGTTCTTGATCCGCGAACGCGCACCAGGTACGTACTCCTCAAGGCCGAATTCTACGAGAGAGTGAAGGACCTGTTCTCTGATGGGCCGTTGTCGCCAGAGGAAAAACAGGCAATTGTAGCCGGAGTCTGGAAGCGGGCGGGCTGGGACGATCCGGCGATGGATGAATACGCCAAGCTCTTGCCCCAAACTCGTAAATGAATCGCGGCGACGTCGTCCTTGCTGATTTGCCGTATAGCGATTGGTCGGGATCAAAAATTCGACCTGCGGTCATAGTGAGCACGGATCACAATAATCTTGCGCTTGACGACGTTATCCTTGCCGCTATCTCGCGACAAACTCGGGCAGCTTCAATCTCGCATGTGCTTCTTGATCCTGGCACGCCAGAAGGCAAACAAACCGGCGTCCTGCATGTTTGCTACGTTCAATGCGAGAATCTCTTTACGCTGGATAAGGGGAGAATTCTCCACACCATCAGATCCCTTTCCCAGGCCCTAACGCAGCACCTCGACACTTGCCTCAAGGCATCGCTTGGCCTACCCTGAATTCGGTTCCTTGAATTCGGTTCCTTGAATTTCGTGCTTCATGAAGAGTACTTCACCTTCGGGCACCGGGGGTCACATTAAGCCGCAAGCGGCAAGTCCCAATTTCCCTCTTGGTCCCCTCGCCGCCCTTTGCTACATTCACTAGAATTCTAGTTTCAAGTGTTCCAAAACATGTCAAGGCAGAACGTCGACGGTTGGCCGGAGGTGGCGAAGAACGAATGGCGAGGAGCAAATGATCACGAAGGACCGCAAGACGGAAATCATTGACCAGTTTCGGCGCGAACCCGCGGATACCGGCTCGCCCGAGGTGCAAATCGCTTTGCTAACGGCTCGCATCACCGAGCTTACCGAGCACCTGCGCACGCACAAGAAGGACCACGCCAGCCGGCGCGGTCTGCTCATGATGGTCAGCAAACGGTCCGGCCTGCTCAATTACCTGCGCAACAAGGATCGCCAGCGCTACCTCAACGTCATCGGTCGATTGGGTCTGCGGAAATAGTTTCAAGAAGGGGGAGTCAGAACCGTCGAAAAGGGTCCTGACACCTTTTTGAAACAAGCCGATGAGGTAGATCCGTGCAGGCAAGTCGAGTTGAACTCCCGCTAGGCGCCCACAACTTAGTTCTCGAAACCGGCAAGCTGGCCAAGCAAGCCCATGGCTCTGTCGTCGTCTCGTATGGCGACACGGTCACACTGGTCGCCGCCGTCGAAGGCGACGAGGAGGAAGGCCGCGACTTCTTCCCCTTGGTCGTCGATTACCGCGAAAAAACCTACGCGGCCGGCAAGTTCCCCGGCGGCTTCATCAAGCGTGAAGGCCGCCCCACCACCAAGGAAATCCTCACCAGCCGGCTCATCGACCGGCCCATCCGTCCCCTGTTTCCTTCCGGCTACGCCCGCGAAGTGCAGATCATGGCGTCCACGATGTCGTTCGACCGCGAGAACGACCCGGACATCCTGTGCATGATCGGCGCCAGCGCCGCCCTGCACGTCTCGCACATTCCCTTTACCAAGGTCACCGGTTCCATCCGCGTCGGCCGGGCGGGCGACCATTACGTCGCCATGCCGACTCACACGCAGATGGAGGAAAGCGATCTTGACCTGATCGTTGCCGGCACCCGCGACGCCATCACGATGATCGAGGGCTTTTCGCGCGAGATGTCCGAGGAAAGCATGCTCGAGGCAATTCTTTTCGGGCACGAGCAAATCATCAAGATCATCGACCTGGTCGAGCGGCTGCGCATCGAAGCTGGGCTGGGCGCCAAGCAATATCCACCCGCGCCGCCCGCCAATCCGCTCAAAGAAATCTTCAAGAGCAAGATTTACGACGAGTTTCGCACGCTGAAGCAAACATCCGGCAAGGCGGCCCGCGCCGAGCAGATCAAGTCCCTGCGCGACCGTGTCAGCAACGAATACGCACCCGAGGATGGGACCGGCAAATACACGCCCGAGCAAGTGGGTCAGGCGTTCGACTGGCTCGAAGAACGCATCGTCCGCGATTTGATCCTCGACGGTAAGCGCATCGACGGTCGCGCGCCGCGCGACATCCGCGCCATCTCCTGTGAAGTCGGCCTGCTGCCGCGCACGCACGGCTCGGCGCTGTTCACCCGCGGCGAGACGCAGGCCCTCGTCACCACCACGCTCGGCACCACCAGCGACGAGCAGCGTGTCGACGGCCTCGCGGACGAATTTTCAAAGAAGTTCATGCTCGACTACAATTTTCCGCCGTTCTCCGTCGGCGAGTGCCGGCCCATCCGCGGGCCCGGCCGGCGCGAAATCGGCCATGGCGCCCTCGCCGAGCGCAGCTTAAAGGCCGTCATCCCGTCGCCCGACAAGTTCCCGTACACCATCCGCGTCGTGTCCGACATCCTCGAATCGAACGGCTCTTCGAGCATGGCGTCGGTTTGCGGTGGAACCCTGTCGCTCATGGACGCCGGCGTGCCGATCAGCGATCCGGTGGCAGGCATTTCGATCGGCCTGGTGAAGGACGGCGACAAGTTCACGCTGCTCACCGACATCATGGGCGATGAAGATCACTTCGGCGACATGGACTTCAAGGTGGCCGGCACCGTCCGCGGCATCACCGGCATTCAGCTCGACCTTAAAATCGACGGCATCAATGAGGAAATCATCCGGGCCACGCTCGAACAGGCCCGCGACGCGCGCCGTGATATCCTGCGTCACATCGTCACCACGCTCCGCTATCCGCGTGAGCAGATCAGCCCGCGGGCGCCGAGGTTGTTGACCGTGAAGATCAACCCGGAGAAGATCGGCCTCTTGATCGGTCCGGGCGGCAAGACGATCAAGGGCATTCAAGAGGCGACGGGCGCCAAGATCGACATCGACGACGATGGCACGGTCTATGTCTCGCACATGAACGCCGCCGGTGCCGAGGCCGCCAAGGCCAAGGTCGAGGCGCTCACCGAAGAAGTCCGCGTCGGCAAGATCTACGACGGCCGGGTCACGTCGGTCAAGGACTTCGGCGCTTTCATCGAAATCCTGCCCGGCCGCGACGGCCTCTGCCACATCAGCGAATTGGACGACAAATACGTCGATAAGGTCGAAAATGTCTGCAAGGTCGGCGATCGCATGCAGGTCAAGGTCATCGCCATCGACGATCAAGATCGCGTTAAGCTCTCCCGTAAGGTGCTCTTACGCGAAGCCAAGGGCGTCGGCGCCGACAGCGGGCCACCGCCTCGTGAGCCGCGCGGCGAATTCCGCGGTCCGCGCGACGATCGCGGTCCGCGCGACGACCGTGGTCACCGCGATGACCGTGGGCCCAGAGACGACCGGGGGCCCAGAGACGACCGCCCGCCACGAGACGACCGCCCGCCACGAGACGACCGCCCGCCACGAGACGACCGCCCGCCACGAGACGACCGCCCGCCACGAGACGATCGTGGCCATCGTGACGATCGCGGGCCAAGAGACGATCGCGGGCCAAGGGACGACCGCCCGCCGAGGGATGACCGTGGCCCGCGCGATGATCGCGGCCCAAGAGATGATCGGGGCCGCTACCGGGATGACCGTTAATTCATGGATGCATCTCACAAGAGGCCGGTGAGAGGTGTGCCATGGCGTCGCGGTGGTATTACACGAAGGAAGGCCGGCAGATGGAGCCGGTTTCCTCGTACGAGCTAAAGCAAATGGCGCGTACGGGGATTCTCAAGGCGACCGACCTGATCTGGAAGGAAGGCATGCCTCAATGGGTCCAAGCCGGTTCGGCAAACAATCTTTTTCCCTCTGAGATCGTCGCCTCACCGCCCCCTGTGCCCGTGCCGGAGGCCGCGCCAGACCATGTGCGGGATGCCGGGTACGATGTCGTGCCCGAGTTTGAAGCCCTTGAAGTCGTCGACGATCTCCAATCACCGAAGCCCAGTTCAGCCACAGAGAAATCCAAGGAAAGCGACGAGCGCCCTGTCCATAGCAAGCGTCGTTCTCGCGAAGGGACCGAGGTCAAAGATGACGTTGACGTCGTGGATGAAATGGAAAACGAGCAGGATGTCGAAGCACGTCCACGCCGCAAGAAGAAGAAAAAAGGCATCGGCGACGGCGTCGCCATCGCCTTAGGCATCGGCGGCTTTGTGACTTTCGTCGGCGTCATTGTCGTGTCGATGGTTCTCGTCCTGAAGGTCGTCAATCGTGAAGGCGACCGCGTTCGTGATAACCTTCGCGAGGTTGTTCGGGACGATGACGGCAACGTGGTCAAGGCGCCGGCTCCCGTCATCAGGGGCGGCTCCGGCGATGTGCTCCACGTCAACGATCATCTCACCAACAATGATCCCTTCGATAAAGTCAAAAGATCCTGTCATTGCAAGATCTACACTTGCAAACTAACCGCGGGCCGCACCTACACCATTGACATGGAAAGCGAGCAGCTCGATGCCTTCCTGCGCTTGGAGGACGCGAACGGCGTGCAATTGGCCCTCGACGACGACAGCGGCGAAGATCTCAACGCCCGTATCATCTTTCGTGCGCCTCGCGACGGCGAATATCGGATTATCGCCACCACATTTGCTCCTGGCATGAGAGGAGCGTTCCTGCTCCGGGTGCGCTAAAAGCCGTAGGTTACCCGCGATGGATCTGGAATTGTCGTTCACCAACGATTCGCAAGTCCTTTCAAGCGTGCACGCCTTCATCCACGAGACCTTCCGCCAGCTGCCGTTGCCGACCACCGATGCCGGCGAAATCGAGGACGTCGTTGTCGGCGCCGTTCAAGACGCGGTCGAAAACGCCTATCCGCAGGGGGAAGAAGGATCGATCAAGCTCAAGATCCGCGAAAAGCACGGCAGGCTCGAAATCCGTATCCGGGATTTCGGCATCCCGCAAGACGTCGCGTTGCTCGAGCGCCGGCTCCACGATTCGACACTTGGCGAGCCGGGAGCGTCAGCGACCGGAGAAACAGCGACCGGAGAGCCCGCGACTCGAGTACTCTTCGGCCACAAGCTCGCCAAGCTCGTCGACGAAGTTCATTGGTGCGCCTATGGCCCTCAAGGCAAAGCTCTGCAAATCGTGAAGGAGCTGTCTTCAAAGCACATCATCGAGCACGTGGCAGCCGACGCGCTTGCAATGTTTCAAGAGACTGTGCAAGCCGCGCCGGACCAGACGTATGTCATCCGGCGCATGCGGCCCGACGACGCGGTGGGTATTTCGCAGCTGATGTATCGAAACTATGGGAACACCTACTTCAATCCGGATGTCTACTATCCGGAGCGCATCGCCGCTCAGAACGCCTACGGCTCGCTTCTGTCCATCGTCGCTCAGGGCGAAGACGGCTATATCGCGGGCCATCTTGCCTTGGAGATGAACGAGGAAGGTCCGGTCGCCGAGGTGGGCCAAGCCGTCGTCGATCCGGCGCATCGCGGCCGAGGCCTCTTGAACCGCATGAAGGAAAAGCTGGCGGATGAAGTAAGGCATTTGAACCTTGCCGGCTGGTATGCCGCCGCCGTCTGCGTGCACACCCTCACGCAAAAGTCCAACGTCACCCACGGCGGCCGTGTCAGCTCCGTGAATTTGGGCATTTCGCCCAAGACGGAAGAATTCCGCGCCATCGCGGAAAAACTCACGCAGCGCGTTTCCTGCTTGCTTTATTTCCACTGGTTGAAAGAGCCCAGCGAACGAACCGTGTTCGTCCCCGACAAGCACCAGACGATGATCGCGCACATCTACGAGAACCTGCGCTGTCCGATCCGGTTCGGTGAAGGCCGCCCACCATCCGGTCACGGCACTCTGGTGACCAAAATCGACGCCGGCGCTGCGCGCGGGACGATCCGGGCGGGCCAAATCGGCGAGGACACGGTCCGATCCATCCGCCACGCCAAGCGCTCGCTTGTCGAACAATCTCGGGCGGAAGTGGTGTTCGTGGAATTGCCGCTCTCGAACCCGGCCACGCCGCAGGTCGTTTTGGATTTGGAAAACGATGGTCTTGGGTTCGCCGGAATCGCTCCGAATTTTTCAGCGAATGGTGATTTGCTGCAGCTTGTCTATCTGGTCGAGCCGCTCGCGCGCGAACCGATCAAGATTCTCGAGGAGTTCGCCGGAAAGTTGGTCGATTACGCTTTGGATCAACAGACGCAAATTCGCGACCGCTAGTTGAGCCGCGTGAATCTCGCGGAGCTTTCGCCATCTTGAACGTGACCTGAATTGGATCAAGCGGCCAGAAGTGTGCATCACTGTTTTGGCGTAATGACTGGATCCAAAGTCACGGTCGCGTTCGCCCTTTCCACGCCCGAAGTCGATGTCAATGATGCCGCGCTAGGCGTGCGTACGCCGCGAGCCGTCCATTTCAACTCGCAAGGAAAAGTCCGATCCGATCGCACGACGAAATGGTCCGCCTTTTGGTCGACGACGGTGCAGCCTGCAATGACATTCGGTTCGACGACAAGATTTGGCGGCGAAGCATACGGGACCGGATAGTAGACGACGAATTCCTGTCGGTTCGGCACGTTAATCTGCCCGTTTTGGGTAAATGCGCCGTCGTCGGAGGCGACACCTTCCGTTTTAGCCGACGACCCAAAGTTCAGACACATGCAACCCAATGAAAATCCAATAAACGCGACGGCCCCCATCACGAGAGCCACTCGCTGCCAAACCGGTACCTTCGCAAAGAGCCGCCCGTCCATGGACAGGAACCTCCGGGCAGAGAGAATCGGACGATCATTAAGTACGAATGGGGTGGAATATAGCAGCGCCTTGTTTTGTGTCAAGGGAAGACGGCTCTCGAGGCGCACGATTTCCGCTTGATATGATGTATGGGGGAAGACTGGCGACGGGAGGGACGCGGGCATGGCCGACGACAATCAAGAGACTATCCTCATCGTCGACGACGAGGAGCCGGTGCGGCGGACGTTTCGGGAGTGGCTGACGGGGGGCGGGCTTTCCGGCGCGCTCTTGGAGGCGGCCGACGCGGAGTCCGCCTTGAAGCTTGCCAATCAGCATCCTATCGACTTGACCATCCTCGACTGGGCGCTTGGCGCTGGCGACGATGGCTTGCAGCTTTTGCAGGATCTATACGCCTTCCATCCCGACGTGGTGGCTATCATGGTCACTGGGTTCGCCAACCAGGCGACGCCGCTCGACGCCATGCGCATGGGCGTACGCGACTACCTCGATAAGAATCACGACCTCACGCGCGAGACGTTTCTCACTGCCGTCCGCCGGCAGCTCGAGCATATTCGCCCCGCCAAACGGGCCCGCAAGCTCAACCAGAGCCTGGCTGCCCTCCGCGATGCCGTCGCCAAGATCATGCCGTTGGTGCAGTCGGCGGCCGCACTCAACGAACCGGTCCCGTTGCCCGACGCCATCCATAGCCTGATCCGATTCCTCCTGCAGACGACCCGCGCCGAGAGCGGCGTCCTCCTCGTTCGCCGCTACGATCCCGCCGGCCAGCCGAATGAAAGCACTCGCGTTTACGACGCAACCGGCCAAGCGATGGAGACGAAACTTGTCCCGTTCGCCCGGTCGGTCGCCGGCACGGCCGCCAGCATGCAGGAAGCGTGCGTGATGAACGACTTGAACCAGGCCTGCGCGACCATCGAGTTACAACCGTTCGAACGCGGCAAGCGAAACTTGTTGGCCGTGCCGATGATGGCGGCCCAAAACGTCCAGGCCATCTTCGAATTGTTCGACAAGCCCGGCGGTTTCTCGGCTGACGACCAGCGGCTGGTGAAGTCGGCGGCCGACGTTGGCGCCGATTTATTGCGTCAGGCGCTAGGACAGCGCCAAACACAGGAGATGCTGCTCGATGCAGTCGCCGCCGCCTTGAGCGCTAGCGAGCAAGTTTCGCAGACCCTGAATGGGCCGTCGCAGCCGCGTCCCGAGCAACCACCGCCGCCCCAGGTGCTCGAACAACTACGGCAAGGGCTCTCCAGCACGGCCGGCGACCTCGCCAGCGCCGAGTTGAGCGTCCGTCTGGCCGAAGCGATCCGCGTCTTGGCCCACAGGCACGGTTCGGCTGCCGTCGAGCATTGCCTGCGCCTGGTGGAGCAAGTGCGCGGCCTGTTAGACAAGGTCGCCGGGTAATCCAATGAGACACCAAGCCTGCAGGAGAGTCTTCGAGCCTGCGGGATTCCGAAGCACCCCGCAGGCTCGGAGACTTGCCCGCGGGCTTGAAGGTGCTCCCATCCACCGATATGGCTGATCTTTTCGACGAGCTGTTTGCCCTTTTGACCCCCGAGCGCCTGTTGCGTGATCCTCGGGCGACGGGGGAGGGCGTGTCGGTGTGCCTCATCGACAGCGGCGTCGAACGAGCTGCTTTGAAGGCAAAGTTTCCGGAGATGATGCCGATCGAGGGCGGCATTTTCACTGCCGATCGATCCGAGCCATTGCCGTACGAGGGCCGGCAGAGCACGCCGCACGGTACGACGGTGGCCGACATTATCTTGACGCTGGCGCCGCGCGTGCAACTTTTCTCGGCAGACGTTTTCGGGCCACAGGGAAGCTGCGAAGTCGAGGTGGTGATGAAGGCCCTCCATTGGGCGGTCGATGTCTGGAAGTGCAAGATCGTCAACATGTCCCTAGGAGTGGCGGAGCAACGCCTGCAGCAACTTCCACGGCGGAACCAGTTCTTGCGAGCTATTGAAGACGCCTATTACAAGGATGTGCTCGTTGTCGCCGCCGCCCACAACGATCATCCGCTGACGCGCAGCTTTCCGGCACTGTTCGCCCCGCCCCTGATCAGCGTCGACAAGAGTTTGTTTGCCGACCCGCTCGATTTTGCATATCGGCTGCGCGACCAAGTCGAGTTCCAGGCGCATGGCCGCGGTTACCTTGGTCCCTTCGCCCAGGAGCCGGCCACCAGCTGGGCGGCCCCGCATCTCGCCGGCATCGCCGCTCGTATCTTCTCGATCCGGCCGAATCTGAAACCATTCGAGATGAAGACGATCTTGTACTGGCTTTCGCGCAGAGTTTGAGCCCGAAGCGCCAGCGAGGGGCTTGACGCGAATCCTCGCTAGCGCATATGGCTCAAGTAACCTTTGCCGCTCCAGATCAATCCGAGTACCATGGATGCGGCGCGCCGCAAGCGATACAAGGATGTCGGAGAGAATCGAGATGCAACCGGAGCACGAGCACAAGCCTGAACAGTCGAGTTCGCCGACCAAGAATCTCCAATCTGGCCCGCCCGTGCCGGACGACGGCGGCGAGACGCGAGCCATTGATCCCGCCGACATGCCTCATCTCCTTCGGAGCGACACGGTCAAGGCGACGTTGACTTGGGACGCGGCGACTGTCGGCCAAAAGACGACTCCGCATATCCCGGCTCGCAAGCAGTTCACCGTTCCGGGATACGAGATTCTCGGCAAGCTCGGCGAAGGCGGCATGGGCGTGGTCTTCAAGGCCATCCAGCTCAAGGCGAACCGTGTCGTCGCGTTGAAAATGGTTGGCAGCGGCGGCGTCAGCAAGGTTCAGATCGACCGCTTCGTTCTCGAGGCGAAAGCGGCCGCCGGACTCGATCACGTCAACATCGTCCGCGTTTTCGAAGTCGGCGAGGCCGACGGACTGCCGTTCTTTTCGATGGAGCATTGCCCGGGAGGCAGTCTGGCAAGCCAACTTCGCGGCACGCCTTTGCAACCGCGGTTGGCGGCCACGATCATGAAAGCGCTGGCCGAGGCGCTTCAGACCGCGCATAACCTCAGCGTCGTGCACCGCGACCTCAAGCCGGCCAACGTGCTGCTTGCCCCTAACCCCGCCTACCACAGTACCGATTGGGCGCGCGTCTCGTACCAGGGTGTCGCCGCGCCCACGATCGGTGTCGCGGGCGGCGCTGCGCCGCCGCCGTTCTTGGAAGAGCCGAATGCTTACATTCCGAAGCTCGCGGACTTCGGGCTGGCGAAGATGATGGACGCCGACGCCACGCAAACGCGCACCGGCGCCATCATGGGCACGCCGAGCTACATGTCGCCCGAACAAGCGCGCGGAGCGACCAAGGAGATCGGCCCGTTGTCAGATGTGTATTCGCTGGGCGCCATTCTCTACGAACTCGTGGCGGGGCGGCCTCCGTTCGTGACTGCCAGCGCCGTGGAAACCTTGAAAAAAGTCGCCGAGGACGAGCCAAACCCGCCCACGCATTATGAGCCCAAGACGCCGCGCGACATCGAAACCATCTGCATGAAGTGCTTGGAGAAGCGACGTGAGAAACGCTATACCAGCGCGCAAGCTTTGGCGGACGATTTGGGCCGATACCTCTCGGGAGAGCCGATCCATGCCCGCCCGGCCGGCATGGTGGAGCGAAGCGTCAAGTGGGTGCGGCGTCGCCCCGCCCTGGCCGTCATTTATTCCCTGGCGGTCGTCTTGTTGGTGCTGCTGCTGGTCTTCAACTGGCGTCTGACGGTCCAGCGCAACCGGGCCAACGAGAATTTCGCCCTTGCGATGGCGGCCGTCGACCAATTTCTAACCCAGGTCAGTGAGCATCCCGTCCTGAAGGAACATGCTTTCGAAGAGCTTCGTGGCGATCTGCTGCATGGCGCGGTCGCATTCTTGCAAAAGTTCGTCGATATTGAGGGCACGGACCCAGCGCTGGTGGCCGAGCAAGGCCGAGCGTGCATGCGCCTGGCGTTGATTCAGAAGATGCTCGAAAATCGGCACGACGCCATAGCACTGAACCAAAAAGCGTTGGAGCTGTTCGCGGGCTTAGGGCGCGTTCAGGAAGTGCCGGCGCTGCAAAGAGACCTGGGGACGGTGCACCAACGGCTCGGGAACTTGTACGCCGAGGACAAGAATCGCGACCGGGCTTTGACGGAGTTGCAGATCGCGCTTTCCGTGCGCCGCTCTCTGGCCGAGCTGCGGGACTGTACGGTCCTCGACAAAGTGCAGTTGGCGCGCACCTGGATCAGTCTTGGATTCTTGTACACAGGCGCGGGAGAGGAAGCGCCCGCGCGGGCCAGCTATCAGGCCGCTCTCGATACGCTGCAACCGGTCGCCGCCGCTAATCCAAAAGACCTCGGCGTGCAGGATGCGCTCGCCCAAGCGCATTACAGCTTGGCCGCCGCCCTCAGGCGTCTGTCACACGATCCCAAGGAAGCCCGCGAACACTTTGAGCAAGCGATCGCGATCTGGGAAACGCTTCCAACCAAGACCGAGTACCAAGTGAACCTGGCACGAGCGCTCGGCAACCTCGCCAATATGTTGGACCGGCAACAGGCTGTCGACGCCCACGAAAAAGCACGGGCGATCTGGGAGGAGCAGGCACGCAGGCATCCAAGCGTCCAACACTACCAGGCGGCCCTGGCGCGAAGCTATTACAACATTGCGATTCTGCTGGACCGCCCCCAAGCCTCCCCCATGATCCAAAAAGCAATTGATCTAGAACGCGTCTTGCTTCAAGGCAATCCCAACTCGAAGGAACACCGGCATGACCTCGCTCGGTACTTCGACTTTCAGGCAGACAACTTCTTGCAGCAAAATCGCTACGCAGAAGCCGCTCGCTCGCGAATTGAGCTGAGCCGCATTTCGTCGGAGGATGAGCAGGTGCGCATCGGTCTGGCGAGTTGCCGCGTGCTGGCGAAGCGCGGGCAACATACGGAGTCCGCCCGCGCGGTGGAAGATCTTGCGGGTCGCTTCACAAAAGGGGCGTCGTTGTACCAGGCCGCAGCCGCGCTTGCCGTCATTGCCAAAGTCGCCGCCGAGGACGAGGAATCGACGGTTGCAGCCGAAAAATATGTGGCCGCTTCCCTGGCCCTGCTTGAGAAATCCCGCGATCGAGGATTCTTCGACTTGAGCCAAAACCGCGAAGATCTGGCGACTCGAACGGATTGGACGTTTCTGCGTGCCAGGGAAGATTTTCAGGCTTTTCTGAAAATGACGCTCAAATCCAGCAATCCGCAGAAATAACGCGACCCTCCCAATCCTCCCGTTGAAGACGCCCTTCCTTCCGTGTCGAAAACGGAGAGGATACCTCATTCCTCCAACCGCAGGTGCCACGGATGGCGAAGCGTTTTGTTGGATTGTGTCTCTGCATCGTCATCGTTAGCGGCGAATTGGCCGGGCATGTTGCCGCCCAGGATCAGGCGCCGGCACAGGGTCCGGTTAGCCGAGCCATTCTTCCCGCGGCCGCCGCCAATGACCCGAGCGATTTTCCCGCGCTTGGCGTTCCCTACATCTTTGCGCAACAACCGATTCCGCGCAAGAAAAAAGAAGAGCCTTCCAAGAAGGAAGATCCGCAGCTCTCCCCGGAGGAATTGGCGTCGCTTCGTCCGCAGCAGACCGCCTTCGCGCCCATCGACAACAAACCGATGCTGCCGGACACCAACTACTTCGGCGCCAAAACGTTCTCGGTCGTGTCCGTCTTGGGCGTCAATCCCTTGAGCAACGTGAGTTCGAACAATGCCACCGTCGTGGATCAGTATTCCGTGCTCGCCCCGATCCTCACTCGCGGCAGCTTCAAGGTGGCCGACAACGCCAGCCCGCGTCCGCTCGATCGCGTCTTTTTCTATTACAACTACTACAACAGCGTCCCCGTGCAGGTTCGCGCTTCGGCCAGCACGTTGACACTCTCCGGTTCCGGCAACAACCGGCTTTTTGGACTGTTCCCACCCGGGCCGTACACCTTGCGACAAACGCTGACAAAGACGCTTTTGAACGATCCGACTTCGCCGCCGCAAACGCTGACCAACACCGCCTTCACCTCCGCCAACGTCCATCAAGAGACGATCGGCTTCGAGAAGACCTTCCT
>JACPZP010000203.1 GCA_016195405.1 Planctomycetota bacterium | reverse complement strand
TTCCACCGATGAAGCCGCCTAGCGACAGGCTGAGCGGCGTTTGGTACCAGATGCCGTCGCGGGCGTTGACGTCGGCGCCGTGCTCGAGGAGCGTTTCGACCACTTCCAGCTTCCCTTTGCTGGCCGCAATCCACAGCGCCGTGACGCCAATTTCGTTCTTGACGTTGACGTTCGTCCCGGTTGCCAGTTGCGCTTTGACCGCCTTAACGTCGCCGTCGCGGACAGCCGCCCAAAGCGCGTCGCGGGCATCGTTTCCGGCGTTTGCCGTCGCCGCCAAGAGGAAGACCGAGGCAAGTGCCAGTCGGAAGAGGATCGGTTGCATCGTTACCCGCCTTTCGTGAGATTCTTTCCTTGCACAATTCTATAGACGGACGATCCTAGCTGCGGCGCTCTGCCCGCCTTCGTAAAATCATCGGGGTAACTACATGGCGAGCCGAGCCGCGTAAGCGGCCGGGTGGCTGGTGGATGGGGGCGCGCGGCGAATCCAGTCGCTTACGCGACGCGGCTCGCCAACGTCAGGGGGACGTCAATATGGATCGTTATTGGCTCATCACCTGGACCTGTTACGGCACTTGGCTGCCAGGGCCGCGGCAAGGATTTGTCAGCCACGTGCGCGATGAGCAAGGCAACCTCGTAATTCACATCCCGGGACGCCCTTCGATGCTGACATGCCTGCGCTGGAGGAGCACGCGCGCTCCACAATGAAGGGGCCGCCCGTGAGCTTGGACCAGGCGGCCGCCGAGGCGATGATCAAGCAATACCAGGAGACCTGCCGTATTCGTGTTTAGGAACTGCAAGCCGCGAGCGTGATGTACAACCACACGCACCTTGTTGTCGGCTTTTGCGAGGACTCCGAACCAGCGTCGATCCGCAAGACTTTCAAGAGCTGGGCCACTCGGGCGGTGAAAAAACTGCGGCCGCTGCCGCCCAACAGCACTTTTTGGACGGTGAAAGGTTCCAATCGAAAGCTGCCTGACGAAAGAGCTGTTCGTGACGGTGTCATTTACGTGGCGCTGAAGCAACCCAACCCGCTTGCGGTCTGGTTCCATCCGAATTGGCAGACCGCAATAGATGAATACGACCAGGCGAGCCGAACGCCGCAGTGAGCCGAACGCCGTAAGGCGTCGGATTTGCCGTAAGGCGTCGGATTCGCGGAATCGAGTCGGGTAGCTTCTATCCGGCCGCTTACGCCGCACGGCTCGCCGTAGAGGTTCCGGAGGATGAGTCTACGACTGCGAATAGTTGAAAACAACCATAGTTCCCGCGAGGCTGGAGGTGGCGATGGAGGGGTCCTCATGGTGGCCGTCGGGTGCCTGCTTGCGGGGGAGGGGGGTGAAATGTGCAGGCGCAACGCAATTCATCTTCCCAATCGTAACATATCGAGCATGCGCGTTCAAAGTCGGTAGTTGCGTGCGGTTTCAATAGTCCTTAGCTCACCTTCTCGCGAATTCATTTATGCGTTTCACCTGCGGAAATGCGTTTCACGACGTCATCCCTTACCCACAGCCCCTCTCCCCCCGGTGCTTCGCACTTGCTAAGTCCGAGTCTCAGCTGCCGGGGGGAGAGGGGGCCAGAGGTTCGCTCACTGCTTTGGGGTGGTTGCCCTACTTAGAGCGGAACAGGCTCACAAAGTCATAGGAGCCCCACAAATCCGGGGTGGCTGCGGTTGCAGCCAACGGCGCCAAGGTCGCGGACGTCTCGCCGAAGTCTTGGTGACTCACCGTCATGCCGCGCGTGATCTGCACGGTGTAGCTGGCGGGCGTGGTCAGCTTCACTCCGGCGGGCACGACTTCACGCACCTGGTAGGTTCCGATTTCGAGCGCGTCGAAGCGGTAGCTGCCGTCGCGGGACGTCGTGGCGGTAGCCAGTACGTTGCCGTCCATGTCGAGCAGCTGGATGGTCCGTCCGGCCACGCCGGGCTCGAAGCGGTTCTGCACGCCGTTGTGGTCGCCATCGCGGAACACGGTCCCGGTGATCGATGCCTTGAAGAAGAAGACATTATCCTGGAGATTGGTGATCGTTGTGTTGCGGCGAATGATGTCCGCCAAGCTTGTGTGCTCCAGCGCAAAGAGCTGTGAGCCGGAGAAGGTGCGCTCGAACCAGTAGCTGTCGCCGTCGCGGACGCGCTGGAACTGATTGGCGATGATCCGGGTGAACGTCGGGCCGAGATTGCCGCCGGGAACATGGTCCTCGGCCAGACCGCCCACCCAGAGATCGATGTTGTTCACACTGCCGTACAGTTTTTGAAGCCGCTGCTGTAAATCCTTGTTGGAGGTGATCTGCGCGAACGAGGTTACCTTCGGAAGTCCATAGGCGGCGCGGGCGGTGTTGTAATCGGGCAGACCGTGGTCCCGGCCGCGTTGAATGTTCAGTGAAGCCAGGTCGAGGCCGCCGGCGCCCGGAGGGCCGAAGAGGAAGTTGCGCACGCTGTCTACAACCATAGTGTCCACTTCTTCCGCCTTGTCCGAGGCGAGGTACTTCAGGATTGGATCGATGCCGGTCTGTTGCACGACGGGAGGGTTAAAGAATGCGTCGCTGAGCGCCAACGCGTCCCGGACCTCGTTGCCGTTGTTGTCGAGGAACTCAACGTCGTTGCCCAGCATCGTGTGCCCGACGCGGAAGGCCGCTGTCGAAAACTCATTGGCGATGCCCGGATTGACGAAGGGGTTGTAGCCAGCGTACGCTTTGACCGCGTTGGATCCGAGAAGCGCCGGCAAGAACTCGTTGAAGGTGATTGACTCGATTTCTGCGATCACATACCGGCGCGCGAGTTGGTAAATCTGCTCGTCGCTGAGCGTCGGGTTGGCGGCGGCGATTTTGCCCGCGAGCCGATTGTGCTCGCGAACGAACAGGGTGTGCAGCGAGGTCAACTCGATATTCTCATTGGCCCGCACATCGCCGGCCAGGAAGAGCTGGTTGTCGGGGAACAAGTGGCTGTCGTTGGCGTTGGGCAATCCAACGGTGTTGAAGGGCAGCAAATTGCCATCACTGGTTTTCAGCTTCCCGCCCGAGAAAGTGCGCAGGGCGGCGGCGCGTACGGCGTCGGACCCGTAGATCATCGACCCGTCGAGGAATGCCGTGATGTCGTTGATTTGCTGCCGCGGATTCCTGGCGCTCGTCCCCGTATTCGGATCAAACTCCGAACGGTTCAGAGTGATCACCTGTGTTCCCGTGCTGTTGGGATCGAATTGCGGATCGCCCGTGGGAACCTTGATGTTGAAAGGAACCGCGGGGCTGGCGTTCGTGGTGAGATCAAGGTCGTGATCGATGAACTGCCCCCAGGCGTAAATGAACGCGCTCATCAGCCGCGCGTTCTTGACGTCGTCCGCGGGATGAGCGGCCACCGTGTCGCTTATCAAGCGGCCGCTTGGGCGATTGGCGCCGGTCGGCGTAGAGCCGTCGGCATACGCCGCCGGGGCTATGCGGATGAGGTCCACGCCGGCACTGCCCCAAGTGGGGTGTGCCGCGTTGTTGTCGGTTCCGTCGATGGTGCGAAAGCCCGCCGACGGCACGGTGCGATCTTCCAGGGTTTCCAGGGACGGACGAGAACGGGATTTCTTCGGTTGCCTGCGGATGGCAGCGCAGCGGCGCGCGCAGAGAGCCCAGTACCAAGGCGTGCGATCCATGGTGCTTCTCACTTCCTGGACGATGGGTAAATGGAGATGCGGTTAGCGACTTCCTCAAGGCTAACGACGGGAAGTGCCTATCGGTTAATCCGGCTATTATGAATCAAGGGGCAAGAAAAGCAAATTTTTTTTCATTTTTTCATCAAGTTACGGG
>JACPZP010000202.1 GCA_016195405.1 Planctomycetota bacterium | reverse complement strand
GCCCTTGCGCTCGGTAGACGGCGCGGCGCTCCGCGCCTGCCTACGGCCTCAAAAGTAGTTGTCGTTGATGGGGAAGTGTAATTGTCGCTGACCGGTAGAGGTAGTTGACGCCAGACAGATGTTCATCCGCGGCACGGAGATCAAGCCTGAACCGCATGTGACGCCGATCGGGATGGGCAAATCCACCCGCGGAGTCGAGTTAGCATCGGTTGACGATTTCGACAAGCGCCAATTGGCGTCATGGATGAAGCAGGCCGCCACCATGCCCTTCGTCGGGGCAAAGAAGCGATAACTACGCCGTGGCGCAGCGTTCCGGACACCGAGAAGGCGAATGAGGCCGTGGCGTGGCAAGCGTTGCCATGCCGTTAGCAGTGGTCGCGTCCAAACACAGAAACTCTGGCTGTCCTCCCCGTCCAACGACGCAGATAATGCTTGATAAACATCGACTGCTTGGGCCTTCATCTCGGGGCGGGCATAGCCAGCAAGCGCAATGCGCCGAACACGCCCGTCGGCCTTCCCCTGAGAGTTGATCGACGGCAATGGTACAAAAGCCAGGTGCGGCTGCTCGGTCCGCGCTGACTGACCTGGGGATGACCACTGATCAGTTCCTGAGCGAGATCCGGATCATCCCATCGTCCGCTGTCGAGCGCAAAGTCAATGGCCGTTGTCGCCCATCGGGTTTCGAGATATACACTCTCCTGGATGGCTGCGCTCGATAGGCGCCGCGGTGAACCCGACTGTGAAGATCTACCAGCCGACCTTCCAGCCCGGATTCGTACTCTTCCCACGTGACGCCGTCCACTCCGGGAGCGGCTTTCCGCTTCAAGGCGTAAAAGCCTTCCCTGAGCAGTCCGACTGTCAAATGATGGAGCAAGGCGGTGAACTGCATCCCCTTCCTTTCCTTTGCTGCTTTACGCACACCCGCCAACCCCTGGGATACGCGAGCCTCGCTCTGTGTCGAGTGCGTGCTGGATTGATGAGTGTTCTCCTTGATCAGCGGCCTTCCCTCCTCACTTTCCGCCAACGGTGTTCCGTCTTTGTTCAAGCGATTCATAGGTACTCCGCCGCTGTCCGACTCCTCCGAGGCGTGCACGTGGGCCGTGCGACCAAAGCCTTCTCCCACCGGCCTGTCGTGTGGCTCACTTCAGGCGCCTCCGAGGTCTCCCGGTTCTCGTGCATGGAGTTTCCAGACGTGCGTGGGGTCTACGACTACGCAGGACCGGTCCAGAACTCGCGGTAACGTTCTTGACCATGTTGCCTTCCGCTTTGACGACAGCGTCGGCGTCCCGATTGGAATTTTTCGCAGCTCGATACCCAGCCCGACTGTACCCCTGTTTACGCTTCACCGAGCACCTCACGGTGCTCCATGCAAAACTCGGGGCCGAGTGGTTCGCTACTCCTTTCTCGTAAGGCTCTTGCATCCTCTACTCCATGCCGGTTTATCCCGGCGCACCGTCAACTATTCTTCCGCCGGCCGGCGCGTTGACTCACGAGTTCTGCTACCGACGCGCGGTCGTTGCCTCATGAAAATGTTACCCGTCAAGTTTCGACATGGCGGGAGACAACACAGGGAGGCAACTGAGTTTGGCGACCAGACGAGAACTGATCAGGCAATCGCGGAGCGTTTCCGAGGTACAGATCGGAGCGGGAAGAATGAGATCCTCAAATGAGTTCGTCCAGGTGACGGGTTATCACCGCAAGCACGCGATTCGGGTGCTAAGGGCCGCCGCAATAATAACTAGTCAGTAGTTCTCGGCACTCTATCTTCTGCCCGCATCTTTCCGTCTCTGGCGCGATCATCTTGGTGGCGCTTGCCTGTTTCTCAGCCAGAGCTATCGCTGACGTTGACGGAAGGTCACCGACAGAGTCTTCATCATTGTGTTATAGTTCCGACCATAGAGGCGAGATAGTCGGAACTCTAACATTATGCGCCTGTCCACCTTCGACTCCAAACTCCTGCGCCAATACCTCCAGCGCCATCGAATCGCTACCATCGACGAACTCAAGGGTGCCCTTGGCTCATCCGCCGACCTCACCGTCTTTCGTAAACTCAAACCGCTCGGCTATCGCACCAGCTACACTCACCGCGGCCGCTATTACACTCTCGATGCCATCGCCCGTTTCGACGACGACGGACTGTGGTCCAATGAGGGTGTCTGGTTTTCCCGCCGCGGAACCCTGCTGGCCACTGCCGAACACTTCGTTACCCATGCGCCACAGGGATGCTTTGCCCATGAACTCGCCGACACCCTGCACGTGGAAGTGCAGGATGCCCTCCATCAACTGGTCCAGACCGAACGTCTGCGACGTACCGAAGCTGGCGGCCTGTACTTGTACACCGCGCCCGATCCCTCCACCCATCGACTCCAGCTTTCCAGTCGACGGATGGCCCGCACTGTCCCGCTCGCCGCCAACGTGGGAGCGCTGCAAGTCTCGCCCGACGAACTGCAGAGCGCCATCGTGTTGTTCTACAGCCTGCTCGATGAACAGCAGCGCCGCCTGTTTGCCGGACTCGAGTCCATTCGCCTCGGCCACGGCGGAGACACCCTGCTGGCAGACTTCCTCGGCCTCGACTCTCACACCGTCGCTCGCGGACGCCAGCAACTGCTCGACCGCGACATCGCCGGCCCCGGCCGCACTCGCCGCAAGGGCGGCGGCCGTAACGCCACGGAAAAAAAACGCCCGGAATAATCTCCGCCCTCGATCAACTGCTCGAGCACGACACCGCCGGAGACCCCATGACGGGCCTACGCTGGTCCCGTCGCACCAGCGTCAAGATTGCCGATCTCCTCACCGCCTATGGGTTCTCCATCTCACCGAACACCGTCGCCCGCCTGCTGCACGACATGGACTACTCGCTACGTGTGAACCGCAAGCAACTGCCCACCGACTCCAGTCCCGATCGCAATCTCCAGTTCGACTACATCGCCGATCTGCGGGACCGCTTCCGTCGCCATCGCTGGCCCATCATCAGTGTCGACACCAAGAAGCGCGAGTTGGTGGGCAGCTTCAAAAACGCCGGCGCCACCTGGGAGCGCTCACCCACGCTGGTTAATGACCATGATTTCCGCACCGACTCGATCGGCATCGCCATCCCCTTCGGCATCTATGACCCGGTCGGCAACCATGGCTCGGTCGTGGTCGGTGTCTCTCACGACACCCCCGCTTTCGCCGCTCACGCCATCTCTCATTGGTGGCGGCGCGAGGGTCTCCTCGATTATGGCGACTCGCGCCAACTGCTGATTCTCGCCGATACCGGTGGCAGTAACAGCTCCCGCAAGCGAGCCTGGAAGATCGAACTGCAGGCGCAACTGGCCGATACCTTCGGCCTCCAGGTGACCGTCGCTCACTATCCCACTGGCGCGTCCAAGTGGAATCCCATCGAGCACCGCCTGTTCTCGGAAATCTCCAAGAACTGGGCTGGCGAGCCCCTCGACAGCTACCACAAGATCCTCAACTTCATCCGCACCACGTCCACTCAATCTGGCCTGGCTGTCTCGGCCTATCTCGACCGCCGCCACTATCCCATCGGCATCGAGCCCACTCCTGAACAACTACAGCACCTTCGACTCCGCCCCCATCAAACTCTCCCTCGCTGGAACTACACCATTCAACCCAATCTGTGAAGTTGTTTTTGCGGCGGCCCTTAGTGCCGCCTAACGCCTGAAAGCGCGAGCGACATGGTGTCGGCGCGATCACGGGGATATTTTGTTGTGGGGTCCACGAAGGACGAGGTTCTGGGAGTCCAGGGAACGCCGTCGAGCTTCAGCGAGTCGCACTGGTCTTATGGCCTGACGTCAGCCCGGTTTCAGAATGGCCGCGTGACCGGGTGGAATTCGTAGCTGCTTAACCCTTTGCGGGCGAAACAGTAGCCCTGATCCTCCTTGCCTCAACTCTACGTCCGTTGAATATGCACTTGAGACATTCCCGAGGCTGGATAGCAATGACCTGTTGGTATTCCGCGTCAAACCACGAGGCGGTCATCGCTCCGGACCGCACCATCGCACACGCCCGTTGCGAAACCAGAAATGCGATCCGCAGTCCTTCTGACGCCAGATGGAGGGGTGGAGCGTCACGGTGCCGTCCTTGTTATAAACGAGGCGCCAGCACGGACGCTCGTCCTGGAGGAGGTTCATCTGCAAGACGCGGCGGCACCCGCACGGGCAGAGCATCGCCGCCTGTTCGAGGTATCCATCCTCCTGGACCACGTAAACAGTGCGCTTTCGCAGGCGTGCGGGCAGGGATT
>JACPZP010000205.1 GCA_016195405.1 Planctomycetota bacterium | reverse complement strand
GCTCGGTGACCGAGACCAGCATGATGTTCATGATGCCGACGCCGCCGACGATGAGCGAGATAAGCGCCACGAACAGAAGCGAGCGCGTCATGGTCTCGGAGGTTGAACCGAGCGCTTTGGTCATTTCGGTCATGTCGCGGATGTTGAAGTCGTCGGGTTGGCCGGCTTTGATGTGATGGCGTTCATGCAACAGCGCCGTCACTTGCTGGATCGCCGGGCGAATGTCTTCGGTGGAGGCGGCCCGCACCAAAACCTGATCGACGTTGGTGAAGCGCACCGGCAGCGGCGTGTCGGCTGCCTGGGTGGCGGACGGCGTCGGATAGAGGCCGGCCTGCGAGCCGGGATAGATTTGGCTTAGGGAATTGACTTGTTGTGTGGAGTTGGCGGCATTGGCGCTCTGATTGACGTTGGCCAGGGTGGCGCCGCTTACGCGGTACTTGATGGTCGTCCATGGCGCGAGGAGGATGTCGTCCTGGTCGAGGCCCATCATGTTGGCGCCACGCAGGCTGAGGACGCCGATCACCTTGAACGACACGTTCTGCACGCGGATTTCCTTGCCCATGGGACTCTCGATGCCGAAAAGCTCCTTGACGATCGTTTGGCCCAACATGCAAACGCGGGTGCCGTTGTCGACGTCGCGCTTGGTGAACGGCTCGCCCATCTCCAGGTCGTTCCACTCGCGCACGTCGAGATAATCGGGCGTGGTGCCGTAGATGTAGAGCGGGACCCAATTGCGGTTGCCGTAGACCACCTGGGTACGTGCCCGCACGATGGGGGCGACGGCGCTCACTGCGGGACATTCCTTGCGAATGGCCTCGGCGTCCTGCGGCGTAAGCGTGATGACGCTGCCCGAACCGAAGCTGACCCCGCCCGACGACGCCGTGCCGGGCTGGATCAAGAGATTGTTGGCCCCCATGCTGGCGATGGTCGCCTGCACGGCGGCGTTGGTGCCTTGGCCAATCTCAGTCATCGCGATCACGGCGGCCACGCCGATGACGATGCCGAGCGTGGTCAACGCTGAGCGTAATACATTGCGGCGCAGGGCGTGCAGGGCCATCTTGAAGGTGCGAATTAAGAACTTCATGGCGTCACCATGGATTTCACGTAGGACGGATTTTGAATCCGTCCATCTTCTGGGCTGGACGGATTGCAAATCCGTCCTACGTCGGAGAACACGCCATCTTCGATAATGCCGTCCTTGATGTGGATGATTCGCTTGGCGTGACCGGCCACGTCGTTGTCATGAGTAACGAGGATGATGGTGATCCCTTCTTCGGCGTTGAGCTTCTGGAACATCGTCAGAATCTCGTCGCTGGTCTTCGAATCGAGGTTGCCGGTCGGCTCGTCCGCGAACAAGAGCGGAGGATTGTTGATGAGGGCGCGGGCGATGGCGACGCGCTGCTGCTGGCCGCCGGAGAGTTGACCGGGGTGATGGTCGAGCCGATCGCCCAGGCCGACGCGCTCGAGCAGCTTGACGGCCCGGGAGTTGGCTTCACGGTCCGAGAGGTGGACGTTGGTGTAAGACAACGGCATCGTGACGTTTTCCAGCGCGCTGGTCCGCGTCAGCAGATTGAAATTCTGAAAGACAAAGCCGATCTTGCGATTGCGCACCATGGCCCGCTCTTCGAGCGAAAGCCGGGTCACTTCCTCGCAGTCGAGCCAGTATTGTCCCGAGGTGGGCCGATCGAGGCAGCCCAAGATATTCATGAGCGTGCTCTTGCCGGAGCCGGAGACGCCCATGAGGGCGACCAATTCGCCGCGGCCGATGTTGAGCGAAATGCCTTTCAAAACCGGCACGTCGATCTCGCCCAGGTGATACGTCTTGCGGATGTCTTTGAGTTCGATTAGTTCCATGTTTCTCCTCGCGTAGGACGGATTTGCAATCCGTCCTTCCACCGATAAGGACGGATTGCAAATCCGTCCTACGAGAATCGCTACGACTTCTTGCCGAACATTTGCGGGGCGAAGGGGTTGGCGTTGCCGGAAAGCTGGTTCGACCGCCCTTCGCCCGTGACGACCTCCATGCCCTCGCGCAGCTCGCCGCTTAGGACTTCGGTGTTGACGCCGTCGCTATAGCCGATGCGGATGCGGATCGGGCGGACGTAACCGTTGGCATCGACGATCCAGACCATGGCCGCCTCGCCGACGCCTTTTTCCTCGGCTTTTCCCTTTTCTTTGACGTTGGCGTTGCTGTCTTTCTGCCTCTTACCACGCATGAACGCCGCCTTGGCGTCGGGCGCGATTTGGTCGGCTTTCGGCAACCAGCGCAGGGCCGCGTTGGGAACGAGAATGGCATCGGTTTTTTCGGCCACCTCGAATTGCAAGTTGGCGGTGAGATAAGGCAGCAAGATACCGTCGGGATTTTCGGTGCTGACGACGACGGTGTAGGTGACGACGTTCTGCGTCATGCTGGCGTTGAGCCGTGCCGCGAACTCGCCCTGGCGGAGCACTTTTCCTTCGAAGACTCGACTGGGGAGGGCGTCGACCGTGAACGTGACCGGTTGGCCAATTTTGATCTGGCCGATGTCGGCTTCGTTGACGCTCGCCCAGATTTCCAGCTTGCGGAGGTCCTTCGCCAGGAGGAATAAGCTCGGCGCTTGCAGGCTGGCCACCACCGTCTGCCCGACGTTGACGCGGCGGTCGATGATGGTCCCTTTCACGGGCGCACGGATGGTCGTGTAGTCGAGGTTGGTTTCGGCCTCTTTCAAGGCGGCTTCGGCTTGGGAGATTTGCGCCTGGCTGACGCCGACGTTGGCGACGGCGACTTCGTAAGCCGACTTGGCAAGGTCAAACTCGGCGGCGGCGATCGACTTGCTCAGGATCAAGCCTTGGGCACGTTCCCAATCGCGCTGCGTCTGGTTCACTTTGGCCTTTTGCTGCAGGAGGTCGGCGCGGGCTTTTTCCAAGTCGGCCTTGGCGGCGTCGCGTCGAGCCCGGTAGAGGGATGGATCGAGCTGCGCCAAGATGGTGCCGACTTCCACCTTGGAACCGTAGTTTACCGTCTTGCCGGGATTGCTGGGATCGTCGCCGAAGTTTTCGATGCGGCCCGCGACCTGGGCGCCCACGTCGATCACCTCTTCGGGCTCGATCGTGCCGGTGGCGCCGATGGTGGCCTTCAGCGTCCCCAAAGTCACTGCCGTAGTGCGGAAGGTCGTGCCGGGACCGGCCTTGGCTTTGAAATACCAGAAGCCGAGCCCGCCCCCCAAGGACAAGACAACGATCAGTAGGACGATGAGTTTTTTCATGACAAATCCCGTTTCGGCTATCCCCGTTTGGGTTTTTCCCGTTGGGGTTAGATGATGTTTCGAAGCGTGGTTTCGCCTTGCAACACGTTTTCCAGATGATCGCGCCATTTGCTCAAGAGACGCATCAAGTCTTTCTGGTCGTCATCGCCGAGGCCGGCAAGCAGAATATTCACTTGGTCTTGGTGGCCTTCCAAGATCCTCTCGACAAGCTTACGGCCCATGCGGGTAAGCTGCACCTCTTTAACCCGCAGGTCGGCCGTCGAGCCGTCTCGGGCGACCAAGCCGGATCGCACCATGCGATCGACAAGGCCGGTGACACTGGGCGGACGGATAAGCAACCGCTGGCTCAACTCGGTCAAACGAAGGCCGCGCAATCCCTCTTCCTCGGCGCGATGAAGATTTCGCAAGATTCCCCACTGCGAGCCGCTGATGCCGAAGCGGGCGAAATAGGGCTGCATGATCCGTTCCAAGAGGCCGAACGCCCGGATCAATTCCCGCAGCGGATTGTCGGCCGGCGCCAGCGATTTATAAGAAAGCGTTTTCGGTTTCATTCGAGCACTTTATGAGAGCGTTCTCATTTACTTAGGGTCCTAACTATATACGAACAAAAAAGCGGGCAATCCTTGCGCCCGAATCTTAGACGCTTTCCACGTCCAGACGATTCACACGTTGTAAGTACGGCGAGCCGAGCGGCACCTTGGCGTGGGAAGCTCCAGGTCCGGCTCGGCTCGCCGGACCGACTCAAGGCCGGGTCAGTTCAGTCCACAGCATTTTGTAATAACGCATCAGCCGTTCACCGCTTGCAGCGTCCGGCATGCCGGCAATTTCAGCGAGCGTGACGCGGTCGTAGCCATTTTCGCGCAGAAGACGGAACAAATCGCGGTAGGGATAGCCGGAGTGCAGCTCGTTGATGTGGCACGACTTGATCCAGGGCTGAAGCATCTTGAAGTATTGGGATACCGAACCGTCGACTACGTCCTCTCGGTTGCTGTTCCAGGTCACGCCGACGTGGCGGTGGTTGGCCTCTTGCATGATGGTGCGAATGTGCGGCGGATGCGAGGTGCCCCGGCCATGGACTTCGAGCCAAATCTCGACGTTCGCATCGGCAGCCGCCTTCCCGCAGGCCGCCAAGGACTGGCCGATCTGCGCCAGCGTGCGCGCCGTTTCCACTCCTTTGGGCAGATCGTTGGGCCGAACCTTGACGCCCTTGCCGCCCAGGTCCGCGACGAGACGGATGAAATCGCGGCAAGTGTCGATGTTGCGACGAACGATAGCCTGATCGGTGGCGTGAAATTCGCAAACGGTGCCGCATCCCCAGATTTCCACGCCCGCGTCGGCGAAGCGCTGGCGGACTTCCTTGCGGGCGGCGGCGTCCAAGCTCGGTTCGACGCCGTGCTTGTGCGTGGTCCGCAATTCAACGGCAGCCAAACCGACAGCCCGGCAAATGCGAAGGATCGTCGGCACATCCCAGGCGGCAGCGATGTTGTATGTGACGATACCGAGCCGATAGCGCAAGCGCGCCGGTTGGTTTTGCCCGGCCAGCGCGATTGATTCGTTGGCGAGCGCCGCCGCTCCCGCCGTCAACGCCGTGCCAGCCACAAACCCTCTGCGCGTAATCTTGGCCATGTACAAATCTCCACCGCAAGAATGTGGGAGGGCCTTCCCAGGCCGTCGAACGGGCTCGGAAGCCCGTCCTGCAGCGCATTTGCTGAACGCGCTCATTTTGAATTGTCGATCCTCCAATTGCAACCAGTTACTTTTTTTGTTACCAAACGCGAGATGTTGCTAAGCGGGAGTCTTATAATACTCGGTAGGTGCCGCGAGCCGAGCGGCACCCAGGCGTCGGGGACATCAGGTCCGGCTCGGCTCGCCGGACCGACTTGGCTAAACAGACTTCAGGTCCGGCTCGGCTCGCCGGAGCTACCTGGCAGGGAACATGACAAGCAAGCAATCTCTCGAACGGCGCTCGCGGCGACATTACCTGGCGGCGATGGTGCTTGGAACCGCTTTGGCAACCATCGGCGGCGCCGAAAGCGCGAAGGCGGCGGAGATCTCCGATGCCGCAGTCACCAACGTGAGCCGCTACTGCACCGCCTGCTGGCGCAACGCCCGCTTGCCGGCTGATCGCTGGAACGACTGCACGCAAGAGGTGTTTCGAAGGCTGCTCGAGCGGCTCGAACCGGCCGACTGGACGCAAGTCTTGCAGGCGGATACCGAGGAACGCCGCGAGCTCGTTCGGGCCATCGATGCCGTCAAGAAGCGGACGCAGCGCGATCGCAAGAGGACGGTTTGCCTTTCCGAGCCGGTTGCCGACCGCCGCGACTCGTTCGACCGCGATCTGCAAGAGGAGCGCGACGCCGTCAATCAAGCGGCCAGCGAGCTACTGACGCCGCGGCAACAACGCATTTTGCAACTGACCATCCATGGTTGGGGCATCGCCGACATGGCCGGGGAGCTGGGCTTGCGGGCGGAGCGCGTCAGCGACGAGAAATATAAGGCCATCCAGAAGCTGAGGGTGCATTTCCATACAACCCCTTCATGACGCCTGACCTGGCCCGGTCGTATCGCTATTGTGAAGCCCTGGCCCGTCGTGAAGCGGGTAATTTCTATCCTGCCTTCCGTGTCTTGCCCCGTCCGCAGCGCCTCTCAACTTGCGCCCTTTACGCTTTCCTTCGCATCGCCGACGACTTAAGCGATGAGCCTGCGCCGGTCGAAGTCAAGCGCCGCCGTTTGGCCCATTGGCGGCGCGGCCTTGAGGAGGTCTGCCGCGGCCATTACAGCCACGCCAGCCATCCTGCTCTCCACGATACCATCACAAGCTACAGCGTTCCGTGCCAATATCTCGAAGCTGTCCTCGACGGCGTTGAGATGGACTTGGAGCCGGTCGCGATTGCCACATTCAATGAGCTTCGCGTCTATTGCTATCGTGTAGCGTCGGCAGTCGGCCTGGCGTGCATCCACATTTGGGGATTTCAGGGCGAAGAGGCCAAGGTCCACGCGGAGGCGGCCGGCTTGGCGTTTCAGCTCACCAACATCCTGCGCGATCTCGGCGAAGACGCAGAGCGGGGCCGCGTTTACCTTCCTCGGGAGGATTTGGAACGTTTTGGCTACACGCAAGAGAAGCTGCAGCGCGGCGAGCGCGACGGCGCCTTTCACGACCTGATGCGCTTCGAGGTGGATCGGGCTCGCAAATACTACGACGAAGCTTGGCCTTTAGCGAGTTTTCTATCGGCGCCCGGTCGAGCCGTCTTCCTGGCCATGGCCCGCACTTATCATGGCCTCTTGGAAGCGATGGAGAAAAGGGACTACGACGTCTTCACGAGTCGCATTCGCCTCAGCCCATGGCGGAAGCTCCTCTTCGTTGTGCAGGCGTTGCCCGCGCGTTGGGGATGGGTGTAGACTCGCCAACTTTTTCTGGAAATGCTTCGTTTTTCCGCAAGAAAAAACCGCCAAAATCCGACTAAATCCTAGGACCGGCGTAACAGCCTCATGTAGCACGTCGCGCCTTCCTGTTTTTTCAGATCTTTTCGATTTCCGTGAAAAACTCGCTTGTCCGCGGCCAATAAATAAGGTAAAGACCCTCCCCCCGCAACCCCTAACGGAAAGGGTGAGCATGATGCGCTGTCGGGACAATACCTACCAGCCCGCCGTCGAACATCTCGAAAATCGCATTCTTCCAGCCATATCACCTATAACAGCGACCTTTGCCAGCGGTATTCTCCAAGTCTATGGAACCGATGCCGCCGACCAGATCACGGTTCGCCAGGTCAACGGCCGAATCTCCGTCGACAACTTGAAGATCACTTGGAATCACGCCCAAGTCGCCAGCGTGCCGGCCAGCTCGGTTAGCGACATTCAAGTCTTTGGCAAAGGCGGCAACGATATCCTTCGTATTGACGGCAGCATCACCAAACGCGCCTTTGTCCACGGCGGCGCCGGCAACGACACCATCTACGGCGGCAGTGGCCGCAACATCCTCTATGGCGACGACGGCAATGACGTCATCTACGGCGGGGCCGGCGCGGATCTGATTTATGGCGGCAACGGCAACGACAAGCTTTATGGCCGAGGAGGCAACGACTTGATTTACGGCGAGGCCGGCGACGATTACCTGAGCGGCGACGCCGGCAGCGACTACCTCGTCGGCGGCGCCGGCAACGACAGCTTCCGCCGCAACATGCTTGTCGCCGGCCAAATCAAGACCGAAGACCGCCTGGCCGACGGGCCCAACGTTTCTACGCCCGGGACCGACAGCTACCGCGCGGTCGATCAGCAACGGTCGCCGACCTGCGTGTTTCTCGCCTCGCTGGCCGCCACCGCGAACTGGACCGGCACCCACGCGAGCCTTGGAACGATCAACAACGATCTCTTGAGCCGCATCAGCTACGATTCGGGCAAAGACCAATACGGCGTGCGCTTGTTCGTCAACGGCTCCTGGCAAACCGTCTGGGTCAGCGGCGACTGGAACGAAGCCCTCGATCCGGGCGGTCAACTTTGGGTCACGCTTTACCAGAAGGCTTATTTGAAGGCGATGGGCGTCACGTTTCAGGCGGCCGACGGCAGCTACTTGTCCGTCGATCAGTGGCACTCCACGACCGGCAAACCGTGGCAGAACACCGCCAACGCGCTAACAGCGCTCACCGGCCAAAAGGCGACATTCATGCCGACTTCCGGCGCCCTGCCGGCCGACCTGCGCCGTCTGATTCAAGCAGGCAAAAAGATGGTCGCCAACACCAATCTCACAGTCGAAAGCAGAATAGTCGCCGATCACGCCTATATGGTTATGGACGTATACCAAGATTCCGGCGGCTGGAAGCTTCGCCTCTACAATCCCTGGGGACACGACGGTCCGCTCGCTTCCACCGACGGCGCCGACGAAGGAATCATTATCATCACTTGGGCCGAATTTACCGCGAACTTCTTCGGCTACGGATTTAACTAATAATCCGTTGTCAGAGGTCCGTGGTCAGTAGTCCGTTGTCAGTAGTTCCACTGACCACGGACGACTGACCACGGACGACTGACCACGGACGACTGACCACGGACGACTGACCACGGACGACTGACCACGGACGACTGACCACGGACGACTGACCACGGACGATTAGCCACAACTCTCCCGGCACCAGAAAATCAGATCCGTCACTGCCGGTTCGCCGCCGGCGGCGCGGATCAGCATCGCGATTTGGCCGCGGTGATACCAGGAGTGCCCGAACAACTGCGCGAGTATGTCTTCGACGTGGTTTCGAAACCTGCCGGCATCGAGACTCTTATACTCGAACGTCCGTTCAATCTCCTGGTCTGTTTGCGAGGCCAGAAGCCCCTCCCAATCTCCTTGAGCTTCACGCCACTCGGCTACGACGTTTGCCAATTCGGGGTTTACCGGGAAAAGCGCCGGCGCCGTTGCGATGGCGCCCAGACGATAGAGCCACATTCGCCTTGCAGCAACGATGTGGGCCATGATCGCCACCGCTCGCCGATATTCCGCACTGTCGCGCCGGTCGGACGGAACGGTGTCGAAAGATGCAAACACCTTGGCATGGGCGTCTTTTTCGTATTCGAACCAACGACGATAGCGTTCGATGATCATGAATGTCACCCTCACCATTCACTACTTACCACTCACCACTCACCAATCACTGTTTCCCGATGCACCACAGGTGCCCGCTCGTTCTCAGAAAGATCTGTCCGCCCGACACCGCTGGCGATGCATAACAACTTTCGCCGAGCGCGTTGCGGCTTATGACTTCGAAATTCGGACCGGCTTTGAGCACATACGTAATGCCGTCGTCGTCGGTTACATAAAGATTCCCGTCGGCCAAGACCGGCGAGGCGCTGTGATGCCTGCCGAGCTGCTCGATCCAGAGACGCTTTCCGGTCCTTGCTTCCAGGCAATTCAGGTAACCGGAGTCCGACATAACGTAGAACCACTTGTCGTAAGCGATGGGCGACGGGACATAGGCGGCTTTTCGCGCAGCGGTTTCTTTCTCGTGCCAGGCGACGTGCGTCGCAGTCACATCGCCGGAACCGGCGGGACGAATCGCCATGTTGTGATAGGTCGGGAAGCCGGCCGTCATGAACAACAGCCCTTCGCCAAACACCATCGATGCGACGTACTGCTCAGTCGGGCCGGTAATGTTCCAGATCGACTTGCCGGTGTCCGGGTCATAGCTGTCGACGCCGAGACTGCCGGAGAGCACCATTTGTGTTTTGCCGCCGGCCTGAACGATCAACGGCGGACAATACGAACGGACGCGATTAGGCCGGTCGATTCGCCAGCGCCGCTCGCCGTTCTGCTTGTCGAGGGCGACGAGAAACGCCTCGGCATCCTGATCGCCGTTGAGGAGGACGAGGTCCTTGTAAAGGATCGGCGGACTGCAAAAGCCATGGCGCGAATAGAATTGCCCGGCGACGCGCTGCCATTGGAGTTCGCCATCCACGGAAAAGCAGGCGACGACCATCTCCGCGACTGTGTCCGGCGGGATGTGGCTGGTCTCGCGCGGCTTGCGTGGAGAGTCGTCGCTCGGGATGCGTTTGCGAAGCCGCTCGAAACTCACATAGACTCGTTTGCCATCCGACGCGGGGGTGGAACTGGCGTAGCTATTGAGACCGTGCTTGGGTTCCAACGGCGATGTCAGGACCAGCTTTTGCCAAAGAGTCGTTCCGGTGAGGCGGTCCACCGCAAGGAGAATTCGCTGCTGCTCCTTGTGCAGGCAGGTAGTGACGAATACGCGGTCGCCGATCACGATGGGCGAAGAGTGACCGCTGCCCGGAATCACCGTATTCCAAGCGATATTGTCGTCTGGGGACCAGCGCAGCGGCAGATTTTTCTCGAATGATGTGCCGTCGCCGCGAGGTCCGCGCCAGACAGGCCAATCTTCCGCAGCCGCGGGACCGATCGCTACGAACAGCAGCCAGACGGAAACTCTCCTCATCATGCCCCCCCCCTTTTTGCGCGTCGGCAAGTTACGTTAGCAACCATGTGAGTATAGCGGGCCGAGAAACGACATTCCCCAGAAAACTCGATCCCGATCCAGCAAACGTCTTGGCGTACGCAAGCGGTGGTTCGTCGCTTCGGTCGCATGTACAATAGCAACCTGATGTCCGCAGTTTCTTTTGCGGAGCTTTGGACACGACGCTATGCACAATCTTTCTGTGGCTCCCACGTCTTTGGTCTTATTCGCCTTCGACCGCTTCTGGCCCAATCTGCAAGGACTCATGCACTGGGCCCCGAATCTGCGCAACGTGTTCATCCTTCCGACCGAGGCAACCGGCGACGCCGCCCGACGACTGCACGCTTTTTGCAACGAGTGTCTGCGGACGCAGCACCCCGAATTGAGCGTCCACAGTCTCGACAAGCCTCCCCAGGGCGTGCGGAGTCAAGTCGATGCCTTGCGGAGCGGGTTCCCGGGCGAAAACTGGCTCTTGCTTGGAACGAGCGACGATGCCCCGTCTTTTGCCGAGATGTTCCCTTTCGTCGGACAGACCGATGTGCAAGTCGTTAGTCGAGACCGCCATTCGGGATGGCTTCATTTGATTTCCGACAGCGCCGGCGTGCGCACCGAATCGATCGCGATTCCAGCCGACGCAACCGACGCCATTCCTGTGAACGTCTTGTTGAAGCACTTTTGGCGCGATGAATTCGCCCAAATCGAGGCCGGCTACTCGGTGGACGCACTCGAATTGAGTCGCACGGCTCTGCACCATCGCGGCGATTGGGAACGCGTGGCACAGGACACCGGCGCCGCGCTGGAGCTTCCCTTTGAGGCGTTCGTCGCGCAAGCTTTGCGTGAGATGGGCGTGACGAATCTCGCCGTCGTGGGCGGAAAGCCGGCCCCAGACGCGTCCGGCGAGCGCGAAACCTTGATCCTAGCCAATCGCGGTGGATTACGCATCGTCGACTGCAACCTCAATCGACTGGAAGGCCTGGCGAGCCACCTTCGCCGCTTGGCCGGAGGATTGGAGGCGCGCATTCTCTTCCTTTGGCCGACGCGAGCCTTCCCGGACGAATTCCGTGGCCTGTTAGACGCCTACCACATGGACCTTCTGGAGCGCAAGGACCTCGGCCGCTTCTTCCATCGGTTGGCGGAATTTGTCGGGGTCGATGCTTTACCGGCATCGTTGTTGGAAGCCGACAAGATCATGGACGACGTGGCTGCCAAAGGCCTGCGCTTTTTCCCGGCGCGGCGTCCGCGCGTTCCCGTCAAGCCGCCTAAGCCCCCGCGCATCCGCCCGCCCCGGCCGCCTCGAACACAGATCGCGCCAAGAACTCCGGCGCCTGCTCCAATTGCGCAGTCAAATCCTCAACCGATGGTCGTCCCGAGCGCTCCGCCGGAATCGCGTGAGCCGGCCTACGATCAGCCCGTGCAAGTGCGCATCCTTGGCCCATTCCATCTCGGCAACCTGCGCGGCTACGATGTGCAAGAAGAAGGCTGGCCGGTCGGAGTCTTGGCTTGGGGCAATCCGCCGAGCCAGAAGCCGCGCTTCGGCGACGTGGTGACGGTGTTTCGTGAGAACCTCGACCCGAAGAACCCGCGCTATCGGTGGGATCGCAAACCGTGACTATGAATCACCGCAAATAACGATTCACAATGTTCTCCAACATCTCCTGTCGCCCGCTGACGTTCCCCGCCGCGTCGCCTTTTTCGAGCATGTACTTTTCCAAATCTTCGAACGTCGCCTGGTCCTTCTCGATCTTCTGGCCAATGCCGCCGTCCCACGAGCCGTAACGCTCCTTGACGAACTTGCTCAACAAGCCGTCGGCGCGCATCTTGGCGGCGATTCTTAAGCCCTGCGCGAAGGCGTCCATGCCGCCGATGTGGGCGTGGAAGAGATCGACCGGCTCAAAGCTCTCGCGGCGGACCTTGGCGTCGAAGTTCACCCCGCCCGGCGCCAGGCCGCCTTGGCCCAGGATCACCAGCATGCACTGCGTCGTTAGATACAGGTCTGTCGGAAACTGATCGGTGTCCCAACCCAGAAGCAAGTCGCCGCGGTTGGCGTCGATCGAGCCTAAGTGGCCGTTGATCGATGCGTAGGCCAACTCGTGCATCATGGTATGGCCGGCGAGCGTGGCGTGGTTGGTTTCGATGTTGAGCTTGAAGTGCTCGGTGAGGCCGTAGCCGCGCAGGAAGGCGATGACGTTGGCGGCGTCGAAATCATATTGATGGACCGTCGGCTCCTTGGGCTTGGGCTCGATCAGGAATTGGCCGGTGAAGCCGATCTTCTTCCTGTAATCGACCGCGAGGTGAAAGAACTTTGCCAAGTGATCGAGTTCGCGCTTGAGGTCAGTGTTGTAGAGGTTCGAATATCCCTCGCGACCGCCCCAAAAGACGTAGTTCTGTCCGCCCAGTTCCTTGGTCACTTCCAGGCATTTCTTAACCTGTGCGCCGGCGTATGCGAAGACTTCGGCGTTGCAGCTGGTGGCCGCGCCATGGACATAGCGGCGATTGCTGAAGAGGTTCGCCGTCCCCCAAAGGAGCTTGATGCCGGTGCGTTCCTGCTCGCCTTTCATCAGCTTTGCGATCTTGTCAAGGTTGGCGTTGGTCTCGCGCAGGTTCTTGCCTTCCGGCGCGACGTCGCGGTCGTGGAAGCAATAGAACGGCGCCCCCAGCTTCTCCATGAATTCAAATGCGACCTTGACGCGCTTGGCCGCCATGTCGACCGAGTCGGCGCCGTCCTCCCACGGCCTGACCGCACAGCCGGGCCCAAACGGATCGCTGCCGGTGCCGCGGAAGGTATGCCACCAGCAGACCGCGAAGCGCAGATGCTCCTTCATCGACTTGCCGTCGACTTTCTCGTCTGCGTTGTAGTGGCGGAAGCTTAACGGGTTAGTGGAATCGGGGCCTTCGTAGCGGATCTTGTCGACGTCGGGGAAGTACGCCATGGATGCACCTTGAAAGTGGGACGAGTCGTAGAAATGATAGCGAAGACGCACCGTATCGTTTAGCCGCGAGCCAACGGCGAGCGCGGCGAGAGGATGCAGGCGGCGCGTCCAATGAATGTCAACCACCGCTTGCGTTTCGCGCAGGCTCGTTGCCTCGCGGAGACATAATGCGATTCGGGAAAAGTAACAATGTCGCGCAACCTGCCTTCGGATCACGAGCCGCGCATCGACCGCGTTCGGTTAGCCCTCGACGGTCTGTGGACCGGCGATTGCATGGGCCAGCAGTTTTTCGATCCCCAGCGCCGATGGTTGATCGAGCACCGTGAACCGACGCGAGCCCCTTGGCCGCACACCGATGACACGGAGATGGCCTTGTCGATATGCGAAGTGCTGCAAATCCACGGTCGCATCGAGCAAGATGAGTTGGCACAGATGTTCGCGCGGCGCTATCGCCTAAATGCCGATCGCGGCTACGGGGCGATGGCTCACAAGATCCTCACGGCGATTCATCATGGTGAGGATTGGCGTGAAGCAGCGGGCAGGGCGTTTGACGGCCAAGGCTCCATGGGAAATGGCGGCGCGATGCGGGTGGCGCCCGTTGGAGCATACTTCGCGGATGACTTTGACCAAGCCGCTGCCGAAGCGGAAAAATCGGCAGAGGTGACACACTCCCATCGCGAAGGGAAGGCCGGAGCGATCGCCGTCGCCGTGGCAGCCGCGTGGGCTTGGCGACACGCGAACGGCCCTACGCAGGCAAGAGGGATGCTCGAAAGCGTATTCGAATTGGTGCCCGCCGGCGAAACACGAAACGGAATCGAACGAGCACTATCATTCGATGATGGCTGCGATGAAATGAAAGCGGCAGCACTTCTTGGCAACGGATCGCGAATCATCGCTCAGGATACGGTCCCGTTTGCGCTTTGGTGTGCGCGGAGGCATCTTGGCAGCTACGAGGATGCGATCTGGGCGGCCATTAGAGTCGGCGGCGACTTCGACACGAATTGCGCGATCGTCGGCGGGATCGTGGCGCTTGCGACGGGTTTAGACGGAATTCCAAAGGATTGGCGCGATGCGCGAGAGTGAGATTCTCCCGCTTACGTTTCGCGTCGCAAGGCACCGCGTGAGCGCGAAATCTAAACTGCATCACACCCGACACAGCGCATGCTTCAAGCTCAGCCATTGGCCGCCGTTCTTCGAACTCGCCACGCACTGGGCAATGAAGTTCATCCCGTCGACGCCGTCGGCCACGTTCGGATAGAGGCTCTTCGCGGCGTCAAACTTTTGGCCCGAAGATCGCAACACCATGTCGTTGTACGCCGCGGTGTAAATGTTTGCGAACGCCTCCAAGTATCCTTCGGGATGGCCGCTGGGGATTCGCGACGATTCGCCTGCGGTCTTGCCAAGATACGGGCCGCCGGCGCGGGTGTAGATCTGATGCGGCTTGCCGTTGACGCGGTGGTACATCTTGTTCGGCTCTTCCTGATGCCATTCGAGCGATCCTTTGGTGCCGTCGATTTCGATCGAGATGTCGTTCTCGCGGCCATGCGTGATCTGCGATGCTGTCACCGAGCCTAGAGCGCCGTTTTGGTACCGGATGATGGCCGTGCCGTAGTCGTCGAGGGCGCGGCCTTTTTCGAACGTTTTGAGGTGGCAGGAGACCTGGTCCGGCAAGAGTCCGGTGATGAAGCGGCCCAGGTTGTAGGCGTGCGTGCCGATGTCGCCGAAGCAGCCAGCCGCCCCGGAACGCTTGGGGTCGGTGCGCCAAGACGCCTGCTTCTGGTTCTCCGACTCAAGGCGCGTGCGCAGCCAGCCCTGGATGTAGCAAGCGCGCACGGCATTGATCTCGCCCAGCTCGCCGCCCAGGACCATGTCGCGAGCCTGGCGGACTAGCGGATGGCCGGTGTAGTTATGTGTCACCGCAAAGACGACGCCGGTCTTCTGCACCACCTTGGCCAACTCTTCCGCTTGAGCGAGGTCGAACGTCATCGGCTTGTCGCACATGACGTTGAAGCCGGCCTCGGCGAACGCCTTGGCGATCTCGAAATGCGTGTGGTTCGGCGTGGCGACCGAGACAAAGTCAATGCGCTCCGACGCCGGCAGCTTCGATTCGGCGGCTACCATGTCCTTGTAGGAACCATAAGCGCGTTCGGGCTTGATGTCGTAATCGGGCGCGGAGGCCTTCGCCTTGGCCGGATCGGACGAAAGCGCTCCGGCGACCAAAGCGGCGCGATTATCGAGAATGGCCGCCGTTGCATGGACGCGGCCAATGAACGCTCCCTGTCCGCCGCCGATTAGTCCCATGCGAAGCTTGCGATTGAGTGGCGCGTTGGTTGGCATGATGTCATCTCCTGGGTTGCAATGTCCGTCGTAGGTCAGGATTCCAATCCTGACGTCGTCAAACCTGACGTTGTCAAACGAATGCAGTAATCGACCAAGGAATCAGAGAGATAATAAACGGGAAATGGGCACGGCGGGAAAGTAATTTTTTCGCCTGGCCAAAAGAGTCCGGCATTCACAAAAGAGTCCGGCATTCACCTACTACAGTTCGGCGTTCGTAGTAAAGTCAGCGTCTTCATGGACAAGGACGAATAGGACCGCGCCACCGGCGGCACCCCACAAACATAGATTGTGACATTGTTGAAGGATTGATTTATTCGAGAGCGACAGTCAGGTTGTGAAACGAATGTTTGGTTCATGAAACGAATCCAGGGCTTTCTGAAGCATGCCGCTGGGAGCCTACCGCAAACACCTACCCCGAAGGGGGTTCGATTTCAAAGCCCAGGGTCGCGCAGCGCACCCTGGGAAATCGGAACGCAGGATGTGGCCGCAACCCCGAGAGGTTTGAATCACTTGCCAATGTCCAACGCGATACAATCCCTTCGGGAAAATTACGGCGGGTTCGGTCGCTTCTTCTTCTTCTTCCTGCGCGACCCTGGGCTTTGGGATTCAACTCCTTCGGAGTACCAAAAAACCGCTTCGAGAGAAACGAAAGATGTAAGATCTTGATATATACCGCCTTGTGAATTCTCATCGAAGCTCTCGATTTTCAGGAATTGGCCCTGAACCGCGTCCGATATTGCCTCCGATTTCCCGCGAAGAGTGCGTGACTTGCGAAAGTCTCCGCGTCGCTTAGAATGACATTCATCCTGCCGCACACGTTTTCCAATCTTCGCTGGATTTCAATCATGGCTCGGCCGCTTCGGTATCTTCTGGTTCTCGCGCTGTCGGCTTGTTCCGGGCAATCGTCGTGGGCGCAATCGAAAGTCCCGACTCCGGCCGAGGTCGAGTTCTTCGAAAACCAAGTGCGGCCCCTTTTGGTCGAGCATTGCTTTTCCTGTCACGGCCGCGGCAAGAAGCTCAAGGCGGAATTGAACCTAACCACCAAAGCGGGGCTGCTTCTGGGCGGCACCAACGGGCCGGCGGCGGCGCCGGGAAAACCAAAGGAGAGCCTGCTTTTGAAGGCGATCTCGTATAAGGACGACGAACTGCGTATGCCGCCCAATGGCAAGTTGAAAGAAAAAGACATCGCCATTCTTACGCGCTGGGTGGAGATGGGTCTGCCTTGGCCGAAAATCGGGGGTGAGATCGCCGGCACGAAGGGCTTCGAGATCACCGACGAGCACCGGCATTTCTGGGCGTTTGAGCCGGTGAGGGATCAGCCGTTGCCATCCGTAAAGGACGCCGCTTGGCCGAAGACAGATCTCGACCGTTTCATCCTGGCCGCTCTGGAAAACAAGGGGCTTTCGCCCGCGAAGCCGGCCGACAAGCGCACGCTCCTACGCCGGGCGACGTTCGACCTGACCGGATTGCCGCCCACGCCTTCGGAAATCGATGCCTTCCTCAAGGAAGATTCGCGCGAAGCCTTCGCCAAAGTGATCGATCGGCTGCTGGCCTCGCCGCAATATGGCGAGCGCTGGGGGCGGCATTGGCTCGACGTGGTGCGCTATGCCGATTCGTTCGATTCCCGCGGCTTGGGCGGCGTCGGGGACATCTCGGAGGCGTGGCGCTATCGCGATTGGGTCGTCGATGCCCTCAACAAGGACATGCCGTACGATCAGTTCATCATTCATCAGATCGCGGGCGATTTGTTGCCGAGGACGCAGCAGCCGGGCGGGATCATCGCGACGGGGGTCCTGGCCATCGGCAATTGGGGCGGCGGCGACGCGGACAAGGAGAAGATGCACACTGACATCGTCGACGATCAGATCGACGTGGTCTGTCGTTCGTTCCTAGGCCTGACCGTGACCTGCGCCCGCTGTCACGATCACAAGTTCGACCCGATTTCGACGAAGGATTACTATGGCTTGGCCGGCATCTTTTTTAGCACGCACATTTTGCCCAGCGTCGGCCTGCGCACCGCCGGCCCGGACATGCTGCGAATCTCGCTGCTCAGCCCCGATGAGGACGCGCGGCGGACGAAACAAACCACTCGCCAAAAGGAACTCGAAAAGGAGGTGAGAGCCGCCCGACAACGGTATTACCAAAGGTTCGTCCAGGACCAGCTCGCACATACCGCGAAGTACCTGCTGGCGGCGTGGGATTATCAGAATCGTCCGCCGGATCAGGCCAAGCGTTCGATTGACGAATTCGCGGCCGAGAGGAAGCTTCACGAGTTCGCGCTGGCCCGCTGGATCGAGACGTTGACCTTCGGCGGCGAATATCAGCTCATGTCGAACGCGGCGAAGGACGCCGGCGGCAAGCCCGGCGTCAACGGCTACCGCGGCGAACCCGATTGTCCGTCGCTCTTGGTCAACAACACAAGCGATGAGGTCGCGATCGGCACGTTCAAACTTCCGGCCAAGTCGGTGTCGGTCCATCCGGGACCGAACAACGGCGTGGTCGTGTCATGGAAGAGCCCCGTCGCAGGCACGGTCAAGATCACCGGCAAGGTTGTCGACGCCGATCCGCAAGGCGGCGACGGCATCGCTTGGATAATCGATCATCGGAATTCGGGAGGCTTGCGCGAGTTGGCGTCTGGCGACATTCCCAACGCCGGCGCGCAGGACTTCGCCAAGGGCAAAGGCGCTGAGCAACTCGAACGCGTCGATATCAAGAGCGGCGACCGAATCCAGCTCCTGGTGCTGCCAAAGGCGAATTACATCTGTGACACGACCGTCGTCGAGCTGACAATTTCCATGTTGGATGGAACGAAGACTTGGAACCTGACCGCCGACATCGTTGAAGATCTTCATCAAGGCAACCCGCACGCCGATCGGTTTGGCAATTTCGGCGTGTGGAGCTTTCTCGACATGGCCAAGAGCAACCGGGCAAAGCCTGGATCGACGGCGCCCGTACACGTCACCGCCTGGCAAAAGGCCGCCGCGGAAGTCGCTTCGGGCCGCAAGCCGCGCGAGTCGCTCGAACAGGCCGCCGTTGATTTCCAAAAATCGTTTCAGGTAACGGACGCCGCCAGTCCGTTCTGGATCAATAATCCTGCCGACGACAAGCACCTGGCCGCTGAGTCCCGCGAACATCTCACGAAGTTGACGGCGGAGTTGGATGCGCTCAAGAAGATGCCGCTGCCGCCTGTCGCCTTTGCCCACGGCGCCCAGGACGGCGGCATCCCAGGCACCATCTACGCCGGGTTTCACGACGTCAAGGTACACATCCGCGGCAGCTATCTCCGGCTTGGCGACGTGGCGCCGCGGCGCTTTCCCGAAATTGTCGCCGGCGCGGAGCAAGAGCCAATCGCGAGCGGCTCTGGCCGACTCGACCTGGCTCGCTGGATCGCGCGTCCTGCAAATCCGTTGACGGCTCGCGTCATGGTCAATCGCATCTGGCAGCAGCACTTCGGCGAGGGTATCGTCCGCACGCCAAGTAATTTCGGCAAGCTCGGCGAACCGCCCACGCATCCGGAGTTGCTCGATCATCTTGCAATGCAGTTCGTGAAAAACGACTGGTCGATCAAGAAAATGCACCGGCTCATCATGCTAAGCGCGACCTATCAGCAATCAAGTGATCCCTCACCGGAAGCGCTCAAGCTCGATCCGGACAATCGGCTGTGGAGCCGGATGAACCGGCGGCGGCTGGAAGCCGAAGCAATCCGCGACAACATCCTGGCTGTCTCGGGGAAGCTCGATCTCAAGCCCGGCGGACCCGCGACGCGCGAATTCGCCAGCCCGCGCCGCAGCCTTTACCAGATGACTGTGCGCTCCGACCGCTCCGGCTTCGGCCCGCTCTTTGACACCCCCGACTCGACCGCCGTTACCGAGAAACGCATCAACTCCACCGTCGCGCCGCAGGCTTTGTACCTGCTCAATCACCCGTTCATACTCGAGCAAACAGAGACGCTTTCGAAGAGAATCTTGGCCGCGGCGAAGGACGATCGCAGCCGCATTCACATCGCCTACACGGTCCTTTATGGCCGTCGGCCGAGCCCGGAGGAGTTGCAGGTTGGACTCGAATTCCTTGGCGGCGTCACGAATTCAGAGCGAGGATGGGAAGAGTACTGCCAAGTGCTGTTATGTGTGAATGAGTTTATGTATGTGGATTAGAAACGCGTAGACTGTTTAGCGGCGAGCCGGAGGCGACCGCGTTGGTTCACGCTTCGCGGTCGCCTGCAGCTCCCCGCTAAACGAGAACAGGTAACATTCATGCACGACACTCTAACCCGCCGCCAAGCCCTCCATACCTTCGCGTCCGGCTTCGGCATGGTCGCTCTCGCCGGGCTTCTGGCCGAGGAGTCGCGCGGCCAGGACAACGGAGCCTTCAATCCGCTGGTCGTCCGCGAACCGCATCATGCGCCACGGGCCAAGCGCGTCATCTTCCTCTTCATGTCGGGTGGGCCGTCGCACGTCGATACGTTCGATCCCAAACCGCGGCTCTTGGCTGAGAATGGCCGGCCGCTGCCGTTCCCGATGCCGCGGTTGGAGCGGACGCGCACGGGCAACCTGCTTGCATCCCCGTTTCGTTTCCAAAAGCATGGCCAGGCGGGCATCGAGGTCAGCGAGCTTTTTCCAAACGTCGCTTCGTGCATCGACGACATATGCATAATCCGCTCGGTGGTGGCAGACAACATCAATCACAACGGCGCCTGCCTGCAGATGAACACCGGCGAGCAGACGTTCTCTCGGCCCAGCATGGGATCGTGGCTCGTCTATGGCCTCGGCAGCGAAAATCAGAATCTGCCGGGCTTCATCGTCATCAGCCCGGCACAGCCCGCGCAGGGAGCGCCCCTGTGGAGTTCCAGCTTTCTGCCGGCCGCGTATCAGGGGACGTTGATTTCCGATCTGCGCAATCCCATCGCCAACCTCGCCAACAGCCGCGTGCCCCTCGATCGCCAGCGGCTGCAGCTCGATGCGCTCCGCCAGCTCAACGAATTGCACCGCGAAAACCGGACTGACGATTCGCGCCTGAGCGCGCGCATCGCTTCGTTCGAACTCGCTTACCGCATGCAGGTCGAGGCGCCGCTCGCATTCAGCGTGGACAGTGAAACCGAAGCCTCGCGCCGGCTCTACGGACTCCACCAGCCGGCCACCGAAATCTTCGGCCGGCAGTGTTTAATGGCCCGGCGGCTGGTCGAGCGCGGCGTCCGTTTCGTGCAGGTTTATCACACGCAGACTATGGGCCGCTCGAGTTGCCAACTCTGGGACCAGCACGGCAACCTCCGCAACGGTCTGCGCGAGAACTGCGCCGCCACCGACCTGCCGATCGCCGGTTTGTTAAAGGACTTGAAGGCGCGCGGCCTTCTTGAAGAAACGCTCGTCATCTGGGGCGGTGAGTTTGGCCGCACCCCAACTGCCGAGAACAACGACGGCCGCGAGCATCATCCCTTCGGCTTCACGATGTGGCTGGCGGGCGGCGGCATCAAGCCCGGCATCGTTCACGGCGCTACCGACGACTACGGCTGGCATGCCGTGGAAGACAAAGTCCACGTCCACGACCTGCACGCCACCATTCTCCACCAAATGGGCATCGACCACGAACGGCTGACCTATCGCTACGCCGGCCGCGATTTCCGGCTGACCGACGTTCATGGCCGGGTCGTGCGGGAAATCTTGAGCTGACAAGTTCGAGCTTCGATTTCGGTGCAAAGCCGCGATTTTGGAGAAACGTGCAAGTCGAGGGGAGGGATGCAAGTCTTGTTGTGATAGCAGATTATGTCGCCAGAGTCTCTCGACTTGCACGTTATGATGCATGGCACCCCTGGAAAATACCTTAGGGTGCCACTGGTGATAAAAGTCAGTGCCACGCTCTAGTTTTCCTGCGTCGGAGGTTTCGCCTCCAGGAACCAGAGATAGACTTGTGAATCATCGCCGTAGGATAAAAGCAGCAGGAAGGGTGCGTCAAGCGCATGACGCACCCTACTAGCCAGCTCCCGGTTGATCGTCAGCGAAAATGTACGCTCCAAGGCCTCCCCTCGCACGTCTTCTCCCAAACCTTCGCGCCCGCGCGGTCGAATTCGACGACCTGCCGGCTCGTCATACTGGCGACCAAGGTGTTGCCGTTGGGAAGTCGTGTGGCGCGGAAGGCGCCAGGTAGTTGGACGCTCCAGTGGGGTTTGCCGTCGGCGTCGATCTCACGGACTTGACCGTTACCCATGGTGGCTACCAAGTAGCGACCGTTGGGCAGCGCTTCGACCGAGCACCAGCCTCCGTTGGGACCAGTCTTGATCGTTCGGATTTCCTTATTGCCGACGGGGTCGAAGACGTGAATGACGCCCTGGGCGGTCATCGCGACCACTTGGCCGTTGCGCATTTTGTGAGCGGAGAAGATGTAGAACTGTGGGCCACGGTTGACGTTATAGAGTTGCTTTTGATCGTGGCTAATCTCCATCACTGAGTTGTAAGTGGCGATGAATGTGTTGCCGTTGGGCAGGCGCTGGCAGGCGATTGGGTTACCGGGCGTGCGATAGTCCCAGAGAATTTTGCCGGTCAAGTCGCGCTCGGTGATGCGATTGGCGGAGTTCTCCGCCACCAGCACGCGGCCATTGGGCAGCATCTGCGCGTCCATAGCGCCCATGACGCCTTTGATTTTCCAGCGCGGCTTGCCGTCGCGGCCGGCTTCCCAGACCTGGCCGCCGGGCTGACCGACAGCCGTGTCGTACTCACATACTAACGTCAAGCCGAGGTAGCCTTCGCCTTCGTGCAGGCCGGCCAGATCGACCGTGGAGCTGTTCGCCGCCCACCACTTTTCCCAAGCCTTAGCGGCGGCCTGACGTTTCTCGGGCGTGCCCTCGCCGATGTTTTCGCTCGGGCCTTTTTCGCCGGCCAGGCGGTGCAGCGTGTCCTCCACTTGCCAGAGCACGGCTGTGGGCGCGTCCGTGAGCAGGGCGACCAAGGCGGGAATGCCGGCTTTATCCCTGGCGGCTAGGAGTCCGTGGGCGGCGCGCAGGCGGACGAGCGCGGACGGATCGTCAAGAAGCCTGCGCACGCCGGTGAGATGATCGTTGCCGCCGACCATTCCGAGGACGTGAGCGGCGGCGGCGCGACGCGACGGCATCGGGTCGGAGAGCCCTTCCGGCAGGAGCGGATCGACTTTGGATTCGCGCAGGCTTAAGAGCGTCAGTGCGGTAAAGACCTCCTCCTCCACGGTTTCATCGTCCGCGAACGGCACATAACCCAGCAACACGCGGATGGCGGCGGCGGGTGAATGCTCTTTGTTGGCCGTGGGTCGCGCCAGAAGGCGAATCGCGGCCGCGGGGAGCGCCGGCCCGGGCCCGCGCCGGATTTCGTCGATACAAAGCTGGACGCGGCGGGCTCGTTCCGCTTCCGGATCGTTGCTCGCGGCCTTCAAGAATGCAAGGGCTGGCGTGCCCTCCTTGATCAACAGCTTCGAGGCCTTGCTGCGAACGGCATAAACCGGATCGCCGAGGTCGACAATCAGCTTTTGCAAGCGCTTCTGATCGTCGTCGCCAAGAGTGCGTTTGCGGAGAAGCTCGAGCAGGGCCGGCTCATCGATGGCGTAGTTTTGTGACTTGATAAGAGCTTCGTCCCCTGGCAGCGAATCCTTGTAGGCTAGGAACGGCCGTTTGCCGGCCAGCGCCTGAGCGGCCCGCTCCCGGACGATGGCGTCCGAATCGTTGAGATACTCCCGCACGCTTTCGCGGGCTTCAATCTCACCGCGCCGGCCGAGTACGTAGACCGCGGCCGCGCGCCGCCGCGAGATCTTGTCTTTTAGAACCGCCGCGAGGATAGGATCGATCTTGCTCCCATTGATCGCCAGCCGGCCCACGCAGGCCAACACTTCCTCCTCAATCCATGCGTCGTTTGCGTAGGGAACGTAGTTGAGCAGCGTCTCCAAGGCGCCTGGAGTTTTCCGCGCCGCCAGAAGCCGAGCGGCGCTTACGGGAAGCTCCGGGCCGACGCCGTCGATTTTCTTAATGAGGGTTTCGACGCGGCGCTGCACCTCCAGCGAGGTGTCCTTCTTCGCTTGCAGAAGCAGGTCCAACGCCAAGGGCCCACGCAGCAGCAAATCCTTTGTGGCTTGTTCGCGCTCCTTGTAGACATCGCTTGAAAGCTGCTTGACGAGGCGCTCTAGAAGCTCTTGGTCGCCCTCCTTGAGCGAGCGAAGCTGAAAGAACTTGAGGAGGCCTTCGTTGTCACAAGGCACGCCGCCTGCTTTGAGGATTTGCTCGTCCACGTCGGCGGGCGCTTGTCCAGCCGTCAAGCTCAACAACCCCGCGCCAATCACAAACCACGCGAGCAGCGCCGCCTTGCAGAGGTGCATCGCGAACTCCGAAAAAAGGACTCGTGAATGGCGCCTTGGTGTCGAGACTCGCCTTGGAGACTCCACCATCAGCATAAGTGGACATTGCCATAAATCCTAATGAAAAACAGCGATCGCCACGTCGCGCTTGAGCCGCGATACGCGGAGCCGTCCGTTGAGGACAGGTTCGGAGATTGCCCGGCAAATCCATCCATCCGGCAAAACCGCTATCGCCATGCAAGGCGTTCATTAGGGAACGGCTGAGTTCGATTGCAGCAACCTCGTCCATCAGGTAAATTTGAGATGTCTAGTCAATCTGGGTAATCTGTGATGAATTTAACTTGTCGGCACTTAACTTGCTCTGTTTTCACAGGTTATGATCGAAAGCCGGGACAGAGGATCTCGGCGATTCCCCATCTTGGGTTTGCTGCAAGGCGGCCACACTTCGCCCAAGATGCGTGAAGGTGCATGCGAGCATGCGCAGAGTTGTCGTCACCGGGCTGGGTGTGGTGGCCCCCAACGGAATCGGCAAGGAGGCGTTCTGGTCGGCTTGCTTGAACGGTCGCAGCGGCGTGGGACCGATTCGCAGCTTCGATGCGAGCGGGCACCCCGTCAAGATCGCGGCCGAGGTGCATGATTTCGATCCCGCTCCCTTCCTTCCCCCAAGTCAACGCAAGAGCCTCAAGATCATGAGCCGAGCCATGCGCTTCGCGGTCGGAGCGGCGGGGCTGGGTTTGCAAGACTCGGGCCTCGATATCGAACAGGAGAATCCGGAACGCATCGGCGTGGTTATGGGGACGGGCATCGTTCCCGTCGATCTTCCTGAACTCACGCCAGCCCTCGTGCAATCCTGCAACGCGGAGGGACAGCTTCAAACCCGCCGCCTCGGTCAGAAGGGCGCCGAAGCGCTTTTTCCCCTGTGGATTCTCAAATATCTGCCCAACATGGTGGCCGCCCACATCTCGCTGGCTTTCAACATTCAAGGGCCTAACAGCACCAACACCACGGCATGCACTGCAGGAACTCAAGCTGTCGGAGAGGCCTTCCGACTGGTGGCCCGCGACGACGCCGAAATCGTTTTGGCCGGCGGCGCCGACAGCCGGATCGACCCGCTATTGATCCTCGCCTACACCGCGCTCGGAGCATTGAGCCAATCGGAGCGGCCGCCGTCGGAGGTGTCGCGGCCCTTCGACGGCCGGCGCGACGGATTTGTCCTTGGCGAGGGCGCTGGTGTCCTGGTGCTGGAAGAACTGGAACATGCGAAGAAGCGCGGGGCCGTGATTTACGCGGAGGTGCTTGGGCTCGGCACCAGCTTCGACGCTTATGCCGCCACCAAGCCCGATCCGTCCGCCCGCGGCGCCGCCCGTGCCATCCGGGAAGCGCTCCGCGAGGCCCGCGTCGATCCCCAAGACGTTGACTACATTAACGCCCACGGTACCAGCACGCGCCTTAACGACGAAATGGAAACCAAGGCGGTCAAGCAGGTCTTCGGCGACGGCGCCAAGGCGCTGCCTTTGTCGTCAATCAAGTCGATGGTCGGGCATTTGATCGGAGCGGCCGGCGCGGTGGAAGCCATTGCGCTCGCTTTGACTTTGCAAGAAAAGGTGCTGCCGCCCACAATCAATCAAGAGCAGAAGGATCCCATCTGCGATCTTGACTACGTCCCCAACACCGCCCGCGAAATGCCGGCCCGAGTCGGCGTCTCTACCAGCTTCGGCTTCGGCGGCCAAAACGCTGCCGTGGTGATGAAGAGCTTCGTGGGTTAATCTCAATCTCGTTGCCGCAACCGCAAGTCAGGGCTTATCGAGTCGAGTCCTCGGCCGGCGCTTCCTGAAGCACGCACGCAATCACCTTATTTAAGGCAAGTGCGATACGGTATAAGGTTGCCAAAGTTGGATTGCCATTGTGCCCGGTTTCCAGCTTGGAGAGGGCCGCCTGGTCAATCCCAGTGCGTTTCGACAAAGCCGTGAGAGTCAAGCCTTGGCGCTCGCGTTCCTGTTTGAGTGACGCCATCACTTGATGGATGAACATCAATTCGCCGAGCGGAACAAACTGTTTGTGGCCGCCTTCGGCAAGGAGTTGTTGGAGACTCGGTTTTTCGCGCTGGTAACGTTCACGGTCGGCGCGCAAACGGGCTGCTTCCTTGTGTGTTCGTCGTGATTTTCGATGCACGTGTCGGATCATCGTTTTTTCCTCCGGGGCGGAGGGACTTCATAAGCGGTCACGGGCTTGATTGTGCGCGGGTCGTCATCGACATGCTCCCAAACACCAAAATGTACTTTCCTGATTTGGTCCACCCGAATGTTGATGGCCGCCCGGTTGAGTCACTGGGCACCGTTGGATTTTTCGGGTTACTCATCACGTCCCACACCTCCTCCTGCGTAATGCCATGTTCGTCTACAATGTGGAGATAGTTCCCATCGGGATCTTGCTCCAAATCCCAGATGATTAGCGGCTCGAACGGCTCTGCCACGCGCAACCCCCGTCTGTGGGTCGGTTTGAATTATATTACAATAAACTCACGAACGGGGCCAGCGGGCTTCGCTTGTATCTGTTCGCAACCAATGTTATCCATTCCGGATTAAGAGTCTCGTCTGTCTCGCAGGGTGCCGCGTGCAGTTTCAGACTTCCGGTTTTCTGCTTTTCTTCGCCGTGGTCTTTCCCGTCTACTGGGCCCTCCGGCCGCATCGCTGGCGAATGGTCTGGCTGCTTCTGGCAAGTTGCGCATTTTACATGCTCTGGAATCCGTGGCTCATCTTGCTGATCCTGTTTTCCGCCTCCATCGATTACGCCGCTGCCTTGATCATCGAAGAGAGCAAATCGCCCAGAGTGCGGAAATCACTACTCATCGGCAGCATCGCCATCAATCTCGGCCTGCTCTTCTTTTTCAAATACGCCAACTTCTTCCTCGACAACGTGCACTTGGTCTTTGGCGTCTTCGAAATGCCGTTTTCGCGGCCGACCCTCGACATCATTCTCCCTTTAGGCATTTCGTTCTATACGTTTGAAACGATCAGCTACATTGTTGACGTTTACCGCGGAAGGACCAAAGCGGCGCGCAATCCTCTCGATTACGCCTTGTTCATCATGTTCTTCCCGCACCTAATCGCCGGCCCAATTGTGAGGCCTTACCATTTCCTGCCCCAACTGGCTCGGCCCAAACGCTTCAGTTGGGAGCGGCTTCACTTGGGCATGCGGCTCTTTCTCATCGGCCTATTCAAGAAATCGATCATCGCGGATCATCTTGGCCAGCAGGTTGTCGATCCCGTCTTCGCCAACCCGACGACGTTCGGCTCGGGCGCACTTTGGCTCGCGGTGCTTGCCTATGCCGTGCAAATCTACTGCGATTTCTCAGGTTACTCCGACATGGGCATCGGTCTGGCGCACACCCTCGGATTCAAGCTGCCCGTTAATTTCCGATTCCCGTACCTGGCGGCCAGCATGAGCGCGTTCTGGCGGCGCTGGCACATTTCGCTGTCGACGTGGCTGCGCGATTACCTCTATCTGCCGCTCGGCGGCAATCGCGCCGGCTTCGCCGCCGCCTGCAGAAATCTGATGGTGGTGATGCTGTTGGGCGGCTTGTGGCACGGCGCCAACTGGACATTTCTCGTTTGGGGCGCCTACCACGGCTTCTTGCTCGTAGTCGGGCGAATCCGGGAACGTCTGGGACTCCTAACGCAGCCGTTCTGGCGTCCGCTCGCCATCGTCACGACGTTTCTCCTCGTGTGCATCGGTTGGGTCTTTTTCAGGGCCCAGTGCCTCGCCGACGCCCAAGTCGTGCTTGCGCGCATGGCTTGGCCGACTGATGGTGAAACGCTTGCGCCGGGCGCGGCGGTGCTCGTTTGGCTTTGCTTGGCGACCACGTTCGCAGGTCACCTTTTCGGGACGCGGGTCAATCTGCTCCGTTTCGAGCGACGCGTTCCGGCGCCGATTATGGGCGCGGCTCTGGCCGGCTTGCTCGCCACTACGCTCGGCTTGTATCCGATCATCACCCGAACCTTTATTTACTTTCAGTTTTAAGTTCTCGTTGAAGGAGAGGAGCATGGCACGGACTAGGCGGCGTCAGAAGCGGGGCCGGCGCGTGCTTCTCTCGGCTTTGATCGCGTTTGCGGGCGTTCAAGTCCTTGCCAGCGCACTTCTCGACTACGGTTGGCCGCAGCTTCGTTGCCCGATGTACCATCTCCAGGTCGAAAACGCCGCTCACTGCTTGCCAGCGCCGGGAATGATTTGCCTCGGAAGCTCTCGCTCCGGCTGCCTCCTTGACGACGTAACCATTTCCCAGCTGGTTCGCCAAGCTAGCGGCGACCGGAGCGCTCGCTTTTTCAACGCCAGCGTTCCGGCCGGCGACGCCGAGATCTTCGATCGCATGCAGGTCCAGCTCTTGAGCCGCGACGTCCGACCGCACCATGCCCTGATCGAAGTCTGCCCGGAGAACCTCAACCGTTACAACCGCTGGCTGCCGATCCACCTGCAATGGTATTTCGCCTGGAACGACGTGCCGAGCCATCTTTCGGAAGTGGTCGCAACGGGGAATCTCATGCGCTTATTCGGAACCCGTTTCCTGGCGCAGTTCGCCCATCGCGACGCGATCCAAAGGAAGCTCGCGGAAGAAGTCGGCGGTTGGTTTGCTCCGCGGCCTCCGATCATCGCTGCCCAGAAAACGCAGGTTCCCGAGATTGAGACTCCGCAGCCACCACAAGCAGTTCAAACTGCACCACCCACTCCACGTATCGAGCCGAAGGCCGTGAATTGGGATCGAGTCCTCGGAGGCCTCCAAAAAGCGGATGGCATGCGCGATCGCGAACTGGACGCTTCCGTGGTCAAGCGCGAATTGCGGGATTATCAGCCTGGAGGAAACAGCGTTGCCGCCCTCGAACGCCTGCTGACACGGTGTCGCGAGGACGGCGTCGAGGTCATTCTCTACACGCCGCCATTAGCAAGCACGCACCGCGCCTGCTATACGCCGGAGATCGAGCAGCGCTTTCAGGAGTGTCTCGGCCGGCTCACGCAGAACTTTCATTGCCGTTACGTGGACTATCGGCAGGCCCTTCCGGACCAGGCGTTTCGCGATCATCATCATGCCGTCGAGGACGCTCGCGCTCCTTTTAGCCATAAGCTAGGAACGGAATTGATCGTCCCCGCTTGGACCGGGCAACACGAACGCTGAGCCAAAACCGTTGAGCGATTGAATGGAAACTCGTTGATCCACTGAAACTCCCGAGTCATTAGCAAAAACGTCGGCTCGGGCTCCAAACGAAGCTTTACACGGATTTTTCGGCCTGCAATTTCCCGCGAAACAGAATGCTCCCGATCTTTCGAGGCGGAGGAATGCTCCAACCAGTTCTACGACAGATGGATAACTCGCCAATACAATTGACCCTCGAAACACAGGGCATTCAACTGAAGCTTTGAACCCGAGTTTGAGGAAGCCAAGGGCTTGCGGTCACATTTTGTGACCGGATCGGACAGTGAGACCCAGAAGCGGTCACAATTTGTGACCGCATCCACGAGGAACGGGTTTGCAAGGGAGATTGAACAATGAATAGTATGAAAAACTCTCGCATGGCGCAGAAGCTTGACGTGCAACGGCGCCGTCAGCCGCGCTTTGCATTCTTCGTTCTATTCGCGTTATTGGCGCTCGCCGATTCGCGATCGCTCCTGGGCCAGACGACGCCGGTCGCGCCAGTGGCCAAGCAAGTCGACCACTTTTCCATGTGGCACGGCGAGAAGTTCAACGATCCCTTCCATTGGATTCGCGAGAAAAACAATCCCGAGACGATCAAGCATTTGGAGGCGGAAAACGCCTACACCGAGGCGATGACCAAGGAACTCCAGCCGTTCGCGGATGCCGTGTACAAGGAAATGCTTGGCCACATCAAGCAGACCGACGTGGGCGTGCCTGTTCGCGATGGCCCGTACTTTTATTATTCGCGCACGCAAGAAGGCAAGCAGTATCCCGTCCGTTGTCGCAAAAAAGCAGGATCTGACAGCACTCTGGATGACAAGGCAGCCGAGGAAGTCCTGCTCGATCTCAATGAGATGGCCAAAGGCCTCAAGTTTCTCTCCGTCGGCAGTTTCAATATCAGCGACGACGGCAACCTCCTCGCGTATACGACCGACACCACCGGCTATCGCCAATATCGCCTCTTCGTCAAGGATCTCCGCACCGGCGCGCTCCTTCCGGATACCGCCGAGCGCGTCACTTCGGTTGTGTGGTGCGCGGACAACAAGACGATTTTTTATACTACCGAGGACCCGATCACTAAACGGTCCAACATCGCTTGGCGTCTTGTGCTGGGCAATGAATCGGAGCCTGTTTATTGGGAGAAGGACCGGCTCTACACCGCCCACTTGGGGCGCACCAAAGACAAGAAGATGATATTCCTCGGACTTAGGAGCACCGACACCTGGGAGAACCGCTACCTTGCCACCGATCAGCCGGAAGGGACTTTTCAGGTCGTACTGCCGCGCGAGAAGGGCCACAAGTACAAAGCCGACCACCGCCACGGCCAGTTTTATCTGCGCACCAATAAGGATGCCAAGAACTTTCGGCTGGTGACGGCGCCGGTGTCCGATCCGTCGCCGCGCAACTGGAAAGAGTTGATCCCCCACCGCGAGAACGTGCTCTTGCAAGGCATCGAATTGGGCCAAGATCATCTCGTCGCGTTCGAGAGAGCGGCGGCGCTTGCCCATCTCCGTGTGCACGAATTCAAGTCCGGCGCGTGGCACGAAGTCGAGTTTCCCGAGAGCGTTTACGACGCGATGCCAATGCCCACGCCCGAATTCACCTCGCCCACTTTCCGCTTCACCTATCAGAGCATGGTCACGCCGGCCAGCGTCTTCGACTACGACATGGCCAAGCGCGAACGCATCTTGCGAAAGCAAAATGAGGTGCCCGGCTACGACCCCGCCCAGTACGTGACCGAGCGCCAGTGGGCCACCGCCCGCGACGGCGTCAAGGTGCCATTATCCATCGTGTACAAGAAGGGCTTGACGAAAGACGGCCAAGCCCCGCTCTTTCTCTACGCCTACGGCTCCTACGGCGCCGGCATGCCCGCAAGCTTCAACAGCAACCGCCTTGTTCTTCTGGACCGCGGCATGACCTTCGTCATCGCCCACATCCGCGGCGGCAACGAGATGGGCGAGGCCTGGCACGACGACGGCATGCTCATGAAGAAGATGAACACCTTCAACGACTTCATCGACTGTGCCGAATGGCTGATCAAGAACGGCTGGACGAGCAAAGAGCGGCTGGTCATTGAAGGCGGCAGCGCCGGCGGCCTGCTGATGGGTGCCGTCGTGAACATGCGGCCCGATCTTTTCAGGGCCGTCCACGCCGCCGTGCCGTTCGTGGATGTGATCAACACGATGATGGACGCCAGCCTGCCCTTGACCGTCGGCGAATACCTCGAATGGGGCAACCCTAACGAAAAGAAGGCGTTCGACTACATGCTCTCCTATAGCCCCTATGACAACCTGGCGCGCAAGGCGTACCCGGCGATGTTGGTCACGACAAGCCTCAACGACAGCCAAGTCATGTACTGGGAGCCGGCCAAGTATGTAGCGAAGATGCGCTCGCTGAAAGCGGACGGCAATCCGCTGCTCCTCAAGTGCAACATGGGCGCCGGCCACGGCGGGGCGTCGTGACGATACGAGCGGCTTCGCGAAGTGGCGTTTCAATATGCGTGGTTGATGCGGCAGGTGGGGATACGGAATTAGCGAGGACAAATCGCGCATCTGTCGTGATACACTTTGGCAAGGCCAAGGATGCGTTTCATTGCACGCGCAGGCACGACGTGGTGAAACGCAATGCCGGCGGTGAAACGTATGAAACGTATGAAACGTATGAAGTGAATTCACGGCGGCGAAACGAGTTCGGTGCCCAGCGCCCGGCAAACTGAGAAGCCACAGCCCCAAACTCGGAGTCACAGCCTCACGCACTTTGGCGGTGAGGGTGTCGCCGCAAGACGTTGATTATTTGAAGGTTACGGCGGCAAAAAGCTCAGGGACCCACAGTCCCACACTCATATACCCCCTTGCCTTGCCGCATCAGAATTTGCTGGCGCTCCCAGTCCGCATCCTTGACGCGCAAGCCGCAACACTCCAACATATAACGTGAGATTCAACTCGCATAACATTCTTCCCTGCGTAAACTGAAATGCCAAAGGCGTAGCGCATCGCGGACCCGGTCCAACAACTTCTTGTCACTCTGCGTCGCCGGACCGACCGCCGGCGCCTTGCGCACTCGGCCCACTTCGGACAGACCGCGCTCTACCCAAGCTAGTCCCTAACCAAGCGTAATCCTGTCGTCCGTTCAAGAATTCTTCAAAAAAATTCGAAATCCCTTGGCTTTTCCGCGTCTTTG
>JACPZP010000204.1 GCA_016195405.1 Planctomycetota bacterium | reverse complement strand
GCCGGTCCAGTGGCACAGCCACATCCCAGTCCTTCTTGTTGTGATAGCGTTCCAGCAAGTTGCGCACGACGTCGCCGGTGCTGCGGACCAAGTCGATGTCCGCAACGGTCAAGACAATCTGGTGCAGCTCGACTTGCTCCGCGGTTCGGCTGCCACCCTGCTGATACAACACGCGCTCGCCGAACCGGACGCGGCACGTGCGAATCGGAATGTAAACGTCCTTGTTGATGTCTTCCGCCGCAGCGCCGCCAGCGCTGGTCCCGAACGGCACCCGGTCTTTGATGACGCCGACCACCAGGTATTGCTCCTTGTTCAAGACGACGCTCTGGCCGACCGGTTGCTCGAAGGGAAATAGCTCCTCCGCCACACGTGCGCCCAGGACCACCACCGTGCGAAAGCGCTGGTCGTCGCCCTCGTCGAGCTGGTCTTCGCCGTCCACCAGGAAGCGTCCCACGGCCATTTCGAATCGGTGGATCTTCGCGTAATCCTCGGTGGTGGCGACGACGCGCGCATCTTTGGATTTCTTGTCTAGCCTGCGGACTTCTTGAGGGAAGATGCGCATGGGCACCGTGCCGACCACGGTCTCGATCATCTTGCAGCGGTCATAATCGTCCCAGGTCAGTCCGTAATTCTGGACCCATTTGGGCTTGCCCTCCGTGTTTTCCGTCGGCTTCATGCTGCGGACGATGACGTTGGTGGTTCCCTGGCGGCGGATGTCCTCGAGGGCGTCCTCCATGCTTCCCTTGCCGAACGCCATGAGCACAATGACAGCTCCGGTGCCGATGATGATGCCGAGCACGGACAGGACGGAACGGAGTTTGTGCAACCAGAGGCTGCGCAGCGCCAGCACAAAGCCGCTTCGCCATTTGACCCAAAACGCATTGAAGCTCTCGGAGCCTAACATGGAATTCACTCCGTTGGTCCCGCATAGTAGGTCCGGCGAGCCGAGCCGGACCCATCCAACCCGCGCCTAGGTCCGGCTCGGCTCGCCGGACCTACTTGTTCGTCGGACCTACTTCTACTGCGGCCGCGTGATGGCGACGGCATCGCTTGGCGCAAGCGTCGGCGGCGCGGGGATCGCCGCCCTTGCCGGCCGCGCATCGTTGCGCACGTCCGACTCGATGCGGCCATCCCGCATCCGCACGGCCCGCCGCGCCCAGGCGGCGATATCGTTTTCGTGCGTGACCATGATGATGGTCTTGCCCTGGTCGTTCAGTTTTCGCAAGAGCCGCATGATTTCATCGCTGGTCTGGGTGTCGAGATTTCCCGTCGGCTCATCCGCGAGGATGATGTGCGGATCGTTGACCAGGGAGCGCGCGATGGCCACGCGCTGCTGTTGGCCGCCGGATAGTTGCGTGGGCCGGTGGTCGATGCGATCGCCAAGGCCGACCATTTCCGCGAGCGCGATGCAGCGCTCTTGCGTTTGCTCGTTGAGCCGGCAGCCCTGATAGAGAAGCGGTATCTCGATGTTCTCGACGACCGTGTATTGAGGCAAAAGGTTGTACGACTGAAAGATGAACCCGATGTAGCGGCTGCGGATTTCCGAAAGTTGATCGTCGTCCATCTGCGACACGTCTTCGTCGCCAATGTAATACTGGCCGCTAGTCGATCGGTCGAGACAGCCGAGCAGGTTTAGGAGCGTCGATTTTCCCGAGCCGGACGGGCCCATGAGCGCGATGAAATCGCCTTCCTCGAAATCCAAGGAAACGCCGCGCAAGGCGGGCACGACCACCTCTTCCATGTAGTAGTTCTTGACGAGATCGAGGACGCTGGCGATCGCGGACATACAGGTGCATAATCAGAGCCGCGCCCGTGAGGAAGCGATTGGGACGCCCGCTTCTTGACGGTCGCGGCACGGATCCTCTTAGTTGGCAACTTCGAGTTTCTGATCCTTAAGCCATTGCCTGGCTTTTTCCCTGCCGGGGCCTTCAGGGATCCGGTTAAGAAAATCGCGGCGTTGCTCGGGAGTGCCGTTGCGCATCTGTTCAGTGAACGCTTGCATTTGTTGCGCGCTGGGGCCGCCTTCCTTGCCCGCGGAGGGGCCTGCCGCCGATGGCGGGCCGTTGGATCCCGGGCTATCCGGTCCCTTGCCGGCGCCCTTTTTCTTGCCCTTTTTGCCGTTCTCGCCGTTGCTCGATCCCTCATCCTCGTTCTTGGAGCGCACCTTGCCCGGCTTCAATTCGCTGTCGTCCTTCAGGAGCGGACGAGGATTCAGAACGACCTCCTCGCCTTCTCTCAAGCCCGATTTGATCTCCACGAGCCGCTCGTTGCACATGCCCACGACAATGTCACGCATCACCGGCTGGCGATCGGGACCGACCACGAAACACTTCCGGTCCGCGCCCATGCTGATGGTGCCGAGCACCGCTTGCACGGGCACGACCAAGACCGGCGTCGCGCTCTCATCGGCGAAGAGGGTGACCTCGGCGCTCATGCCCGGTTTCAGTCCGTCCATGGGCGTGTCGATGGAAATGATGGTCTTGTAGACTTTAACGTCGGCGGCGAACCAGTCTTGCTGCGAAGCCACCGTATCGACGAGCTTGATGTGCCCCTGCAGGACGCGGCTCGAGAAGGCGTCGATCTTGACCTGTGCCAGTTGCCAGGTGCTCTTGTCCTTGGGATCTTCCTCACTGTGCAGGTAGGAAACCATGGCTTCGGGCACGCGCACGTTGACGAGCATGTGGGACAGATCGGGAATCTGCATCATCTTTTGACCTTCACGAACCGGCTCGCCCTGGGCCACGATCGACTGCTGGGAGCCGCCGCCGCCGCGCACTTGCTCCGGAACGTAATAGACGACCAGCCCGTCTTGGGGCGCAAGCACGATGCACTTGCCGATTTCACCTTGAATCTCTTTCTTCTTGGACAGTTCCTGCTCGAAGACGGACCGCTTCGATTGGCGTTGTGCCTCGTCCTGGGCAATCAGGGCTTTGGTTTGAATCTTGGTTTTCTCGAGCGCCCGTTCGGCCTCCGCCAGCTTGGCGGTCAAGTCTTGGATGGTCCGCTTTTTCGTGTAATCGACGAGCACGCGCTTCTCTTCGTCGACTTTCTGAAGGGCGATGCGGGCGCCGTCCATGCGCGATTCGTCCGCATCCGCTTGGACCTTGCTCATAAGGCCTTTTTTGGCCATCCGCTTGGACCAGGCGGCCCGATCCTTCCAGGTCTCGAGGTCGGACTTGGAGGTTTCAATCCGTCCTTCGACATCCTTGAGGGCCTGAATGAAATCGCCGTCGACGTATTTCTCCAAATCGAGCTTGGCCAGGTCACGGGCGTTGACCGCCTTCTCGATGTCGCTCTGGCTCTGGATCTCGTCAATGCGGTATTGCTCGTCCGCTTTGACCTGGTCGGCTTTCGCTTCGTCCACGACGCGATTCTGGGTCTTGAGCTGCTCTTGAAGCCCGGAGTCGTCGAGCTCGATGACTTTGTCGCCCTTGTTCACTTCGGCGCCGTTGTCCACGATCCACTTGATGCTGGTGGCGCTCATGCTCCCCTTGGTGCCGGAGCGGACCGTGCACGTGATGTCGCCGTTCTTGGCCGACTCGAGGTTGCCGCGGGCGACGATGGTGACCTTAAGGATTTCCTTGCGGACCGCCCAAGTGGGACCCGTGAACGGTGCGTGGCCGAAGAGGCCGCGCGCCAGGCCGAGCCCAATGGCGAGGAGCGCCACCGCCAAGAGGCCGAGCGCACCGAATGTGAGGATTTTGCGCTTGCTACTCCAGTGGCGAGGCCGCGGTAGGCGCGAGGAGACGCGGGCGACCGACGGCGCCGCGTGCTGATGCGCCGCGTGCTGGAGTTCCCCGTTGGGCGCCGACATCAGGGTGGTCGCCGACGGGGCGGATGTCGCGGTGCTCGTCAGGGAGAGGCCGGCCGAGGGCAGCGCCTCCGAATGCGGGTGGGAGGACTTCGGCGCAGTTTCCAGGTTCATCGATCCACACTCCTCGGGTGTCTAAGGGCAGGCGTTCGAGATCAACGTAAAGCTGCATGCGGGTGGCGAGGTAGCTGAGCCAGATATCGTACATGCGCGTCTGAGCGCCGTTTAGGCCCTGAAGAGCGTTCAGGTACTGGTTGGTCAAGGCAGCCGCGTTGGCCGCGGCCTGGGTCGTAGAGGCTTGGAGCTGGGTAGGATCCACCGGGGCCACGAGCACTTCCAGAGCGTTTTCCACCTGGGAGTAGAGAGACTCGACGACCTTCTGTTCAATCTTATAGTTCTCAGCGAACAAATGCAACTGCCGGACGTCGAAGCGCACCTGGGCGGCGATGTTGTCTTCCACATTCATGAGATTACGGCGGGCACGCTCGTAATTGATGAGCGCCGTCCGGTAATTGTTCCGTTCCGTGATGCGGACAAGCGGCAGTTGGGCGTTGATGATCAACTCTTGATTCGTGCCCGATCCGGAGAAGGCGAGCGGCCTCGTGCCGCCGGGCGGCGTCGTTGAATCCAGGTGATATTGGACGTTGAGCACTCCGAGAAGCGCGTTGGCGGTCACCGCCACTTGACGCCAGGCGTCGACCACCTGGGTGCGGGCGTTCATCAGGTCCCAGCGGTTGCGTTGGGCGATCTGCACCGCCGCCTCTTGCGCCTTCTCGACGTCGGCGTTCAAGAGATCGATGTTCTCGATGGGAACCAGCGGCACGGTCGGCCAGCGCTCGCGGAGTTGGGCGAAACGTTCGTTGCGCGCGTAGACCAGCACGATCTCCGCGGCATAGGAAACGAAGCGGAAGATTTTGTTGCGTTCTTGCCGGCGCAAATCCTCTGGGTTCAGCTTCTCCCACGGCTTGGCCTCGTAGCGGCGCAGGATCTGCTCGAGACCGCCCACGTCCATCTCGAATTCGCCCTCGCTTAACCGTTGGGCCTCGCCGGGCGCAAGCGCTTTGCCTTTCATTTCTTGTTCGGTCTTGAGATCGAGCAGCTGCCGGCGCTCTTGGCCAAGCTTTTCCATGCGGGACTTGAGTTCCTTGTCGGACGCCTTGGCCCACGTCGCCAGAGAAGCGGGCGTTTTCTTTTGAAAAGTCGTGCCGCGCGCAATCGGTCCCGATGCGTACAGCCCGACAAGAAAGGCGCGCAACTTTTCCGGCGCCAGCTTGTCCTGGGCGTCAATCAGCCGGTTGGCGGAATCCGCCTGCGCCAGCACTTCGTAGTAACTGTCAAGAACGCGCGTAATCGGTCGGGCCAGAGAGTCATCCAGGGTGAGCGGCAAATTGGCCGGGAGGCCCATCTGGATCTTGAATTGATCGAGGGAGTTGGCCCGGTTTTGCGAGTCACTCAGCACGGTGTTTCGAGCCTGCAAGAGCGTGCTGCGAACTTGTTCGACCTGCAGCGGCGCCACCTGGCCGCCCTCTTGGAAGCCCTCGAACAGCAGCAGGCCCTTTTCCAGGTCCTTGACGTACTTCACGTCGACAGCCATGTCGAGGCTGCGGAATAACGACGGCAGGTAGCCGCGGAAAACGCCTTGCACGTCGGTGCTGGCGATGCCGAGCGCCGCCAAAGCGCTGATGACATTTCCGCCCCCCACGGAATTCAGGGCGGTAAGGAGGTTGCTGTTCAAATTGCTGCCGATCGCGATCGAAACGTAGAACTGCTCGCGGAAATGCCCGTAACCGCGAATCACGTAAATGAGGTTGCGCTCCGACTGCGTCAAAGGCTCCAACGTGACCGCTTTGCCGCCGCCTTGCAGGAGCGGCTGCACCAGGTTGACGTTGATGTTGGACACGCTGCTGAAGCCGTTGCCCGGCTTCAGAAAGTTGAAGATGCTGGTGTTGGCGAACGACATGGTCAAAAGCGCGCCGGTGCTGAAAAGCTTGCTCACGCTGGTTGTCGAGCCCAAGCTCCAGTTGTTTTGCGGGCCTACCAGCGAAGCCGGGCCGGCGAACTGGCGGATGGCGTTCTCGATCGCCGCCCATTGCCAGGCGAAGCTGAAGCGCTGTAATGTGACCGGCAGCGCCGCCAAATAGAGGTCTTCACGGACGCTCTGATATTCCCGGCTATTAATGACGCCCAACTCGACCGCTTGCTCGAGCGTGAGCAGAAATCCGTTCGGCTCAGATAAGGGACCGTCGATCAGGCCCTGGATCGACCAACCTTGCTTGCCAAACACCTCGCTGACGCCCGGCGCCACGGCGTCCTCCTTGGCGGCAGACTCCCTCGCGGCTCGGTTCTGCGCGTCCCAAGCCTTCATGATCTCCAGATAAGTATCGTTCTCACCGCGGCGGACGCCGGCATGCGGCGGATGCTGCGGGTGCGGCGACATCGTCCAGGCGGCCTCGTCATCCGGCGGCATCGGCGGACGGTCCGGCTTGGCGGGATCGGCGAAGCGGGCACGAGAATCGGGATAAACGTGCCACTGCTCGATCTGCCATTCGGGGTAGCGATTCTTTTCGGACAGGATGTCGTTGACTTCATTGTCCGCGCAGCGACGATAGAAGCTGCGCGTGCAACCGGCGCTCAGCCAGGCAATGCCGAGAACGAACAATGCCGCAAAAACCAACACGCGATGCTTCCTCGATCCGCGCAGATTGCCCTGCCGCATACAGTCCTCCCACAACGATATCCCTTCTCCTCACCCTACCCTCTCCCCTTGTTGGAGCCGGAGAGCGTGGCGTGAGGCGGACAGCCGAAACTTCGGAAAATCCGGCTCATCCCGTATCGGCGGAAGAACCCAAACAACTTGACGCTATGACCCCGTTTCAAAACGGGGTCTGGACCTCTAAAATCACACGTCCTGACCCCCTTTGGAACCGTCACAAAACAGGATAACCATGTCCGAACCCCTTGCGTTCCTCAACGGTCGCTACCTGCCGCAATCGCAGACTGCCCTTCCATTGCATGACGCCGGCTTCGTCTTGGGCGCCACGGTCACCGATCTCTGCCGCACCTTTCGGCAGCGCCTTTATCGCTGGCAGGATCACCTGGCGCGCTTCCGTAGAAGTTGCCAAGCCGCCTTTCTGAATCCGTCGTTGGATGATGCGAGTCTCACAGCGGTCGCCGAAGAGTTAGTGGCCGAAAACGCCAAACTCCTCACACTTACAGACGAATTGGTCCTGATTGTATTCACCACTCCGGGACCGGTCGGTTACTTCCAAGGGGATGCGGGCGGCGTCGGCAGCGGTCCAGCCACCCTCGGAATGCACACGTTTCCTCTGCCTTTTGAACGCTATCGGCCATTACTTGAGCACGGCGCGCGCCTCATCATTCCACGAATCAAACACGTGCCGTCGGCGTGCGTCGATCCGCATATCAAGCAGCGCAGCCGCATGCATTGGTGGCTGGCGGATTGCGAAGCGCGGCAAAAGGACGCCGGAGCCATGGCGCTTCTTCTAGACGACGACGGCTTCGTCACGGAGACAGCGTCGGCCAACCTGCTGGCTGTGCGCGACAACGCCTTGGTGTCGCCGCGCTTGGATCGGGTGCTTGAAGGAATCAGTCTGCAGGTGGTTCGAGAGCTGTGTGATGAATTGAAGATTCCGTTTCTGGTGGACAACATGAAACGCGATGACTTGCAGGCCGCTTCGGAGATCCTGTTGACCAGCACGCCATTTTGCCTGGCCGGCGTACGCTTGCTGGATGGCCACGCGATTCCGTGGCCAGGTCCCATGTTGCGCCGGCTCCAGGAAGCCTGGAGCCAAAGTATCGGCCGCGAAATTGCCGCCGTTCCGAAACGTAACGACTGAAGACTGAAATAAGATGAGATGTAATCAATCCGCGCAAAGAGCAACAAAATAACCAGTTACGTCAATGAGGCGCAATTCCAGGAGCACCGCTCAACCGCCGAAGCAACGGAGGGGTATGTGAGTGTGGCGGTGTGGCGGTGAGCTCGAGTTTTAGCTGTAACTAACATGATACTAAGATATTACGCAGGCGAGCTCACCGCCAAACTACGTGGCGAAGATGGCGCTGAGGGCGGCGCTAAACAGCGTCATGCGGTGAGACGACAATCCAGCTCAAATAGAAGCTCCGGCGCTGATGGCAGATAAGCGCCACGCCCACTTGCCGGGCGTAGGGGCCAGCTTTTATACCATCTCTTTCAAATAGTTTGAGAAACATGCGATTCGGGCAAAGCCGACCGGCGGCGCGGCCGAATGGGGAAATCGTGTTGTCCCTAGGGCCTTGAGCGAATCGCCGAAGCAAGTTGGGAAATAAGGAGCGTCGAGTCGTTATGAAGCAAGTTGATTTGAAGCTGCTCAAATTCATCGCCTGTGCGCTGGTCCTCCTGTTGGGGTGCGCGACCTCCGCTTGGGCCAGCGAAGCGGATTTGGCCATCCCCGATTTGCACGCCGGCCAGTTCACCATTTTTGGCACGACGATCAGCGCCTGGAACTTATTGTTTTATGGCGCCTGGGTGATCTGCGGCACTCTTGGCATCAGCCTTTACCTGCGGACCCAAATTCACCGATTGCCCGCGCATAGCTCGCAACTCAACGTCGCCGAGACCATTTTTCAGACATGCAAGACTTACCTGCTGCAGCAAGGCAAGTTCCTGCTGATGCTGTTCGTCTTCATCGCCATTGCCATTTCGTTTTATCTGCTTGGTTTCGGGCACGCGGCCGAATACGAATACACGGACCGAACGAGCCAGGAACTCAAGATCAAAAATGTTCCACCCGGGGTGGTTGAGAAGCTCGATCCGTTGATCGGGCTGACCGTCGCGCCCAAGAAACCGGGAACCGACAAGGACCAGGAGCAGAAAGCGGCGACGGAAAAGTTTCTGGAGCTGCTCCGCAGGCGACTTTCTCCGCAAGAATGGTCAGCCAACAAGGCGGCCATCACCCGGGTTGTCGCGCCCAAGCCCGCGACCGAACACCAACTCACGGACGCGACGCTCCAGGCACTTCGCGCCGAGAAGATTCCGGCAGAAGTGGTCAAGAAACTCGAGCCGCTCGTTGGCGTCAAAGTGCCCGTCCAGGCGGCCGACGAAAAAGCCGCCAAAACAGCGTTTCTTGGACTACTTCAGCGCCGGCTTACCCCGGAAGAATGGTCGACCCACGAAGCCACAATCACCGAACTCGCCGCTCCGGAAACGATCAATCCCGTTCTGAAGCTGCTGCTCGTATTGTTCTTCTCAGTCGTGGGCATGGGCGGCTCATACTGGGTCGCCTGGTACGGCATCCGCGTCAACACTTACGCCAACTGCCGCACTGCCTTTGCCTCACTACGCGGTGAGCCGTGGGACGTGGTCAACATCCCCTTACGCGCCGGCATGTCCATCGGCCTGTTCCTGATCTCGCTCGAACTGGTGATGATGGTCATCATCCTCCTGTTCGTGCCGCGGCAGGTCGTCGGCGTCTGCTTCCTTGGCTTCGCGATCGGCGAATCGCTGGGCGCATCCTGCCTGCGCATCGCGGGCGGCATCTTCACCAAGATCGCCGACATCGGCTCCGATCTCATGAAAATCGTCTTCAAGGTAAAGGAAGACGACCCGCGCAACCCCGGCGTCATCGCCGACTGCACAGGCGACAACGCCGGCGACTCGGTCGGCCCCACCGCCGACGGCTTCGAGACTTACGGCGTCACCGGCGTCGCCCTCATCGCCTTCATTACCCTGGCCGTCAACGATATCACCATCCAGGCCAAGCTCATCGTGTGGATTTTCGCCATGCGCTTCCTGATGGACTTCATGTCGGGCGTGTCGTACTTCATCAATCAGGCCATTTCCGAGAAGCAATATCGCGGCCTGAAGGAATTCAACTTCGAAGCGCCCCTGACCCGCCTCATCTGGATCGCATCGGTCCTGTGCATCACGACCTCGTTCCTCATGAGCTACCTGCTCATCAGCGACTTGCAAGTCGGATCCACCTTCTATCCGAAGTTGTGGTGGCAGCTGGCGACAATCATCAGTTGCGGCACGCTCGCCGCGGTTTTGATCCCCGAGTTCACCAAGATCTTTACCAGCTCGCACTCCAAGCACGTCCATGAGATCGTTACGGCCACGCGTGAAGGCGGCGCCTCGCTGACCATTCTCTCCGGCATCGTGGCCGGCAACTTCAGCGCCTTCTGGAAGGGCATCCTGATCGCCAGCCTAATGGCGGGCGCCTACTTCGTCAGCACGCTTGGACTCGACAACATCATGCAAGTCGAACTTATGCCCGGGGTAATGCAGGGCGTGGGTTCCATCTTTGCGTTCGGCCTCGTGGCCTTCGGCTTCCTGTGTATGGGGCCGGTCAACATCGCCGTCGACAGTTACGGCCCAGTCACCGACAACGCCCAATCGGTTTTTGAGTTGGCCCAGACCGAGCACATCCCCGGCATCAAAGAGGAGATCAAGCGTGACTTCGGCTTCGAGCCTGATTTTGAGCGCGGCAAACACTATCTCGAATCGAACGACTCGGCCGGCAACACGTTCAAAGCGACCGCCAAGCCCGTGCTGATCGGCACCGCGGTGGTCGGGGCGACGACGATGATCTTTTCGATCATCCTGCTGTTGGGCAAAGCGGGACTCTTGCACCTCAGTCTGACCGACGCTCCGGTTCTTTTGGGTTTCATCTGCGGCGGGGCGGTGGTCTTCTGGTTCTCCGGCGCTTCCATGCAGGCCGTGACCACCGGCGCCTACCGAGCCGTCGAGTACATCAAGAAGAACATGAATCTCGATAAGAAAGAGGCCGACATCGAGGATTCGAAAACGGTCGTCCGCATCTGCACGGAGTACGCCCAGAACGGCATGTGGAACATCTTCATCGCGCTCATGACGATTACTCTCGCCTTCGCCTTCTTCGACCCGAATTTCTTCGTCGCCTATCTGATTTCGATCGCGGTCTTCGGCCTGTTCCAGGCGATTTACATGGCCAATGCCGGTGGCGCCTGGGACAACGCCAAAAAGCTGGTCGAAGTGGATTTGAAAGAAAAGGGCACGGCGCTGCACGCGGCCACGGTGGTCGGCGACACCGTCGGCGATCCGTTCAAGGACACGACCTCGGTGGCGCTCAATCCGATCATTAAGTTCTCGACCTTGTTCGGCCTGCTCGCCGTCGAAATCTCAATCGAGATCACGCGCGGCGGCGGACACTATACCCCCATCGTCGGACTGGTCTTGTTTGCGATCGCGCTCGTGTTCGTGTGGCGCTCGTTCTACGCGATGCGGATACCGAAGGAAGGTTGATGGACTGACGAAACTCTTCTTGGTTGGGAAGGCGTCCATGGGATAGAATACTATGCCCTCCTTAAGCGCGCCTGAATTGGAGTAAAGCCATGCAGATGGTGAAAATCCAGATTGCCGAACGCGTGGGAAGGGCAAAAGCACTTGCCGAGCTGACCTTACGCGGAAAAGTGATTTGCCTTCCCGACCATGTCTACGTTGTTCCAGAACCCGCGCTCGAAGTATTGAATGAAATGAGCGTCACGTTTGTCGAACTGGGTCGGGGGGGATTGGATTATGCGGAAAAGACGTTACGAGATTCTATTGCCAACCACTCACAACGACGGGCGACCGGTTGACGAAGACCTATTGGAGCTTACGTGCGACGAGATCACGGATCACTTCGGCGGCGTTTCGGTCACACCCCACAGACTCCTCGGAATTTGGCACCATGAAGGGAAGCGCTATCAAGAGGAAATGCGTCGCCTAATGGTGGATGTCGATGACACCTCCGATCACCTCGCTTTCTTTGCTCATTTCAAGACGGTTCTCTTGAAACGCTTCGAACAAATAGAAATCTACATCGCGTCTTATTCTGTTGACATCCTTTGACCGCCAAAGGCGCGGCATGCTGGCTCTTTGGGCCAATTTGTTTTTTGAAGAAATGCACGGCCAAACCGTTCTCCGGGCCATGCCGTTGCTGTTGGTCGTGTTGTGCGTCCTTGCCATCGCCTATCGCTTCTACAGCGCCTTCCTGGCTGCCAAGGTCGCGATGCTCGATGATGCCCGTCCCACGCCGGCCCACACGCTCAACGACGGCCACAACTATCATCCGACCAACAAGTGGGTGCTGTTCGGCCATCATTTCGCCGCCATTTCAGGCGCTGGCCCGCTCATCGGCCCGGTGCTGGCGATTCAATATGGCTACATGCCAGGCCTCTTGTGGCTGGTGATCGGCGTCTGCCTGGCTGGGGCGGTTCAGGACATGCTGGTCTTGGCAGCATCGGTCCGTCGCGGGGGCAAGTCGCTGGCTCAGATCGCTTTGACCGAACTGGGAAGGCCGGCGGCTTTGGTGGTGTCGCTGGCGATTCTGTTTATTGTGATAATCGCGCTGGCGGGACTTGGGTTCGTCGTCGTCAAAGCCCTCGGTGGCGAAGAAGTCGTTCAAGGAAAAGGAACGAAGATCTTTCTTCCTCCCGACGCGACCGTGGCACTCATCGAAACGAACGAATCGTTTCACCTGTATCAGTTTCCCAATGCCTGCCGAATCCAATACTCAACCCAATCCCATCCGAGTGAACGCTCTGAAGCTTTTCGAATCAAGATCCCGGCGACAAGCCGGCTTGATTCGCATGCAGACCTCATTTACCTACCCGAGAGTTCGTTTCTAGTCATTCCGGGAAGCTCCTGGGGCACATTTACCATTGCCTGCACTATCCCGATCGCGCTGTTCGTCGGCCTTTACATGTACCGCATTCGCAAGGGGAAAGTGTTCGAAGCGTCGCTCATTGGCGCCGCTGCGGTGCTTGCGGCCACCGTGGCCGGCAATTGGATTCCTGGGTCTCCCCTCGAGGGTGCCTTTTCCCTCTCGAAACAACAAACCGTGCTTGCCCTTTGCGCCTACGGATTTGTCGCATCGGTGCTACCCGTGTGGATGCTGCTCTGTCCGCGTGATTACTTGTCGAGTTTTCTTAAGATAGGAACCATTTTCTTGCTTATCGTCGGCGCGCTTGTGGCCAATCCGGTGCTGCCGTGCCCGGCGGTCAATCCGGTCTTCATGAATGAGGGGCCGACTTTTCCAGGAGCCCTGTTTCCCTTCGTGTTCATCTGCATCATGTGTGGGGCGATCTCCGGCTTTCATTCTCTGGTAGCCTCCGGCACCACGCCAAAGATGATCGACAAGGAGAGTCACATTCGGCCCATCGGTTACGGCGCCATGCTTATGGAAGGACTGGTCGGCATCGTCGCACTCATCGCGGCCGCGTCCCTTGATCCGAAGCTCTACTACGAAATCAACGTCGGACAAGACGAAAAGACGCAGGTGAAATGGCAGCCTTCATTGGACAAAATGTACCAGCATTTTGGAAACGTCGATGCCATCGAACACTTGAATCTTTCCCAAATCGAGGAAAAAGTCGGCGGCGAGTCGTTGCGCGGGCGCACCGGCGGCGCGGTCACTCTGGCGGTCGGCATGTCGCTTATCCTTACCAAACCTCTATCCGAGATCGGCCTGCCCTTCGATGAACTCATGAAATATTGGTTTCATTTCGCCATCATGTTCGAAGCGCTGTTCATTCTCACCACCATTGATACCGGCACGCGCATTGCGCGCTTCTTGTTGCAGGAGACCGTGGGCCAGGTGTATCCGAAGTTTCAACAGACCGACTGGCCTCCCGGTGCTGTCGCTTCGACGTTCGTGGTCACCACGGGCTGGGGGTATCTCGTGGCCACGGGATCGATTGACACCATTTGGCCCATGTTCGGCATCGCCAACCAACTCCTCGCCGTATTGGCCCTCTGCCTGATGACGACTCTCTTGATCAACGGCGGCCGCGGGAAGTACGCGCCCGTCACACTGCTGCCGATGCTTTTCGTCACCACCACGACCATGACGGCGGGCGTACAAATGTCCGGCCGGTTCGTCGGCATGATCGACAGCGGCCAGGCTTTGCGGGGTGTATTGAACCTGAGCATGACCTTGTTCGTAATGCTTTCGGTCGGCTTCGTTCTGATCCTGGCGCTGGGCCGCTGGCTTGCGGTCGGCGGCGGCATGATTCGGCCGCGCGACACCGTTTAGCGGGGAGCCGCAGGCGACCGCGGGCCAGGTCGCCTGCGGCTCCCCGCTAAACTTGCGTTTGGGTGTAACATGATCCATCAGGAAACTATGTCCCTGCGAACATCGGGACACGGCGACATCCACGACGTCACCAGTGAGGTGACGCAGATTGTTTCGCGCTCCCGGGTGCAAATAGGCGTTGCACACGTCTTCGCGGTTGGCAGCACTGCCGCGATCGGGGTCATCGAGTTCGAGCCGGGGTTGCAGAACGATTTGCCGCAGCTCTTGGATCGGCTGATTCCACCGAGCACAAGCTATGGCCACGAGCAGGCCTGGCACGACGGCAACGGACACTCGCATCTTCAAGCGACTTTGCTTGGCCCCTCGCTGACCGTGCCGATCGCGGCCGGAAAACCCGTCCTCGGAACTTGGCAGCAGATCATCCATCTGGAATGTGACATTCACGCGCGAGATCGTACCATAGTCGTTACCGTAATGGGCGAATGATGGTTCACGTATCGCAGAGAGGATTCCGCGAGCGCGAAACGTAAACGGGCGCCGACCATGGCCAGCATCGACCACTGGCATCCCCTTCTTCTCAGCCGAAGCCTCAAGAATGGACCTGTCGCGGTGCGCCTGGCGGGGCGCGAGATCGTCCTCTTTCGCGCGCAGTCCGGCAAAGTCGGCGCGCTCGAAGACTATTGTCCGCACCGGCGCATGCGCCTCAGCTTGGGCAAGGTGGTTGGCGAACGGCTCCGCTGTCTCTACCACGGCTGGACGTTTAGCTGCCAAGGCGAAGGCGAAAGCCCGGCCACGCCGAAGCTCTATGCCTGTGCCGGCCGCTTCGACGTCCAGGAAAGCCACGGAGCGGTCTGGGTGAAGTCGGCCGACTCCAAGGCCCAGATGCCGAAGTTCGATATTGACGGCTTCTACAACATCTGCAATCTCCATCACCGGGTGAAGGCGCCCTTGGAACTTGTCGTCGACAACTTTTGCGAGATCGAACACACGCCGACAACGCACGCTTTCTTCGGCTATCCGCTGGAACGCATGCACGAAGTCGAGGTCGAATTTGAGACCACCGACACCAGCGTCCGCGTCATCAATCGTGGGCCGCGCAAGGATTTCGGCACGGTGCTGCGCTGGATGTTGGGCATCGGTCGCGATTATCATTTCATGGATGACTGGACGACCTATTTCTCGCCGGTCCATTCCGTCTACGATCATTGGTGGCAGCACCCGGTCACCGGGCGCGAGAACATGGTGCGCTGGCGGCTCTACATCTTCTTCACTCCCGCCGATGAAAATGAAACGGTGCTGACGACGTTCGCGTTCACCAAGTCGCGCTATCCCGGCCCGGCCGGCGGCGTAAGGCTCTTCCGATGGCTCATGCGCCGCAAGCTCGACCATGAAATTCGCCTCGACGTTCGCATCCTCGAAGGGCTCGCCGACAAGAATCCGAACATCGATGGCATGAAGCTGAGCCGCTTCGATAAGGTGCTCGGCCTCAATCGCGAGCGCATTGAACGCATTTATCGCGGAAATGCTTGACCCGCTTGCGGGTTAGTGTTCGCCGCGCGCTTGCGTTCCAGGTATTTTCTTGGCGGTCCAGAAGAGGGCATTGGCCAACAGGCGGAGGAAGTTCTCGTCCTCGAAATCTCTCTGATGGCCGAGCGACGTGTAGAAGATGCGTCCGCCATTGTGCGAGCGCGTCCAGGCGATCGGCTCAGTGTGCTCGCCGTTGTCGCCTTCGAGCAATATGGTCACGTCTTTCGAAAGTCCCGTGTTTCTGTAAAGGCTGCCGGCCGATTTGAATGGCTTGACGCCGCCGAGAATCGGATGTTCCTTGCCCAAAGCGTTGAACTTTACTTCCGTAGTTGGACCTTCCTTGTAGTGGCCTTGGTAATTGCCGCCCAAAACTACCTTGTCGAGTTCGAGCCAAGTTTGGAAGGCATGGCTGGCGGTGCGAACTCCGACAATTGGCCGGCCCGAAAGGCAGTATTTCTTGATGCGTTCGAGCTGCTCGCCTTCGAGCTTGAGCCGGCGCGTGAAGAGCAGCATGACGTCGCAATCGTCGAGGTTCTCCAAGCCCGGAAGATCGGTGTCGGTCTTGCGAAAGGCCCGCGAACATTTGACGGCGTAGTTTTTTTCGAGGTACTTCTGGAATTTGGCCAAGGAAACATCGGAGTCGTATTCCAGCGAGCCCGAAACCAGGCAAACGTGGAGAGGCCTCGGCTCTTTTTTGGATTCCTGAACGACTGAGGTGGGATACCAGGTAACAAGCAACGCCAGCGTGCAGCTGAAGAATCTCACAGCGGGATCCTGTGGTTTGAAAGGGAGCAGTGGCGAGCGTCGAGGTGTTAGCCCGACGTGGAGGCGACTGCACGTCGCGCTGACGCCGCGACGCTCGCCGACCACTCGCCAATTCGGCAGTTGCCCTCATGGTAGGTTGGCTGGGGAACGCGGGCAAGTAACGAATCGCAAGTGCGGAACTCTCCAGGCCACTCTCGACAAGAAAACGACAGAAGGGTACTCTGCTTCGGTTGTGGCCCACGGAGTGTTTCATGCCGGTGCTGCCCGATCCCTCGTTGCTTTTCTCCGAGCCGTCTGTGACCGAATCTTCGGTAACCGACGCGGCAGTCGCCGACGCACGCCGCAAGTGCGACTGGAAGGCGAAATTCAAGAACGCCTCGCGCGGCCTGAAGTTGGGCATCCGCGGCCACTCCAGCTTCTTTGTCCACTTTTTCTTCGCGGCTCTCGTTCTGGCAGCGGCCATCATCCTGCGCTGCGGCCTGGAGCAATGGTGTCTGTTGCTCTTGTGCATCGGTTTGGTGCTCACCGCGGAATTGTTCAATAGCGCCATTGAAACGATGTTCCGCGGACTCGACCGCGCCACGCGCGAACGAGCTTGGCCCGCGCTCGACATCGCCGCCGGCGCCGTCCTCATGGCCAGCTCGATCGCCATAGGAATCGGCAGCCTCATCTTCATCAACCGCTTGACGCAGATCCTCTTCATTGGACTTCAGATTGCAGATTGAGAATTGTCGATTGCAGAATGCAGATTGAACATTGGCCCTCATCTACCTATCTAATCTGAAATCCGCAATCTTCGATCTGCAATCGCAATCCGCAATCGCAAGGAGACATCCATGAAGAAGGCTCTTGCTTGGCTTCAGGAGCACGATTCCGACCTGGTCAGTCAACTCTGGCGCCTGGTGGCCATCCAGAGCATCAGCACGGACGGCGAGCACCAGAAGGAAATCGAGCAGACTGCCGAATTGACCTGTGAATTGATGCGCTCAGCGGGGCTCAACAATGTCGCCGTCCTCAAATCAGGGAACTCCAACCCCTACGCTTACGGCGAATGGCTCGGCGCGCCCGGCAAGCCGACCGTTTTTCTGTACGCCCATCACGACGTGCAGCCGGTCAATTATGTCGAGGATTGGAAGTCGCCGCCGTGGACGCTCACCGCGCGCGACGGCCGCTTCTTTGGCCGCGGCGCCGCCGACGACAAAGGCGCCATCGCCGTGCAACTGGGCGCCATCGAGTCGCTTCTGAAGACGCGCGGCAGCTTGCCGGTCAACGTGAAGATGCTGGTCGAAGGCGAGGAAGAGGTCGGCTCCAGCAATCTCGACGGCTTCTTCCGCGAGCACAAGGACCGCATTCTGTCGGACGTCATTGTCGTGTGCGACACGGAAAACATCGAGAACGACACTCCTTGCATCACCTCCGCCATGCGCGGCATCGTCGCCCTGCAGGTCGAAGTCGCCAGCGCCAAACAGCCGAATCATAGCGGCATGGCCGGCGGCATGTTGGCGGACCCCGCCGTCGCGCTGAGCGTGCTCCTTTCGCGGCTGTATTGGAAGAATGGCAAGATTCCGATCAAGGGTTTTTACGACAAGGTCCGCAAGCCGACGTCCGCCGAAAAGCGCGCCTGGAAAAAACTGCCCGGCGACGAGGCGAGCTGGCGCTCGAACATGGGCGTGCTCGACGGCGTTCACTTCGCGCTCGAAGGCAAGACCCATCCGCACGAGCAGACCTGGGCGAAGCCCTCGATCACGATCATCGCGCTCGAAGCCAGTTCCATCAAAGGGGCGTCGAACCAAGTCCTGCCCAAGGCTGAGGCCATTGTTAGTTGCCGGATCGTGCCCAATATGGAACCAAATGACGTCTACGAGCAACTAAAGGAAACCCTGACGAAAGATCCGCCGTGGGGCGTGAAAGTAAGCGTCAAGCCAGCGGGAGTCGTGAAGTGGTGGTCGACCAATCCACAAGGGCCGGCGTTCGAGGCGGCCATGAAGGCTCTCAAGAAGGGCTACGACACGAAACCGGTTGCAATCGGCTGCGGCGGCTCGATCGGTTTTGTGGGGCCGCTCGCGGAGTTGTTCGGCGGCGCTCCGGCCTTGCTCTTAGGTATCGAGGATCCGAAGTCCAATGCCCATGCGCCCAATGAAAGCCTGGATGCCGGCATCTTCCGCAAGTTGACGGCATCGTTGGCGTATTTGTTTGAGAATCTGGGAAGCTTGCCGGACAACAAGGTTAGGTGAGAAACTTGAGTTCCCCGCCCGATATGCAATAATACGGTCAGCAGCCCACCGCCTCTTCCATCGCGGGCGGGTGAGCGAACCGGCAGCGGAGAAAGGGCCGGCCATGCCTCAGTCGCGCACGGGCCCTCATGCGGAAACCCAAGAAAAACCGGGCTGGCAATCGGCGGCGGTTGTCAGTCTCGTGGACATGAATCACGTTATCGCGCGCATTCTTCACCACATGACCGGCGCGGGCTATACCGACAAAGAACAATTCGGCGTCCGTCTTTCGCTCGAAGAAGCCATCGTCAACGCGATCAAGCACGGTAATCATGAGGATCCAACCAAGAAGGTCCACGTCCGCTTCCAAATTACCCCGTTCGTCATCACCACCGAGATTGAGGACGAAGGAACGGGCTTCAATCCAGAGCGCGTTCCCAATCCGCTGGCCCCCGAAAACATCGAACGTCCGGGCGGCCGCGGCGTCTTCCTCATGCGCCACTACATGACGTCGGTCCAGTTCAACGAACGCGGCAATCGCGTTATCCTTTCCAAGGTGCGGGCGCGGTAAACGCGGCGCTTTGGGTTCGAAGCCGCAAGCGGCGAGGGCGCGATTTACATATCCGCAATTGCAATTCTTACAGTTGCCCCCCAACGGTTCGCTGCGCAGTCGCAAGACTCTCGATCCTCAACTCCGCTTCTTATCGCACATTAGGTTCGCGACGCGCGAAAAAGGCCGGCGATTGATTGGCTCGGCTCGCGGTTTGCCTGTAGAGTTTCGGCAGACACCTCTCTGCTCCGGATCCATTACTCCCCCGATCTACCGCGGAGGCTTGCGGGCATGCGGCGTTATTCCGTATTTTTCGTTGTGTTGGCCGCCTTCTGCTCGATGGGCGCTCAGCACCAGACGACCAACTTCATCATCCATGCCCCCAATGCTCAAATTGCCCAACAGATCGGCCAGTATGCCGAGCACTACCGCAAGGAGAAAGCGATTCTTTGGCTTGGACATGAAATGCCGAACTGGCAAACCCCCTGTCCGCTCTACGTTCAAATCACCATGGACGGCCCCAGCGGCGCCACGTCCTTTCAGTTCAGCCAGGGCCGGATTCTCAGCATGAAAATGGAGATTCAAGGGCCGCTCGATCGATTGTTGGCCAGCGTCCTTCCTCATGAAATCACGCACACGGTGTTCGCACATTATTTCCGGTGTCCGGTGCCGCGCTGGGCCGACGAGGGCGGCTCGGTCCTCTCGGAAGACGATCTCGAACGCGACCGGCACGACAAGCTCACGCGCAGCATTCTCAATCAGAATCGCCAGATCCCGCTGCGACGCTTGCTTTCGCTCAAGGAATACCCGCGCGACGTTGTCTGCCTTTATGCCGAAGGCTTCTCGATGTGCGATTACCTCATCAAGCGCAGCGACCGCCGCACGTTCCTTGCCTTCGTCGGCTCGGCAATGCATGCCAACGGGGATTGGGACAAGGCGGTGCAAACGCATTACGGCCACCGCAATGTCGAGGAACTGGAAGAAGCGTGGCTTAAGCACTTACGAGACACAAAAAACAATCCAGGCAGAATGCCGGATATTATCGCGCAAAACCCGACCAAGACGCCGGGCGTGACCGCCGGCCGCAACATCGTTCGCTTGACCGTGCCGCCGGCGCAGCCACTCGATCCGAATCCCGTCGTTCGTGGCGCCATGCCCGAATCGGGCCAGCAATCGTCATGGGTTCCGGTCTATCCGCCTCCGTCAAACCTGCCTCCGGCCATGCCGATCTCGGCGACGCCGCCTTCCTCATCTCCGCTGATCCCGACCTTGCCTTCTTCCCAAGTGCAGCTCGGGACGCCTCAATTCGGTCCCGCGCCCGCAAACCCAGTTGGTTTCCCGCGCTATTAGGCGGGGCTTTCGCTGACGCCCGGCGAAGCCAAACAAGTCCAAACAGACCTAAACAGGGACGAGGCATTTCCATATTTTAATCTGTGGCGGCAAGTTTCCAACTTGCCGGATCGACCGGTGGGCGTGTACCGGCAAGTTAGAAACTCGCCTCCACAATGGTCGCTCGAACGCAATTGCCCGTTACTAACGATTAAGGTGTATCCTCATGGCTGTTCCGAAGAGACGCGTGTCGCACGCCCGCCAAGGCAAGCGCCGCAGTCATCATCATCTCAAGCCGCGCCAGAACACGTATTGCCATCGCTGCGGCAGCGCCATCCTGCCTCATTACGTCTGCTGGAACTGCGGCTACTACAACATTCAAGGCAAAGAGGTGGTCGCCGTCGAAGAAGAGGAGAAATAGGCCATGCGGCTAGCGCTGGACGCCATGGGCGGCGACCATGCCCCCGGTCCAATCGTCGCCGGCGCCGTTAAGGCCGTCCAATGCGACCCGGAATTACGCGTCGTCCTCGTCGGCGACCAGTCCCAGGTTGAGCCACTCCTCGCCGGCATGCCTGACGTGCGCGATCGTCTCGAGATCTTTCACTCCAGCCAAGTCATCACCATGGAAGAGACCCCGGTGGTGGCCCTGCGCAAAAAGCCCGACAATTCCATCAGCCGTTGCTGGCAACTTCTCGCTGAGGGCAAGGTCGAAGCCATCGTCAGCGCCGGCAACACCGGAGCGATGGTCGCGGGAGGATTGCGGCTCCGCCTTTTCCTGAAGAATGTGCGTCGGCCGGGCATCGCCGCCATCATGCCGACGCTCAAGGGGCCATGCGTGCTTCTCGACGTCGGCGCCAACATCAGTCCCAAGCCGGAGCATCTCTACCAATACGGTGTAATGGGGAGCATTTTCGCCAAGCACATCCTGCAGAAGCCGCAGCCGACGATCGGTCTCATGAACGTCGGCGCCGAGGAAGCAAAAGGGCACGATCTCGCCAAGGAAACGCATACCCTGTTCAAGGCAAGTTCACTGGGCGATCAGTTCATCGGCAACGTCGAGGGCCGCGACATCAACAAGGGGGTGTGCGACGTCATCGTCACGGACGGCTACACGGGCAACATCGTTCTCAAGGTGTGCGAGGGCGTTTTTGATTTCGTAATGAAGATGGCCGGCAAGGAACTTCTTGGCGCCTTGCAGAACGAAAAGCACCTGGGCCAGCAAGCGCTGCAGAATCTGGTCAAGCGCTACGACTACCACGAGCACGGCGGCGCCCCGCTCTTGGGCATCGACGGCATCTGCATCATCTGCCACGGCAGCTCCGGCGAGCGCGCCATCGAAAACGCGCTGGGCATCGCCGCCAAGTACGCCCGGGCAAGCCTCAACGACCGTATTGTCGAGGAGTTGGAGAGCAGCCCGCACTTGAGCGACAGCGACGAATGAGGCCTTTCAAGCCCGAGCACTACTTCCGCGCAGCGTTGGAGCGGATGCGCCAAGCGCAGTTGCTTTACCGGCAGGACGAGAGTTTTGCTCTCGCAATGTATGTGGCCGGCGTAGCTATCGAGTGTCTTCTGCGGGCCTTCAAAGGGCGAAAAAGCGGAGTGTTCGACGAACGGCATGACCTGCGACTGCTATTTCATGCGAGCGGGATCATCAAGATAGGAATTGACGGTCCCCACGCAAAGGGACTTACCGAGAAGGATCTTGAGGTATACCGGCGCGAATTGCAAGCTGCTTTGCTTGAGATTTGCTTGCTTTGGTCAAATGACCTACGCTTCGCTTCAGAGGATCGCCTCCGCTCGCACCTGAAAAAGCAAGGCTCATTTCGAAAACGCCTTAAGGGCGATATGCTAAAGGCCATGGCATTGAAGTTGCTGCAGAACGCTCAATTGTTCATCGACCGAGGAGCCCGGCTATGGATACGGCAATGAGAAAGGTACGCAAGCTCCTGGAGAAGAAGTTTCCCGCGCCCGACAGACTGGAGCTGAAAAACGAGGATGGCATCATCGGGACCATCATTTCCAACAAGTTCAACGGAATGGAGTCCATGGACCGCGTGAATATGGTGTGGGATTACCTTGATAGATACCTCACGAAGGAAGAAAAGCGGCAGATCGTGATCCTGTTAACCATAACACCGAAGGAAGAGTTGCTTCATTCGAGTTAACGGACTGACTCCGGATCCGATCCGGATCAGTTTCACTCAAGTATGCATTTTCGACCGCGTTCAATACTCTTATCTTATCTGTCAGTTAGCCCTCCTATGGTGTTTCAAACGCACAGTTTCCAGCCACAAGGAACTTCACCATGACTCCGAGAAACAAACCCGGCCTGACCCGCCGCGATCTGATGAAAGCCACCGGAACCATCGCCGCCGCTTCCGCACTTGGCTGCGCAATCCTTCCGCAGGTCCACGCGGGCGGCGGCGATGCCATCAAAATCGCACTCATCGGCTGTGGCGGCCGCGGCACGGGCGCGATTGCCAACGCCCTGTCCGTGCGCAGTGGCCAGACGCAGCTAGTCGCGATGGCCGATGTCTTTCAGGACCGGCTCAACTCCAGCTACGAGGCAACCAACCGTGCTTTCCGCCAGCAAGTCGATGTGCCGGCGGAGCGCCGATTCATTGGTTTCGACGGTTACCGCCGGGCGATGGACTCGCTCCGGGCCGGCGACATCGCGATCCTGGCCACGCCGCCGGCTTTTCGCTGGGTCCAGTTCACGTACGCCATTGAGCGCCGGCTCAACGTCTTCATGGAGAAGCCGGTCGCGGTAGACGGCCCCACGTGCCGGCGCATGTTTCGCCTGGCGGAAGCATCGGAAAAGCAAGGAATGAAGGTCGGCGTCGGCCTCATGTGCCGGCATTGTGAGGTTCGCCGCGAGTTGTTTGATCGTATTCAAAATAACGAAATGGGCGACATCACGCTGCTGCGGGCTTACCGCATGGCCGGGCCGACAGCGACTGCCTTTTCACCTCCTCGTCCCCGCATCAACATCAAGGAATTGCATTACCAGATTCGCCGCTTCCATTCGTTCCTGTGGGCTTCGGGCGGCGCCTACAGCGACTTCCTCATTCACAATATCGACGAGTGTTGCTGGATGAAGAACGCATGGCCTGTGCGAGCCCAGTCGAACGGCGGCCGGCATTACCGCGGCGACAACATCGACCAAAACTTCGACTGCTATTCCACCGAATTCACTTTCGCCGACGGCGCCAAGCTCTGCCTCGAAGGCCGCACCATGCCCGGCTGTCACAATCAGTTCGCCAGCTATGCTCACGGCACGCGCGGTTCAGCGATTATCTCGAACAACGGTCACGCGCCTTGTCGCGCCCGAATCTTCCACGGCCAAGACGTGACTAACAACAACGACATCGTCTGGCGCGGCCCTGCGCAAGAGCCCGATCCGTACCAAACCGAATGGGATCACTTGATCGACGCCATCCGCAACAATCGGCCCTACAACGAAGCCCGCCGCGGCACCGAAGCCAGCTTGATCACCGCCATGGGCCGCATGTCCGCGCACACGGGCCAGATCATCACGCGCGATCAGATGCTGGCTTGCGAGCACGAATTCGCGCCGGGCGTGAACGAAATGACTCTTGAATCGCAAGCGCCTGTGCGGGCCAACAAGGACGGGAAATACCCAGTTCCGCAGCCCGGGATCGAGACGCGGCGGGAGTACTCGGCTTGAGGAACCCCGCTCATTTGAGCTTATTCGACAGAAACCACTGGTATAGCTCCGAGGTCGCATAAGCCGCATCCCACGAATTGTGGCCGACGTCCGGGAATTCGCTGTAGCGCGGCTCGGCGCCGGCGTCTTTAAGGGCCTTGATCATTTGGCGCGACTGCTCGACTCTAACCGTGGTGTCTTTGTCGCCGTGAAAGCACCAGCAGGGGATGTGCTTGATCTTCTCGGCGTTGGCCGGACTGCCGCCGCCGCAGACGGGAGCGATCGCCGCCCACCGGTCCGGATGGGCGGCCGCCAAGCTCCAGGTGCCGTAGCCGCCCATCGACAATCCCGTGAGATACACGCGCTTGGAATCAGCTTTATACTCCTTCTTCACTTCATCGAGGATGGCCAGCGCCCTGTTGGCATCCGCTGATCCCGCCTGCCAAGTCTTTTCCGCTTGTGGAAAAACGACGATGAAGCCGAAGTTTTTCTCGCGGCTCCTAATGGCTTCGGCGAGGCCTCCTATCGCAAGACGCTTACCATCGATGCCGCGTCCGCCGGCGCCGTGCAGGAAAAGGATGATCGGGAATTCCTTATCGGCGGAGTAGTTGTGTGGAATGAAGACGACGAATTTTGAGTCGCCGTCCTTTCCCTTGTGGATTCTGTCATTGAACCCAGTTTTTGGTTCTCCCGCGGAAAGCGTGGTAACGAGGGCAAGTCCAATCACCAATCCCATTGAAAAGCGGCGCATTTGAAATCCTCTTTCTGGTTGAAGCCAAGCACACACATGAGTCTTCGAACGTGCGGGGTACTTTCGGAGTGCGGCGACTATTCGCCGCTTTAGGATTTTGGCGGCAGCACCCCAGCCCCGGCGCTTCATCCAAAAATCTTAGAGCGGTGACTAATTCCCTGCACTCCGAAAAGCACCCGCGCAGGCTCGAAGACTCGCCTGCGGGCTTAGGGGAAATATGCTGACACTCGGACTGAATAACTGCGTGGAGGAAACAGCCATGTCCACCACCCCTGCCAAGCCGAATCCCGAATTGGCGGCCATCGCGGCTCAGGTCCCAGACTTGCAGAACAAGGGCCTCGAAAGCTTTGACGTCAAAGGAAGTGAAGGTTATTCTGAAAAACTTGTCGATGCTATCGAAATGATCGGCGAGGAAACGGCCGCTGGTATGCCGCCGCCCGCGCCGCATTCCGAAGTCACGCCCGGCATGCGCTACCTGCACTGCAGCAGGACCATTCATCAACTTGTGACGGATCGCAATCGCGCCGTCGGCATCTACATGGGCGTGGCGTCGCTCCTGATCACCGCATCGAGTTTCATTTACCAAGCTAGGCCGCAGGGCGACTTGATTGTACCCTTCGACAAAATTCAGCGATGGTGCCTGCCGATCGCGTTTGGCGCTTTGGCGGTCTTGGCTGTCTTCATCGCCTTCCTGCTTATCCGCACCCGTATCGGTCTCATTTATGAAGTGGCCAAGATGAATGCCCTGCTCGGGCTCCCCGTGGGTCGGGTTAGCCGGATTCAGCCGTTGAGCATCGCCTTCATCCTGCAGGCCATCGTCAGCATCGGCGGCGGCGCCTCCGCGGCGCTGTTCAGTGTTTACATGATGTTCTTGGCCAATCCGCAAATCGAGCATCCCGGCATCTGGGCCACTCTGATCGGCCTCGTAATCACTGCCGCGCTGATCTTACTTTACGTCCTCACTGTCAGCTACACGACATCGGACCAACGACTCCAGTCCATCGGAAAATGACAATGCTCCGTTTACGTTTCGCGCTCGCGGAACCTTGGCGAGTGCAGTAACTCAATCGGCACCCAAATCCCGCCTCCATAGAGATCTCCAAGATTCTACAGAATCACGGTTGCCTCCCTACCGGTGTCCGGATAACCTGACAGGTATCTCGCCCCATATTTTCACTTTTACCGGTATCCGTCATGCCTCTTGTAACTGCAAGGACGAGCCTTACACCTGACCACGGTCGTCGCCGTCAGGCCATCGTGCGCTCGCTCTTGACGGAAATCTGCGACGGACGGCTGCGGCCCGGAGAGCGACTTGTCACCCAGAGCCTGGCGGACCGCTTTCGAGTCAGCCACACTCCGGTTCGCGAGGCGCTGATCGAACTGGCGGGCGTCGGCATCGTCGATCATTTGCCCAACCGCGGCGCGGTGGTTCGGCCAATCACGAACCGCGATGTTCGTGAGGTATACATAGTGAGGCGGGCATTGGAATGTGCGGCCGTGCGCAGCGCTTGCGGGCGGATCGACCTCCGTCACTTACATAGCCTGGCAGCCGATATTCGCCGGCTCAAGGCAACACCGCCGCGCGCCGCGACGTCGTTTGTCGGCCGTGCTTGTGATATCGATAGCCGGCTGCATGACCTCATTGCTGAATCGAGCGGCAACACGCTTTTGGCCAAAGAGATCAGCCGGCTGAAGACGCTCTTCCGCGCCTTCCGGGATGTCGCCTGGCAGCGCGATGAAGCGAGAAACGACACCCACCGCTTGGCTGACGAGTGCGACGAGCACTTGGCGATCGTGGAAGCCCTGTTGGCACGGGATGCGAAAGCGGCCGTGAAAGCGATGGCGCGACACATTAATTCGGGGAGCCGCTACTGGAGCCGGGCCATGCCCGCGCGGAACGGCGTGCCAACGTGAATCGAAGTTAGTAGTCGCCGCGTTCGCCAGAAGACAGTCTTTCCCGCACTCTGGCGAGTGCGCCTACGTTGAAATTGGAGCGCTGTCATGGATTCGCTTGGACGTATTTCGTTGTTTGTAGCGGCACTTGCGGCATCTCCATGCCTCGCCGATGGGAGGCTCGAATACAACCGCCACATTCGCCCGATCCTGGCCGAGAATTGCTTCGCGTGTCACGGCCCCGATAGCGCCGCCCGCAAGGCTAAGCTGCGGCTCGACCAGCGCGACGCGGCAATCAAGGCCGGCGCGATCGTACCGAGCAAACCGGGCGAAAGCGAGCTGATCGGACGCATTTTCGAAGGCGAGGAAAGCAAGCGGATGCCGCCGCTGCGCACGCACAAGAAACTGACATCCGCGCAGAAGGAGACGCTCAAGGAATGGATCGCGGCCGGCGCCGAATATCAGCCGCACTGGTCGCTGATCGCACCGAATCGGACCGAACCGCCGAAGGTCAAGAACGCCGCCTGGGTGCGAAACCCGATTGACGCCTTTGTCCTGGCCGAGTTGGAAAAGCGCGGGTTGACTCCCGCGCCGGAAGCGGACCGACGCACCTTGGCGCGCCGTCTCAGCCTCGACATGATCGGCTTGCCGCCGACGCCCGCGGAAGTTGAGGCGTTCGTGAATGACCAATCCGCGGACGCTTACGAGAAATATGTCGGCCATCTCATGAAGTCGCCGCATTGGGGGGAGCACCGTGGCCGCTATTGGCTCGACGCCGCACGCTATGGAGACAGTCACGGCATTCACGTCGACAACTACCGCGAAATTTGGTCCTTCCGGGACTGGGTGATAAACGCCTTCAACCGCAATATGCCGTTCGACCAGTTCACGATCGAACAGCTTGGCGGCGATCTTCTCCCCAAGCCGACGCTCGATCAGCGAGTGGCCACTGGATTCAACCGCTGCAACATCACAACCAACGAGGGCGGTGCTATTTCCGAAGAGTATCTCGTCCTCTACACGCGCGACCGCACTGAGACGTTTGCCCAGGTTTGGCTCGGCATCACCGCCAATTGCGCCACCTGTCATGACCACAAATTCGATCCGCTCACGATGCGAGATTTCTACGCGTTGTCGGCGTTCTTCAATAACACCACTCAGGCCGCCATGGACGGCAACATCGCCAACACGCCGCCGGTGATCTTCGTACCTTCCGCGGAAGACCGCCAGCGCTGGGAAGCGTTGGCAAAGGAGAAGGAGGAAGCCGGCGCCGCTATCAAGTCTCGTAAAGACGCTGCCCAAAAAGATTTCGACGCTTGGCTGGCGACGGCCAAGACAGACAATCTCGCCACGCTCATTCCCACTGAAGGGCTGCACCTGCACGCACCCCTGAAGGACGGCGAAGGAACCAATGTCGAAATCGCGATCGACGGCAAAGTGCGTTCGCTCGCCGTTCCGACCGGTTACGAATGGAAACCGGGCAAGGGCTCGGCAAAAGGGCTTTCGGTTCGGCCGGGCGACAGCATCGAGTTGGCCGACGTGGGCGATTTCGAGAAACACCAAGCTTTCACCGCCAGCGCCTGGGTCAAGACTCCGCGCCGCGGCACGACCGGGGCCATCATGGCGCGAATGGATTCGCCCGCCAACAAACATCGCGGCTGGGATTTCTGGATGGAGAACGATCGCATCGGCACGCACATCATCAACGACTGGCCCGGCGACGCCCTCAAAGTAACTGCCAAGACGCCGTTGCAACCGAACCAGTGGCATCACGTCGTCGTGAGTTACGACGGTTCGAGCAAGGCCGCGGGCGTGCGGATCCACGTTAATGGCGTCTTGCAGGCGGTCGATGTATTCACCGACAACCTGCGAAACAGCATCCGCTCCAAAGTTCCGCTCAAGATCGGCCAGCGTCAAGTCAGCGAGCGCTGGTCTGGCCTGATGTCTGACCTCCGCCTCTACAACCGGGCCTTGACGCCGGCCGAAGCGGAGCAACTCGCCAAGACGCCGCGGGCTCTTGAATTGCTCGCCAAAGCCGCCGCGGACCGCACGCCGGACGAACAAGGCGAGCTTTACGACTGGTGGCTGGGCGCATTCGACCAGCCGACGCGCGACTTGAATCTTCGCCTGGCGAACCTGGCTCAAGAGGAGACGGCCATGAAATCGCGCGGCACCGTTGCCCACGTCATGAACGAACGTAGTGCCGAACCAACCGCGTTCATCCTCCACCGCGGCGAGTACGATAAGCGCCGCGACCAGGTCAAGGCGATCACGCCTGCTGCGTTGCCCCCCATGCCGGAAGCAATGCCGCGCAATCGCCTCGGCCTGGCTCAATGGCTTTTGCAGCCGGAACACCCGTTAACGGCGCGCGTCACCGTCAACCGTTTTTGGCAGGATATCTTTGGCAACGGCCTCGTCAAGACAGCCGGCGACTTCGGCGTCACCGGCGAATTGCCCACCCATCCTGAGCTACTCGATTGGCTGGCGGTCGAGTTCCGCGAACAGGGCTGGGATATCAGGAAGTTTTTCAAGCTGATCGTAACATCGGCGACCTACAGGCAAGCGGCCCTTGTCACGCCAGAGAAACTCGAAAAGGACCGCGACAATCGCTACCTATCGCGCGGCCCGCGTTATCGAATGGATGCCGAGATGATCCGCGACTACGCTCTGGCGGCGAGCGGCCTCTTGGTCCGCAAGATCGGAGGACCCAGCGGCAAGCCGTACATGCCCGAGGGCGTTTGGGAAGCAGTCGGGATGAACGAAAGCAACACGCGCGTTTACCGCGCCGACAAGGGCGAAAAGCTCTACCGCCGCAGCTTGTACACGTTTTGGAAGCGAGCCGCGCCGCCGGCGTCGATGGATATCTTGAACGCTCCCAACCGCGAAACCTGCACCGTTCGCCGTGAGCGCACCAATACTCCGTTGCAGGCCCTGCTGACGCTCAACGATGTGCAATTGGTGGAAGCCGCACGCGTTCTGGCGCAGAAGGCGCTGAAGGAAGCCGGCCAAAGCGACGACGCTCGCATCGATTTCATCGCCCGACGGCTCTTGGCGCGGCCGTTTCGCATGGAAGAAACCAAAGTCGTCAGCAGGACGCTGGATGAATTGCTACGGCATTACAGGGAAAAGCCGGCTGATGCGGAGAAGCTGATCACGGTCGGCGAATCACGGCCGAATCCGGGCTTGGATGTGCCGACGTTGGCGGCGTGGACTATGGTTGTCAATCAGTTGATGAACCTGGATGAGGTGCTGAATAAGTGACATAGTCGAACGCTATAAGCCGTGACTGTGAAATGACTTACGATCTTGAAGTCACAATCTGTGACTTCAAGATCGTAAGTCGTTATCCAAAAACTGTTTACGGCCAACTAGTCGATTCCAATAATTGCAATAGGGTTCCTGACGATGGCTCCAAGACGGCACCTGGTGATTACTGCGGATCTGATCGAGCGCAAGATCTATTTCGTGCGCGGCCAGCGTGTCATGCTCGATTCCGACCTAGCCGAGTTGTACGGGGTGTTGACAAAAGCCATTAACCAAGCTGTCAGACGAAACAAGGAGCGGTTCCCTGAGGACTTTGCGTACCAGGTTGCAGGCCAAGAGCTTGCAATCTTGAAGTCACAAATTGTGACTTCAAGTTTCGCACACGGCGGCAAGCGAAGCTTCCATGGGTCTTTACCGAGCAAGGGGTAGCAATGCTTTCGAGCGTGCTGCGTTCGCCGATGGCCATTCGCGTCAACATCGAGATCATGCGGGCCTTTGTGCGCCTGCGCCGCCTGCTAGCGACTCCGGGTGAACTGGTATCACAGCTTCAAAAGCTGGCGGAAACGGTTCAGTTTCACGACCATCAAATCAAAGCTATTGCCGAAGTACTTCACAAGATGATGGAGCCGCCGCCCGCCAAGGAGCCCAAACGCGGCTTTGGCTTCGCTCCCCTCGCCCCTCGGGGCAGAGGGGTTGGGGGAGAGGGGCTTCGGAAATCCGAACTTCAGGAGGCCAATCATGAACCTCTTTGATTCTTTCCGATCCGCTATCACACGACGGCATTTCTTCGCGGCCGGGTCCAACGTCGTCGGCTGGGCGGCACTTTCTTCGCTACTCGGACAGGACAGCGTCCGTGCCGATGGGCCCAACGAGGCGCCCGGTTTCGGCGCTGCTTTACCACGGACGCATCATCCGGCCAAGGCGCGCAACGTCATCTACCTGCACATGGTCGGCGGTCCTCCGCAAATGGACCTCTACGATTACAAGCCGCAGATGCGCGCCTGGTTCGACCGGGATCTGCCGGATTCGGTGCGGATGGGCCAGCGTTTGACCACGATGACGAGCGGCCAGGCTCGCTTCCCCATCGCGCCGTCGAAGTTTCGTTTCGCGCGTCATGGACAGTGCGGCATGTGGGTTTCCGAGTTGCTGCCTTACACGTCGCGCATGGTGGACGATATGTGTTTTTTGCGCTCCATGCACACCGAAGCGATCAACCACGAGCCGGCCATCACTTACATGCAGACCGGCAACCAAGTCACCGGTCGGCCTTGTCTTGGGGCGTGGGCGTCGTATGGGCTTGGCTCGCTCAATCGCGATCTGCCCACTTTCGTCGTTCTCGTGGCTCGGCACAGCAACAATGAGCAGGTGCAAGCGATCTCGGCACGGCTCTGGCAAGCGGGCTATTTGTCTGGCGAGCACGCCGGCGTTTCCTTCCGCAGCGCCGGCGATCCGATTCTCTATATCAACAACCCGCCGGGCGTCTCGCCGGAAGTCCGCCGCCGCACCCTTGACGGCCTGCGCCAGCTCAACGAGATGAACCACCGCGCCGTAGGCGATCCCGAGACGGCGACGCGGATTCAGCAGTATGAAATGGCGTTCCGCATGCAATCGAGCGTGCCGGAGCTTACAAATCTGGCGAGCGAGCCGGAGTCGACCTTCCGGCTTTACGGAGATGACGCGCGCCGTCCTGGTTCTTTTGCCAACACGGCGCTGATGGCTCGCCGAATGGTTGAGCGCGGCGTCCGCTTCGTGCAGATTTATCACAACAACTGGGACACGCACGCCAACGTCGCGGGCCGACTGCCAGATCAGTGCCGTGACGTCGATCACGCCTGCTGGGGCCTGATCCAAGATCTCAAGAACCGCGGTCTTTATGACTCGACGCTAGTGATCTGGGGCGGCGAGTTCGGCCGAACCATCTATTCGCAGGGCGGGCTAACCACGCAAAACTATGGCCGCGACCATCACCCGCGCTGCTTCACGATGTGGATGGCCGGCGGCGGCAGTCGGCCTGGAACCATTTACGGCCAAACCGACGACTTCTCCTACAACATTGTCGAAAACCCCGTGCACATCCGCGACTTTCACGCCACCGTGCTGCATCTCTTGGGCATCGATCACAGCCGATTCAGCTATCGCTATCAGGGGTTAGATCAAAGGTTGACGGGCGTCGAGCCGGCGCATGTGATCGAGGAACTGCTGTCATAAGGAGTTGCAACTTTGGAACAGAGCCGTGGGCGGGCGAAGAGATTGATTTAATCGGAACACACAGGCAGGTCTTGAAACGCATTTTTCGTTCATGAAATCAAACGCGCAACAATATCAAGCGGCCTCCGACGGTCGTTATCCAAACAACTCCATCATCGCCTGCCCCGTGTTGATTGGCCGCGTGAAGCCGTCGCGGCCTAGGCGCGTTTCGGGGGCCACGTCGAGGGCGTGGAAGATGGTGGCGGCGAGGTCTTGGACGCGCACGGGGCGGTCTTTGACGTAGGCGCCGATGCGGTCCGATTCGCCATAGACGGCGCCGCCGCGGATTCCGGCGCCGGCGAGGATGGCGGACCAGCACGAGGGCCAGTGCTGTCGGCCCGGCATGATGTTGGGTTGGTTGATTCGCGGGGTGCGGCCAAACTCGCCCATCACCACCACGAGCGTGCGCTCCAAAAGGCCGCGTTCGCGCAGATCGACGAGTAGCGCTGACAGGCCTTGATCGAGGCACGGCAAGCACCAGCCCATGCCGTAGGAGCCGTTGCCAAAGGCGTTGCCCATGCCCATCTCGCTGCCGTGCATGTCCCAACTGGAGGCGGGAGGTCCGCCGCCGGTTTGGCCGGGGGCCGAGCCGGTCCAGCCATTGACGGTGACGAAGCCGACGCCCGCTTCGACCAGCCGCCGCGCAAGCAAGAGGTTCTGACCTAAGGGGTGCATGCCGTAGCGATCGCGAACGCCGGCGGGCTCGCGGTGAAGCTCGAAGACTTGGCGTCCGCCTCGGCCATTGGCCAGCTCAAAGGCGCGGCGGTGCAGATCGTCCCAATCTCTGGTGGCGCGATTCGGGTCGCTCCCTGGCAGGCGCGTCGGGCTCAAAGCGGTTAACAAGTGGCGGCGATCTTGCAAGCGGGCGGGCTCGACGGCGGGTTGCAGCTCTTCGGGGGCGCGGAAGGTGTGCAAGGCGGGATGGTTGTCGGCCGAACCGACGAAGAGCGGCATGTACTGTGCGCCCAGGTGGCCGCCGCTGCCGATGTTCGGGGCGCAAAAGACGGGATCGCCGACGCAGCGGATGAGCCAAACGTAATTGGCGATGTTGCGTTCGCTGGGCCTGACGCGGGACATGATGGCGCCCAGGTAAGGGGAATCGGCAGGAGCGCCGGCCTGGCCGCTCAGAAGATGGTGCATGGCATCGAAATGGTTGCTGATGTTACCGACGTGCGTCATCGAGCGGATCAGGCAAAAATGTTGCGTCAATGTGGACAAGCGCGTGTTCAGCTCGCTGATTCGCATGCCGGGTACGGCGCTGGCGATGGGCCGGTAGGGGCCGCGAATGTCTTCGGGCGCTTCGGGCTTGAGATCCCAGGTGTCGAGGTGACTGGGCCCGCCGCAGAGGAGGACGAAGATGCACGATTTGTCCGCCGCGACGCCGCGCAAGCCGCGGTCGGAATCGACACCAGCCGCCACTGTTCCGGGAAGGGCCATGGTCAAGGCGCCGACACCGCCGGCCTGAAGAAGACGGCGACGCGAGATCATGGCGGCCAGTTGTGGATGGTTGCTCGGCAAAAGGCTCATGAGAATTCCCCTCAAAGGCGTGGGGCGGGGCTAACCGGATCTGGGTGCCGGGTGGGCGCACCGGCTGGCAGGGTGAGTACGAGGGCTGTGTTAGCAGAACATCCAAGGTTACACGATAGCGATGATGTTTTCCATCAGGAAACGGGGATTCTGCGTGGGGTAGCCGGGCACTATCAGCGTGTTTGCAAGTGAAGTGCCAATTTGGCCACGACGAGTTGATTCAAGCTTACGCCCTCCGCTTCGGCTTCGCACGCAAGGGCGGCGTGGAGCGATTTGGGAATGCGAACGTTGAATTTGCCGCTGTATTCGCGGCGCTGCGGGCCATCCGGCGGGTCCGGCAGGCTGTCGATCAACTCATCGATTTGCAAGCTCTCCTGCATTTTCGCGAAAGCTGCCCGATCGCCAGCGCTGGGAAGCAGCCTCACGAACGGTCCGCCGGGCCCGTAAACGGCGTTGTTCGCCTCCACCCACGTCAATGCCGGCGTCTGGGCCAACTTGCGCGCCAAGTCCAACAGTTCTTTGGCGCGGCTCTTAATGCTCCGTTTTGTCATGATGCATCCATCCCTAGGCGGTCCAATCTTCACAATGCAGTCCCGGCACCTGGCGAAAGTCACGTAGATTTCGAGTTAAAAGCGTAGCTTCCGTTGTGATCGCAATACTCGCGATACGAAGGTCCATCGCGCGGATGCGCGGACACTGACGTTTGATTTGAGAACAGCAAAGCTGCGCCTCTGAAGTGTAGGACGCCACGTTCATTTTCAGAAACCAGCGCCAGATGATTTCAAGCTTTTCGTAGGCCGCGATGATCTGTTGGGGCTTGCGGCCGCGGTTGATATAGGCCAGCCAGCCTTGCACCTGCTCGTGAAACCTGACGATGCTTGTGGCCATGTCGTCTGCGGCAAGTTGGTCCAAGCGTTCAAGCAAACGGTCGCAGGCGGGCTGCTCTTGCCATTGCAGGACTGACAGGTGATCGGTGTCGAGCAGCACCGGCACGAGCGCTTACCTCTTGAGCTTTCCTTGCCGGATGAGTCGGCCGAGGCGGGCGATTTCCGCTAGGGTCTTGTCGCCTTTGAAAGAGCCGACATTCTCGCGGTACCAACGTTTGGCGGGTTGGGACGCGAGAGACGCCTTGAGTTGGGCCAACTCTTTCTCAACGCGCTCTAGGCGTGCTTCCAGGGCATGCGAGATACGAGGCATGGCGTCATTATTTCCAAAGCGGGCATTGAAGACAAGTGACGATGCCGAGTTCGTCCAGATGGATCAAAGGGCGCCATCGCAAATCACCAGACTTGAGGGATCAGCTTCGGCGGCGCATCCCCATTCGATGTCCTCGCGAATGAAGCGTTCCATCAATTCGGGTTGGCGGGCTTCGAGAAAGCGGCGAATCGCTTCCACAAGCACCGTGCCGCAGCTATGGATTTCCGAAATGCCCAGAGGCAAACGCAAGCTCAACCGCAAGCAGCTCGCCACATACGCTTGCCAAGATTTGTGTGGCGTTGCGGTTCATTCCCTATTAGACTGGCCATCTCGGCTTCGACGAAGAACGGCCTCCTTCATTGGAGTTCATCATGGCGATTCTCTTGAGATGTCAAGCGTGTGCAACAAAACTCAAAGTGCGCGACGAATTAATGGGTAAGAGCATCAAGTGCCCAAGTTGCAAGGCGCGTATAATTGTCAGCCTCGCCGGCGGTAACATTGATGTGCCGAAAGCAATAAATGAAACCGCCTCGAAGCGGCCGAACGGCGTAGTGCAAAATCCTGATGAGGATTCGGATTCAAAAACGAGGGATGATGATTATGCGCGCCCGACGCGTGGCCGAGCCCGCAACGAGAACACGGAGGGCTACGGGGAAGAAGGCATCGCGCGCCGGCCTGATGAGGAACGGAGCAAAATGGCCTACCTCATCGGTGGGATCGGCGTCGGGGCGCTGCTTGTGATCGCCGGGGCGCTGGGGATGTATTTATTTATGGCGTCCCCGCACGGGCACCAGGGTGCAACCAAGGAGAGCGTCCCCGGCGCGAAACCGACACCAGACGTCAAGCCGGACCTGGGTAATATCTTGGTTGCGGCGGCCCAAGAGAAGGTCCAAGAGGCCGCCCGGCGAACTCAGCTTCTGAACAACCTGAAGCAACTTGCGATTTGCTTTCACTTGTTCAACGACATCCACAGCCGCATGCCTGCGCCGGGTTTTTCGGGAGATCCAAGAAATGTAGGCACAATGCCGCTATTGAGCTGGCGCGTCGCAATTCTGCCGCTCCTTGAGGAGGATGCGCTTTACAAAGAATTTCGCCTGGAGGAGCCGTGGGACAGCCCGCATAACATCAAGCTCTTGCCGAGAATTCCCAAAGTGTTTGCTCCGTTGATGCCTAATCCGCCGGAAGCACACGCTACCTACTTCGACAGCGCACCTTGACCCTAGGGTGGGATACAGGAACGCATGCAACTCGTGAAGAGCCCGAGGGCATGCAGGTTGCGGCGGCGGGTTTTGTAATGAGAGCGGCGGGCTTGGCGATTGCGGGATTGGGTGCGGACTAAGATCGCGCTGACACGCTCCAGGCGACGCTCGCGGTGGTCCGCGTCAAACGAGAATGTGCTGACCAACGCGTTGGCGGCGTCGCGGACCTGGCTCAGCGTGATCGCCGGGTTTTCCCCCCCGCAGCAGCTCGGTCCGGCGGGCCAAGAACAAGTGGCTGAGCATGGTGATGTACAAGTGGCGCATCACGGCTTGATACTTGCGGACTTCGAAATGCGAAAAGCCCAGTTCGCTTTTCTTGTCCTCCAAAATGCGTTCGACGGGCCAGCGCGCGAAGGCGACGTGCAGCCAGGTTTCGAGTTTGTCTTCCAGCGGATCCCAGACGAGGAACCATTTTTCTTCGTCCGGGTGCAACGGATCGTAAGCCCAAAGGAGATGGTAGCCGCTGAGGACTTGACCGCCGCGACACACGGAAAGAGGCGCCGACCTGACCTTCCAGACCATCGGTCCTTTTTCCGTGTTCTTGATGTGGAAGGGAGTCCACTGCTGACGCGTCATCTGCTTGGCATGATGGCAAAGCTCCTCGACGCCGCGTGCCGGGTAACGCGGCTCGGCGCCGGGGTTGTCGAGCCAGCCGCGTAAATTCCGCGGAATTTCCACGACGTAGCGGCGGTGGCGTTGTTCGAGGCCGGTGAGGAAATCGGGTTTCTCGGAGTACCAGATGTCGGCGGTGATCCATTCAAGGTGGACGCCGTTGGCCTCGCCACGATCGAGGAGTTCCAAGGCGATGTGATGCTTAGGCCGATAGACGACGTTGTCGGGAATGCCGGCGTTGCGGCAACGTTCGCGATCGTTGCTCCAGCTTTCGGGCAGGAAGAGTTCGGTGTCGAGCATGGTTCGGAAACGCGTGTCGTAGGAGCTGAAGGCGAGTTGCACCGTGACGACACAGTTGGCGGTCTTGCCGAGCCGACCGCAATACTGCCATTGCACGCCGGGGGTCTTCTTCCCGGATTTGGGATGGCCGGAGTCGTCAATGATGCCGATGGCCTTGGGGTCCTCATGATCGCGTGCGACGATCTGCTGGACGCGATCGCGAGCGCGCGGATGATCCCAGACATCGGTGTTGAGAAACTCCTGAAGCGTACGCGGCGCGACGTTGTTGAACAACGCGATCGGCTCGACGCTCTTGCGTTGCAAATTGCTGAGTTGCCCGCGCACATAATGGCGGAGATGTTCGTATGGCTCAGATCGTCCGAAACAGTCGGCGAACTCGGCCAAAAACTCGGCCAGGGCAGGTGCGAGAGAAAGGATTTGATCGGTCGTCATCCTTGACCTCCTCAGGAGCGGCCTTGCTCCAGAGGATAAGTTACAATAACCAGGGATTTTGGGTCAAGGTGCGCTGTCGAACTACTTGCAGCTGATTACGGGGCCAAACACCCTTTATCCTGACAGTCGGGCGAATCCTCGTATTCCAAAATCCTTCCCGGATGGTACATCGAATACAATTCTCATCGCCGAGGCGGGCGAGCCGGTGCCATGGAGCAAGCCGTCGGACCTAATGTACAACCCCAATGGTCCGCTTCCCAAACTCGGCGCTTTGACGCCCAATATCTTTGCTGTTGCCTTGGGTGATGCATCCGTGCGCACAATCGACCATCGCGTGACGAGTGAAAAGACCATCCGGCTCGCAATCAATCCCAACGACGGGATTCCGCTTGGTTCAGACTGGTAACTGGTACAAATAGCATGAAAAAGGAATCGCCGTAATCGGAGGCCTCATCGAGCTTTCCAAGCTTCTAGTTTCTGCGGGATTAAGGGGAGACCCGCCGTCGGGCAGACGCGGGGTCAGAGGCGCGCCGTGTTCGGGGCACGGGAAACCTGCGGCCGGAGAGCTACGGGTCAGGGAACCGCTCTGAGCGCGGAGGAAGCCCGCCGTGAACGCGCAGTCATTGCTGTTGGAAAACTTCTCGTCAATTTTGGAGAAGGAACGACTTCTCCCCTGCGATTGATTTTCCGACATATGTAGGAGTCGTGCTGAATTCGATGTCTTCATTCCGTGTGACAAGCACAAGCCGGCTCCGATCTTCGAAGGTGTGGCCAGTGGGCGTGGCATACGCGATGAAAAGATGGCATGGAAGCTCGACTTGATTGTCTCTTGGCAAAGCCAGGACTGTTTCCATCGTTTGCTTCGGGATGTCAAACATAATGTGACGCGATTGGCGAGTTGCGGAGTCGTTTCCTGGGAGGATAGCAGCGATTCTGGAATCGTTCCCTTGGAACGAATTACTGCGGGTGAACACGATCTGAGCCGTAATGCTGAGCGCTGGAACCGGCCCCGCATTGATCAAGTCAAATTCGAATCGATAAAAGGGGTTCGGGGATTGGCGATTGACTAGACCGAGCCCTTGGCCAGCGGCAAATATGATGGGGACTTGCCCAATTCGGATTAATTTCTCGGCGATCGCCCTTGAGGCCTCGGGCGCGAGCCAGCGCCGGATATCGGCTCGAAGGTCAACGGAAGTCTGGAATGGCCAATACCAGTTTTTTGAGGGTTGCGACTCGCTAGGCTTATGGAGCGCGATGTGCTCATCGATAAACTTGAAAAGCTGGATCGCTCCGCGTTCCTGTGTCCATGAGGTCTTAAATTGATCTGGCCGGCCCTGATCTTTCCAGCAGCCCCATTCCCCGAGCAAGCGATCACGGACGTAGAAGGCTATTGGAATCTTCTGCTGAAGTGCGTCGCGGTACTCCACGTGGGTCGCGGACAGTTCGCCGTATTTGCCGCGAAGTGGCCGCCCATATCTTTGCGACAGGATGACTATTACTTTCTGGCAATCGCGAAGGTTGGCCAGACAGGTCTCGATGGAGTCCATGTCATCGTCCGGGACGCTGAAACCAGATTCTTTTAGGTCCGAAAATATGGCTTCAACGCCAAGATCTCGCAGATCTTCGTAAAGCTCGGCCCGGAGGTCGATCAGGTCATAGCACGTAGAGCTGATAAAGATTTTCATGTGATTTGTCTCGATCTCAATAGTGAGAGCTCATTCCCGGGCCAGCGGCGCGTGGCGCAAGTTATGAAGCCATCCCTTATCCTTTCAGCATCCCCGTCTGCCGTGCATACGCAAACAGCCCGCCCGCTTCGAGGATCGGCGCCACTTCGCCGAGCGGCTTGAGACGCCATGTCTCGCCGGTCGTCTTGTTGACCAGCACGATTTCTTGCACGTCGATTTCAACGATGTCTCCCGTGCAAATGCGCTCGCATAAGCGCTCGGTCGATTCCAAGGGCACCAAGTCGACTTAGCACTCCAAGCCGAACGAGCCGGGGTTACCGAAATTGCCATAATGAAATCGATTGAGAAAGCTGAAGCAGGCGATACCGTCAAAAGCGCCGGAGACCCACCCCCAGATTTGGTGGACCTCATCATAGTCTCGACTTGCTTCTACCCAGAAACACCTTCGCAAATCGGGCTCGGCTTTCCGAAGCTGGCGCGACATTTCATCCAAATCATCGGCCACCACCACAACCTGGCCATTGGCGATGCCAACGAATTTGTTTGCATACGGCGATTGTGGATTGCTTCTGGCCTCGCGGTTGATTCGCTCGGCTAGGTCACGGTTGAGATCTTGTATGTCGCCAGCGACTGGCATGAGTTTTTCCTCCTCGGATCGCACTTCCACCGCCATCTTATCAAGAAAATGCTATTCGTCGGTCCCCTACGGCTCCCCGCTAAACGAGTTCTTGAGCATGCCGACCTGCCGCGCATACGCAAACAGCCCGCCCGCCTCGAGGATCGGCGCCACTTCGCCGAGCGGCTTGAGACGCCAGGTCTCGCCGGTTGTCTTGTTGATCAGCACGTTTTCTTGCACGTTGATTTCAACCGTGTCTCCCGTGCAAATGCGCTCGCAGAGGCGATCGGTCGATTCGAAGGGGACGAGGTAGGCGCCGTTGACGGCATTGCGGAAAAAAATGCGGGCGTAGAATTCGGCGACGACGGCTTCGATGCCGGCGGCGTTGAGCGCGATCGGGGCATGCTCGCGCGAGGAGCCGCAGCCGAAGTTCTTGCCGGCGATGATGACCTTATAGGCCGAGATGAACTCGTCGTCTTCGTGGAATGCCACATGGCCTTTGGGCAGGCCCTTGTGCGCCGCGGGCACGCTGCTTAGGGCGTGTTTGCCGAATTCGCGGAACTCCTCAGGAATGGCCGGGTTCAGCGTCAAGTGATGGGCAGGGATGATTTGGTCGGTGTCGACGTTGTCGCCGAGAACGAAGGCTTTGCCGGTGATGATTGTTCGCATGGTTGAAATTCGGTGGAGGTTCCTGGGTAAGCGGCTCAAGCCATTACAGCGAGAAGGCCCGTGAACGGGCCTGGCAGTATTCTGTCGGCTCACGAACCCGCCGTCAACGGCGGGCCTAGACGCTGAGCGAAAGCCCCGTGAACGGGGCTGTTAAACGAAACTTGCTGCCAAGTAGTATCCTAACTCTCAGCCTCGTTCACGAGGCTTTCGCGGAGCGTGTAGGCCCGCCGTTGACGGCGGGTTAGGCAGGGCCATCGCACCTTCGAACCCGCGCACCACAAAACCCGCGCGCCCTCAGGAGGCCCGTTCACGGGCCTTCGCGCGGTTCGGCTTCAGCCTCAGAGTCAATGCGTTCGAGGCGCTCGAAAATTCGTCCGGCACCGTGATGCTCCTTCTGCCGCCTTATGTAATCGACGACCCAATCCAGGTCCTTCGTGCCGAAACTGACCACGCCGTAGCCGGCCTGCCATTCCAGGATCTTACGCGTCACCCCGAGTTTTTGATTGACCTCGTGCGAGGAAGCTCCTTTGAGCTGGCCGATGAATTCGCTGATCGTGATTGTCGGCACAATGCTGACCGCGACGTGGATGTGGTTCTCGGTGCCGCCGATTTCGTGAATGTAGGCGCCGGGCCAGTTGATGATTTTGCCGCGGATGTATTGGTGAGCGACGGGCTCAACCTGGGAAGTGAGTTGCGGCAGACTGCCCTTGGTGTGCCAGATCATGTGAAGGTTGATTTCGCTGTAGAAGTTGCGCGACATGGGGTGGGCTCCGGGGTCGAGGGAAAACGGCTCAAGCCATCACAGCGAGAAGGCCCGTGAACGGGCCTGGCGAGTATTTTGTTCGCTGGCTAACCCGCCGTCAACGGCGGGCCTAGACGCTGCGCGAAAGCCCCGTGAACGGGGCTGGGGGAAGGATTCGACGCGTGAGACTGCACTTTTTCAGTTGCCAGCCGTTTGCGGCTTCGCTTGGCGCGCTAACCTGCGAGCGGGCAAATTATTGCAGCCGTTCTCGTGGATCGGTGATCCGGCCCGCAATCGCGCTTGCGGCCACGGTCAGCGGGCTGGCGAGATATACGCGCGCTTCGCGGTGGCCCATGCGGCCGGGGAAGTTGCGGTTCGTCGTGCTGATGCAGCTCATCGGTGTGTTCAAGCGGCCGAAGGTGTCGCTGGGGCCACCCAGACATGCGGCACAGGACGGTTCGCCGATCTTGGCGCCTGCCGAGAGAAACACATTCTCTAACGTTTGGCCATCGATCTTCTCGCGTTTCAAGCTGGCGGCGATTTCGCTGGTCGCGGGGACTACGAAAGTGTCGATGCGGACGGTGTGGCCCTTGAGGATTTGCGCCGCGGCCCGAAAGTCGCTCAGCTTGCCGCCGGTGCAGGAGCCGATGTAGGCGCGGTCGAGCCTCTCACCTTTCACCTGGGAAACGGTGGCGCGGTTGTCGGGGCTGTGCGGCTTGGCGATGATCGGCTCGAGTTTCGTCACGTCGTAGACCTTTTCAAAGCAGTATTTGGCGCCCGGGTCGCTCCGCATTACCGTATACGGCTTCGCGCTCTTGTTCCGGGCATTCACATAATCGAGGGTCACACGGTCCGGAGCGATGACGCCGTTTTTGCCGCCGGCTTCGATGACCATGTTGCAGAGGGTCATCCGCTCCTCGATGCCAAGCGCGTAGACGCCGTCGCCGTCGAATTCCATGGCGCGGTAGGTGGCGCCGTCGCAGCCGATGTCGCCGATGACCGAGAGGATCAAATCCTTCGCCATTAAGTACGGTGGCAGTTTGCCGTGAAAAATGAACCGCATGGAGGCGGGCGTTTTGAGCCAGGACTTGCCGGTGCCGAGGATGAAAGCGGCGTCGGTGTTGCCGATGCCGGTGGCGAATTCGCCGAACGCCCCGGCCGTGCAGGTGTGGCTGTCGGTGCCGAAGAGGACTTCACCGGGCCTGGTGTGCCCCTCCTCGGGCAAGGCGATGTGACAGACGCCTTTGTATTGCGTGGTGCCGACGTCGTAAAAGTGCTTGAGGCCCTGCTCGGCCGCGAATCGGCGAATCGTTTCCACGTTGCGATTGGCCATCGCGTCGGCCGTGAAGATGTAATGGTCAGGGATGATCACCACTTTGTCAGGATCCCAGACTTTGGCGCCCGAGCCGAATTGCTGCTTGAAGATGCCGATCGTGGGCGGCCCGCAGACGTCGTGGGTCATCAGGATGTCGGTGTCGACCCAGACGTTGTCGCCCGGCTGCACGAAAGGCTGGCCGGCGTGGCGGGCGAGGATCTTTTCCGTCAGGGTCATTTCCGGCATCAATGAAGCTCCGGCGTCGGTGTGTGGCCGGGGCTGAGTCGAAGCCCCGGAACGGGTCGCCGCACTGGACGCCGGGGCTTCGCAATGCCTCAGCCCAGGCCACACCTGGTGCGCAAATACGGGACCACACACGATCAGTATAGCCGGGAAGGCGGAATCGCGACAGCCAGGGGCTTGCCTTTTGGCTATCACGGTGATATCATTTCAATATTATGCCGAATGGTCTCAAAAGGGGGTCAGGACCTGTAATTCTAGAGGTCCTGACCCCGTTTTGAAACCACTTCAATAAGGAGCGTGCCATGATCAAAGAGAAAACGGTGACGCTGACGAACGGTTGGCTGATGCTTGTGGTGAACATCTGCATTCTACTCTTGGGAATTGCGACGTTCATCGTTGGGGCTATGGCGGCGGACCGCAAAGAAACCAGCGCGGTTTACGTGATCATTGCCGGCGCCCTGGTCGGGGGATTGGCGATTTTGCTCATGGTGGGCCATTTCACGCTTCTGCCCAATGAGGCGTGCCTATTGACCCTGTTCGGTTCCTATAAAGGAACGGCTCGTGAGAGCGGCTTCTGGTGGACCAATCCTTTCATGACTCGGCGCAAGGTGTCGTTGCGGGCTCGCAACCTTGAAGGCGCCAAGCTCAAGGTCAATGACAAACAAGGAAACCCAATCGAGATCGCCGCCGTTGTCGTGTGGCGCGTCGAGGAGACCGCCCAGGCTTGCTTCGACGTTCAGGATTACGAACAGTACGTTCGCATCCAGAGCGAGACTGCCGTGCGCCACCTGGCCAACAGCTATGCCTACGATCACGGCGAGCAGAATGAGGTGACTTTGCGCAGCGGCTTTGAGGAGATTTCGCACACGCTTTCCAAGGAATTGCAGGACCGGCTTGCCAAAGCGGGCGTGGCGGTGGACGAAGCCCGGCTCACCCATTTGGCGTATGCGCCGGAGATCGCCCAAGCCATGCTCCGCCGCCAGCAAGCCGAGGCCGTCATCGCCGCCCGGCAAAAGATCGTTCATGGAGCGGTCAGCATGGTGCAGATGGCCCTTCAGGATCTGGAGAAACAGGGCGTGGTGAAGCTTGACGAAGAGCGCAAAGCGGCAATGGTCAGCAATCTGCTCGTGGTCCTGTGCGGCGAGAGCGAGGTGCACCCGGTGATCAACACCGGCACGCTGTATGCTTGATTGATTTAAGCAGTAGGACGGTTTTGCAAACCGTCCAGTCGACCGGACGGATTGCAAATCCGTCCTACGAGAAACGGGCATGAAGGAACGCAAAGCATTTCTGCTCCGGATCGACCCGGCCCTCCACGAAGCGCTGGAGGGCTGGGCCCAGCAGGAGCTGCGCAGCCTGAACGGCCAGATCGAGTTCATTCTTAAGGAAGCGGTGAGCCGGCGAGGCAAATCAGCTCAGGAAGATGATCGACGAACAAACAAAAGGCGTCCGCGCACGGAAGTGTAGTTGGATTTCACCCGTTTACTTTGTTCTTGAAATACTCCATCGTCCTTTTCATCCCTTCACGGCGTTCAATCTTCGGCTCCCAACCCAGGAGCCTGCGTGCTCGCGTGATGTCGGGCCGCCGCACTTTCGGGTCGTCCTGCGGCAGCGGCTTGAACTCAATCCGGCTTTTACTCCCCGACAGCTCCAAAATCTCCTTGGCGAATTCGAGAATGCTAACTTCATTGGGGTTGCCGAGGTTGACCGGCTCGTGGAATTCCGTGAACAGAAGGCGGTAAATGCCATCCACCAAGTCGGCGACGTAGCAAAAGCTGCGCGTCTGCGAGCCATCCCCATATACCGTCAGCGGCTCACCGCGCAGGGCTTGGCCCATGAGGTTTGGCACGACCCGGCCGTCGTCGAGGCGCATGCGTTCGCCGTATGTGTTGAAGATGCGGACGATGTGCGTGTCGACACTGTGGTAGCGGTGATACGACATGGTCATCGCCTCGGCGAAGCGCTTGGCTTCGTCATAGACGCCGCGGATGCCTATGGGATTGACATGGCCCCAGTAGTCCTCGCGCTGCGGGTGCTGTTCGGGGTCGCCGTAGACTTCGCTGGTGCTTGCCAGGAGGTAACGTGCCTTTTTCGCCTTGGCCAAACCGAGCGTATTGTGTGTTCCCAGTGAACCGACTTTCAGAGTAGGGATGGGATGGCGCAAGTAATCGACGGGGCTAGCGGGCGAAGCGAAGTGCAGGATGTTGTCAAGCGGGCCATCGATCTCGATGGGATGCGAAATGTCGTGGCGGATGAACTGAAAGCTGGGGTTGCCGCGCATGTGCTCGCAGTTGCCGAGATTGCCGGTGATGAAGTTGTCGACGCAGAGGACTTCATGACCTTCGCCGAGAAATCGATCACAAAGATGCGATCCGACAAATCCGGCGCCACCGGTTATAAGTGTTCGCATGAAAGCCCCCAGGCGTGTTAGAACATGCACGTCGGGCTGACGCCCTGACGCTCGCCTAAGTTGTCGAAAAAGACGCGCTCTGCTAGGATACGGAAGTTCGCCATTGGGAGAGGTGCCAGAGCGGCCGATTGGGCCGGTCTCGAAAACCGGTGTGGTCGCAAGATCACCGAGGGTTCGAATCCCTCCCTCTCCGCTCCGTTGGCTCGCTGTTTGTCTTTTCGAACTGGAATGGCAAAAGCGGAGGAACCGGCTACGTTCCGGCCCTCCGCCCGGCGGCCGAAAACCGGCACACCTTCTCGCATGGTTCAACAACGCAAGCAGGCGATTCAACGTCCGAGGCGTTCGCGCAACGCCAAGTTCACTTCCAAGACATTGATCAAATCCACCCCGGCCAGCCCGTCCAGAGGCGCTTCGGCCTTCTGATGCAGCAGACTTTCGATCTCGTTACGAACTGCCGCGGCGTCGCGTCCCGTTCGTTCCGCCCACTTTGCTGATACGCGGTCGAGCTGATAGAGAGCGTTCTTAAGAGTGATGTGCGGGTCCAAGCCCGAGCCCGACGCCATGACCATGTCCGCGGGAACGGTTTCCAAGTCGGCATCCGGGTGTTCTTGCCTCCACTTGTCGAAAGAAATGTCCGGCGCCACTCTTTCACCCTTCTTAAGTCCGCTGCGATACTTGACGATCGGACCGAGCTGTCTCTCCACGCGCTCACGGAGCAAGTGGTTGCTCGCGCCCCAGTTGCTTGCGTTGGAGGCGGCGCCGTTATACGATGCCGCCGAGGGCCGCGGCTGGAAGTATTCGTCCGCGGTGAACGGCTGGGCGATGAGCCGAGAGCCAAGCGGCTGGCCATGCTCATCGACGATGATGCTGCCGTTGGCTTGATCGCGGAACAAGGTCTGCCCGAGGCCGAGAAGAGCTGCCGGATAAAAGACGCTGCAGATTAGAAGCGTCAATGCCATGAGCCACAGATTCGCACGCAGATGCGGAAGCATGTTTTCTTCCAGTGATTTGGAGTGCGGCGATTGACCACCGCTTTTGGATTTTAGGAGCATCGTGGCCGCGATGTTCTTCGGGGTAAGACGTGCTCTCCTAAAAATCCAAAAGCGGTGATCAATCACCGCACTCCATACCTAAATACTCAAACCAGATTCAAGCCGGCCAGCAGCAGGTCGATCAATTTGATTCCTGCAAACGGCACAATTACGCCTCCCAATCCCCAGATGAGCAGATTGCGGCGTAAGAGTGCATCCGCCCCCACGGGACGATACCTGACTCCCTTGAGTGCAATCGGAATCAACAACGGGATGATGATCGCGTTGAAGATCACTGCCGACAGGATTGCCGAGGTCGCCGAATGCAAATTCATGATGTCGAACGGCTTCAACCACGGGAGCGTGGCGGCGAACAGGGCGGGTACAATGGCAAAGTACTTGGCCAAATCGTTGGCGATCGAGAACGTCGTCAAAGCGCCGCGCGTCATTAAGAGTTGCTTGCCGATCTCGACGACTTCAATGAGCTTGGTCGGATCGCTGTCGAGGTCGACCATGTTGCCGGCTTCCTTGGCGGCCTGCGTGCCGGAGTTCATGGCCACGCCGACGTCCGCTTGGGCCAGGGCGGGTGCGTCGTTGGTGCCGTCGCCCATCATCGCCACGAGCTTGCCACCGGCCTGCTCCTTGCGGATGTAGGCCAACTTTGCTTCCGGGGTGGCTTGGGCGATGTAATCGTCGACGCCGGCTTGCTCCGCGATGGCCTTGGCCGTCAGCGGATTGTCGCCGGTGACCATGACGGTTCGAAGTCCCATGCGGCGCAAGCGCTCGAAGCGGTCGCGCATCCCTGGCTTGAGGATATCCTCTAACACAATCATGCCGGCCAGCCGGTTGCCTTCACAGACCAACAGAGGCGTGGCGCCTTTGGAAGCAACCTCTGCCACTTGTTGCGTCAATCGGGACGGAATCAGGCCGTCGTTTTGCTCGACGTTGCGGATGATCGCGTCCGGCGCTCCTTTGCGGATTTGGCGGCCATCGGGCAAGTCGATGCCGCTCATGCGCGTCTGCGCTGTGAACTCGATAAAGCGGGCTCCTGAAGGAATGCTTGCCTCTAACAGGGCCGGAGACGTCGATCGCGGACCGTGTTGCCCATTGAGCGGCAATTTCTGGTGCAAATCCACGATACTCTTTCCTTCCGGCGTTTGGTCCGCGACGGATGCGAGGGCCGCCAGCTGCCCCAGCTCGGCGGCGCTGTAACCGTCCAGTGGGATGAACTGGGTCGCTTTGCGATTGCCAACGGTGATGGTGCCGGTCTTGTCCAGAAGAAGGGTGTCGACGTCGCCGGCTACCTCGACGGCTTTGCCGCTCTTGGCGAGGATGTTCGCCCGCAAGGCGCGGTCCATGCCGGCGATGCCAATAGCCGCCAAGAGCGCGCCAATCGTTGTGGGGATGAGACAGACGAGAAGCGCGACCAACGTCGGCACGTCGGTCCCCAATCCTTTCACGGGTTCGGCCGCGCCGAGATAGTCCTTCATGTACAGCTCGGCGTTCAAAGCCATCGGCCAAAGCGCGGCGGTGACAATCAAGAAGATCAAGGTGAACGCGGAAAGGACCAACGAGAGCGCGATTTCGTTGGGCGTGCGCTGACGAATGGCGCCTTCGACCAAGGCGATCATTCGGTCTAGAAACGACTTACCGGCCCCGGCCGTGATACGGACCACGATTCGGTCGGAGAGGACGCGGGTGCCGCCGGTGACGCCGGAGTGATCGCCGCCGGCCTCGCGGATGACGGGTGCGGATTCGCCTGTAATGGCCGATTCGTCCACGGACGCCACGCCCTCGATTACCTCACCGTCGCCGGGAATCACTTGCCCGGCTTCGACAAGGATAACGTCATTCGCCTTCAACTCGGTGGAAGCGATGCTCTCCAGCACGTTGCGATCAATTTTTGCGCCGCTGAGGAGACGAGGATTGTCTGATTCGTAGCGGCGGAAGCGAATCGCGGGAGTTTCGCGACGAGTCTTGCGAAGCGTATCCGCCTGCGCCTTGCCACGCGCCTCGGCGAGCGCAGTTGCGAAGTTCGCGAACAGAACCGTCGCGAGCAGCCAGACATCGAGGGCTATCAGATATTCCAACGAGATGTGCGAAAAGTTTCCGAGAAGGCGAGCGACCGTGAACACAGCAGTCAGGACGGTCCCCACCTCGACCACGAACATCACCGGGTTTTTCCATTGGATGTCGGGCCGCAACATTACCAAGGATTGCTTGAAGGCGGCTTTCAAGAGGTGTGGCGCGAACAGACCGGAGCGGCGACTGGCTCGCCGGGTAAGCTTGAGCTCTTCGGGAGAAGGCCCTTGCACATAGGGTGCGATGTATACGGTCTGCGGCATGAAAGTCTCACTGCTTTTCAATCCCGTAGCCGCAGGTTTTAGCCTGCGGAAAGTCGCAGCCTGAAGGCTGCGGCTACGGGTTGTGAACCGGCTCTATCCACCGAATGGAATCGGTCCAAGATGCTCGGCGATAGGCCCGAGCACCGCTGCTGGTAAGAACAATAGGGCGCCAACCAGCAGGATCGTTCCCAACAGCACGAATCCGAATGTGGCCGTGTCGGTGCGCATGGTGCCGGCGGTGAAAGGCGTCGGCTTCTTGGCCGCCAGGCTGCCGGCAATGGCCAGCGGTGCAATGATCGGGATGAACCGGCAGATAATCATCACGAGACCGCAGGCGATGTCCCAGAGCGGGGCGTAGGGCGCGGGTTGCGAGGGGTTTGCGGAGTCGTCGTTAAAGCCGTAAGTGTCCGCGAGGCCCTCGAAGCCGGAGCCGTTGTTGGCAGACGCCGAGCTGAATTCATAGAGGACTTCCGAGAATCCGTGGGCCCCGGGGTTGTTCATCGACTTGATGCCCCAGTCGGTGGCGGCGAACAGGCCGGTTGGACCCAGGATCATGAGCGGATGGATCAAGAGCGCTAGCATCGCCAGTTTCATCTCGCGCGCCTCGACCTTTTTGCCGAGGTACTCCGGAGTTCGGCCGACCATCAGGCCTGCCAAAAAGACGCCGACAACCAGGTAGATCAGAAAGTTGATGAGTCCGACGCCGACACCGCCCCAGATGCAATTGAGCCACATCCCCGCTAGCGGAGCCAACCCTGCGAGCGGATTAAGGCTATCGTGCATGCAGTTGACGGAACCGTTTGATGTATTCGTCGTAAATGCCGCCCAAGCGGCGCCGGCACTCGTGCCGAAGCGCAACTCTTTGCCTTCGAGATTGCCCAATTCCTGATCCACGGGCAGCCCGGCCACGGCAGGCAACGTAATCGTCCGCAAACCGCTTTCGGTTGCGGGATCGGGAATTTGGTACGTTCGTTCTGAGTGTGCGATCAGGGCGGGGTTCGGCTGCATCGCGTCGTGGTAAATGGCCCAGACGACGGTTGTCGCCGAGAGGACGAACATGACGCCGAAAATGACCGCCGCATGTCGCAGGTTGTTGAGCATCTTGCCGAACATGACGAGGCAGGACATCGGCGCCAAAAGGATCGCTGAACAAGAGAGGAAATTGCTCCAGGCGTTGGGATTCTCGAACGGATGGCAGCAGTTGGCGCCGAAGAATCCGCCGCCATTGGTCCCGAGCTGTTTGATGGCGAGGATGGCCGCCACCGGCCCGCGTGCGATGATTTGAAGCAGCGTCGGCTGACCATCCGCGCCGACGCCCATCGCTCCGGGATCAAGGGTGCGAACCTGGATGTTGCCTTCCAGCGTCATGGGCACGCCGGAGGCGATGAGCGGGACAGCCAAGATCAACGAAAGCGGCAGGAAGACGTAAATGACGCCGCGCCAAAGATCGACGTAAAAGTTGCCCATGTGAGCGTCGCCGCGTAGGCCGCGGATGATCGCGACCAATGCGCACAGACCGATCGCGGGCGTGATGAATTGCATCCAACAGACGAAGAAGAGTTGGCTGAAATAGGATAGGTGCACTTCGCCCGAATAGTGCTGCAGATTGGTGTTGCTCAGAAACGAGCAGAGCGTGCTGAAAATCGTCGTAGGCGAGAGCATCCCCTTGTCATCGGGGTTGAGCGGCAATAACGGCTGAAGGGCAAGAATCGCAAAGCCCACGATGAAAATCGCCACGTTGAATGTGAGCAGCGCCAGGGCATACTGCTTCCAATTCTGCGGTCCCGTGTCGAGACGCCGCTCCACCCCGCGGAACCAGCACAAGGCGCGGACTCGGCCGTCGAAGATCCCAGCCAAGTAAGAGCCCAGCGGGATCGCGAGAACAACCGTCGCGAGGAAAATAAGGAGCGGCAGAGTCCACATGAATGACAGATCCAATTCCCTTTAGAAGCGGTCGGGGCGCAAGAGCGCTGCGAGAAGGTAAATGAACAACAGCGCGGTCACGACGGCGGCTAAGACGATCATGGTTGTACCATTCGGGTGTTGCGATCAGGTGGCACAATCACACTTTGTCGCAGGCCATCACGAAGGCGAACATCAGGCCAAGTGTCGCGAGGCCCAACAACATCACAGCGGGAAGCCAAATCAGCAAATCCATCGGAAGTTATTCCCTGAAGCGTCGCAGGGGCCTATTCCTGCGGTTTGGACACACAAAAAATCGTGCAAATCGAGGGCGAGTTCACAAGTGGTTGGTAATGAACAAGATCGGTTTCTGTGCAGGATTCTGTGCAAATCGCTCACACCCCCCTGAAACGAAAGCAAGCCGTGTGCCTGAAAGACCTTTTAAGCGCAATTCGTTGCCAGCGAATCAATTGCAGATTGGCGGGCAATCGGTGACAATAACCAGAGATTGCAAATCGCACGACATTATTTGCAAGATGCATGATCTTTGGTTTTCTGGATGCAGAGAGCATCGTGGGTGCAGCGCGCAAGGCATTACGTGAGTGGAGTTTCTGATGAGCCACTGTAAGCGGCGAAGCCGGTACGCCGTATGCGTTTCGCCTTCTGAGGAATAGCATGAATATCCTTCTCATCGACGATGACCCGAGCTTGCGAAAGTCGCTGCGGCTCGCCCTGGAAACGATGGATCACCGCGTCACGGAGGCGTCTGACGGCGCCCGCGCTCAGGAATGCTTGGGACATCGGTTATTTGAAGTGGCATTTCTCGACCTTCGCCTTGGCCGCGAGCAAGGGTTGGATCTGTTGCCCGTGCTGCTGCGGCTGGCGCCGGGTCTTGCGGTCGTGGTGGTCACCGCGTATGCGACCATCGAAAGCGCCGTCGAAGCCATGCGCCGCGGAGCTTTTGATTACCTTCCTAAGCCGTTCACGCCCAATCAGCTTCGCTTGGTGCTAGACCGGGTTAGCCGTATTCGACGCCTGCAATCCCATGTGGAAGAACTGGAAGAGCAGGTTCGATCCATCGTGCCCGAAGCCGACTTGCAAACGCAGGAGCCGGCGATGCGGCATGCGATGGACGTCGCCTTCAAAGCGGCGCCTACCGACGCGGCCGTGTTGCTTCTTGGCGAAAGCGGCACCGGCAAGGGTGTGCTCGCTCGCGCCATTCACGCTCGCAGCCGCCGCGCCGCCGCCCCGTTTATCACAGTCCATTGTCCAAGCCTGTCGGCGGAACTTCTCGAAAGCGAGTTGTTCGGGCATGTCCGCGGCGCCTTCACGGGGGCTGTTCAGGATACCTTGGGAAAGGTTGCTGCCGCGGAGGACGGGACGCTCTTGCTCGATGAGATCGGCGACCTTCCCCCCGCGCTGCAGCCCAAGCTATTGCGGCTCCTCCAAGAGAAGCGTTATGAGCGCATCGGCGAGACACGAACGCGCGCTTGCGACGTCCGCATCCTCGCCGCCACAAACCGCGATCTGAAGGCCGCCGTGGCCGCAGGCGCCTTTCGCGAAGATTTGCTTTATCGGATCAATGTGATCGAGGTGGTCATGCCGCCCTTGCGCCAACGTCGCAAGGACATTCAGCCGCTCGCGGAGCACCTGCTCGCGTTCTTCGCTCGGCAAACCGGCAAGGCGATTTCCGGTTTCACCGAGGAGGCGCGCTCGGCTTTCCTCCGCTACCCGTGGCCCGGCAACATCCGGGAGTTACGCAATTCCATCGAGCGTGGCGTCATCTTGACACCAGGTTCCCAAGTCGGCTTGGCGGACTTGCCGGCCCAGATCGGCGCGACCTTGCCGCCATGCACCATGGAGATTGGCGGAGCGGTCACTTTGGAACAACTGGAAGCCGAGCACATCCGCCGCGTGTTGGCTAACAGGGCGACATTGGAAGAGGCGGCGACAACGCTTGGCATCGACCCGAGCACGCTTTACCGCAAGCGCAAGCGCCATGGAGCATAGAAGTAGCCGAATTCGTCAGAATTCGGATTGGCCGAACTCTAACGAGTTCGGCAGCTGGGTGAGGATCAATCGATGAAAAGTCTTATGACGCTTCGCCAGCGGATCTTGTTGACTCTGCTTCCGCTGTTGATCCTCCTAGGCGTGCTCGGCAGCGCCGGTCTGTTGTTGCTGCACCGTTTGGGCGGCGCCATCGACGTGATTCTACGCGAAAACTACGAGAGCGTTATTGCCATGCAGGATTTGAAGGAAGCCCTGGAGCGCATCGACTCCTCCTTCCAATTCATGCTCGTTGCCCGTGGGCTGAGCGATGTCAAGGAGAAAGCGACTTTGGAGGCCAAAGCGCGCACGGCTTTTGAAGAGCATTGGCGCAACTACGAATCGGCCCTGCGGAAAGAGCAACAAAACATCACGATTCACCCCGCGGAGGATGAACTCGTGGAGCGCCTGCTGACCTTTACCGCGCGCTATCGCATTCAGGGAACTGAATTCTATGCCCGCGCCGCCAAGGGCGCCGCCGCGCATCAGGATTACTACGGCAGCGGCGGCCTCTACGACACCTTTGGAAGCATCAAGCAAGCCGCCCACGACGTACTGCAGCTAAACCAGAAGCAGATGAAAACAGCCAGCGTCGAAGCAAGCCAAACCGCAGTCCATTTCATGATCGGGCTCGGCGCGGGCTTGGCGGCAGCGGTCTTGCTCGCGGGGCTGTCCGCTTGGCACACGATCCGGACGACGCTACGGCCCATCCGCGAAGTAACCCGCTCCGCCCAAGGGATCAGCGCCGGCAATCTGGACCAAGTCGTGCCGGTCCTGTCGGGCGACGAGCTGGGCGAACTCGCTCAAGCGTTCAATCTCATGGCGCGCCACCTGCGAGAATTCCGCCAATCTCATGGCGCTCAGCTTTTGCGCGCCCAACGGACCAGCCAGGCAACCATCGACTCTTTCCCCGATCCGGTTCTCGTCATCGATTCGGAAGGCAGCGTCGAGCTGGCCAATCCCGCCGCCCGCCGCCTCCTAGGAGTCGTGCCGAAACAACCCGGGCAACCTGCGACGGGAATCTGGCAACCCCCCGAACCCTTGTGCAAGCCGTTGGCCGAAGCGCTGCAAGGTCGAAGCGACTACCTCCCCGAAGGCTTTGACCGCGCTCTGTTGCTCGGCTCCAGCGGCCGAGAGCGCGCCTTGCTGCCGCGAATTCTTGCGATCCGCGACCCGCTCGGTTACAGCTTGGGCGTCGCAGTCTTGCTCCAAGACGTGACCCGCCTGCGCCTGCTCGATCAAGTCAAAGGAAATATGGTCGCCACCGTGAGCCATGAACTCAAGACGCCGCTCACCAGCATCCGCTTGGCTGTGCACCTCCTCTTGGAGGAATCGGTTGGGCCGCTGACTCCGAAACAAATGGAGTTGCTTCTGGACGCGCGCGAGAACAGCGAACGCCTCCTCGCCATGGTCAACAATCTCCTCGACCTTGCCCGTCTCGAACAGGGCTCGCGGCAACTTGATGTCCGACCGGAAACGCCCGTGTTTTTGCTTCAGAGCGCCGCCGACGCGATCTGCGCTCGGGCCGAGGATAAGAATGTGCAGATCAAGGTGGAGGCGCCGGATGATCTTCCGCCGATTTCCGTGGACGTAAAGCGAATCGGACATGCGCTCAGCAACCTGCTCGACAACGCTTTGACCTATACGGACTCGGGAGGAACGATCACACTGACCGCTTCACCCGACGGCGACGGCGTTATGCTCTCCGTAACGGACACCGGCTGCGGCATCCCATCCGAATACGTTGGTCATGTTTTCGAGAAGTTCTTTCGCGTTCCCGGTCAGAGCCGTGGCAGCGGCACCGGCCTCGGCTTGGCGATCGTTCAAGAAATCGTGACGGCGCATGGCGGCATCATCACCTGCGAAAGCCAGCCGGGCGCCGGCACGGTTTTCCGCATGCGCCTGCCGATCGCGGCGAAGTTGTCGGAGTCGCCGGATTACGTCGTGGGTCACGCACTTGAACGCTGAGTGATGGTAGTAAAGCGACTAATCAAAACTAGTCGAGTGAGGGTCTGGCTCCCCTCTCCCTCCGCTTGGAGCGACTCGACCGCTGCAACATAAAGATCGGCTGAGGGAGAGGGGCTGGGGCTGGGGGTGGCATTGGCTGCGGCGGCTCCGATTCGCCCCCCTCACCCCCAACCCCTCTCCCCCCGCCGCGACCTGGCTGCGAACTATACGTCTCTCAAGCGGGGGGAGAGGGGGGCCACTTGAACGCTGAGTGATGGTAGTAGAGCGACGAATCAAGATTAGTGGAGTGAGGGTCTGGCTCCCCTCTCCCTCCGCTTGGAGCGACTCGACCGCTGCAACATAATAATCGGCGGAGGGAGAGGGGCTGGGGGTGAGGGTGGCATTGGCTGCGGCGGCTCCGATTCGCCCCCCCCAACCCCTCTCCCCCCGCCGCGACGTGGCTGCGAACTCTACGTCTCTCAAGCGGGGGGAGAGGGGGGCCAGAAGTCACCTCTGAGTTATTAAACAGTTGCACACCACGAATTCTAAGTGGTTGCACACTACGAATGTTTCGATGAGGACTCAATCGTGCCCGACGATCAAAGGCGCCTGCCTCCCGAACATTTCCTGAGCCTGATTCGCCAGCGGCAGCGCGGCCGGCTCAAGATTTATCTTGGCTTCGCCGCGGGCGTCGGCAAAACCTACGAAATGCTTCAGGAAGGCCAGCGCCTTAAGCGTCAAGGTGTGGACGTCGTTATCGGCATGATCGAGACGCATGGCCGGGCCGAGACCGCCGCGCAAATCGGCGACTTGGAGCAGGTGCCGCGCCGGAAGATCGAATACCGCGGCGTCGTACTCGAAGAGATGGATGTCGACGCGATCCTAACCCGGCGGCCCGCGGTGGCGCTGGTGGACGAGCTAGCCCACACGAACGCGCCGGGGAGCCGCAACGCCAAACGCTACCAGGACGTGGAAGATCTGTTACGCGCGGGCATCAACGTCATCAGCACGCTCAACATCCAGCACCTCGAAAGCCTCTACGATCTCGTCGAGAAGGCGACGAGCGTGAAGGTCAAGGAGCGCGTACCTGACTATGTCCTGGGCCTGGCCGATCAGCTCGTCAATGTCGATCTGTCCGCCGAAGACCTGCGCGAGCGCCTCGTGGCAGGCAAAATCTATCCCGAAGAACGCGTCCAGCGCTCCCTCGAGAACTTCTTCACGCAAGCCAATCTCACACGCCTGCGCGAATTCGCGCTGGAAGAGATCGCCCACCGTTTGGATCGCCGGCGTTCCGACAATGAGGAAGGAAACATGCCAAGCGGATCCGCGCGGGTCATGGTGTGCTTGAGTTCGCGCGGTCCAGGCGTCGAACACGTCCTCCGCAAAGGCTCGCGCCTGGCCGACCGCCTGAGCGCTCCGTGGTATGCCGTTTACATTGAGACTCCCCGCGAGGACCTGACTCGGATCGCCACCGCCACGCAACGGCACATCAACAACAACCTGGAGCTGGTCCAGAAGCTCGGCGGCATCCCCATGAAATTCAAGGGCACCGACGTGGTCAGCACGATCGCGGCCTTCGCCAAGGAATACGGCATCTCCCACGTCGTGTTGGGCCGAACGCGGCGGCCTTGGTATCACCGTTGGTTCGGCCAGTCGGTGCTCGACCGGCTGCTGCACGCGCTGCCGGAGGCCGACGTGATCGTGGCGGGGGCGGCAGCGGCTGGAAGCTCCGATTGAATGCGGCGCATCATGGTTTCACGATTCACCGCATGCTCTTTGTCGGTCCCCTTTCTCCGTTGTCCCGTTGGTAAAATTCCTGTTTTCTTGTTGCAATCGTCCCAATCAGCGGCTACAAAAAAAGGTCGATTGGCGCGTGACGCGCAGGGCGCCGGCGCTGAATTGGCAATCGACTTCGACTCGCATTCATCCTGCATCATTTCTGGAGGAAGGTGCCATGGCTCTGCGTTCGCTATTGCCTTCGCTTCGCTGGAAATCGACCAAATCGAGGAGAATAGCCAAAAAGGGCCCGCGCGGATCGACGCTGCGCGGATCCACGCTGCGCGGATCGACGCTGCATCCGGCGGTCGAGCGCCTCGAAGACCGCACCGTGCCGACCGTCTCCATCACCAGCAATTACACCGGACTGGATTTCAACCAGAGCGGCGGCTTTGTGCCTCCCGACACCGTCGGCGCCGCCGGTCCGTCCAACTACGTGGAGAGCGTCAATCAAGAACTCGCCGTTTACAGCCCCAAGGCTACCGGCGGCACGCAAGTCAGGGATAGCTTCACGCATTTCTATTTCACGACGGGAGGACTGACGAGGGCCGACAGCGGCTCCGGCCTTTCCGACCCCATCGTCGCCTATGACGAGTTGATCGGGCGCTTCATCGTCGGCGACCAGGACGTTAATTTCAGCACGCACGTGAGCGCGTTCGACGTCGCCGTTTCCAAGACGAGCAATCCATCCACGCTGTCGGCCGGCGACTGGAACTTCTACAAGATCACCACCACCGAGAGCGGCTTCGACGCCGACTATCCCGGCAACTTCGGCTACAATCGCGACGGCTTCGTCTTCACGCTGAACATGTTCGGCGTCGTCAGCGGCGGGCACCTCCAGGTCGTCGCCGTCGACGCCAACGATCTCGCCAACGGCGTGACGCAGGCCAATCTCCATGTCTACAAGAACGACGTCAACGACTTCAGCGTCCGGCCCACAACCATGCACGGCTCCGTGGCCGGCGACCCGATGTGGCTGGTCACCGAACACGGCGACGGCACTTCCATCGACGTCATCAAGATGACCTCGGCGACCGGCACCATCCTTTCGAACGCTTGCACCTTCACCTACACGAACCTGCCGGTGACCGCCTATTCGGCGGTGGCGCCTCCCAAGAACCCCAACGGCACGACCATCACCAACAACATCGACTCGCGGATCATGAAGTCCGCCAGCTCCAGCGGCACGCTGGTGGCCACGCACGCCGTTTCCTTATCCGCGACCCAAGACGTCGCTCAGTGGTATGCCGTCAATCTCAGCGGCGCCACGCCGACGTTGTCGCAGCAGGGGCGGGTCAGCGCGGGCGCGAACACGTACATCTATTATCCGGGAATCGACATCAATCCTTCCGGCCAGATCGGCATGAGCTACATGCAATCGGGCACGGACACTTCCACCGATTTCATGTCGATGTGGGTCGCGGGCCGCGTGCCGACCGATGCGTCGGGAACCATGGAGACGTCGGTCAAGGTTCCGGCCGGATCGGGTGTGGCGAACTACCATGACTTCGCCATGGGCGGCCGGGCCGGCGATCTGAGCGGCATCAACGTCGATCCGGTGGACGGCAGTTTCTGGGCGGCCAACGAGTTTGCCAACAACGAGGCCACAGCCAACTGGGGCACCGCCATCGCCAACTTCTCGCTGAGCGGGCCGGCCACCTCGGCCGACCTGGCAGTCTCGCAGACGGGGCCGTCCTCCGTGACGGCGGGCAGCAACGCCACGTACAACATCACGCTTACCAACAACGGGCCCGACGCCGCCCAAAGCGTGGTACTGACCGACCTCTTGCCGACGGGCTCTTCCTTCGTTTCGATCACGCCGGGCGGCAGCAATCCCGACAGCTTCACGTTCGGCCAATCGGGCGGCAGCGTGACCGAAAGCGCCGCCAGCGTCGCCGCCGGCAACACGGATACGTTCACGCTGGTCGTCTTCGCGCCAAGCAATCTGGCCAACGGCGCCAACTTCTCCAATACGGTCTCGGCGACCAGCGCCACCGGCGACCCCAACTCCGCCAACAATTCCGCCACAGTCGCCGGCAGCATCGTGAATAATGCGCCGGGCACCGATCTGGCGGTTACAGGCAACGGACCGGCCACGAGCTTTGAAGGCAGCAACGTCACCTACACCTATACCGTGACCAACAACGGGCCGACCGACGCGTCCGCCGCCGTGCTCGCCAACACCCTTGGCGCCAATCTAAAATTCGTTTCGGCCACCACGAGCCAGGGATCGTTCTCGCAATCGGGCAGCGTGGTCACCTTCTCCCTCGGCACGATCGTCAACGGCGGCGCCGCCACCGTGACCGTGACCGCCCAATCGACAGAGGACGGCAACGTCACGGATTCGTCCTCCGTAACGAGCGGAGCGAATGATCCCAACATCGCCAACAATTCCGCCAGCGTGACCACCGCGGTGTCCGAGCCACCCATTACCGTGTCCGGTCCGTTATCGGTATTCGGCCGCAGGCAGAACAACATCGTCGTGGCCACGTTTACACACGCCAACGGAGTGGAGCCCGTGAGCGCATTCGTCGCCACCATCAACTGGGGCGACGGCCGCACCTCGGGGAGCACCATAACGCTGAGTGGAACGACTTACACCGTGCGCGGCACCCATTTGTACGTCAGCGGCTTCTCGCATCTTGTCACGACGACCGTGACGGAAGCCGGCTTGTCGCCGAACGGCGGCAACATCGCCGTGAAGATGGGCGACGAGCGGCCTGATTTGCCGGATCATTTCGTCAGTCATCACCATGACGACGAGGGCGCCGACCGCCGCGACCGACGCGCGGACTCGTTCGCCGACGTCATTGCCGCGATCCTCGGGCGAAGCGGCGGCCAGCAAGCGGCCCCTCTCGCCGGCGCCAGCATCCAGGCGATCCCGCAGGATCACGCCGCCGCCTTAGCCGCCTTGTTCGCAAACGGCGGCACAAGGTCCGCGGGCTTCGACGTGGCGGCTCTCTTTGGCCAGGGCCACGCGCGCGGCGGCTTGACGGCGAACGTGCTGGATGTCTTGTTCGCGCTCGAAGATTCGCTCTAACGCGATGGCGTTTCCTAAAGGTCCCGTTGCTTATTAGCAAGGATGCGGACGCTTCTTGCTTCCTTGTCATGCAGCTGCGCCAGCAATTCAGGGCGGGAATGCACGCCGAAAGCGCGATAAATCGCCTTGATGTGATTGTGGACGGTGTTCACGCTAAGGTGCAGCCGCGACGCCATGTGTTTCTCCGTAGACCCATCCACGGCGAGCGCAAGGATCCGCTCCTGGGCGGCTGAGAGCACCTGTGTCGCCGCATTTTCATTGATGAGATTTGGGGATTCGCCGCGACCGGTGTCGCCGCGTCGGGCATCGCCGCGACTGACGTCGCCGTGACCGCCCTCAGCGCAGGCGCCGGTGGCTAGCTCCGAATCGACACTGTTGTCCTTCCAAGTCAGGGTTTCGATCACGAGAAACGCGACGCGCCCGAAGCAGACCCGCTGCCCAAGTCCCACTAGACTCATCTCGACGCGCTTCGAATCGACATAGATGCCGTTGCTGCTGCCGAGGTCTCGGACGCGCATCGTCTCCTCAAAGGCTTCGATCTCGGCGTGGCGGCGCGACACCGTTTTGTCGCGGACGACAAGCTCGCACTCCGACGACCGGCCAAGGACGTATTTCCCCGGAGGTAGAAGCAAGCGCTCGGTGGCGGATTTTTCGGTCCGGCGCCACAGAGTAAGGATGCCGCTCATGATGGTTCGCTCAGGGTAGGTAACTCATGGTGATTGACCTGGAATCCCTACGAAGTGCAATTGTTGTGACGTTAGTCTGTTTAGGTCATTGATTCAAGGGTTGTTCCGAAGAAAATCGAAGTGCGTGCTTGCCGGCAGTCCTTCCTGTTTTTCTCAAAGGAGTCTCGAATGAGCGTTCTAGCAGCGATCCAGCCGGGAATGGACGACATCGTGGCACTGCCTGTGGGCTTTGTGCCAACTCCGACCATGGAGACCCGCCAACGGCGGAAACTGAAAAAGGTCACGGAACAGCCGGGACAACCCACCCCCCAAGCGCCGACGCTCCCCGCGGCAACAGCGGGGTGCCGCGTGCTCATTTGGAAGCAGGATCCGTCCGTTCCGGAGATCGGCATCCGCAAGGCCTTTCTTCCCGGACCGGTTACGACCGGCCCGCGTGACGCGCGCATCACCAATGGCGCCGGCACGAACGGCCTGCCTCCGGTCAGCCCCAACGTGTTCGGGGACTTCATTCAAACGCCGGGCACCCCTGCGTTTGACACGGTCCATTCGTATGCCGTGGTGCGCGAGACGTTAACCCTCTACCAACGAGCGCGCGGCGGGGCGCCCCTGCCGTGGCAGTGGAACGGTCCCAACAACACCGATCCATTGAGCGTCTACCCCCACGGCCTTCCCGGCGTCATGAATGCGTTCTACAGCCGCAACGACCGAGCCCTGCGATTCGGCGATTTCATCCGCCAGGGCAGCAATCCACCGCAGCGGATCTTCACGTGCCGCTCGCTGGACATCGTCTCCCATGAATGCGGCCATGCCATCCTCGACGGCCTCAAACCCGGCTGGCTGCAAGCGAACAACCCACCGCAGACCGGCGGGCTCCACGAGTCCTTTGGCGATCTGACCGCCATTTTCCTGGCCCTGTCGCAAATGGACCAAGTGGAAGCCGTCATCGCTCAGACCAAAGCCAACTTGCACGAGAAGACGTTCCTCTCCGATTTGGCCGAGGAATTCGGACTCGCCCTGGGCCGCCCGAACGGCCTACGCAACGCGGACAACGACCTAAAGCTCAGTCAGGTGGGCACGGAGGTGCACGCCATCTCGCAGGTGTTCACGGGCGGCATTTACGATGTGCTCGCGGACATCTTCGCCTTCGAGCAGCGGCCCACCAAGAAGGACGACGCCCAGGTGCTGTACGAAGTGGGTCAATACCTGATGAGCCTCGTCATCCGGGCGATCATGGCGTCGCCGGCGACAGGCGCCACCTTCGCCAACGTCGTCAACCAAATGCTCCTGATTGCCAATGCGGACGGTCGGCCGGTGCAGTATCGCAACTTCATCCGAAACCGCTTCACGTTCCGGGAAGTGGTGGTCAGCCCGACGCCCTTGACCGAGGATCACGCGGAGGGCCTGGAATTGGCCTGTGGCGTGGAAGACGCCGAGGACGCCGTCCAAAACCGGCGCGGTTGTTGTGGTACGATGCAATTGGCTGAGTTCACGGGCCCCGACGAGGGTGAGGAGCACTTATTCCATGCGGACTACGAGCTTCTCAAGAAGACCATCCACAAGGAGTTCCGAACCGTGAGCGCCGGCTCCAGCGCCCGAAGCACGGCGAACGAACGTGTCCGCTGATCCGGCGCTTTGCGTCCAATGAGGAGCCAGCAAAAGAAGAGGCAGGTGTTCGATCGCCCTTGGTTCAAAAGGAGTCAGGACCTCTAGGATCATAGGTCCTGACCCTTTTGAAACCGCTTCTAAGGAGCGGCCATGCTTATCACAGTGAAGCGAAGCGGCGGCTACACGGGGCAAGAAGACACCTCGCGATTTCTCGACACGTCCCAGATGCCGAGAACCGAGGCGAGCGCTGTCGAAGACTTGGTGAAAAAGAGCCATTTCTTCGAAATGGAAGCCGGCTCGACGTGCGGCGCAATCGGCGCCGATTTGTTCCGTTTTGAAATCGCGATCCACGACGGCAAACGCGAGCATACCGTGGTCTTCGTGGATGACGGATTCTCGCCCGAGTTTGAGACGCTACGGAAGCTCGTCCAGGAGGTCACCAAAATCTGAAAAGGTCAGGACCTAGGCGACAGTTTTGCGATGGTCGTCGACGAAGCGGAAGTAGTTGAAGGCGATCTCGCGCGCGACGGAACCGTTTCGGAAATAAAGATCGGCCACTTCTTGTTGCCCCTTGTGATAGGGAACCAAGCGAACCCTATAACGACTGCCGCGACCGACTTTCAAGAACCGCAATGGCCCACGCTTCCGTCCTTCGAGGACGACGCACAGGTTTCGGCGGAATTCGATCTTGAGGGACTTTTCGCTCATGGCGTTGTGTCGGCGCGTTTCGCGCTTCACGATTCGCAATTCGCTAGTCGACACTCTCCAAAGGTATTGGTCAGACCCGTCCGCGCTCGCCGCTGGCTCGCGGCTAAACGCTAAAACCTAAAACGCGGCTAAGCGCTAACGCGGCACAACGGTAGTGGAGCGGAATTCGCGCCGTAACTTCAAAAGAAGATACCCAGGTGTCCGTTTTTACGCAATGGACACTTGCGGTCAAAGGTCGGCCCAGTCAAATCCCCGCGCTAAAATGCTCGTCGCCGACCGGTAAGGGAAGTTGGCCGATGCCCGGAACGCGCTGGGTCCAGGGGCTTGTCTGCCAATTGTCGACGGGCGGCTTGTCGGTGACGAAGTGCGGCAAAGTGACGAGGAAGTATTGGGCCAGCGCCTCCACAAACGGTTCATACATGGCGCGCAGCTCGGCCAGCTTGGCGTCGAAAGCCGGGCCTTGATTCAGAGGAAGGCCGGCGGCCAGGAGCAACTCGCGCAGGCGGATGAGTTGCTCGGGCGTGAGGCGCTCCTGGCTTGGCGCGGGCGGGGGTAGCTTGAAGACTAAAGCGAGATCGACGACGGCGTGGCGCGACATGGCAAAAGTGAGCTGGGCTTGGTAGGGATCGATGTTCTTCACCCCGGCAATGAGGAGGGCGCACGTGTCCAAGACGGCGGTGAGGGCCGATAACCAGGATTGATTGTCATGCTGCGAGCGGTAGTAGCTCAGCACCGGATAGGAAAGCTGGCTTTCAAGGACTTCCGCGGCCCAGCGTTCCCATTCAGCCAGGAACGGCGTGATGGTGTGGAAGTTGCGGCCCTGCGCGAGCCGCAACAGGACCTGCGTGGCGCTGGGAGGGGAGCCGGCGCGGGCGTCCAAGAGCGAAATGGTGACTTCGCGGCGTGAGAAAGATTGGTAAAGGACCGGCATGTAGCCGATCACGCAGGCCAGGAACGCGAAGCCGAGGCCCGCCTCCACGACGGTCAGGAAGCGGCCGAAAGTTCCCAGCGGCGTGACGTCGCCATAGCCCAACGTGAAGAACGTGGTGCCGCTCAAATAGAGATAGGTGTTGAAATCGGCGGCGCCGTCGGGGTTGTGCACGGGAGAGCCGAGCGACCAGTGGAGGAGGGCGAAACCGGCGATCAAGCCGACCACCCATGAAGCGAAGAGGGCCAAGAGGGACAGCGGGCCGAACAAGCTGAGAAGCGTGGCTCTGGTTTTTCCGGGGCGAAGGCGGCAGGCGAGGGTGCGCCACAGCTTCCACGTGGAGCGATAGAACAGCCGCGCGAAACGGAACGGATGCGTGACGCGGCGAGGCAGAACCATCGCCTCGAAGGCATCCCAAAGGACGACGAAAATCAGGACGGCGCTAAGCGCAACGAGAAGGAAGCCCATGGAAGCTCCATATGAGGCCAAGGGAGTGTACCGAGGCATGATATGGAGCCGGGCATTCGCAATGCGCTAGTTACTGCTTGATGCGGCAACGCTGCTTAGTTTGCCGTGCCAGCTCTTCCTTTGTCCGAGCCTGTCCGAAGGAAGCGCCGAGCAACGCGGCCGCGGCCATGCCGAAGAGCATCGGGTCCGCCGCGGCGCTTGGGAATTCCGTCGGGGCGGCGTCGGCGATCAGCGCACATTCCGCGAAGTAGTCGTCGCACACTCTGCTGTACGATGTCGGGTCGAAGTCATTCTCGAAGGCGGCGCTGGGTTCGCAAGCTGGTCCTGTCGAACGCGGCTCAGGCAGACGGGCGGGCCAATCGGCGGGCGCTTCGTCGTCGACGGGAAGCCAATTTTCGCCGTCGCCGCCGCGATAGGCCACGGGCGCCAGCAGGCGCGCCGCGGACAGGGCGAAGGGGCCGACGGCCGAGACCGGCGTTGTGACAAGCGGAATGAGCCGGCTGGAAGTCACGGTGTATTCCTGATCCAGCACAGGGGCGGAGGCGCTGCGGAAGGCCGCCGCGACATCCGGCGATCCAGAACGATCGGCGGCGACAGGCGCGCTCATGCTCAATCGAGCGGCCGCGACATGCTGGAAACCGGCGGCGTGCAACGCGTCGGGGCCGCCGTGCGCATCGCGAATGTTGAGATCGGCAGTGGTGATGGTCCTGCGGGCCGCTCCGGGCGCGAGTTCGGCGAACATCGTCGAGCTGCCTGCGGAGCTGTGCCCCAAGCCGAGCGCGTGGCCAAGCTCATGGGCGACGATGGTCTCCAGATCGTATTGATTGGCGCCAATGCCTGCGGGGTCAGAGCCCACGTACCAGCTCCATCCTTGGATGAGGGTGATTTCGCCGGCGTTCGTGAAGGAGCCGAGCACACCGTTGGCGAAACCGCCGGATGCACTTGTCGTACTGGTGTCGAGAACCAAATTCGCCAGCGTTCGGCTGGAGACTTCCGTGATGGCGATGTCATATCGAGCCAAGAGATTATCCAGACTCACGACAATGTCGTGGATGCGCGCGCGACCTGCGGCGCCCAAGTAACCGCTTGCATCATCGATGTAAAGGAACAGATCGCCGCCTAACAACTCGCCGGCGGTGAGGGCGGCAGCGTTGTCGTTGCCGTCCGCGGTCAGCGCGCTGGCGCCGTTGCCGGATGCCTGGAACCGGTCGACCACGAGGGAGCCATGGAGTTGGCCGTTGCCGCTCAGGCTCAGAAGCGCGGCCTTGGCGTAGATGCTGCCGCTGATGCCCAGGCCGGCATTGCCGCTAATGGACATGGCCCGGGTATTGTCGCGCGCTTGGAAGATGAGGATGCCGGTAAAATCGCCGCTGTTGGGCGCGCTAAGTTGGAACACGCCGTTGCCGCTGAACGAGACACCTCCGAAGGCGCCACCGGGGCCGCCGGCGTTGTAGATGGTGATGCCGGTTCCGGTGACGCTGCCGTTGCCGGAGACGGAAAGGCCTCCGCCCTGGATGTAATAAACACCAGGAGCGAGAGCCAGGCTGCCGTTCCCCGAAACCTTGATCGAAGCGTAAGTGCCTGGGCCGATCGCCGTGGACGTGTTCCCCGACACCTGAATGTTGGGCGGCGAACCGCCGGCAGGAGAAGGCGCGAGAAGGGCGGCGAATGGGTCGGCCATCGATCCGGGCGTCGGCGCCGCGACCACATGGGCGTTGCCCGTGATTTGCGCGCCGCCCGCGATGTTCACGAACGGCGAGGTGATGAGGGCGTTGCCGCTGGCGGTCAGGCCGGTGCTGCTGGTCGAATCCACAAAGATGCCGCCGGACGGATTGAGCGAAGCGTTTCCGGAGACAGAGAGCGCTCCAGGCGCCGTCGGATTGAGGACGACGTAATAGGTGGCGATGACGATGCCGGATTTGGCCGCCGTGCCGGCGCCGGTGTCGTCGTCAGTTACGGTAAACGTGACGGTGTAAGTGCCGTTGCTGCCATAGGCGTGGCTGCCGCTGGCCGTGCCGGAGCCGCTCGCTTCGACGATTGCGCCCGAAGTTATGTTGCCGTCGCCCCAGTCAATGGAAACGGTGTGGGTATCCTGGGTGCCCACATCCGTGAACGGGGCGGAGAAAGCGAGAACTTGGCCCGGCATGCCCGTGTTGGGGCCGGTGATGACGCCGACAACGGGGACGAGGTTGTTCACCGTCACGCTCGTGCCTTGCGTGTCCGACATGCCGACGTTGTCGTTCACGGTGACGGAAACCGGATAGACGTCGGACGGTGTACCGGTTGGGTTATCGTCCTTGTACTGATGGCTGGAGCTGAAGCTGAAGTTCCCGGCCGCCAGATTCAAGGTCGTGGAACCCTCGCCCGGACCCCAGTTGATGACCACGGTGTGCGTGTCGCCGGCCTCGTCGGTGAAGGTGCCGTTCACGGTGCTGGAATCGTTTTCGTTGATGGGCGAAGTCGCGCTCAGGCTGGTGATCTTGGGAGGCTGGTTCGCGACGACGCTCTGCATCACGATGTTGTCGATCATGACGCCGTTGAGAGCGCCGGGTCGTTCGCTCGAGGCCAGACCGCCGCCGTCCTGCGTGTAGTCCGGGCGAAGCTGAACCGTGGTGCCTGCCATGCCCCCAAGGACCATGTGGACGTGTACGAAGCCGCCGGAGCTGCCCGACCAGACCGATTGGTCCTGGAAGTACGCGGCATTGCCGCTGCGCGGCAGGTGCTTGTTGTAGAAGTTGAAACCGTCGGTCGTGAACGATTGCTCGAAGGCTTCGATCTGCGTAGCGCGAGCGAAGTGCCCGGGCGTGAAGTCGGTGATGCGCAGGTCGGCGCCGTCGTAGGCGAGGATATTTTGGCCCGTGTAGCCGGGGTTGGTGCTGAAGTCGTCTTCCAAATCATAGCGGATGTCAAAGTCGAGCGTGACAAACAGGGAGTTGGCCGGAATCGTGATGAGCGGCGACGCCACGCGTTCGAACCGGGTATTGTTGGTGCCGCCCGGGCCGTCGTTGGCTTCCTGATGGTAAAGCCCATTCGACGCGGTGCCCATTTGGGTGTTGCTGGTCGTCCAGGGGACGGTATTGGCCCCGCCCTGGTGAATCGTGCCCCAACCCGCGGGGAGGCTCCCCGGAGCCACGCCGTCGAAGTTCTCCGAGAAGATTGTCGTGGCGATCGGCGTGCCCGTGGTCTGGGTGAAAAGCAGTGCGGTCGAGCCCTGTGCGGTGGTCACCGCCAAAGAAAACTCGATGCGCGTTCCGGGGACGAAGGTGGGCAGGAGCGTCACTTGGAAATCGAGCGAGTTGAGTTGTGTCCCGCCGGCGGCGATGTCCGGATAGGCCACAGTCGCCACGGTGACCACGACGCCCGGTGTGCTGGTCGACAGCGTCGCGGTCACGCCCGTGTAGCTGGACGGGGCCAAAACGGGGTTGGTGACGTAATTCGTGAGCGGCAAATGGAAGTTGATCAATTCACCGCTGTCGATGAAGCCGTTGCCGCCGCTGTCGGTGAAGGTGGGCGTGCCCAGATGCAAAGACGCCAGGCCCGTGCTGGACTTCTTGAAAAAGAAGTCGGGCGTGGTGAAACTCGCGCTGGTCGGTTGGCCGCTCTGGAAATCGGGGATGTGGTTGGTCCCGCCCCAGGTGGCGAAGAGGTTGCCGCCCACCGACGTGCTGGCGATGTAGTCGCCCATGTTCGGCTGGCTGGTGTCGTTGCCGTAGCCCGCGTGGAAGGGTTGAGCGTCGGCAGGGTCGCCGCCGATTGCAAAGGCGCCTGGCGAGGTAAGCGACGAAGGCTTCGACCAGGTGACGCCGCCGTCGTCCGAATACTGCCAGCTGACCTCGGTGAGGTCGCCGCTGCCGGCGACTCCCTGATCGAGATAGATGACCGACACGCGCCCATTGGTGTTGTCGACCGAGACGTACGGGAACCATTGGGCGCGGTCGCTGCCCGGACGTGCGTTCAGCAGCGTTCCCGCGGAAAACGAGCCGCCGCCATTGGTGCTGCGGTGGAAGATGATGTCCGCGCCGTCGTGATTGCCGTTCGTGGCGTAGACCAAATAGACGTTGCCCGCGTTGACCCCGCCCGAATTATCGACGGCCAATGACGGGAAACTGTGGACCCGGTCGTTGCCCAACACTTGGTCCATGGGGTAATAGTCTGAGGCGGTGGGGCTGAAGGGGGCTCCGAAGCTCACGCCGTTATTGGTGGAAACGGCCACATACTCGCGGTTGTTCCCGGTGGATAGATTCGTGCTGTTCCAGCTCACATAGACGTTGCCCGACCCGTTTCCGGCAAAGCGCGGGACCGAGGCTTGGTCGGCGGTGGTCGCGCCGGGATTGAGGATCTGCCGGGCCGACCAGGTGGGGCCGCCCGCGTTCATGATGTTGTCTGTGTAGGTCGCGGAAATCTCGCGTCCGCCCGGGATAAACGCGGTCGAGGTGAAGTTTGACCAGGTCAACATGACGCGGCCCGTTTCCGGATCGACGTCGGCGAATTCCTTGTCGGCCGCATCACGTCCATTTGTTCCGGACAACAGGCCGTGCGGGTTGGAGGCCGGACCGATGGCGAACGGCTGGCTCCACGTGTGACCGAAGTCGGTGGAGGTTTGCACGCACATGGTCTGGATCGTGCCGGCGAAGGTGTTGCCGGGCGAGCCAACGCCGCGGCCAATGACTTCGATGGAAAAATACGCGAACTGCCCTCCGCCGCCGCCGGGGATATAGAGTATGACCGGATCGCCGACCACCTGCGGCAGGAGCGTGGCTCCGATGTTGCCGTTGCTCGCGCTTGGCAGCTGGTTGCCGTAAGTGAACGAGGCGCCGCCGTTGTCGGAGTACGCGAAGCCCGATACGGACAGCGGGTTATTGTTGAAGCCCTGGAAGTCGTTGAAGCCGATCACGACGTGTTGTCCGGTCGGGTCGGCGGCGATGGCCATTTCGCTTTGGCCTGCGGAAGGGCCGACTTCCTCAAGGGTTGCCTCGTTTTGGATAATTTGGTCTTCGCCTTCCTCGCCGGGGAGGAGCATGTCGGGCTTGAAGGCGTTCCACCCCGACGGCACGATGCGGTCTTCCAGCTGCTCGACCACGAAAGAGCGGCGGCGGCGATCCGCTCCCTTTGTTATTCGACGGCGTTGCCGTCTTGGAGTAAGCGTCTCAAACCACTTGGAAAGGTTGAATTGTGCCATGACGGGACTGACCTCCAGCTGGAGAACCATGATGAATAAACACTTGGTGTCAGCCCCTGCTCTAATCCGTGTTGCCGTTATCCGTGTTGCCGTCCGACGTAGCAAACTGACATTTTTGCGTGGCTCTTCGCCCTTCGAAATGATCCTCAAGAAAATGGGTTGGATGGGAGAAGAGTACCGAAGCGATTCCGGACAAGTCAAGAAAAATCTTTGGTCCATTTTACTTGCGGCCTCTTAATCCCGATTGTTTATCCCAATTTGCGGGATTGCGCATTGCAGATTGCAGCGACGCAACTTGCTTGACCGAGTTTATGGTGTATAATGGGTGTAATTGATTTTTGGTTTTGTTTTCTCATATCCTGATTCATTTCAAGTTCTTTATTGGTCGCCTTTCCTCGGTTCCACCCGAAGCGGTTGGATCTGACCCGTGATGATCCGCCTTGAACCGGCGGAACGTGAACGCATCTTGTTTGGGGATGGTCCAACTCCAACTCCATGGAGGCCCTGTCATGCAACGCCGCATCCTCCTCGCTGAAGATTCGGAACAGACCCATCGCCAGCTGCGACCCATCTTGGAAGGGGATGAGAACATCAAGGTCGATACCGTGGCGGACGCTCCCGCGGCCTTAAAGGCCCTGGGCGAGCAAAGCTACAGCGTCTTCCTCGCCGACCTGAGCATGGACGGCTGCGCCGGCCTTCAGCTCGACGGCCTTCAGCTCGCCGGCCTTCAGCTCGACGGCCTTCAGCTCGCCGGCCTTCAGCTCGACGGCCTCAAGCTCATGGAAGAAATTCAAAAACAGAACATCCCCACGACCGTCATCGTTATGGCCGGGCACGGCAGCATCGATCAGGCGGTTCAGGCCATGCGTCTGGGAGCTTACGACTTTCTCAGCAAGCCGGTGGACAAGCAGCACCTGCGCCTGGTGGTAGAGCGCGTGCTGCGCGAGCGCCGCTTGCAAGACGAAGTGGCTTATCTGCGCGAGCAGCTGCAACAGCGCTTCTCTTTTCACAACATCATCAGCAAGAACCCGCGCATGCACGCGGTGTTCGAGCTGATCAGCAACGTGGCTCAGACCGGCTCGACCGTGTTGATTGAAGGCGAGACCGGCACCGGCAAGGAGCAAGTGGCCCAGGCGATTCACCAATCGTCGCAGGTCCGGAGCGGCCCCATGGTGGCGGTCAACTGCGCCGCCATTCCCGAGACCTTGCTGGAAAGCGAACTGTTCGGGCACGAGAAAGGCTCGTTCACCGGCGCCATCGGCCAGCGCCGCGGCCGCTTCGAATTGGCCAACGGCGGCACCATCTTTCTGGACGAAGTCGGCGACATTCCTCCGCCCATGCAAGCCAAGCTGCTGCGCGTGTTGCAGGAGCGGCGCTTCGAGCGCGTCGGCGGCGCCTTGGGAATTGAAGTCGACGTGCGCGTCGTCGCCGCCACCAATCGCAATCTCTTAAAGCTCGTGGAGGAAAATCGCTTCCGTGAGGACCTCTACTATCGCCTCAACGTCGTCAAGATCGAGCTGCCGCCTCTGCGCGATCGCAAGGAGGACATTCCCCTCCTGGCCGCTTGTTTCGCCGAAAAGAACGCCCGCCCCGGAGATTCGCCCAAACAACTCGCGCCCAAGGCCATGAACGCGCTCTTGCAATATCATTGGCCCGGCAACATCCGGGAGCTGGAAAACGCCATCGAACGCGGCTGCGTGACGTCGATGAACGGCTCCATCCTGCCGGAAAACCTGCCCCAGGAAATATTCAACGGCAAACCCGCCAAGGCGCCGTTTCCCATTGACCTCAACCAACCGTTGCCGGTGCTTCTGCGGCAAGTCGACTCCGAAATCGAGCACGAGTACATCCGCAAAGCCCTGGAGCAAAGCGGCGGCGTGGTCAGCCTGTGCGCCAAGATCTGCGGCCTATCGCGGCGGACCTTGTCCTCCAAGCTGTCCGAATACCAAATCGACAAATCCTTGTTCCGCGGCTACTAGTCCGAATCATTGCCTTTTCAACGCAGAGAACGCAAAGAACGCAGAGGAATACTGTAAATTCGCAGCTCTTTCCTGCTGCTCTTTCCTCCTCGGCGCTCTCGGCGGTCTCTGCGTTGAATAGTCAGGGCTAGCGGGTGCGCAAAGAAACGGCGGACTCCAATGGAGCCCGCCGCTTTCTTGAATGCCCGCGCGTGTTTCACCCAGGAAGTGCAGCCTCCGGAAGCCGCTCACTCCTTCCTTTGCGTAACAATGAGAGTCGCGAGCCTCCGTCCGTTTTTTTCCTCCCAGGTCACGGTGACGGCGTCGCCGGCCCGCAAGTCAGTGAACGCGACGTCCCTGTTGTTGAGGCGAATTTTGGCGTTGGGCGCCAGCTGGAAACTGTGGTCCTTGTCGTCTTTGTCCGTCATGACCAAGGTGTTTTTGTCATCCATGATGGTCTTGATCTTGCCTTTGCTTTCTTCGGCCAGGCATTGGGACGCGGACCCCAAAATCAAGGCCAGGGCGAACATCACCAGAAAGCCGAATTGCAGTTTTCGCATCGTTCAAACTCCTTTGCAAAAAATGAGCGTTCCAGGAAATCCGGAAGGGACCGCTCAGTCAGGTGAAGCGACGGGTGAAACACGCTTGGTTCTTCTTTGCCCGTGACTCCGCTTGCCCCAATCGGGGCAGTGCCTTTCCCCAAGCTTTCGTTGAACTGGTTCCGTGCCACGTGCGAACGGATTGGATGTAGCTGAATTCGTCGGAATTCAGGCCCCCCTGGCACTCTGACGAGTTCGGCTACTTGTCGGCTCTTTCCTTTGCAGAGGTGTTTGCAAATGAGATGCCATTATTGCCAAGTCGGCCATGGCATGGAAATTGCCATAAGGAATTGGTGAGTGCATCACCTCTTCACGGTTCTTGGAGCATTGAAGGGCATACCTATGTTAGCCATACATTCGATCCTGCACCCGACCGATTTCTCGGAACGATCCGAAGTGGCCTTTCGCTTGGCAGGCGCCTTGGCCCGGGACTACGGCGCCACCTTGATTGTCATGCATGTCGCCGCGGAGCCGGGCATGGTCTTCACCGAGGGAGGCATGCTGCTTCCTCCGGATGACGATCACCTGGAAGACATGCGCGAACAGCTTCGGACCCTAAAGGCTGCCGGCAACGATTTTCCCGTCATTCATCGTTTGGAAGAGGGCAATCCGGCGACGGAGATTTTGAGGGTCGCCCGGCAGAGCGACACGGACCTGATCGTCATGGGCACGCACGGCCGCCGCGGCTTGAAACGGTTGCTCATGGGCAGCGTCGCCGAGAAGGTCCTGCGCGAATCCCCTTGCCCGGTGCTGACCGTAAGAACGCCGTTCATCAATTAGGTCTGGCCCCCCTCTCCCCCCGGTTGTTAGGACTCAGACTTTGCAATCGCTTGACACGGGGGGGAGAGGGGTTGGGGGTGAGGGGGGACCAAAACAGGCGTGATGAGGAACTGAAGATGGACGACACCAGCGCCCGCCTGTTGCTCCGGCTTCGAACCATCCACGGAGAAGGCGCCGCCTTAGCCTTCCTGTTTGACTACGACGGCACCCTGGTCCCGCTCAAGGAACATCCGTGTTTGGCCGTCCTCGACGCCGATGCCCGTGCCTTGCTGGCGCGGCTGGCCGAACAGCCGCGCGTATTCGTGGCCGTCCTTTCGGGCCGCATGCTCAAAGAGATCAAGGATTTGGTGGGCTTGGCCAACCTCTATTACGCCGGAACCGCCGGCATGGAGGTGGATCTTCGCGGCCGGAGCGTTTTACACCCCCGGGAAGAAAGCTGCCGCCGGCAAATGCATGAACTCGCCGCCGTCCTGCAGCCCGCGATCGCCGCCTTTCCCGGCGCGTGGCTGGAAAACAAGGAGTACGGCCTGACCGTCCATTACCGGAGGGCGGTCCCAGCCGCGCATCCGCTCTTGCAAGAACAAGTTCGCCAAGCCGTTCAAAAGATCTCTTTCCCCGTCCGCATGGTTCCCGGTCCGATGGCCGTGGAATTCACTTCCGAACTCGGATGGACCAAGGGAGAAGCCCTAGACCGAATCCTGGAAGACATCGGACCAAACGCCGTTCCGTTCTATGCCGGCGACGAAGCCAATGACGCCGACGCCGTAGAAACCGCAGCGCGACGGGGAGGATTCGGCATCGGCGTAGGGCCAAATGCGCCGGTGGCCGCCCTGTATCGTCTGGAAAATCCCGCCGCGCTCTTCAGCTTGCTGAGCGATTTCTTGCGCTCCATGTCCACCTCGGGCTGACGCGGGCGCATCTCCGTTTCTGCACGCCAGGTGTGGCCAGGTGTGTTCAGGTGTGGCCGGGGCTGAGGCTTTGCGAAGCCCCGGCGTGCCCGCGCGGCGACGGCGTCCGGGCCTTCGAAGACTCAGCCCCGACCACACACGGCGAACTCTCTGCACGCGTTAACACTAATGCACACCGAATACCGATTACACTTCTCACTTGCGTGTCGAACTGCCGGCGTGTACAAACGAGATACGCAATTCTTGCCAAGAGGCGTCTCATGCTCTACCGAGTCGTTTCGCCCTTGCTAATCGTTCTTCGTGGAAGCAAAGGCGCTCGCGAGGTGAAAGAAGGTGTCGGGTGAGAGTAGGTAACAGGGCCATTTATTGTAGGTTTGTTTGCCTATATAAAAGGGTCCTGACACCTTTTATTTCTCCTTTTATTTCTCCCAAAATGAACAGCTTGGGCCGATGCCTTCGAGTGGCGTTGCTCGCGCTGGCCGTTTTGGGCATTGCAATTTCGCTCGCCACCTCTGCTCAAGACGCATCGCTACCCGAATCGGCAAAGATTGCCCTCGCTCGCTTCGCGAAGCTGAACGCATTCTCCGTCTCGTGGCGTCAACACATGCGCGCTGGCGCCGTGACTCGGGAAAAGCTCGGGTTATCGAGGATTGACCCCCCGGATTTCGCGCACGAGACATCCTATCTCGTCTGGCAGCAAGGCAAAATGTATTGGCGGAGGAATGAAGGAGGCGAAAAATGGGAAGACGCTCCCGGCTCACGCAGGTATGAACGTGCCTTTGACGGTCGCGTCTTCGTCGCAGGTAGTCCCGACCAAATCCTCAAAGGGAAACCCACCTCCCCTGACATTCTCCTCGAATCCGTCGACAAACTCAAAGCTGATGACGAACTTTTTCCTGTACGATCTTTTGAACGGATCGGAATACGGCTAGCGCGAACCACGCGCGAAGTCCTCCGGATGCATCACCCGATATCGCAGGTGTTGCACCTTGTGGAACAGGGCGGCCGCCTCCAGTCCGTGGAGGCGACTGAGCTACAGGGCCGCTCGGTCTTGCGCATTACTATTCTTAAGGAAAACCCAATGTGGCGCGCGGTTCAAAACGCTGATCCAGCCGAGGCGGAACGGCGCATGCGGGAGGCGCAAACCATGACCGAAAGGGAAATCCAGGAGCACCTAGCACGCGCCAAAAAGAACAGAGAACTCACGCCGCGTGAGCTGCAGTACGTGTATTTTCTGGACCCAGACCTCGGCTACGCTGTTCGCCGTTTCCAGGAGTTAACTACGGAAGGGCGCCTCTTGCGGCAGAGCACGTGCAGCGATCACCGGAAGCTTCCCGGACACGAGATTTGGCTGCCTGGAAAGTGCGACACGGAGAACTATGCATCCGGAAACTATCCAGGCCAGATTTTCGATAGCCCTTTTTGGACCGATGTGTTTGAGGTTATTGAGTACGGAACCACTCCCGTTCCCGACGAGACGTTCACGCCGAAATACACGGTTCCCGGAACCAACGTGACGGACAGGACGCTCGGCATTGGGGACGTGCAGTATAGGATCCCAGCCAGAGCGGAAGATCTCGACGGCGTTATCGCCCAGGCACGCGCGGAAGCGGAGGCCAAGTTCTCCGCAGCCAGGCGGGAAAAGCTTTTCAAAACGGCAGGGCTTGTGGTTGCCACCGGCGCTATTACGGCATTGGTCGTGTTTCTAATCAAGCGCTACCGCCGCAAGGTCGGCACGCCATGAAGCGGCTTTGATGCGGGAAGCAATCATTGAGTACGCATTTCTCGGCGCGGTGGCATTCGGCTTTGTTGTGGTACGGGTGCGCAAGCTGTATAAATGGGCACGCGGCCCAAAACGCCTGAAGGAAGGAGGCGACACGTGAGCACTTCGTCAAAGCGCTCGGCCTACACTCTGGTCGAAACCCTTGTAGTCATCGCCATTATCGCCGTGCTAATCGGGCTGTTGCTTCCCGCCGTGCAAGCCGTCCGGGGCCGGGCCGCGCGACTCCAGTGCGCGGACAATCTTAAGCAGATTGGCCTCGCCTTACACCAATACCACAATGTTCACAAGAGCTTTCCGCCCGGCTTGAGCAACGGCGACGGCACAGATCCTTACCCGTGGATGGGCTGGCAAGCGAGAATCCTGCCGTTCATCGAACAGGGAGAACTCTGGGCGCTTACAGTCGCCGCATTCAAGCAAGATTCGTGGTTTGAAAATAACCCGCCTCATGTCGGTTTCGGCACCGTTATCGCGCTGTACGGTTGCCCCGCGGATCCGCGGGTAGCCGAGGTCGCATTTCCGGGCGCTCTCGACGTGGCGCTCACGTCCTACCTCGGCAACGAGGGACGGGATCTGTTCACGCGCGATGGAGTGCTCTTTCTCGATTCTCAAATCAGGCTTACGGCAATTGTCGATGGCGCCAGCAATACGCTCTTGGTGGGGGAACGCCCGCCCAGCGCCGATTTGCGGTTCGGTTGGTGGTATGGCGGCTGGGGGCAAAACCAAACCGGGTCATGCGACGTTGTCTTGGGCGTTCGCGAGCTGAACGAAGGAATCGGCAACCCTGGTCCATGTCCGCTTGGACCCTACGAGTTCAGCCCCGGCCAGATAAGCAACCAATGTGACTTCTTTCACTTCTGGAGCCTGCATTCCGGGGGCGCTAATTTCCTGTTCGCCGATGGTTCCGTCCATTTCCTTGCCTATTCGGCCGCCCCGATCATGCCGGCGCTAGCCACTCGCGCCGGCGGCGAAGTCGTGAACCTCGAAAACTAATCACCTCGCCTCTACCTCACCCCAGTTTGATGGTGCGCGCGCGTGCGCAAGCAATGCAATCCATAAGATGCTTTCCATCAATCGGTTATGGATTATCAGATCATTGCGCACCGGAGTCGCAAGCCGGTCCTGCCGTAAGGGGGGT
>JACPZP010000195.1 GCA_016195405.1 Planctomycetota bacterium | reverse complement strand
CACTGTTCGACTAAAATGTGGCTGCTGAAATCGCGTGCGGCACAAGGCAGGATAACATGGTAGTCTTTTTTGTCCAGATTTAAGGAGCCCGCCCAGCTGTGAGGAATAGGTTCCGCACGTCCAGCCGACCGCTGACGGCCCCTGCCGAGACGCTCTCCTGCGCGCACGCCGCACGCTCTCGCGGTTGGTCCGCGAGTATAGCCAGGATACCATTGCTCGTACGCAGAAGAATCCGCCGCCGCCTCGAATCGCCGTACAGCCACACCTTCTAGCCGCTATCCAGCCGGATCTGGATTTGCGCCGCTGCGACGGGGTCATACGCCTCATCTTGGATGCGCACGAACCGAAAACTTTCCAACAAACGACGAGCGATGTTTTTCAGACTGCCGAATAGTTGCGCCGGCGTCTTGTCCAACTCCTGCGCCAACTGGCGCAGGAGATTGCCCTTCTCCACCAGTTGCAGAATCAGATGAGCGATCTGCAAGAGGTAGTAGAACGCCTGCCAACAGCGATGGCTGTAAGCGTGTTCCAGGTTCAGGCCGCTGTTCTTCTGCGTGTTGAAGCCTTGGTTCTCAATGTGCCAGCGGTGCCGACCTCCTTTCGTGGCGACACTGATCACTGTTTCAGCGTTGACCTTCAAGTTCGTGATCCAGGCCCAAGTCGTGGTCTGACCATCCACCGTTTCTTCACACTGGATGGCCGTTACCGACCAAGGGCGCTTGTCTGAGTCCGTGTACGACAGATTGTCAACCCAGCGATAGACTTGCCGCACGCCCTTGGAGGTCACTAACTCCCGGCGCTGCCCGGCGCACAGCGGCAACAATGTTTGAAACTCTTGCCAAAGCGTCGGCAGACGCCCAGGCTTGAGGACATAAACAAAGGCCCGGCGTGGTCCGTTCCCCATCGCCAGGCCACGCCCACAGCCAAACAGGCTATCGCCGCTATAGCAGATGGACAATTGCGGAAAGGTCGTGCGCAATTGCGCGTCCAGGCGGTTAAATGCCTTCAGTTCGCAATCCTGCTTGCGCCGCTCCGCGTCCGCATCGGCCGGCGTATCGGCTGTGTCGCTCTGGTCGATGAAGACCGTGCCCAACGACACCACCAAACCCTCCGGTCCCAGCAGCTTCGCTTCCAGCACTTGATGGAGGTACAACGTCACCTCTCCATAGCGCCGCTCCAGGCAATACGGGCAGTGCCGCTGGCGGAACAGCAAATAGCCGGTGCCGTCGGTCGCCGTCACCCAGTGGCCTTGCAGGCGGCCCGCGTCCAGAACGCGCATGCGCAGCAAGCGCCGCACCAACCGCGTGCGCAGGTCGGCCACTTGCTGCGCGCCGATGCGACCCAGGAAGTAATTCAAGGTCTTATTCACCGGCCGCGTCTTTTGCTGCGTGCCGGCCAGGCGATTCAGGTTATCCAGGACGCGCGTGTTCTGCGCGTCCAACTCGTAGTCGAGTTGGCGGCGGCTGCCTAACTTGAACAGAAATAAGGACAGTCCCCACCAGACCAAGAAGCGCTTGTGGTAGACGATGGAAGGCAAGAAACGAGGATCACGAATCTCATCCATCCAGGCATTGATCTCGGGAAAGAAATGCCGGATGGTGCGCACGAGAACGACTCCGACATTCAGGGGCGACCCCGGCGCCGCTGGCGTGCTTGGGCATGACCGCGTACCAGGGCGAGGGTCAGTTGTGAAATCTCCTGCAACAGGCGTTTGAGCCGACGATGTTCGTCGATCCATGACCGGACCTCCTCGAGCAGATCGACCGGAACGTAAACGGTCTGAGTCTTTTGGCGGACCTTGTAGCTCAAGTGATAGGCAACATGCTTCTCGCCACGATAACAGCGGCACGAGCGGCGGCCGCAAAACTTAGTGATGCGGACAAGACTGGCGGCGAGCACGGGCTGGGAAGTGGTGAGCTTCTTGAGCCGGCTGTCCAGTTGGCGGCGAAGCAGGGTCGGATGAAGAGAAACGCGCATGCCTATCCTCCTCGCCAGGATGCGAGTGTCAAAGGTAGGTATACAAGCGTATCAGAAAAAAGCCAGAATTCTCAAGTGCGAAGAATAGAAATGATGTGAACACGCGATCACGTTACTAAACTGGCCGGAAGGCTATGCAGGCAGCTGACTTGCGACGGCAGCCGAGTGCGAAGAAAATCCCGATTCCTCACAGCTGTTCATCGAGCACCGGCCGAAGATCCCGCCAAACTAGATCGTCCGCGGACTCGCGTGCTGGCAAGTCCACGATTTGCTTTTCTTGGACTGCTCGCCTCGCTGCCTGAGCCTTGGCTTCGAGGGTGATGCGGAAAGCTACCTTGTAGAGCCAGCTGCCCACGGACCTGGGCTTCCCGATGGAACCGGCCTTGCGCACCAGCACCAGGAAGGTGGCTTGGAATGCGTCCTCGACGTCCTGCTCCTGGGGCAGCAGCCTCCGACAGAGCTCTAGCACCATTGGTCCATGCCGCCAGAGCAACGCCTCGAAGGCTGCTTCATCCCGAGCGGTTACGAATCGCTCCAGTAGCTTGGCATCGGTCAGTCCAGCTGTCTGTCGGGTACCAACGATGCTTCGCAGGCGCCAGATGACCGCATGCAGTTGTGCGTCAGCCATGTTCGTTGCCCTCCGCGAGATATCCCCTCTACTCTTTATAGAGGGGAATCGAGGGCACACGAGTCGGATACTTTT
>JACPZP010000194.1 GCA_016195405.1 Planctomycetota bacterium | reverse complement strand
CTCGCCGGTGGCTCGCGGCTCAACGGATAGCGGCTAAACGGATTCTTGGTGCAAACTACTTTATCCGGCAAAGTCTGCCTTCAAAAAAACTACGCCGGCGACCAGCCTTCGTTGAGTTTCTTCGCGGCGGCAGGTTCGCTGGCCGCCGGCAGCGCGTCGGTGACGATGCCCTCCAGGACACTGAGATACTCAAGAAAGCGTTTCCTTCCCAAGGCGCTCAGCTGACAAAGGGTTTGCGGGCGATTGTCCTTATAGCCCTTCCAGATCTGGACCATGCCGGCTTCGCTCAGAATTTGCAAATGCCGGCTCAAGTTGCCGTCGGTAAGCGAGCAAAGTTCCTTGAGGTCATTGAAGACCAGGCCGCCGGGGTGTGTGGCCAGCGAGGTGACGATGCCGAGACGCGCCTTTTCGTGGATGACGCGATCAAGGCCGTCGTAGGCGAATCGGCCGGGGTGGTTGGAGTTACTGTTCTTCGCCATGGGGACGTTCCAATGTCCAATAGAGGATGATTGCGCTCAAAAGTTGGCCGGCGCCGAAGGTGACGCCCATCGCCCAAGGGGAGAATTCGTTTTCACCCTTGGCCCAAGCAAGGCAAAGTGCGCCGGCCGCCAGGTAATAGACGCCGATCCAAAAAGTCGCGCGCGGCAAAAGCCGATACGACGCGAAGATTCCGAGACTGAACAAGATCGACCACAGCCCCGGCAGCATCCACAGCGCATCTTGCGCCTGGTGCCACAAGACGAACGCCAAGACGCCGCCGGCCACAATCGCGGGCGTGAACTGGCTAACAGCGAGCAGCGTGGTCGTGCGCGTGAGCGGAGTAGGATAGTTCCACCAATAGAGAAACAGGGCAGCGCCCATCACCGTCATGCTCAAGACCGCGGCGCCGATCCACAGCATCAGGTAGGCGCCAAGGTCCTCCGACGGCTTCGGCAGCGCCATGGCCTGATAGACCGCCACGGCGACGGCGAGGAAGCCCGAGAACGCCACCGGCACCGCCCGATAGCCGCGAAACACCTCGGTGCGGGCCACTTGGCGGCGAATCTCGGAAATCTGGGTCAGGGCGTCGTGCAGGTCCATGGCTCACTCTGTATCGGCATACTTTACAGCACAAAGTTAATCTTTTTCCGGGGTGAGGTCAAGTGGATTCTTCACCCGCTACAATGAAAAAAACACCTGAAACTGAGGAGCTTCATCATGGCAACGGCGACTGCGACGGCGACCAAACGAATGTTCATCGACGGCAATTGGTGTGACGGCGCCCAAGGCAAGACCGTCGGCGTCATCAACCCCGCAAACGAAGAAGTCATCGTCGAGATGGCCTTCGGAACCCGCGCTGACACCAAGCGGGCGCTGGAGGCCGCGGCCAAGGCGCTGCCGGCGTGGATGAAGCTGACGCCCTACGACCGCGCCAAGGTGCTCAAAAAAACCGCCGACCTCATGCGGGACCGCCTCGACGCCATCGCCCGCACTTTGACCATGGAGCAGGGCAAACCGGTCCCTGAGGCCAAAGCGGAAATCATGCACTCGGCCGACACCTTCGAATGGTACGCCGAGGAAGGCAAGCGCGCTTACGGGCAAGTGATTCCAAATTCGCAGCCGGGCAAACGGCACGTCACCATCAAGCATCCCGTCGGCGTGGTTGGGGCCATCAGCCCATGGAACTTCCCGATCACGTTGCAGTCGCGCAAGATCGCCCCCGCCCTGGCCGTCGGTTGCACGATCGTCACCAAGCCGGCGACGCAAACGCCCTTGTCGTTGGTCATGGTCTTCGAGTGCATGATCGAAGCCGGGTTGCCGCCGGGCGTCGCCAACCTCATCACCGGCCCGGCTCAGGACATCGCCGACGAATTCATGGAGAATCCGATTTGCAAGAAGATCAGCTTCACCGGCTCCACCGAAGTCGGCAAGCAGCTGATGCGCGGCTGCGCGGATCAAGTGAAGCGGATCAGCCTGGAATTGGGCGGGCATGCTCCGTTCATCGTATTCCCGGACGCCGATCCGGAAGTCGGCGCCAAGATCGCCGTCACGGGGAAATTCCGCAACAACGGCCAGGTCTGCATCGCCCCGAGCCGATTCTACGTCCACAAAGACGTTCAGAAGAGATTTACTGAAGCCAGCGTGGAGTTTGCGAAGGCGCTGAAGATGGGCAACGGCCTGGAGCCGGGCATCGAAGTGGGGCCAATGTTCGAGAAGCGGGCGATGGACGGGACTATCAGTTTAATTGACGACGCCAAAAAGACCGGCGCCAAGATCTTGACCGGCGGCAAGCGCTCCGATCGCTTCGAGAAGGGCTACTTCTTCGAGCCGACCGTGCTCACCAACCTCGCGCCCAACGCCAAGATCATGGTCGAAGAGCCCTTCGCGCCGGTGATGCCGCTCTTGGATTTCAGCAACCTCGACGACGTGATCGCCCAGGCCAACAACACGCGTTACGGCCTGGCCGCGTACGTCTTCACCAACGACCTAAGCGTCGCCTGGAAGATGGCCGAAGGCCTGGAAGCGGGCATCATCGGCATTAACGACCCCGTGCCCGCGACGCCGCAGTGCCCCTTCGGCGGCATGAAGGAAAGCGGTATGGGCCGCGAGCTGGGCCATGAGGGGTTGGAGGCGTACTTAGAGACGAAGTACGTGTCGTTCAAGCTGCGGGATTAGAATTCTCAGGGTGAGCCATGAATGTCTTTACGAAAGACAGCGCCTCCGTTAGTCAAGCCGAACAAGAGCGCCGAATTGCCGAATACAGGCGTCTGGGATTCGAGCGCAAAGCCGCGGCGCAGGTTGTCTACCATGAATCCGCTATCGTGTGTCCTTGGCCGGGCTGTGGCCAACAAATCGAGGGAATTCATTTCAAATTGGATGAATGGGTCGAATCCGCAAAGAGACTAGAACTGTTTGAGGCTTGGTGGAAAGGGCCCGGCCTCGTAGGTCGCTGTCCGAAGTGCCGTAATTTTGTTCAGTTTTCCATCACCGGCAAGACTAAGGTCGAAGACCCGGCCGGTCTGGCTTCGCGTCTCTTGCCCGATGATTGGCACTGCCATGCACACTTGGTTATGCGCTCGTAGCAACAGGCCATTCCATTCATTACTATGCCTCATGTGGTTTACATGGTGCCGTTCCTGTTTTGCCCGTGGCCGGGGTGCGGGTTTCGGATTGAACTGCTGGATTTTCAACTTGAGCTAATGGCGGAATCAGCGCTGTATGCCCAAGCAATGGCCGAATGGGGCCGAGACGATTTCGGTTTGATTGGCCGTTGCCCTGGATGTCGTCAGTTCGTTCTGTACGGGACGCAGGATAAAAAGCTGGTAGAAGATCCCGCATCACTTTCACTGCCGATCCTACCGGACGATTGGCATTTGCACGCTTATATTGCTTGATGGAATCTCCATTGAGGAATCCACCTTGAAAGTCATCGACTACGCCGCTCCGAAGAGTATCGCCGAAGCCGTGGCCGTCTTGAAGGAGAAGGGCGAACGGGCACGCTGCCTGGCCGGCGGCACCGACATCATCGTCCAGGTGCGCGAGGGCAAACGCCGCGATGTCGAGGTGTTGGTCGATATCAAGCACATCCCGGAGCTCAACGAGCTTTCGTTCGACGCCAAGACGGGTCTGCGCATCGGGGCCGCGGCGCCGTGCTATCGTGTCTACGAGGATCAACGAATTTCCAACGCCTATCCGGGACTGATCGACGCCGTCGCACTGGTGGGCGGGATCCAGATCCAGAGCCGGGCCAGCCTGGGCGGCAATTTGTGCAACTCGTCGCCGGCCGCCGACACGATTCCCGCTCTGATCGCCATGGAAACGATCTGCGTCATCGCAGGACCGGGCGGCACGCGCGAAGTTCCGGTCCAAGGATTCTGCACCGCGCCGGGAAAGAACGTGCTGGGCCGCGGCGAGTTACTTGTGACTCTGAAATTGCCGCCGCCCAAGCCACGTTCCGGGGCGGCGTACCTGCGTTTCATTCCGCGCAACGAGATGGACATCGCGGTCGTCGGCGCCGGCGTGTCGGTTGAGCTTGACGAGGGACGATCGCGCTGCACGGCCGCCCGCGTTTCCCTGGCCGCGGTGGCGCCGACGCCGCTTTTGGTGAACGAAGCCGGCGCCGCGCTTGTCGACGGCACGCTCAACGACGCCTTAATCGAAAATGCCGCGAGGCTGGCCCAGGCCGCCTCCCGGCCCATCAGCGACATGCGCGGCGATGCCGATTATCGCCGGCATTTGGTCGGTGTCCTCGTCAAGCGCGCCCTCCAGACCGCCATCGCACGTGCCCGTACATGACGAATTCGTTTAGCCCCGGTTCAGAGAACCGGGCGGGAGCAGCGTTTCGTGACCAAGAAACTGCACATTGAAGCCAAGATCAACGGCAAGGACACCGAGTTCCTCTGCGAGCCGCGCCAAAGCCTGCTCGAGGTGCTTCGCGACGTCTTACAACTCACTGGCGCGAAGGAAGGTTGCAACAACGGCAACTGCGGCGCGTGCAACGTGCTTCTCGACGGCCGGCTCGTCAATTCGTGCCTAGTCATGGCCCCGGAGATCGCCGGCCGCTCGGTCGCAACCATCGAAGGGCTCGCTTCGCCACAGGCTCTGCATCCGGTGCAAAAAGCCTTTCTTGAAAACGCGGCCCTGCAGTGCGGCATCTGCACCCCTGGCTTCATCCTGGCCTCCAAGGCACTTCTCGACCAGAATCCGCACCCCACCGAGCACCAAGTGCGCCATTGGCTTGCCGGCAACCTGTGTCGCTGCACCGGCTACGACAAGATCGTGCGCGCCGTCTTGGATGCAGCAAAGACGTAGGACGGATTTGCAATCCGTCCGAGACCGAAATTCGCGGAGGGGTTGCAAAGCCGTCCTACGGGGCTCTTCGTCGATGACCACGCGGTCAATCCTCTGCCTGGCGAACTCTCGCAAGCACGGCGGCCGCTGTGTCGCGGGGCTGTCCGCCGACGGCGCCGGCTGGGTGCGGGCTGTTAGCCCGACTGGTGACGGCACGCTTTCAATCGCTCACTACACCTTCGCCGACGGCGCCGAAGCGGCGCCGCTCGATCTCGTGGAAATCCCGATTCAAGAGTCTCGACCGCGCAAACATCACCCCGAGGATTGGGTGATCGCGGGCGAACGCTGGCGGCGACTTCCGCGGCTCGCCGATCAAGACATCGTGCGTCTCTTGCGGCCACATGTGGAAGCGGGTCCCGCCTTGATTCGCGGCACGGGCGACCGCATCGCTTTTGCGTCGATCGAGGAGAAGCCCATGGAAAAATCTCTGGCTCTGGCGATGCCGGAATCGATCGAGTTGTATCGCAAACAGACATTGCGCGGCAGCTGGCTAGCGCGGGGCCGATTCCGCCTGGCCGGTGCAAGCTACGATCTGGGACTCACCGATCCGGTATGGGTGAATAGCGTCACCCACACGGAACAGCCCACAAACGTCAAGCCGGCAGGAAAACGGATTCTGTTGACAATCAGCCTGAGCGAGATGTTCGAAGGATGTTTTTTCAAGTTGATTGCGACGTTGCTGCTAATACCGAAAGAGTTGGACGATCAACTCATGGTTTGATGAGCATCACGTTGACCGCCTTGACGGCGACGCGCACTTTGTCGCCGATCTTGAGGCCCAATTCGTCGAGCGAATCGAGCGTCATCACCGATTCCATGATGGCGCCGCCGGCCACGCGAACCTTGACCTGGCTCATGACCGTGCCGCGCTTGATCTCCGTCACGTCTCCTTCCAGACGATTACGTGCACCGATTTTCATGGCTGGCTCCTTTGCAAGAAATGACTGCTTCGCGATGAGATAATGTCAATTTAGTCGAAAAGCGCCGGCTCTGCCAGAGGCCGGAACTACTGCAGCGCATAGACCATACCGTCGATGGTCACGACAAACACCGCGTCATCGGCAACTGCGGGCGCGGTCAACAAGCGACCCGCGGCTCGGAAGCGCCAAAGCTCCTTGCCCGTTGCTGCATCCAAAGCATAGAGGTGGCGCGGGCCATTCTGCTTTAGGTGGTTGCCGCACCCGGCGAAGACGACGCCGCCGGCGAGAATCGGATCGGAAACCATCCAATCCTCCGCTTTGAACCTCCATTTTTCCTTGCCGCTCTGCGTGTCAAGTGCGTAGAGGTGGCCGTCGCGATTGCCGACGAAGACGGTGTCGCCAGCGATCGCGGGGGCCGACCAAGCGTCTTCTATACCTTGGAACGCCCATAGCTTCTTGCCCGTCTTGCCGTCCAGCGCATAGAAACGGCGATCGATGTTGCCAATGAAGACTTTCCCACGCGCCGCGGCCGGCACGTTCCATCCCGCTCCCTCCGCCTTCCAGCGCTCTTTGCCGTTTAGGGCGTCGACGGCGTAGACGGTTTTCTCCGCGCCGAAGTAGATCGTGCCGTCGGCGAACGCGGGCTGGGCGAAGACGAGTCGGCGGCCGGTGTCGAGGCGCCAGACACTTTTGGAGGAACTCACGTCGAGCGCTTGGAACGTTCCATCCTGACTGGCGAAGTAAAGGATGTTGCCGACAATCAATGGCGCCGTCCAGACCGGCTTGGGTGTGTTAGCTGACCACAGCCATTGGCCGGAACCTGCGTCGAGCACGTGCAGGGCGTTGCCGCCGACGAACACTTTGCCGTCGGCGACGGCGACCGACGAGAGCACGAATTTGTCGACCTGAGTCGCCCAGCGCGTGGCGCCTGATTTGGCGTCGATGGCGTGCAGCCGGCCGTCCTGGGCGCCGACATAGAGAACTCCATCCGCGCAAATCGGCGAGCCTAAGGATGAAGGCCCCACGTTCAAATTCCAGCGCACACCGGAGAATTTGCGAAGCGGTTTGACATCGTAGACCCCGGTGCGTTGCGGATTGCTGCGATAGAGTTGCGCTGGCGGATCGGCCAGCATCCAGCGCGAGCCGTCCCATTCCCAGGTGTCACCGAGGTCCTTTTCGTTTTCTCCGAAGCCGCCAAACAGAATTACTTTTTTGCGAATCGGGTCATACGTCATGGCGTGATGGCTGCGTTTGGAAGGGCCCGGCACGTTGGCCCGCGTCCATTTGGCGCCGTCCCAGAGCCAAGTGTCATCGAGGGGAGTCTTCGACCCAGTCGCGCTGGCCGGACGCCCGCCGAACAAGACGACTTTGTTCGCGCCCGCATCGAAAGCCATGCGCACTCCCCAGCGTGCGGAAGGACCGGTGCTCTTGATGAATCGCCAGGACCCGCCGTCCCACTTCCAAAACTCGTTGGAGCCGCCGCCAAAGAGCAAAGTTTCCCTCCGCGCGCTGTCGTAGGCGAAACCATAATGGGCGCGTTCCGTCGGCCCTACGGAACTAACCTTCGCCCATTTTTGGCCGTCCCATTCCCAAGTGTCGCGGAACGTCTTTGCTCTTGCCTGCGGATTTGAAACCGCTTCTTGTCCGCTAAAAAGGACGATGCGATCGCGCGTCGAGTCGCGGACCATGAAGAAATGGTTGCTGACCGCGCCGGCCGCCGCGTTGATCTTGTCCCAGCGTTTGCCGTCCCAGGTCCACATGTCGGTGTAATCTTGTTTGAGCGATCGGCCCCCGTACAGCACCAGGAGGTCGCGCTTCGCGTCATACGCAACGCCGCCTAAACCGCGTGGCGCCGGACCATCGGCCGCCAGAAGTTTCCAACGCCGGCCGTCCCACCCCCAGATTTTGGTCGCAGGCCCTTCTTGCTCGGCGCCGTTGATCAATAGCGCCATCTTCAGCTTGTCGTGGTAGACCAATTCATGCCCCGAGCGCGCGACCGGTCGCGCACTTTCATCCGGTGCGGTTTCCGACGAAACCGGCGGGTTTTGCTCGGGGTTCCCACTGAGTGTGGCCGACGGCTTCGCTCGCGGCGCTACCTGGACCTCGGGAAGAGGCTCCGACTGCTGGCCACATCCCGCTGCCGTTATCAACGCCAATACCAAGTAACCGCGCTTCATCGCTGCACTCCGGCGAAAAAAACTGCGGGCGCGCTCCCATTATGACGGCGAGTACGGCCGGTTCTTGAATACAGTGAAGATTCTGGAATCTTCGAATAGACGACAGCCCCAACTGGCTGCGTTGCGTGGTTCGCTCGGCGGTCTCGCGCGACCTTTGGTGCGTGCGAAACCGCCAAGCGGAGGTTGACGACGCAGCCGGTTGGATTGCGCAATGGAAGGATTGTCTCCATTTTCGCTGGCACGAAGCGACCAATCTCCGATATGCTAAGAGGTACATCCCGCCGCTTGGTCCAACACGTTTTCGCGCAGGAATCCGCTATGCTACCGTGGAAATGTCCAGGCCCGCGCCTTTCACGACGCCGCATGTTGCAGTTGGGCGGCAGCACGCTGTTAGGCCTGGGCTTGCCCGATCTCTTGCGCGCCCAGGAGCGGACTCCACGTAAAGATGCGCATGCCGACGCTTGCATCCTCATCTTTCTCAACGGCGGGCCGAGCCATCTCGACATGTGGGACATGAAGCCGGCCACCCCAGTCGAGATCCGCGGCGAGTTCCAGCCCATCGCCACCACCGTCCCTGGCGTGCAGCTCTGCGAACACTTGCCGCGCCTTGCCCGGCAAATGCACCACTGCGCTTTGGTGCGTTCGCTGCATCATTCGGTAAACAACGCCCATGCCGCGGCGGTCTACGTCGGCCTCACAGGACACGATCGCGGTGACGCCAACGTCGCCATCGCCGCCGGGCCCAACGATTATCCGGCGATCGGCTCGGTGGTCGGCATGGTGCGGCCGCCCGAACATGTGGTGCCGCCTTTCGTGTCGATGCCGTACATCACGCAAGAAGGTCGAGGCGGACCGCCGCAGCCTGGCTTCTTCGGCGGCTGGCTGGGCCGCGGCCTCGATCCGATGTTTGTCCTGCGCGATCCCAACGCCGCCGGTTTCGGCATGCCGGAGCTTTCGCTCGGACAGGACGTCGACGCGCGGCGGATGATCGAACGCCGAAACCTGGGTTCGTGCCTGAGCCGAATGGCTTCGACGCGGCAGCTACAGGACATGAACGCGTTTCAGGCGCGGGCGTTCGACCTGTTGACTTCGCCAGCCGCCCAGCGTGCGTTTCGGATCGAGCGCGAATCGGCGACGGTGCGCGACGCCTATGGCCGCAATATCTATGGTCAAAGCGTGCTCCTGGCGAGGCGTCTGATCGAGGCGGGAACGCGCGTGGTGTCGATCGCTTGGGCGCCGGACGCCAATGCCACCTGGGACACGCACGGCGGCAACTTCACTAAATTGCGGACGGAACTATTGCCGCAGCTCGACATGGCGGTCGGCAGTTTATTGGGCGATTTGCATGCACGCGGCATGTTGGAGCGCACGCTGGTGGCGGTGATGGGCGAGTTCGGACGCACGCCGCGGGTCAACAACAATTCCGGCGGCCGCGATCACTGGAACTTCTGCTATTCGCTGATGCTGGCCGGCGGCGGCATCAAGGGCGGCGCCGTGCATGGCGCCAGCGACCGCATCGGCGCCCGGCCGAGCCTCAATCCGGTTTTCCCTGCGGACGTGATCGCCACTATCTACCACTGCCTCGGCATCCCCGCCGACTTGGAGCTGCGCGACCGGCTCAATAGACCGTTTACGCTAGTGCCGTGGGGGAACGTGATTGGAGAATTGGTAGCTTGACACGGATTTCCTAGGCGACGGCCGTTGGGAATCGCTCCGCGAGTGGTGGAATCGATTTCGGTGGTTTTGGTAATTTGAGCGTGCTTCAATGTCGCCGCCGACGGTATTTTCGGTTGCCAGTCTCTTGTTCGAGCGTGATCCCGAAGACGTCGATCTCGGCAGTCTTCTCGGCGAAGTGGATCATCCCGGCAACATTGTAGTCGTTGAGACGCCGGATATTCTTCTGGCTCGGCCGGGCCTAATCCCAATGAAATTCGTACTGCCGTGGATGCTAGTCATCGGCGCAGTGATCACATTAATGCCGTGGATTGCTCCGCAATTCGGCGGGCGCTTCGAGGGTCCGATCGCTTGGCTGATGCTTGCAGTCATGTGGGGATTGGTCATTCCCGCTTTCCTGGGAATACTCCTATTGGGGAATCGGCACTTTGCAAAAAAGGGCGATTATTTCCGGGCGGACAAACTCGATCCGCATCTGGAAATCCCTCGCCTGGGCCGCACATTCGGCGCCGATCAGATCCTGGCAATTACGGAGCTGTCGCGCTGGTTCAAGCATCTGGGCGCTTGGGAGTGGACACGTCAAATCGGCATACTTGTTCGCGGATCCGATTGCCAGGTTGAGCAGCATCCGCTCGTTCGCGTGAATGAGGTTGAATGGTGGAGACGGCGATTGTCGGATCGGATTGCGGACATCTTTCAGGTTCCGGTTCGGCGCATTGAGCTGAAATGGGGTGCGAGTCGGAGATTGAAAGACTGTTGAGCTTGGCGTCGCCCCAGCCTGCGGCCAATGAGGCGCCTCTTATGGATCTCTCCCGCGCCAATCCGACTACCCGTTTCACCGGCTTGGCCGACGTTTACGCCCAATCCCGCCCCGACTATCCCAGCGAGGCAATCGACTTTCTCATCCAAAGATGCGGATTGCGACCGGGTGACGTGATTGTGGACGTCGGTTCCGGCACGGGAATCTTTAGCCGGCTGCTCGCCCAACACGGATTGCGGGTCATCGGCATCGAGCCCAATGCGGAGATGCGGGCAAAGGCCGATGCCGTCGCGTTCACCGAAGGGCCGCGGCCGCATTATCGCGACGGAACCGGGGAAGCGACCAGCTTAGCCACGGGCATAGCGGCGGCTGTAGCTTGCGCTCAGGCCTTTCATTGGCTGAAGGCCGACTTGGCCCTGCCGGAATTTCATCGCATCTTGCGTCCCGGAGGCTTTACGGCACTTGTGTGGAACGAGCGCGACGAGCGCGATTCGTTCACGGCGGCGTACGGCGACGTGGTCCGCGGCTTCCCAGATGCGCGAAGTCTGGAAGCCGCGCGGCAGCGAGCGGGCCAGGCGATTCTAAGACATCCGCAGTTCAAGGACGGCGCCGTCAACCGCTTCGATCATGCACAAGAAATGAATGAAGTGGGGATGATCGGCCGGGCGTTTTCCGCGTCCTATGCTCCCCAAGACGCTATCAAACGCGAGCGCGCCGCCGCCGATCTGCATGCGGTTTTCCTGCGATTTGCCGACGCAGGAAGAGTGACCATGCGATATACTACTTCGGTCTACACGGCGCGATCCCTCCATAGCCCCGACCGCTCATGACGCTCTCCTTCCCCGGCTGGTTTTCTTTGGCACTATTGGCCACGCTGCTTCTGGCCGGCTTGTCGATCGCGCTCCTCGGCTCTGGGTCATCAGGGAAAAACGCCGGCTTCACGCGTGGCACCCGCTTTTTTCTCGTCGCTCTAAGATTGGCCATTGGTTGGCATTTCTGCGTCGAAGGGCTGGACAAGCTGCAGTCGAGTTCGTGGTCGAGTGAAGCTTATTTGCGCGAATCGATCGGTCCGTTGGCGCCGGCGTTTCGCGGGCTCGCCGGTGATCGGCTCGCGGACAAACTGACCGTTACGAACGACTCTTTTCCACCCGACTTGAACGTAGAATGGCAAGTATATCTCGACGCGCTGCAGAGCTATTACGCCTTGAATAGCGAAGAGCGCGAACGAATCGCCGCCAATGTCGAACAGGCCAAGAAAAACGCGGCCACGTGGTTGACGATTCGCAAGAAGATCGTGGAAATCCCATCCTCCACGCCGCCGCCCCTCAAAGCCGCCAAGACCGTTCCAGAGCGTCTCCAAATCCAACGCGACATGGAAAAGGAGATTCGCGAAATCGAGGAAGACAAGCTGCCGCGCTATGGCCCGGAGTATTTCGAGCGCTGGAAGTCGGCTAAAGCGAACCTGGCCAGGTGGCGGCAAGCGCTGGCCCGCGATCTCGCTCTCATCACCAAGGACATGAAACGCGGGCTCAACACGTATCTACTCGAAATCTTCGAAGAAAAGCTGACGCCGGAGGAACACAAGAAGCTGGCCGACGCGCGAGCGTCGGTCACGAAGGACTCCGCCAAGGAACGCGCCGGCCCCGAAGATTGGGACGAAGAGGATCGCCTCAAGGATAAGTGGGAGGACAAAGTCGTCGCGGCATATCGCGGCGTCGTGGATGCGCAGCGCCAGCACGACGCGAGGGTCGATGAAAAGTGGGATCGGCAGACGGCGCTCATCGTAGCGAATGTAATCGACAAGAAAAGCATGCGATCGGATCCGCGCGACCCGCTGCCATATGCTGTGGGCAGGCCGGCGACCGCTTGGAGCATGCTCGACTGGTCCGACGTGATCGTTAAGTACGGCATCACCGCGGTCGGCGTGTGCCTCCTTCTGGGACTGTTCACGCGCACCGCCTGTGTTGCGGGGGCCATGTACTTGCTGCTGTTTTTCTTGGCGATACCGCCGTTGCCGGGCTGGCCGGACTCGCCGCGTGCCGAGGGACATTATCTGTTCATCAACAAGAACATCATCGAATTGTTGGCGTTGTTGGCGCTGGCGACGACGCGTAGCGGACGGTGGGCGGGATTGGACGGACTCTTGCAGTTTTTCCGCCGCGCCGCCTGGCGTCCGGAAGAGGCGCCGGCTACTGTGGAGAAAACGTGAAATAGAGACTGTGTTCTCGTTTAGCCGCGAGCCAACGGCGAGCGCGGACGCGACGCACGCGCGGATCACGTGTTCCCGTGTTGGATACTGCCAGCGCTCGCCGCTGGCTCGCGGCTAAACGCCGACGCAGATTTCGTAAATGGCAGGAGACTGTCCCATGGCGCTCGACTTGACCCCCGAACAAAAGGCCATCGGCAAGGATAACTTCCACCGCGTCGTCGGCAAACTGGCGGCCACGCCGGAGCCCGGCGGCATGACCCGGCGCCGCTTCATGCAGGGGCTTATCGCCGCCGGCGCCGCCCTGCCCATCACGGCGGCGGCCTACTTCGGCTACACGAACAGCGCCTTTCGCGGCAAGCCCGTCAAGGCGGGCCTTATCGGCGCCGGCGACGAGGGCGGCGTCCTGGTCGGCGAGCACAATCCGGAATACCTTCGCTTCATCGCCTATTCGGACATCCGCCCCAGCAACCAAACCCGCATCTTTAGCGGCGATCCCCAAGGCGGCGTTCGTAAGGGCTTCAACTACCATTACGGCAGCGATGCGCGCCGGCGCATCACGTTGTACCAAGACTATCGAGAACTACTGGCCAATCCTGAGATCGAGATGGTCGTCATCGCGCTGCCCCTGCATCTGCACGCCCAAGCGACCATCGACGCGCTCAATGCCCGCAAGCACGTGCTCTGTGAAAAGCTGATGGCCTGGAACATCAGGCAATGCAAACAGATGATTCAGGCCGCCGACGCCAATGACCGATTGCTTTCTATCGGCCACCAACGACATTACAGCATGCTCTATCAGCACGCGGTCGAGGTCATCAACTCCGCCATTCTGGGTGAGATTCGTCACATCCGCGCGCTCTGGCACCGCGCCAACGCCACGCCGATTCTCGACGGCAACGGCCGGCCGCAAATCGACTCGGAGACCGGCCAAACGAGATACCGCGATAGCTGGCGGCCGGAAATCAAAGCCGAGGATCGCGCCGCCCTGGAGAGCCGCATTCGCGAGCAGTATGGCTACAAAAACATGAGTGAACTCGTTCGCTGGCGGCTTTACAAGCGCACCGGCGGCGGCTTGATGGCGGAACTGGGCAGCCACCAGCTCGACGCCTGCTCCATCTTCCTGGGCAAGGTGCATCCCTTGGCGGTCTCCGCGGTGGGCGGCAAGAATTTCTACCAGGACGACCGCGAAGTCGAAGACCACGTCTACTGCACTTATGAATTTCCGGGGAAGAACTACGACCGCAATCGCGCTCCACGCCGCCCCGATGGAACCTGCGACTATAGCGACGTCGTCAGCGTCACCTACTCGTCCATCAGCACCAACGGCTTCGAGCCTTACGGCGAATGCGTCATGGGCACGAAGGGAACGCTGATCATCGAGTCGGAGCAAAACGCTTATCTCTGGGGCAACGCCGGCCGATCGACGTCGGTGACGGCGACAACAGGCGGCGGCGGCCCGCGCTTGGACTCGTCCGCTTCCACGCCGGATGCCGGCGAACGCCGCGCTCTCGATACCGGATCGAGCGCGCTGGGCGCCACGATCAGCCGCGGCTACCGCGAAGAGATGGAGCATATGGCTTATTTGATCCGCGCCCGCGAAAAAGCATCGGAAGCGGAGCGCCGCAATCTCGTGCCGCGCTGTGACGGCCGGGCCGCCATGGCCGACGCGATCATCGCGCTGACCGCCAACCAAGCGATGAAGCATCAGCGCCGCATCGTGTTCGAGGATGCCTGGTATCGCGCGGAAACTACGGACGTGCCGGACGCCGACATGCGGCCGGAGACGATATGAAGTTGGAAGACGTCATGAATTAAGCAAGCCGGCAATGAGCCAAGAGATTCATTTATGCAAGACACACAGGCACCTCGTGAAACGCATGATTCGTTCATGAAACGAAAGCTGCGTCCCAACCGTGTCGAAATAGCGTCGTAGGCTTGCGCCGCCGGCTACTTTTCGGCCGGTGAGCGCTTACGGCGTTCCATTGCAGCCTTTGCCTCGCGAGTCAAGCGGGCTGCGGGGCTCCTTTCGCCAACGCCTCAAGCACCTCATGGGTAGAGCGGGAACCGCACCCGAAATGTCGTTCCTTGCAAGGGCGCCGAGTCGATTTCGAGCTTTGCCTTGTGATGCTCGAGAATCACCGTTACGAATGACAAGCCCAGTCCCATGCCGGCGCTGAGACCAGCGAACAGGGCGTTGTCGCGCTTGGTCGAGAAGTGCGTCTCCAAACAGCGGCGGCGCGTCTCCTCGGTCATGCCGATGCCGTTGTCGCTTACCTCCAAGATCGCGTCCGTGCCGGCGCGGCTCGTATGGATGGTCACGTGGCCCTTCCAACCCGCCGCGTCAATAAGCGCTTGGCGGCGCTCGGGGTCGAGCGCTGCACTAGCGAGTCCGTTGCCAGCCGCGCCCGCGCTCGCCGTTGGCTCGCGGCTAAACGAGTCGCGCCCCCTCACCCCTAACCCCTCTCCCCCGAGGGGCGAGGGGGAATTGAGTCCGACAGAGGGGGAATTGAGTCCGACGCGCGCTTGTTCGCGGAGGTGATTGCGCATTTCGAAAGTGGCGTCGCGCGCGTTAAACAGCAGGTTCTCGATCGCTTGCTGCAAATGCGAGACATCGCCTTCAATCCACAAGGGCGCTCGTTTGCCCTCGACCAAATACGGCTCCAAATCGAGCACCAGCTTCCATTTTTCGCGGGCCAAGTCGACCCAAGTGCTTTGCATTTCGCGGGCCATGGCATTGAGGTCGATGCGCACCTTCTCGGACTTGCTCGGGTCGCGCCTGACGGTTTGCAGGATTCGCTGCAAGCGCTCGGTCACCGTTCCCAGCGTTTGCTTGCCCTCG
>JACPZP010000193.1 GCA_016195405.1 Planctomycetota bacterium | reverse complement strand
CTAACCCGCAAGCGGGAACAGGAGAATCCCCATGCAAACACGCCACCGCATTCCGACGGTTTTCAGCATTTACATGGTAGACGTGCTTTGCTGCGCGCTGGGCTGCGTCATTCTTCTCTGGCAGCTTTACCATCATGAATCGGAAGAGCAGAGCGCCGCCGCAGTCGAGGCCAACAAGAAGAATTCCGATTTGAATCTGATCATCAGCAACCTAACCGGCGAGGTAATGTCGCTCAAGTCCGCCCTCGACGAGAACCGCAGCCAAAAGCTAAAGATCACGGCCGAACTCGATGCCGCACGCGATGAGCTTAGCAAGGCCGCTGAACTCGCGCTTCTTCGCAAAGCGGAATACGACAAGTTGAAGAGTGAACTGAAAGAGGCTAGGAAACTGCGCGCCGCCGCTGAGGCCACGCTCGCTTTGCTTCAGGCAGACGCCAAGGATCTGGAAAAGAAGAACATTATGACGGCCGCCGAGTTGGAGGCGAAGATTCGCGCCCATGCCGGGCTGCTCGACAAGCTGGCGGAAGCGGAGAAGAAACTGCGGCTTCTGACGAAGGATCTAGCCCTCAAGGACAGCGATTACAAGTCCGCCGCTAAGAAGGCCGACGACCAGGCCGGGCTGCTGAAGCTGTTAGAGCAGCAGTTGATGCTATTGCGCGGCCAGAACAAAGACTATCTCGCCAAATTGGATTCGTTCGATGTTAAGGTCAAGTTGCTTGAGAAGGATTTGGGCAGCGGCAAGAAGACGCTTACCGACAGCGAACGCCGCTATCAGGAGTTGCTTCTGGCTCATGAATCGCTCAGCAAGCGCTACATGATCAGCGTCAAAGACCTCACCGATACGAAGTCGCTTGTCGCCGGCCTCGAAAGCGACCGGAACGCACTGGCGCGCAAGAACCGCGACATCCAGGCGGCGGCCGACAATCGCTTCGAGGGCATCATGCTCACCGGCAAACGCGTCGTCTTTCTCGTGGACATGTCCGGCAGCATGGAATTGATCGACGAAAACACCGCCGACCCGGACAAGTGGCCGCTCGTCTGCGAAACCGTGGGCCGGATCATGCAGAGCTTGGTCGATTTGCAGCAGTATCAAGTGATCCTCTTCTCCGATCGCGCCCGCTATGCGCTCGGTAAGGACGGTCGCTGGCTCGACTACAACGGCAAGGCGACTGCCAAGGCCGCGGTCGATGCCCTCAAAGCGGTCAAGCCGAAGAACGAGACCAACATGTATGACGCTTTCGCCGAAGCATTCAAGTTCCGCGATCAGGGCCTCGACACCATCTATGTCCTTTCCGACGGCCTGCCCAACGCCGGTCAAGGCCTGCCCGCCAATGCCAACAGCTTGACCGAAGCCCAGCGCACCGAAATCCTTTCGAAGCTCATCCGTAGTCGCCTGAAGACCGTCTGGAATCGGCCGACCGTCGGCCAGCAGCGCGTGCACATCAACACCATTGGCTTCTTCTTCGAAAGCCCCGACGTTGGCGCGTTCCTGTGGGCGCTGGCACGGGAGAACGAAGGCAGCTTTGTGGGCATGAGCAAGCCTTAGCGCGTCAATCGTAGGCGGCGAACGAGGTCGGATTCTGTTCAAGATTCTGTGCAGGATTCTGTGCAAATCGCTCACACCCCCCCTGAAATGAATTCGAGAGTTTCTAATTGACCTCTGCTGAAAGAAACTCTAAGATTAACCGGACTGACTGGTCAGTTTATTAAATGAGAGTTCTCCACACGTAAGCTGGATTTGAAATCCGGCATACAAAGGTTCCACATCACATGAAGCTGCAAATTCCAAAGAAACTCGGCCGGCCTGCTGATCCGGCGCTTTCCGCACGCCGCCAGGAAGAAATCCTCGACGTCGCCGCCAAGCTTTTCGCCGAGCACGGCTACTCCGGCACCGATACCCAAGACTTGGCCGATCAGGTGCAGGTCGGAAAAGGAACTTTGTACCGCTACTTTTCCAGCAAGGAAGACCTTTTTCTGGCCGCGGTCGATCGGGTCATGCGCAGACTGCTCGAAAGGGTCGAATCGAGCATCGCCGGGGTCGACGATCCTCTCGACCGAATCGAGATCGCGATCCAAACTTACCTGGGTTTTTTCGAAGAACATCCGGGATTCGTGGAACTTTTGATTCAAGAGCGCGCCCAGTTCAAGGATCGCAAGAAGCCCACGTATTTCCGACATCGCGAAGCCAACGTCGAGAAATGGCGCGACCTGTACAGAGGACTCATCGCCGCGGGAAGGGTCCGCAAGATGTCGGTCGAGCGAATCACCGACGTGATTAGCCAGACTTTATACGGCACCATCTTCGTCAATTACTTCGCGGGGCAACCGAAGCCGTCGCAAGAGCAAGCGCGCGATATCTTGGACGTCGTGTTTCACGGCATCTTGGCGGAAGGCGAACGGAAACGCCGCACGATTTAGAAATGGGGCACCCGTTTCTGGGGGTTTCTATGCGATTCGTATCCATCGGCCTTTTTTTCGTGGGCATCGTTACAAGCTTCGTGATTACGGGTTGCACGCGAAAGCCGCCGGAAATGCCGCCGCCCAAAGCGCCGGAGGTCATGGTCAGCGTGCCCGTCAAGATGACCATCGTCGATTTCGAAGAATTCACGGGACGCACCGATGCGAAGGAAGCCATCGAGCTTAAAGCCCGCGTCAAAGGGGACATCGTCAAGGTGAATTTCGTGGACGGCGCCATGGTCCAGAAAGGCGACGTGCTGTTCGAAATCGAGCCCAAGCAATTCCAAGCCGAGTTGCAACAAGCCAAGGCGGTCCTCAACCAGAGTCAAGTGCGGTTCAAGCGCCTTAGCGCCGATTTCCAACGAGCGGCAGGCCTGATGGCGACGAAATCCATCAGCATCGAAGAATTTGAAAAGATCAAGGGCGACCGGGAGGAAGCCGAAGCCGCGGTGGGCGCCAATAAGGAAGCCGTCGTTCTGAAGCAGCAAAACTACGACTACACCAAGGTAGTGGCTCCGATCACTGGCCGCACCAGTCGCCGTTTCAAGGATCCGGGCAACCTCGTCATGCCCGACGACATGGTGCTGACCACGATCGTCAGCGTCGATCCGATGTACGTCTACTTTGACGTGGACGAGCGCACGGTCCTGCGGCTGCGCTCGTTGGTGCAGCGCGGCAAGATCAAAGCCGTCCAGGAGATGGAATTCGAGTTCGCGCTCGCCAACGAGGAGGGTTATCCGCACAAGGGCAAGATCAACTTCGAAAACAACAAGATCGACCCGAGCACCGGGACATTGCAACTCCGCGGCGAGTTCGCCAACCCCGACAACATCGCTCCCGGACTATTCGCCCGCGTCCGCTTGTTGCTCGGCGAGCCGCACGAAGCCCTGCTCGTGGCCGAGCGCGCTTTGAGCACCGATCAAGGTCAGAAATACCTCTACGTGGTCAACGAAGAGAACAAGGCGGTTTATCGCGGGCTGGAGCGGGAAAACCTCGGCGCTTTGATCGACGGCATGCGGGTCATCGACAAAGGCGTGAACCCGGGCGAGCGCGTGATTGTCAGCGGATTGCAGCGCGTGCGGCAAAACATCCAGGTCGATCCGAAGCTCGTGCCGATGCCGGGCTTCGCGGCGGCGAAAGACAAAAAATAACGACGCGGTGCGAAGAAATGTTCTCGCGGTACTTCATTGATCGGCCAATCTTCGCGGCGGTGCTGTCGATCGTCATCACGCTGGCGGGGGGCATCTCCGTCTTTACGTTGCCCCTGGCGCAGTTTCCACGCATCACGCCGCCGACGGTCACGGTGCAGGCGAATTATCCGGGGGCCAACGCCAAAGACGTGGCGGAGGCGGTGGCCGCCCCCATCGAAGAATACATCAACGGCGTCGAGGGCATGATGTACATGTCCTCGCAATGCAGCAACGACGGCTCCTACAACCTGACGGTCACATTTCACCAAGGGGTCAATCTCGACATGGCCCAGGTGCTGGTGCAAAATCGCGTCAGCCTGGCCATCCCCAAGTTGCCTGACGTCATTAAGGCGACCGGCGTCATTACGCGCAAGCGCTCGCCTGACATTTTGATGGGCATCGCCATCTTGTCGCCCAACCGGCGCTACGATCAACTCTATTTGAGCAATTTCGCCCTGCGACGAATTAAAGACGAGCTGTCGCGCGTCGACGGCGTCGGCGACGTGTTTCTCTTTGGCCAGCGCGACTACAGCATGCGCATCTGGCTCGATCCCGGCAAGCTTGCCTACCGCAGCATGACCGCCGCCGACGTGGTCGCGGCCGTACGCGAACAGAATTCACAACTAGCTTCCGGCATGATCGGCCAGCCGCCGACGTCATCCGGGCAAGAGATGCAGCTTACGCTCGACGTGCTGGGCCGCCTCTCGGAAGTCGAGCAATTTGAGAACATCATCATCAAGACGATGCCCCCCACGGCGATGTCCGGCGGCACGACGCGGGTGGTGCGGCTCAAGGACGTCGCCCGCATCCAACTTGGCGCCAAGAGCGAGGACGTCGATACGAATCTCGACGGGCGTCCGACGGTGTTCCTGGCGATTTTCCAACTTCCCGATGCCAATGCGCTCGCGACCCATGACCGCATCCTCGAAAAGATGAAAGAGCTGAAGAGAGATTTTCCCGAAGACGTTGATTGGGAAGTCGGCTTCAACACCACGCCTTACACGCGCGAATCGATCAAGGAAGTGCTCTACGCGCTCTTGCATTCGCTCGTCCTGGTCGCCGCGGTGGTGCTCCTCTTCTTGCAGAATTGGCGCTCGGCCATCATTCCCCTCTGTGCCGCGCCGGTGGCAATTATCGGCACGTTCGCGGTTATGGCCGCATTCGGGTTCAGCCTCAACAATCTCACGCTGTTCGGGTTGGTGCTGGCGATCGGCATCGTCGTGGATGACGCCATCGTGGTTGTCGAGGCGGTCGAGCATCATATCGAGACCGGACTCTCGCCGCGACAGGCGACCATCAAGGCGATGGAGCAAGTCTCCGGCCCGGTCGTTGCGGTGGCGCTCGTGCTCAGCGCGGTGTTTGTGCCGTGTGCGCTGATCAGCGGCATCACCGGACTATTCTTCAAGCAGTTCGCTCTCACCATCGCGGTTTCGACCTTGATCTCGGCGTTCAATTCGCTGACGTTGAGCCCCGCCCTTACCGCGCTGCTGTTGCGACCGTTGCCCACGAGCGCCTTGTCGCATAACGGCGGCAGCAAGAGCGAGGCAGCGCCGCCGTTGCCGCGCTTTGCATTCGTAGTCATCGGCGCCGGTCTCGCCTTTGAGTACTTGTCAGCGTGGACCTTGCGCGCTTTTAGCCAAGTTGTAGACGCCAACTCCATCGACCTGGAGCCCGCGCGAATCGAGTTGGCCGCGAACGTGACGGCGTGCCTGCTCGGGGCGGCCGCCGGCTGGATCTTGAGCCGGCCGGTGAATCGGGCGCTGGCGTGGTTCTTCCGGATCTTCAACGCCGGCTTCCGCGGCGCCACGCATGGTTACGCATGGGGAGTCGGCAAGTTCCTGCGGTTCAGCGTTGTCGCTTTAGCGCTTTACGGATCCCTGGTGGGCGCCACCTATTTCGGCTTTTCGATCATTCCCAAGGGGTTCATACCCTCGCAGGACATGGGCTACCTCATGGTCGCGGTGCAGCTTCCCGATTCGGCTTCGATGGAGCGCACCCAGGAAGTGATGCGGCAAGCGGACGCAATCACCCGAGCCCATCCGTCGGTCCGGCACGCCACCACGATTTCCGGCCAATCGTTCGCTTTGAGCGCCATCGGCTCCAACTTTGGTTCGATGTTCGTGAACCTCAAGGACTACTCCACGCGCCGCGAACAAAACGCAACGATGAGCCCGGAAGACCGAGAGAGATTTGTGGGAGCCAGCGCCAATGACATCGTCGCCTATCTGAGCAGAGAATTCGGCAAGATCCATGACGCCATGTTGGTCGTGTTCGCGCCGCCGCCGGTTCGGGGCGTGGGCCGCGCCGGGGGTTTCGCCTTCGTCCTGGAGGATCGCGGCGACTTGGGGCCGAAAAAGCTCCAAGAGTGGTGCACCAATCTCACGATTCTCGGCAACAATCGGCGCGTGGTGGCGGCCATTGTGAAGGGATACCCGCTGGATGTCCCGACGGACAGCGATGGGGCGCTCGATCTCAATCGGCTCTTCGCAAACTTGGAGGAACTCGCCAAGGAGCATCCCGACATCGACGCCCAACAGTATTTCAGCAGTCTCTTTTCCGTTTTCCGGGCCAATGTGCCGCAACTGGAGACCCGGCCCGATCCGCGCGAAATCACCCGTCGTTTCGTGCGCGTCCAAGATGCCGCCACCACGTTGAGCGTGTTTCAGGGCTCGCTCTATATCAACGACTTCAATTTACTTGGCCGAACCTGGCAGGTCATCGCCCAAGCCGACGCGCCGTTCCGATACCGAATTCCCGATCTTTACCAACTGAAAACGAGGAACTCCAAGGGAGACATGGTGCCCTTGGGCGCCCTCGGCACGGTCAGCGAGGTGACAGGACCGCTGATACTTAACCGATACAACATGTATCCCGCGGCCACCCTCAACGGCGCCACGGTTCCCGGAGTCAGCTCGGGGCAGGCGATTGAGATCATGCGGCAACTCGCGAAGCATGCGAAGCTGCCGCGCGAAATGGCCTATGAATGGACCGACATGTCGTTCTTGGAGTTGCAAGCGGAGAAGCAACGCGTTTTTGGCTATGACCTCAACATGACAATGGTGCTTTTCAGCTTGGCCGTCATCATGGTTTTTCTGATGCTGGCGGCACAATATGAGAGCTGGTCGTTGCCGTTGGCGGTGATCCTGGTGGTGCCCGTGTGCCTCTTGAGCGCACTGATTGGCGTATACATCGCGGGTCAGGACATCAATATTTTCACGCAGATCGGCTTCGTGGTGTTGGTTGGGCTGTCGAGCAAGAACGCCATCCTGATTGTCGAATTCGCCAAGAGGCAGCGTGAAGCGGGCGTGCCGCGCTATCAGGCCACGTTGGAGGCATGCAAGCTCCGGCTGAGGCCGATCATCATGACTTCGCTCGCATTTATCCTTGGCGTCGTGCCGCTGATACTTTCCGAGGGCGCCGGCGCCGAGATGCGCCGCACGCTCGGCACGGCGGTGTTCAGCGGCATGCTGGGAGTGACGTTATTTGGAATCTTTTTGACGCCGGTGTTCTTCTACATCATCAACTGGATGAGCGAGTCGGCGTGGTTCAATAGCCCGGCGGTGCGCTGGATTCTAGGAGTGTCGCTCATGGTGCTTGGCTCGTGGCGACTGGTGCCGCAGGCGGTGAAGGCGGTGCGAAACCGCACGTAGGACGGCCTTCCTAGGCCGTCAGACGGGCTAGGCAGCCCGTCCTACAAAGGTTTGAGGGCGAGGTACTCGTGTTCACGCGTTTCTTTATCAATCGGCCTATCTTCGCGTCGGTGATGTCGATCATCATCACGCTTGCGGGCGGCGTCGCACTGTTTTCGCTGCCGATCTCCCAGTATCCGGAGATCACGCCGCCCACGGTGGAAGTGTCGGCCATTTATCCGGGCGCCAATGCCGAGGTCGTCGCCGACACGGTCGCCGCTCCGATCGAACAGCAAGTCAACGGCGTCGAAGGCATGATGTACATGTCGTCGCAGTGCACCAATGACGGCTCGTACTCGCTCAACATCACCTTCCAGAACGGCGTCGATCTCAACATCGCCCAGGTGCTGGTGCAGAATAGAGTCGCCTTGGCTCAACCGATCTTGCCTGATCTCGTCAAGCGCCGCGGCGTCGCCGTCAAAAAGAAGTCGCCCAACGTGCTGATGATGGTGAACCTCTACTCGCCCACGGGCAACAAACAAGACCTGTACCTGAGCAACTATGCGACCATTCAACTGAAGGACGAGTTGTCGCGCTTGCCGGGCGTGGGCGACATCACCTACCTCGGTCAGCGCGATTACAGCATGCGCGTCTGGCTCGATCCGACCAAGATGGCGTTTCGCAAGTTGACCGCCAGCGACATCACGGCGGCCATCGAAGGGCAGAACGTGCAGGTGGCTGCCGGGCAGATCGGTCAGCCGCCGGTGCCGAGCGGCCAAGCGTTTCAGTACACCATGTCCACCCTGGGCCGGCTCATCGATCCTGACCAATTCGGCGAGATCATTCTCAAGACCAACGCCGACGGCGGTCTGGTTAGGCTGCGCGACGTCGCCAAGATCGAGCTAGGCGCCCAGGCCTACGACCAAAACTGCACGATGGACGGCAAACCGTCGGTGGCCCTGTCGATCTACCAGCTGCCCGGCTCCAATGCCCTCAAAGTCGCCAAGTTGGTCCACAGCAAGGTCGCGGAGCTGAAGGATCGCTTCCCCGAGGGAGTCGACTACAAGATCGTCTATGACACCACGCCGTTCATCAATGAATCCATCGGCGAAGTCTTCAAGACGTTGCGCGACGCCGTCATTCTGGTCGCCTTCGTCGTGCTTTTGTTCCTGCAAAACTGGCGCTCGGCGATTATCCCGCTCGTGGCGGTTCCGGTGGCGATCGTCGGCACCTTCGCAGTCATGGCGGCTATGGGGTTCAGCCTCAACAACCTGACCCTGTTCGGATTGGTGCTGGCGATCGGCATCGTCGTCGACGACGCGATCGTGGTCGTGGAGGCGGTCGAGCATCATATTGAAAACGGTCTATCGCCCCGCGACGCCACTATCAAGGCGATGGAGCAGGTATCGGGCCCCGTGATCGCCGTCGGCCTGGTGTTGAGTGCGGTTTTTATTCCATGCGCGTTCATTAGCGGCATCATCGGCCAGTTTTTCCGGCAGTTCGCGCTGACCATCGCCGTCTCGACATTGATTTCGGCGTTCAACTCGCTCACCTTGAGCCCGGCACTTTCGGCACTGATGCTCAAACATCGCACCAAAGGCGTGTACCAGGCGCTGCCGCGGTTGGGGTTCGTTATCGCCGGCGCCTGGCTCGGCTATCTCGGCGTGAAGGATTGGCTCATCCCTTGGCTGACTTCGCCTGAAGGACCGCTTGCACAAGCGAACTTCGAGATACCAGAGTGGACGTCGTCGTCTGCCGGCATTGCCGTTGGGATCGGCGTGGGCTGGCTCTTCGGCAGGCCGCTCAATTTCGTGCTCGGCAAGCTTTTTGGCTGGTTCAACGTCGGCTTCGATTGGGCGACCCTGGCCTACACGCGCTTCGTCGGCGTCCTGCTAATTCTCAGCATTCCCGTGCTGTTGGGCTATTGCGGCCTTTTGTATCTCACCTATTGGAGCTTTACGCAGACGCCGACGGGCTTCATCCCAGCGCAGGACAAGGGCTTTCTGCTCGTGAACGTCCAACTCCCCGACGCCGCCTCAGTGGAGCGGACGCGCGAGGCGATGGAACTGATCGAGCGAATCGCCCTCAAAACGCCGGGCGTCAAGAACACCGTTGCCATTTCCTGGCAATCGATCCTTTTGAACGCCAACGCACCCAACTTCGGCGCCCTTTACCTGATGCTCGACGACTTCCACAAACGCACGGCGCCGGGACTTTCGGGTCCGGAAATCGCGGCCAAGCTTCAGAGGCAATTGCAGGAAGCGATCGGCGCCGGCGTCATCAACGTCTTTGAGCCGCCGCCGGTCGACGGCCTTGGCACCGCGGGCGGCTTCAAAATCATGGTCGAGGACCGGGCCGCCAACGACAATCTTGTACCGCTGCAAGAGATGGCCGACAAAGTCGTGGCTGCCGGAAGCGACACACCTGGATTGCAAGGGCTTTACACCAGCTTCCGGGCCGACACGCCGTGGCTTTATCTGGACATCGACCGGGTGCAGGCCAAGTCGATGAATGTGTCGATGACCGAGATCTTCAACACGCTTCAAGTTTATCTGGGCTCTTTGTACGTGAACGATTTCAATCGTTTTGGCCGCACCTGGCAGGTGAACATTCAGGCCAGCTCCGAATTTCGTCGCAAGACCGAGGATTTGAAGCAAATCAAGGTGCGCAACGACAAAGGCGAGATGGTCCCGTTTGCCGGCTTGTACAAGGTGCGCGAAAAGAGCGGCCCGGTGATGATCATGCGCTACAACATGTATCCATCGGCCGCGATCAACGGCAAGCCCGGACCGGACACAAGCTCCGGTCAGGCGATCTCACTCATGCAGGCCGCGACTGCCGACGAACTCAAGCAGACTCAGTCGATGCGCTACGAGTGGACCGAGCTGGCTCTCCTGCAATTGCAGACGGGCAACACGGCCATGCTCGCCTTCGCCTTGGCCGTCGTGCTTGTGTTCCTCGTCTTGGCCGCCCAGTATGAAAGCTGGTCGTTGCCGTTGGCGGTCATACTTGTGGTGCCAATGTGCCTTTTGTTCTCGGTTGCCGGCGTACTCTTCGCGAAGCTGGACATCAACATCTTCACACAGGTCGGCTTCGTGGTGCTAGTCGGTCTGGCATGCAAGAATGCCATCCTGATCGTCGAGTTCGCCAAAGCCCAGCGTGAAGTCGGTGTGTCACGGTACCAGGCGACGCTGGCGGCGTGCAAGTTGCGGCTGAGGCCGATCATCATGACCTCGTTCGCTTTCATCCTCGGCGTCGTGCCGCTCATGATCTCAGAAGGCGCCGGTGCGGAAATGCGGCAAACGCTCGGCGTCGCCGTCTTCACTGGCATGCTCGGCGTCACCCTGTTCGGCATCTTCTTGACTCCGGTGTTCTTCTTTTCGATTCAATGGGTGACCGACCTTCGCCGCCGCCCGAGCGCTATGGAAGAGGCATTGGAAACGCAGATAAACGGCGAGCTGATCCCGTCCAAAGACGCCCCGGTGGTCATTGCCTTGAAGGAAGAAGTTCCGACTAATGGCCATATGGAACGTGCGGCGTCGGTCCATCTGCCTAAAGGCGAACCGGAGACGTCTGTTTCGGTGAAGCCTTAAGCGAGCTGGGAAAACTCCAGGCGAACCTGACGCACGGCGGCAATCATGGCGTCGGCGATCTGGTCCAGCGAATCTTGCGACGTACAAAACGGCGGCATTGCGTAAAGCACGTTCCCGAGCGGTCGCAGTAATACGCCTTTCTCGAGGCAACTTCGCCGCATACACGGGCCAACCTCGGCGAGGTAGCCGCCGTCTTTCATCATCTCCACAGCGACGATCGAACCCAGAACGCGTACTTCCTTAACGCCCGACGCGTGCGCCAGCGGTGCGAGGCTCTCTTTCCAGAACGCTTCCATGCGACGCGGGGCTTCGGGGAACTGGGCTGTCAACAGACGCCAATTGGCGACGGCGCCTGCGCAGGCCAGTGGGTTCGCCGTGAAGGAATGACCATGGAAGAAGGTGCAGCGGCGATCGTCGGTGTCCCAAGCGGCGACGATGTGCGGGGCGGCCAGCGTGGCTGCTAAGGGAAGGACTCCGCCGGCGAGCGTTTTGCCGGCGCAAATCAAGTCGGGATGGATTCCCGCTTGCTGATGCGCCCAGAGCGTGCCCAGACGACCGCCGCCCGTCATCACCTCGTCGGCGATGAATAGCACTCCATGTCGTTTGGCGATGTTGAAAAGCGTGCGAAGCGCATCCGGCGTGTGCATGCGCATGCCGCCCGCCCCTTGAACCAACGGTTCGAGGATGACGGCTGCGGTTTGTTTGCCAAGCTTTTGCAGATGTTCGTCAAGCCGTTCCGGAGACAACGGTAGGATGTCCGCTGGAAACAAGAGCGGCTCGAAGCGGCCGAAGAACACGGGATCGCGGCCGACGGCCATGGCGCCGAAGGTGTCGCCGTGATAGCCATGCTCGAAGCCGACGAAGCGCATTCGAGCCGGTTCACCTAGATGGCACCAAAACTGGTAGGCCATCTTGAGCGCCACTTCGACGGCGGTGCTGCCGTTGTCGGAATAGAAAACTCTGCCACCGTTAGCTGGTGTGGCCGGGGCTGAGGCTTTGCGAAGCCCCGGCAAGGGAGTCGGCGACGAAACCGGCCGGGGCTTCAAAGACTCAGCCCCGGCCACACCTTCAAACCACGAAACGGTGCTCAATAGTAGGTCCGCAAATTCCACGGCCGCCGGATGCGTCACGCCGGCGAAGTGAACGTGATCATACTTCTTGACGGCCTCGACGAGGGCTTGCATGAGAGGCGGGTAGCGGTGGCCGTGCAGGATCGTCCACCATGACGAGATGCCGTCGATGACGCCGCGACCATCGGCCAGGTGCAAGAACTCGTCCTGGGCGCCGACGCATACCAGCGGGGGCTCGCTCTCGCGCAAAGAAGTGTACGGATGCCACACACAGTCCCGATCGCGCGCAAGCAGGTCGTCGTCGCCCACCGCGTGCGTTTCGCGCTCCATGCCAACCCGAAGCGACCGCAACGCCTCCGCCTGGTCCGCGGCGGCCATGGCAACTCCTTCACGAGTCCACGCGCCGGGCGGTTTGAGTGAGAACACGGGCAACGATGGCCGCTGTCGCCGAATCTGATCTTCGGCAAATTCATCGCGCTTTCCGACCAGCACAACCGCACGCGGTACGATCCCGCGACTTTCCAAGGCCACGAGACATTGCAGCGTGCGGCCGATCGCGCCGAGAGCGGACGACGAGACGAGCACCACCGGGAGCGCAAAAGCGTCTATGAGAGCAATTTGAAGTTCCTCGTCGTTGAGCGGCGAGAAGGGACCGCCGAACGACTCGATCAGAAGCGGCCGCGAATCTTCGGGCTTTCGGTGCGAAAGCTTGCTCGCCGACGGAATTGATTGCCGATGCAAGCGTGCAGCCAGGAGTGGGGCGACCGATTCCACAAAGCGCAGGATCGACGGATGAACGCGGACGTCTGGAAGCAACCGCCTAATCGTGGCGCTGTCGGAGTCACCGGTTTCCAGCGGCTTCCAATAGGCGAACTCGTCGCCGAAGTGTGCCAGCCAAAGAAGGGCGAATGTCGTTTTGCCGGCGTCGGTGTCGGTGCCCAGAACCAAGAAATCGTTCATGGAGGGAGCGTCCGAAGTCAAGGATGGAGGCGCTCGTATTGATGGCCGAAGTGAGAGACGGCTTCGTCGGGATTCATGTTGAAGACCGCTTTGCCGACAGTCGCCCATTGCCCCTTGTGGAAGAAAAAGACGGCCGAGGCATTGCGGAGGTTGCCTACCGCGGGAAGCCCTTCCATGTCGCCGCCGGCGACGGCTTCAAAGAGGATAGTGACGCCGACTAGCGCCGCGATCTGTCCGGTGTCGCGCTCGCGGACAAACTCGACGGTGTTGTCCCACTGACAATCCTTCCAGATGAGTCCGCGCGGCTTGCCGGTTGCCGCGGCGGCCTTCATGAATTGCGCTTCGAGGCGCTCGCGCTGAAGCTTGAACAGCTCGCGGGCCTTCTCGGCCTGAACCGTTGGCCAGAAAGTCCGCAGCCTGGGCCAGAGAAGAACCGCGATCGCCAAGGCAAGCGCCAGGATCAGCGGCACGAGCCAGAAGTACATCCGTCGCCTCGCTGTTCGTAAATGTCTGCAAGAATCATGGAGGGTTCTTTCAGTATAGCCAAGTTGATTGTCGTGGGAGCGCGCGAGACCGGGTGGCGCTAACCCGCGTGCGGGGACGGATTACCTTCTTGACGTTCGCCGTCATTGTGCGACAATCACTGTTCGTCCCTCGTTTCGCCAACCTTCCCTGGTGTTTCCAGGCAAGCGGCCCATGCCGTCCTCACCTGCTGGAGTTGCAACATGATCGGCCTCTGCAAGCGCGTCGTCATCTTATTTGGACTGTTCTCCTTGGTCTGCTTATTCGCCTACTCTCATTCCACGGGCGCTCCAGGCGGCAAAAAGGACGAACCCAAGAAGGAAGTCAAAAAGGATGACGCTAAGAAGGACGAGGCGAAGAAAGACGACAAGAAGGAGTCCAAAGACAAGAAGGAAGAACTGAAGGAAGAACCCAAAAAGGAGCCATTCGTACTCGACGCCCCCGCCAAGGAATTGAAAGGGCACAAGGACTGGATCTTCGCACTAACGATCAGCGCCGACGGCAAGTATTTCGCCACCGCCGGCCGGGACGGCACGGTGAAGATCTGGGACGTCGAGGCGGGAAAAGACATTCAGACGCTCAAGCCCGCCGCCGATCTCAAGCCACAACCCGATCGAGAAATCAAGGGCCTGGCATTCCTCGACGGCGCCGCCAAGGTGGCGTCCTCCACCGGCCGCTGGAATAAGGAAAAGAAATACTGGGAGGGCGAGATCAAGATCTGGGATGCGAAGACCGGCAAGCAGATCCGTTCGCTCAAGGGCCACGGCGATCCCATCGAAGGCCTTGCGATCAGCAAGGACGGCAAGTTCTTGGCGAGCGGCAGCAAGGACCAGACCGTGAAGATTTGGGACGTGGCCGCGGGCAAAGACGTTCAAACGCTCAAAGGGCACACGGGCGTAGTCCATGCAGTCGCTTTCGCGCCGGACGGCAAACGTCTGGCCAGCGCATCCGAGGATGGCACCGTCAAGATTTGGGATCATGCCGCGGGCAAGGACCTGTTGACTTTGACCTATGTGAAGAAAGAGGAACCGAAGAAGGAAGAGCCCAAGAAGGACGACAAGAAAAACGACAAGGACAAGAAAGCCGAGAAGGACAAAGCGCCCGCGAAAGACAAGGAGGCCAAGGACAAAAAGAATGACAAGAAAGATGAAAAGAAAGCCGGGGTCCCGCGGTCATTTACGTGTGTCGCCTTCACGCCCGACGGCAAGAAGGTCATCGCCGGCAATCTCGACGGTGTCATGAAGATCTGGGACGTAGACACCGGTAAGGAATTGGGCGAACTCAAATCTCATGAAGGCGTCTGGGCCATCGCCTTCAATTCCGACGGCAGCCGCATGGCCACGGGCGGCTGGGATAAGACCATCCGAGTCTGGGACACCGCATCGTGGAAGGAGTTGTTCGTCATCAAAGCCCACGACGGCACGGTCACGACAATCGCGTTCAGTCCTAGCGGCCAGCAGATCGCGTCCGGCGGGATCGACGGCGTGCTGCGACTGTGGAGCGCCACAACTGCGCCGACGCCGCCAAAGAAATGACGCCAATTAGCATGTAACGAGTTGGAAGAACAACTCTTCCATGTCATTCTGCCCGTGTTCCAGCCGCAATTCCGCGAGCGTGCCGGCGGCGCGAATCCGCCCGCGACTGACGATGGCAACACGGTCGCAGAGCTTTTCGACTTCGCGCATAATGTGGGTCGAGTAAAGGATACATTTGCCCATGTCGCGCAGGCGCCGTATCGTGTCGAGGACGTTGCGGGCCACGAGCACGTCCAGTCCCGCGGTCGGCTCATCGAAGATCAGCACCGGCGGATCGTGTACGATGGCCCGGGCGATGGAAACCTTCTGCCGCATTCCGGTGCTCATCTTGGCGCCGAGAAGATCGCGGAAGTCATTCATTTGCAATGTGGCGAAGACGTGTTCCATGCGCGAGGTCAAATCTTCGCCTTCCAAACCGTAGAGCCGGCCAAAGTAGTCGACCATTTCCCATGCCGACATGCGATCGTAGATGGCGGTGTTGGCGGACAGGAAACCGATGTGGCGGCGAACCAGTCCGGGCTCGGTGAAGACGTCGAATCCCGCGACGGTAGCGACGCCGTCGGTCGGCTTGAGAACCGTGCAGAGAATGCGCATCGTCGTGGTCTTGCCGGCGCCGTTTGGGCCCAAGAGGCCGAAAACCTCGCCGGGACGGGCGTTGAAGCTGATGCGATCAACGGCCAGCACTTGGCCGCGGCGCAAATCGCGAAACGATTTGGTGAGATTTTCGACGTGGATCATCAGTACAAGTGTAGCTCACAAGAGCGTCCCAAGCCCGCCCGCAACTCTTCGTGCGTGCGGAGTGCTGAGTTACCCCACACGCTCGAAGACTCGCATGTGGGCTTGTCGAGCTACACTGCGCATTCCTCATCCACGCATTGGTAGAAAACGTTGCGCTGCCTAGGCACGTAGCCCGCTTCGCGAATGGCATTCTTGATCTGATCGAGCGTCAAATAATGGACGGTGCCGGCGGAGGCGACGACGTTTTCCTCGATCATCAGGCTGCCCATATCATTGGCGCCGAAGAACAATGCGAGCTGGCCGACCTTCAATCCCTGCGTTACCCACGACGATTGGATGTTCGAAATGTTGTCGAGATAAAGCCGGGCGATGGCTTGAGTGCGCAAATACTCGAATGCTCCCGTGGGAGGAATGTGGGAAAGGGCGGTGTTGTTGGGTTGGAAGGTCCAGCAGATGAACGCCGTGAAGCCGCCGGTTTCGTCCTGGAGCCGGCGGAGGCGTTCCAAACTTTCGATTCGTTCGGAAAGTGTCTCGACGTGACCGAACATCATGGTGCATGTGGAACGGCCGCCGAGTTGATGCCAGACGCGATGCACTTCAAGCCATTCGTCGGTGAGGCACTTGTTGACGGTGATGGCCTTGCGGACTCGGTCGACCAAGATTTCGCCGCCGCCTCCCGGAAGACTGCCCATACCGGCATCCTTGAGACGCTGCAACACCTCCCGTAGCGGAAGTTTGTTGAGCTTGTGGAAGTGCCAGATTTCCGGGGCGCTGAACGCGTGCAAATTGAACTTGGGGTATCGTTTCTTCAGATCGCGGAGCAAGTCCTCGTACCATTCAAGCTTCAAAGTCGGATGGTTCCCGCCTTGCAGTAGCGCCTGATCACCGCCAAGCGCGATGGTTTCCTCGATTTTCTTGTATAGCTCCTCACGCGGCAATACGTAAGCATCGCGGTCAGTGCTCTTGCGGTAGAAGGCGCAGAAGTCACAGACAGCCGCGCAGACGTTGGTGTAGTTGATGTTGCGGTCGATGTTGTAGGTGCGATAGGGTTCCGGATGCATTCGCCGGCTAAACTCATCGGCGGCACGCCCCAGCGCCGACAAGTCTTTGCAGTCGAAGAGCGCGACGCCTTCTTCGAAGGTGAGGCGCCGTCCGGCGACGGCTTTGTCGAGGATATTCCTGATTTCTGGCATGGTCATGGTCGCGAAACCGAGCGAGCTTCCATGTCGAGCAGCATTGAATTTCGTGGAGAGTGAAGCCTGCTTGGCGTTTCGCGCGACTTCACCTCTCAAACCACTACGGGCGCTTGGTACAATCCGACGCTCACGCCGCGCTTTGCCAGGCCCAGCTCACACGCAAGCATGTAAAAATGATGCAGTCCCGCCAACTCGCGCGGGCCGAGATCGAAGCGGATGATGTTGGTCAAATAGCGCCGGCAGAAACCCGCGTCCAGGCCAAGCAAAGGCGCTTCGCGAGCGGCGATGGGACCTATGTTCTCGCAGCCCTTGGCTTTCGCATCCTGAAGCGCTTCATATACCGAACCGAGGTCGACGCCGTCGCGCACCGCCCAAGCGGCGTATACAAAGGGCAGTCCCGTCCAGTCGTGCCATTCCTGGCCCAGGTCGAAGGCATGGGCAAAGCCGGGCAGACATGCGTGCATCGCACGGTCGCCGATCAAGAGGACGGCGTCGGCGTCCACGTCCTCGGCGCCGCTGTCGAACGGCAACGCCACGATCTCCGGTTTGACTCGGTGGCGATGGCGCAGAATAACTTGCGCCAGGGCAGCGCTGGTTCGGGAGCCTTCGTCCAGTGCCAGACGGCGAATGTCCTTCCACGGCTTGCGACTAAACAGCGTCACGCTCAGGACCGGTCCGTGGCTGGAGATGCTGATGTTCGGAACCAACGAGTAATTGCCGGATCGGAAATACTCGATGATGGGAATGAGGGCGACATCCAACTCGCCGCGCACCAGCCGATCGGCGAGGCGGCTCGGAAAGTCAAGAATCAACTCGGCTTCCGGCGCTAGTGCTTCCAGGCCGTGAATGAGCGGCTTGCTATTGAGATAACTCACCGCTCCGATGCGAACGGGTTCCATCACCTAAGTCCTCGAGCTTGCGAATCCATGAACCTGTTTTACGGGTTTCTGTCCATTCTGAAAACCGTGAACCGGAGCGCCGATTAACCCAAGCGGCTCGTAGGACGGCCGCCAAACGATGGGCTTGCAATTGACAGGTTTCGCCTATTGACTAAAATCCACGTCTCACCGGGACTTAGTACGAGAGAGAACCACACCGTGTCCGAACCAACCGAAAGCCTGGAAAGCAGCCGATCTGAGAAGCTGGGCAAGATTGAGGAACTGGGCCTCGATCCGTGGGGGCAGCGCTTCGACGACCATCAAGCCATTGCCGCTATTCGCGCCCTGCCTGACGACAAGCCCGATGGTCAGCGACCACGCGTGAAAGCCGCGGGGCGCATCATGCAGCGGCGTGGGCAAGGGAAAACAGTTTTCATCGACATCTGGGACTGGACCGGTCGGGTGCAGGTCAACATGGGTCAAAGGCAAGTTGGCGAGCAAGGCTGGGCGTTAACGCAGCTTCTGGATCTGGGCGATCTCATCGGCGTCGAAGGTGCCTTCGGCAAGACGCGAATGGGCGAACCGACGATCTTCGTCGAGAAGCTGACATTCCTCGGCAAGTCGCTCTTGCCGCACCCGGACAAGTGGAGCGGCATGCAGGACATCGAGTTTCGCCTGCGGCACCGCTATCTCGATCTGATCTACAACGAGGACGTGCTCAAGCGCGCCAGGAACCGCGTGAAGATCATTCGCCGCATGCGCTCGTACCTGGAGGAAAAAGGCTTCTGGGAAGTCGATACGCCGACGCTGCAGGCCGTCGCCGCGGGCGCCGCGGCCAGGCCATTCACGACGCATCACAATGCTCTAGATATCGACCTCTATCTTCGGATCGCCTTGGAGTTGCCGCTCAAGCGGCTCTTGGTAGGCGGCCTCGAAAAAGTCTACGAAATCGGCCGGGTGTTTCGCAACGAGGGAATCAGCAACAAGCACAATCCCGAATTCACGATGCTGGAGCTTTACCAGGCGTACGCCAACTATGAAACGATGATGGACCTGACCGAGGGGCTGATCGTCGAATGCGTCAAGGACTTGGGCGGCGACATGGTATTGCCGTTCGGCGACAAAACTATCGAATTCACGCCGCCATGGAAGCGGCAGAGATACGGCGATCTTTTCAAGGAACACGTCGGCGTGAGCATCGACGCCGTGGACGGAATCACGAAGGCGGCGCAGACAATCTGCTTTCCGACGCAGGGCAAGCATCCCGACGTGGTGGTGCATCATCTGTTCGAGGAGAAGGTCGAAGAGCATTTGATCGGACCGGTTTTCGTCCATGATTACCCAGCGTCGTTGTGCCCGCTCACCAAGCGGAAGCGTGGCGAACCCAACATCGCCGAGCGCTTCGAGCTGTATATTCATGGCATGGAATTGGCTAATGCGTACACCGAGCTGAACGACCCGGTCACGCAAGAGGCGACATTTCGCCAACAGCTCGCGGGCCTTCCCGAGGAGGAGTCGATGGCGAAGATGGACGAGGATTTCGTCCGCGCATTGCGCCATGGCATGCCGCCCGCAGGAGGCCTAGGAATGGGCGTGGATCGTTTGATCATGCTGCTCACGAATACTCAGTCGATTCGAGATGTGATTCTGTTCCCGTTATTACGACCGCAATAGCCGTTCACGTTTTGTGCTCGCGCCGGCCTTAAGTGGACGGCGTGCACTCGTGGGATTCTGCGAGCGCGAAACGCAAGCGGTGGACAAGGACGTTTCTCATGTACAAGCTGCTTCTCTGTTGGCGATATTTGAAGACACGATACCTCGCCATGGCGTGCATCATCAGCGTGATGCTCGGCGTGGCGACGCTCATCGTCGTCAACAGCGTCATGAGCGGGTTCAGCACCAAGCTGCGCGAACGCTTGCACGCACTGCTTTCGGACGTCGTCATCGAATCGCAGGGGATGGAGGGTTTCAGCGATCCTAAGGAAAAAATGGCTCGCATCATGGCCGATCCGTATCTCGGCCCGCGCATCGAAGCGATGTCGGGGACGATGGAAGTCTTCGCCATGCTGCAGTATCGCTGGCCCAACGGCGAACCGGTGACGCGGCCGGTAAAAGTAATCGGAGTCGATCCTAAGCAGCGCGGCGTGATGGGAGGCTTTCGTGAGTATGTCTGGAACCGCTACGAGCGCATCGAGCCGTCTTTTGAGCTGTCCACTGAACGGCGCGAAGAATTCGAGAAACATGAACGTTTCCTGCTCGCCTTGGAACAGGAACAGCCAGAGGAACCGCGACCACCGGGCGATCCGCCGCCGCCCAAGGCGCCGCCCAGTCCCATCAAAATTTCTGAGGGCGCCATCGTCGGTAATCTGATCGCTAGCTTTCGCAAAGACGTGGCGCCCGGGAAGGTCGAAGAGGTTTATTTGTTGAATCCGGGAGAAAGTATCATTCTGACCACCGTCAGCGGTCAACGCATGACTCCCGTCAATGACCGCTTCGAGATCACCGGCTATTTCAAGTCGGAAATGAGCGAATACGACGCCAACCACGTCTTTGTGTCACTTGACTACCTCCAAAAACTGCGGACGATGGACGATCGCGTCACCCATCTTTTGATCAAGCTGCGCGATTACAATCGGGACGCCGAGGGTGTCTCCATTGCCTTGACAAAGCTGTTCGAAGGCGAACACCTCATGGTGAATACTTGGGAGAAGAAGCAAGGGCCGCTTCTCCAGGCGATCGACATCGAAAAGGGCATTCTCAACGTGTTGTTGTTTCTGATCATCGCCGTGGCGGGCTTTGGAATCCTTGCCATCTTCAGCATGATCGTGACCGAGAAGACACGCGACATCGGCATCCTTAAGGCGTTGGGGGCGTCCAACGGCGGCGTCATGAAGATTTTCCTGGGCTACGGCCTCTTGCTCGGCGCGGTCGGGGCGGGTTTGGGCAGCGCGCTCGGCTGTTGGCTGACGATACACATCAATGAAGTGGAGGGATTTTTGAGTCGGATTACCGGAACCAACGTATTTGACCGGAAAATCTATTACTTCGACCAGATTCCGACCGATTTGCAGCCGTTTATGGTGGTCCTGGTGAACGTGGGGGCGATCGGCATCGCGGTGTTGTTCAGCGTGTTGCCGGCGTTGCGGGCCGCGTTTCTGCATCCCGTGCGGGCGCTCAGGTATGAATGATGTCACCCGTTGACGTTTCGCGTTCGCCCGGCGCTGCGCGAAGGCGAAACGTAAACGGATAAACGAAAACGGATCCTTGGAGTTCATGATGAACCAGCAACCTTTGCTTAGCGCGGTGAACCTGCACAAGACCTATCGGCGCAGCGCCGAAAAAGTGCAGGTGTTGCGCGGGCTCGACCTTGAAGTGCACGAAGGTGAGTTCCTGAGCGTCATTGGCAGCTCCGGCTCCGGCAAAAGCACCATGCTCCACCTCATGTGCACGCTCGACAAGCCTGACGACGGCGCCATCTATCTCGAAGGCCGGCGCATCGACAACCTGCCAGCGGCTGAGCGCGACCAACTTCGCAACCGCACATTCGGCTTCATTTTCCAGTTTTACCATCTCTTGCCGGAGTTGAACGCCCTGGAAAATGTGCTGATGCCGCAGATGATCATGCACTCGGCCTGGAGTTGGTGGAAGGCCAAGGGAAAGCTGCGGAAAGAGGCGGCCCAGCTGCTCGAACGCGTCGGCTTGGGCCATCGCCTCAAGCATCGTCCGAAAGAGCTTTCGGGCGGTGAGATGCAGCGGGCCGCCATCGCCCGCGCCCTTGTCAATCGGCCGCGCGTATTGCTTGCGGATGAGCCCACCGGCAATCTCGATTCGCAGACGGGCAAGCAAATCGTCGAAATCCTGCGCGACCTCAATCGTCGCGAGGGGCTGACCATCGTTATGGTCACGCACAACCTGGAAATCTCGCATGCAACGGATCGCGTGGTGAAGTTGGTCGAAGGGAGAGTGGAAGCCGCCGTTTCGGACCCTTTTGCCGATAATTCGCAAGCAGTGATACGAGCCGCTAGCGTTGCCTGAAGATTTGCGGTAAAAGATATGGCATGGCGATTCTCATCACTCTGCAAGGTCCGGACGTCGGCCGCAAGTTTCCGCTCACGGGCGACTGCACGGTCCTGGGCAGGCAATACGATGCCACCATCTGCCTGACAGGCAAAGCAATCAGCCGGCAGCACGCCCAGATACTACTGCGCGATTCCCAGTTTCTCCTTGAAGATCTCGACAGCAGCAACGGCACGTTCCTTAACGGCATCCGCCTCAAGCCGCGGGCCCCGGTGCCAATCTCCGATCACGACAGCCTGCAAATCGGTTCTTACGTTTTCGCCTTGCGCCAAACTCCGGATACGCCGGCCTCGGTCGAGCCGACCATGGTGGTGCGTGAAAAGGTCAGCGCCTCGTCGTTCCGACAAGCATTGGCTCAAGATCCGGCCCTCAAATTGCAAGTCGTGGTGGAGATCGCGCAGAACCTTGGCCGGACCTTGGAACTCGATCCTGTGCTCGACAAACTTCTCGAGCAGCTCTTGCGGCTTTTTCCGCTGGCCGATCGCGCCTTGGTCATTCTTTACGAAGGGGACAAGCTGGTCGTGCGCGCCCAGAAATGCCGCGGCATGATGGACGAGACCGCGATTCCATTCAGCCGGACTATCGTGCGCCGAGCCCTCGACGAGGGTGCCGGCCTCCTGAGCGACGACGTGCAGACCGATCAGCGCTTCCAATCGAGCGATACGCTTTCGGGCCTGGATTTGCACTCGCTGCTGTGCGTTCCCCTCATCACGCCCGAAGGCCGCAAGCTCGGCGTGGTGCAGATCGACTGTTTCCGCCGTGGCCTCGGCTTTCGCAGCGAGGACCTGCATCTGTTGGCGGCCATCTGTCTCCAGGTCACGGTTGTTCTGGAGAACGTCGAAATGCACGCCCAAAGTCTGCGCGAAGAGCGTTTGCATCAGGAGTTGGCGCTCGCCCGCGAAATCCAACAAAGTTATTTGCCGCAGGGTTTGGAAGGAATTCTTGCCACAGACTTCGAAATCTTCGGCCGCGTGTTTCCTGCGCGCCAGGTGGCGGGCGACCTGTACGACTACTTTCCAACGCGTGACGGGCGGCTGGCGTTCTTCATTGGCGACGTTTCCGGCAAAGGGATGCCGGCGGCACTGTTCATGGTTGCCGTGCGGACCCTGCTGCGCCACCTCGGCAAGGAACCCGGCAGCCCGGCTCAAATGCTAACCAAGCTCAATGCCGCCCTGGCGGATGACAACCCCGCGTGTTTGTTCGTGACTCTGGCGCACGGACTCTACGAGCCCCGCACCGGTGAAGTCACGCTCGCCAGCGCCGGGCATCCGCCGCCGCTGTTGCGCCGTGCCGGCGGCCGGGTCGAAGCCGTGAATCTCAAGTCCGGCCGCCTTTTGGGATACACCGAAGGCGAGCTTGCGTTTCCCGAGCTTCGCCTGAAACTGGATCCGGGCGATCTGCTGGTGTTCGTCACCGACGGAATTCTCGAAGCGCGCGGACCGGTCGACAAGTCACTATACGGAAGGGAGCGTCTTTTCGATTTGGCGGCGGACTTCGACGGCAAGCGCAAGCTGTCCGAGTTCGCCGAAAAGGCCAAGATCGCGGTGGAGTTGTACGCTGGGACCAAAGAGCTGCAGGACGACGTGACGCTCCTGATGTTGCGGCGAACGTAGGACGGATTTGAAATCCGTCCTACGAGCGGGCGTTACTCCGGCGGCGGCTGTGTCGGCTCGGCGGGCTCTTCCGGCGGCGCTTCGGTGGGGTCCTTCATTTCGCCCGGGACCGCCTGCGTTTCCACGGTTTCCAGTCCTGCGTCCGCCTTCTTGTCGAGCCCTACGTCTTCGTAAGCCGCGTGCTCCAGAATCAGGTTTAGGGCCTTGCGCTCGATGAGCTGGGCAGCCAGGGTCTCCAGCAGGTCGTCCTTTTCCAGTTGGGCGCGGACGCGGCGGGGCGATTCCTTTTCCAAGTCGGCAAGCCGCTCGATTTCCAGGTCGATTTCGTCGTCTTCCACCTCGATCTTTTCCACCTCGGCGAGCTTCTGCAAGACGAAATGCTCCTTCAGGGCAAGGGCGGTGTTGGCGATTACGTCGCGTTGAAGGAGCCTTTGCCGGGCTTCGATTTCCTGCTCGGTCATGCCGGCTTCTTGCATCTCCATCACGCGTCGCGCCAGCGCCTTGCGGGCCTGGCGGAGCAGCAGGTCTTGGGGCAGCTCCCAGGTCGAAGATGCGGCGATATGGCTCAACACCTGCTCGCGGGCCGATTGCCGTTGCGTGTACTCCAAGCGACGCTCCAGCGATAAGCGCACTTGCTCCCGAAGCTGCTCCGGCGAGTGGACGCCGAAGTTTTCGAGGAACGCCGCGGTCAGCTCCGGCAGCCGCATCTTTTTAATGTCCTTCACGTCGAAATGCGCCTTGACGGTTTGCCCCTTGAGCCCGGGGTTGGCGACGGCGTCCGACATGACGATCTCCACGACCCGCGCCTCGCCGGCCGTGACTCCGATCATTTGTTCGCCGAATTTGTCAGCGACGCCGTCCTTGAAGGCCACGGTGTCCTCGATGCGAATCGTGATCTCCGTCGCCGAGCCGATCGGCTGATCGAGGAACTTGGTGGTCATGTCCACGATGACGTAATCACCCAGTTCCGCCTTGCCTTCTTTGGGTATGAGACTGCCATAGCGCGACAGAATCTTGTGCTCTTCTTCCTGGACCTCTTTCTCGCTGAAGGTTTTCACGGGGCGGGTGAGTTTGAGGCCCTTGTAATCCGGCAGGTCGAACTGAGGCCGAACTTCAACTTCGAACTCATAAATGAAGTCGCCCTTGTCGGGAATCTCGAGCTTGTCCGGATTGAGGTTGGGCGGGCTCAGCGGGGCGACGTCGAAGTCTTCCGCGAGCTGCTCCAGGCTGGCCAGCAGCACTTGGCCGCGCACCTGGTCCATCACGTCCTTCTTGAACTTGCGGACTACAATCTCGCGCGGCGCCTTGCCGGGGCGGAAGCCGGGGACGTGCGAATCTCCCACCAACTCCGAGTATTTCTCGTTGAGGCGCTTGTCGATGTCGTCGCGGCGCACGGTGACCTTGATATGCTTCTTGCACGGGCCCGCGTCGCTGATCTCCACTTGCTGATCGAGCTTATCCTTCTTCTCCTCCTCGACCGCCGTAGCCGTCTCGCCCGGCTCCGCAACGGCCGTGCCTGCAAGGTTCGCGTCGGCTGTGGAGGCGTCGGCGGCAGTCTCGGGAACGGCTTCCTCGCCGAGGGGTTTCACTTCATCCGTCATGAGCATCCCCTAAAAAAATCAAGAAAGCCGAGAGGGCTAGACCGTCTCGGCCGAGAAGAGCGGGTGATGGGGCTCGAACCCACGACAGCCACGTTGGCAACGTGGCGCTCTACCACTGAGCTACACCCGCGTGTGCGATCCGCAGATTGCGCCTGCGAATTTCTGTAAATTCGCCGTGCTCTTGAACCAATCAGAATTATAAAAGCGAGGGTGGTGAATTCAAGGGGAAACGGCAGTGGAGCGGCCGGCCCGGATGCACGATGCAGGCGGGACGCCCGCACCACCGCAACCGTGCGTGAACAAATGCCGAGCCAAGGAATCACGAATAACTATGTAAGCTGGAGTTGCCAAAGCTGGAGTTGCCAATGTCCGACGCCCTAAAACCGAAGCAGCCAAGCGAGCACTTTTGGCTCTGGGTCATGTGCCTGCTTGGGCTCGATTATTTCAGCACGCTGGCGTATCAACCGTCGATCACCGCCGAAGTCGCGGGTCGGCTCGGTCCCATCGCCACGGCCGTCGTGGTGCTGGCCACCCTGCTCGGCGCGTTGCCGGTTTACTGCTACTTGGCGGGGCGGTCGCCCACGGGCGCTGGCTCCATCGGCATGCTGGAACGCGTCGTGCGCGGCTGGAAAGGCAAAACGCTGGTGCTCTTGCTTCTCGGTTTTGCCGCCACCGACTTCACGATGCTGAAAACGCTGTCGCTGGCCGACGCCGCCGTTCACGTCATTAAGAATGAGGAAGGCGGCTGGCAGAGCACGCTCAAGGATTGGACCGAACAACTCCGTAGCCACGGCAGCGACCACCTTGGTCCCACCTTCGCCGCATACCTCGACGACCAGCTTACGGTGACGCTCATTCTCGGCGTGGTCGGCTTCGTCTTCTGGTTCGTCCTCCGCAACGGGTTTAATCGCAATGTTCTCGTCTTGGCGGTGCCGCTGGTCGCAATCTTCCTGGTGCTCAACGGGCTGCTTTTGGGCGGCGGCATCGTGTACCTCGTCCAGCATCCCTACATTTGGCACGACTGGCTCGAAAAAGTCGGCAGCGGCGATTGGCTCATTCAGCCGCCTTTCTGGGCAGGCCACGGCTGGGGAACCGTGCTCCTCTTGAGCATGCTGTTCCTGCCCAAGCTCGCTCTGGGCTTGTCGGGGTTCGAAATGAGCATGATCATCATGCCGCAGGTTCGCGGCAAACCCGGCGAAGATCCCCCGCGCACGCGTATTCGCAACACGCGCAAGGTGCTGGTGAGTGCCGCCCTCATCATGGCCGTTTATCTGCTGACTTCGTCGGTCGTCACCGGCTTGCTCATCCCACGTTCGGAAATGCTCGAGGGCGGCCGTGCGGCCAACCGCGCGCTGGCGTATCTCGCACATGGCGGCGACTTGACTTTCGGCGCCGAGCCGATTCTGCCTTGGTGCGGTCCCTTGTTCGGCTCGATCTACGATCTGACGACCGTGCTCGTTCTGAGCTTGGCGGGCACCAGCGTCATGACGGCGCTCGCGGTCCTGCTTCCGCAATTTCTGTTGCGCTTCGGCATGGAGCTGAAATGGGCGCATCGTTGGGGCGTGCTGCTCATGCTGTTCGCGCTCATCAATTTGATCGTGACGTTGTACTTCAAGGCGAGCGTCGACGCCCAGCGCAACGCCTATGCCAGCGGCGTGCTCGTTCTAATGTCCTGCGCATGCGTCGTGACGGTGCTCGACAAACGGCAGCTCCGGGCCGAACTCAAGGACCCGAGCCTAAGGCGGCGTCTCAATGTCGGTTATTTCTGGCTTATCGCCGGAGTATTCGTGGCGACCACGTTGGCGGTGGCCATCCACTCCGGTGGTGGGTTCATGATCGCCGGCTGCTTCATCGCCGTGTTGTTGGGCACTTCGATCGTGTCGCGGGCCTTGCGCGTCGATGAAGTGCGCACGATCGGCTTCGAATTCAAGGACGATCATTCGAAGCTGCTCTGGGACACGCTGCGGATGGCGGATTTCCCCGTGCTCGTGCCGCATCGTCCCGGCAAGCACGAGCGCGAAAACAAGGAAGCGCAAATTCGCCGCGATCATCAGCTGGCGCCCGACGCGGACATCGTTTTCCTCGAAGTGGAAGTCGACGACCCCAGCAACTTCTTCCAGAACCTGCTGATCGAAGCGACGGCCGACGATCATTGCTTCGTGATTCGCGTGACACGTTGCACTTCGGTGGCTCACGCCATCGCCTCGATCGCCCTGGAGATGTCGCGTTACAGCAAACCGCCGGGGTTGCACTTCGGTTGGTCGGAAATGGACCTGTTGAGCGCCAGCTGGAGTTACATGGCTTTCGGAGAGGGAAACATACCCTGGAAAGTGCGCGAGCTGATTCTGCGCGCGGAGCCGGATCCCGAAAAAAGGCCTCGGGTGATCATCGGCTGATCGCAGTAGGCCGGATTTGCAATCCGGCCGGACGGATTGCAAATCCGTCCTACGTCAACTAAAAAAATTCAATAAAACTGTTTCCTTATCCGTCAGCATGTGGTACACTCTCCACTACTCACTCCCCCTTACACCCCCTTGCGACCCAAAGGGGCACGTTTCATGGGCATGCTTCAAAAGGCCGCGAAGTTCGTCAAACGCTGCGGCGCGCCGTCGAAATTCGCAGCCCGCTTGATGGTGCAGTCGGTGTCTCCGGGCCCGGCCGCCGATCTCGTTGGAACAGTCATCGATTACGCGCTGGAAGGAACGGACGACGAGGCATCCGTGCCCGTCGAGCCCGCCGATTTTCAGCCGATCGAGCAAATCTTCGATCTCTTGCTTGGCGAGCTTCGCGGTCTGGTCAAGCGGTTTCGAGCGCTGGAAGCCGTGCCGGACCTGGCCCGCCAAACCTTGCTTAGCGCGCTGGCCACGAGCGATGAATTCCTGAACGCCGCTCGAGAGCTCGGCAACCTGAGCCTGCAGCTTACCGGGGCCAAAGAACTGCAGGTACAGCTGGCGGGCGGGGAAAACGAGTTCATCGTCTTGGGCCGGCGCGCGCTCGTGATTCCGCTCGATTACCTCGAGGAAGAAAAGGCGGCCGGCACCGCGCCGCGGCAGCTCGACGAGCCGCTGGGTAGAATCGAAGCGGCGCTGACGAAATTAATGGAAAGTCAGTGGGATGCGGCGGAAAGCATGTTCACCGACCTGTGCCGTCAACAGCCGCGCTCGGCAGCGCTGGCGGTGGGGCTTGGGGCCGCTCTTTACGGAAGCCGCAAGTACATGGCCGCCGCCGAAGCCTTAGTGCGTGCGTATCGTCTGCGGCCGGGCGACGCCCAGCTCGAGCAGCTCAGCCGGGCGGCGACACGCCTGTCAGGCGCCGGCCAAACCCCGTCGGGGCCGGCGCCGCGGCGCGCATTGCAGCCCGGCCACGGCGACTTGCTCGACGGCTGGTTCCTGGAAAAATCGTTAGGCCGCGGCGGCTATGGCCAGATCTTTCAGGCGCGCAAGAACGACAAGATCCGGGCCGTCAAGATTCTCCACCCGGAGCTGTCCGACAACCCGTCCATGGAAAGCCGGTTCAAGCGCGAGATCGTGACGTTGGCCGGCCTGGGGGAACATCCCAACCTGATCCGCATCGACCCGCAACACCTCTTCGGCCGATGCAGTCACTGGAAATGCTGGTACTACGTGATGGAGCTGGTAAAGGGGTTGTCGTTGCAGGAGTTATTGACGCGCAAGGGGCGGTTGCCGTTCGACATCATTCGCGACCACTTCACTGGAGTCGCCGAGGGCTTGGCGCTGGCCCATTCGCGCGGCATCGTGCACCGCGACATCAAGCCGAGCAACATCCTTATTCGTTCGCGCGTCGAGGAGGGCAAGGCTCGATTCGTCTTGGCGGATTTCGGCTTGGCGGGCGGCTTCGATCCCAACTCTCGCTCGCGGAGCATGACGGCGGTGTTCGCGGCTCCCGAGCAGTTCCGCACCGGCAGAACCGATCCGCGCAGCGACATCTTCTCCATGGCCGCCACCATGTACTACTCTCTCATGTACGGCGACGCCGTCCGCGAGTGCCGCTTCAAGGCCAAGCTGCTCGGCGATGCGGTCCCGTTCGGCTATCGCGAGCTTTTGGAACGCTGCCTGGACGCGGATCCCGATGAACGCCCCGCGGACGCCGGCGAATTCTTGAGGGCCTGGCGGCGGCTCACGGACACGCCAATCAACCGGATCGCGAACAGCATCGGCATGAGCTTCGCTTGGGTACCGCCGGGGCGCTTCCTGATGGGATCGCCCCCGGACGAGGCCGGCCGTCACGAGAGCGAACTGCCGCACGCGGTCGAGATCACCGGTGGCTTTCACATGGGCGTCTGCCCGGTCACGCAGGGGGAATACCTGCAGGTGATGGGCGACGTTCCCAGCCGCTTCTGTGAAGAGGGCGAAGGCGCGGCTGCGGTCGAAGGGCTCGACACCACCGACTTTCCCGTCGAACAAGTCAGCTGGCACGACGCCGTGGAATTCTGCCGCCGCCTGACCGAGCGCGAGAGCTATCTGGGAAACGTCTACGACCTGCCGACCGAAGCGGAATGGGAATATGCTTGCCGGGCCGGCACCTCCACGAGCTATAGCTGCGGTATTTCACTAGGACTCGATTTGGCCAACTACGCCGGCATCAATCCGCACGACGGCTCCGCCCCGGACCAGGCGCTCCTCAGCACCAGCAAAGTCGGCTCGTACTGGTCGAACCCCTGGGGTTTCTGCGACATGCACGGCAACGTCTGGGAATGGTGCAAAGACTGGCACGCGCTCGACTATTATGGCGAAAGTCCCGTGCAGGATCCCGCCGGACCAGCGCACGGCGCCGGCCAAGTCGTCCGCGGCGGCTCCTGGCGCGCCCCGGCCCATCAGTGCCGCTCGGCGTCGCGCGGCGGTTATCCCCCGGACCGTCGACTTCCGGATATCGGTTTTCGCGTCGTCATGCGCTGCCGCTAGTTCTCTGTATTTGGTTCTTCCGTACCCGAAGTTTGATTGCATTGCGCGGCGGCGCGCGCACAGCTACCGTTGGCGTCGCCTGAAGTGGTGAGAAGGTGAACGAAGGACCCAGAGGTCCAAACTCGGAGTCACAGACTCACGCACCTTGGCGGTGAGGTCGTCGACGCAAGACGTTGATGATATGAAGGTTACGGCGGAGAAAAAGTCAGGGACTCACGGACTCAAAGTCATATACCCCCCCCTGAACCTGGACACCAAAAAACACGCCCATTTGCGGAATTT
>JACPZP010000213.1 GCA_016195405.1 Planctomycetota bacterium | reverse complement strand
GCTTCGGTACCGTGGTGGCTAGGTTGCAGCAAAACCGCGGGAATCTGCCGTCCTACGTCTGGTTGCAAAACCTCGACGCTGACGTGCGTCTGTGGTATCTGACCAGCGGGTTCCTGCCGCCTGTGTATAGTCCGCTGATAATCGGCAGAGGCGCCAATAATCCGTCGGCTCAAGGCTTCCGCGTCACTGCCTTTGATCCTCCTGCTAAGGTGACTGTGGACCGCCTTCGGGCACGCGAACGCCTCTTGACAACACTGGAAGGGGCGGCGACTGCCCGGACGGGACCCGGAGACTCGATGCGGCGTTTTCAGGAACGCGCTGTGGATCTGGTGACTGGGCCGCAAGCCTGCAATGCCTTTAATTTGGAACGAGAGCCGGCAAGCCTGCGCGACCGATATGGCCGTGGGCCGCTCGGGCAAAACCTTCTACTTGCCCGGCGACTCATTGAAGCCGGCGCGCGTTTGGTAACGGTAAATGCCTGGTGCGGCGTGCCGACCGATGGAGGATTTGTCTACTCTCCGAACTTCACGCAAGGCTGGGACCATCATGGAGCGGCTGTGCAGAGGTGCGGCATCTTCAGCAATGGGCAGTTCGGTCTGGGATTCGTTCTGCCTCGCTTCGATCAGGCCGTGTCAGCATTGCTTGAGGACCTAATCCAGCGTGACTTGCTTGGGCAGACGCTGGTGGTTGTCGTCGGCGAGTTCGGTCGAACACCTGAGATTACGAACCAGCCCTACCCAGGGCGCGACCACTGGTCGCAGTGCTACTCGGCAATATTGGCCGGCGCCGGCATCCGCGGCGGCGCCGTTCATGGGGCATCCGACAAGCACGGCCGCTACGTAAAGGACAGGCCGGTATCGCCGGAGAATTTTGGGGCCACGCTTTTTCACGCCCTTGGTATCAGCCCAGAGATGCGGCTCAGTCCGGATGGATTCACAGAACCTGCCAGCCAAGGTCTGCCGATTCACGAGCTTTTTGGTTAGGAATCGTAGAGGCCCACCTTGCTCAACGTAGAAATAGAGTTGCGTACCGCGATTTGACCAAATCTGCTTTGCACCGCGAACGATTGGCCCTATTCTCTCATTATCTTTACAGGAATAGCGACCGCGTTCTTCCATGAGGAGTTCCCGTCATGGCTCGAACCCTATGGACCGTTGTCTGCCTTGGCCTCTGTCTGAGCTTGCTCGGCTTGCAAGGCCAAGCTCAAGAAAAGGACAAAACGGAGGAAAGGAAGAAAGACGACAAGAAGGTCGACAAGAAGCCGGCAATATCGCCGACCCAAGGCGGCGTGGCCTACGGCAAGCATCCGCGTCAGATGATCGATTTCTACCAGGCGAAATCGGGCAAACCGACGCCGCTTGTTCTGTACATCCACGGCGGCAGTTGGCAAGGCGGCGACAAGAGCAGCGTCGGCAACGTCAAGCCGTATTTCGATGCCGGCATTTCCGTGGCGGCGATCAATTACCGCTACGTCAAGAACGGCGTGGAGGAGAAGGTCGAACCGCCCGTCAAGGCCCCGCTCGAAGACGCGGCCCGAGCGCTGCAGTTTATCCGCTCCAAGGCGTCGGCATGGAACATCGACAAGAAACGCATCGGCGCCACCGGCGGTTCCGCGGGCGGGTGCTCTTCCCTTTGGCTCGCCTTCCACGACGACATGGCCGACCCCAAGAGCGACGATCCCATCGCCCGCGAATCGACCCGGCTCTTCTGTGCGGCTGTCAACGGCGCCCAGACTTCACTCGATCCTAAGGAGTTGCGCGAATGGCTGCCCAACTACACCTATGGCGCGCACGCTTTTGGCCTGAAGGATTTTCAAACAATGTTCGACCAGCGTGCGAGTGTTCTGAAATGGATCAAGGAGTATTCACCGATCGAACACGCCACCAAGGATGATCCGCCGATCGCGCTGTTCTATGGCGGTGTCAAGGGCGCCAAGCCTGGCGAAAACCATCCCGATCCGACGCACTCGCCGGTGTTGGGCATGAAGTTGGCCGAGAAATTGAAAGACCTCGGCGTCGATGTGGTACTTTCCTACACCGGCAACCCGCATGCGCAATATCCAAGCGCTCAGGCGTACCTAATCGATCGCCTTAAGAGGTAACTCGTTTGCACTAAAAAAGGACCGGATTGACTCCCGGTCCCGCGTCAGCGAAGGCACTGGAATAGCAGAGCGGAACGTGGCTGAAGACTGCCGCTGTGACACACCCGCAAAGTCTAGAAAGGGCGAGCCTATTGTCGCAGCCGAGCGTTCGTGGTTCACATTAGGCAGTGCCAATCAAATTGAAAGCGGCGGCCAAACACTGTTAATCCCTTCGCGTTCGATTTCTCGCACAAGGGCTTCGGTGACAGTAAAACGCTGTGCAATCAACGCCCGGGATTCACGAACCGACGTGCCGCCATCCTGCGTTTCGACCAATGCCTGGAAGATTTGTTTCCGCATTTCGACCATTGGGGTTTGTGTGTCTTGCAGGTCCATTCGTTCTCCTTTGAGCTCCGTTCGACGAACGCTATTCTGGTGCTGTGCTCCCAAACCGGTTTTTCAGTTTGGAATCATCCGTTGCAAATTCGCTCGGTGCAAATCTGCATGGTGCAGGATAGTACCGTGAAGGTTCGCTCCTATCAATATGGCTCCGCGGAGGTCGACATTTAGCCCTCGTAACTGCATCGCCGCAGCCAAAGGCGGACGTAGTGCCGACGGCGTTCCGGCTCGGTAAAATCCTCGAATGCAGTCCGGTTGTGGAAAATCCAGCGGTTGTTGACGAAGAACATGTCGCCGGGCTTCAAGCTGAAATCCGCCTGGAGCTGTGGCTCACGCAGCACCCCGTCCAGAACGTCCAAAGCATGGCGCTCATCCGGCGTCAGCACCCGCCCAACTCTCTCGTGGCCCGCTTCAATCCAGTACCGCAGATACCGGCAGACGAGCCCATTTCCTTCCCAGTGCATGATTGGTTGCTGAATAGTCGGCGCGTCGCCGGGGCGAAGTCCGTCGCGTCGGTCGACGTGAAATGGTAGGTAGAGTCTGGACAGTACGTCGGGATGCCGGGTGCGCAGCTCGTTGTGTAGGCTATAGCCGCTGACGACTTGGTTCACGCCGCCGCTCTTCGCGGCAGCTAGGCACAAGAGTCCCACGTAATCGAGGACCTCGTCGCCGAACGAGTTGTCGGTGTGAAAGCCGGTTTCGGCATTTGTCACGGAATAGCGGGCGCCGCTGCGGACATCCTTGCCCTCGTCGCGCACGTCGTAAAGGAGCGTCCCCTGCACGTTTTGTTCGAAAGGGCGTCCCAAGAGCTGTCCGACCAGCCAGTATTGAACCTGGCGTTCCTCCATTGAAAAGCGCTCGGGCGACACTCCCTCAACGATCGCAAAGCCACGCCCTTGTTCCAGCGCGGTTCGCACCGGCGCAAGATCGGCCGCGGCGCCGGCATCAAGATACTGGGAGGCCCGCACCTCTCCCAGCCGACGGGGCTCGCGGCGCAACCTCTGGATGGCCCGTTCCAGTGCCATCAAGCATGGTTCAGGCAGAGGATAGAACCACGAACTGCGGTCATCAAGCGTGTCTGTTCGCCACGCCCGCGCATCGGTGATTTCTGAGGTCAACATAAAGAAGCAGCCGCCGTTATGTTCGCGTATACGCTACCATGATCACGGAACAACCGGTACAGTAACTTCTGCCGAACTGACCCACCGCAAGCTTCGCGTTCTCGCCGCCGCAGCCGCATGGCGTCACAGATCTTTTGGGCGCGACGCGGTGCGTCGGGCAATTCCGCGACAAACACGGCTAACAATCTTGCGGCTCGACGGTTCGCCTGGGACAATTCAACAAATCGACCACGCTTCCGCACCGCGGGTTTCACTGCAAGCCTGAAATGGATCACGGTGAACCGCGAAAGGAAAAGGAGTGCTTTATGCGCCAGCCTAACCACCTATTGATGGGAGTCATCAGCCTCGCCATGCTTACTCCGATGACCGGCATGGCCGCCTGTTGCTACTTCTCTGCCAAGAACGCCGACATCTTGCAGCCGGCCCAAAAGGCGTTCATCACCTGGGACCCGCGGGAGAAGGTCGAAACCTTCACGGTGCAGCCCAAATTTGAAGGCAACGCCCTCGATTTCGGCATGGTGATCCCGACGCCGTCGCAGCCCAAGCTGCACGAGATGCCGCGCGACTTCTTCAAGCACCTCGCTTACTACACGATTTTGAAACGACGGGAGTTTCCGCAGTCCCTGCTTCTGCCGCAGCCACGGTTCGAGAGATTGGGGGACCTTGGCGGCGCGGACAAAAGTATGCCGATAAAAGCAGACAAAGCTCCGGGGCGCACTCCCGAAATCAAGATTCTCGAAACCGGCGTGGTCGGCAGCCTCGACTACAAGATCATCGAAGCGGGCCGGGCCGACGACCTCTTCCAATGGCTCAAGGACAACAAATACAGCTACTCCGGCGATGAAGCGACGCTCAACCACTACATTCAGAAGAAATGGCTCTTCACGGTCATGAAGATCGACACCATGCAGATGAAGAAAGGTAAGGACGGCAGTTACGCCGGCGAAGTCACGCCCACGCGCTTCCAATTCACCAGCGACAAGCTTGTTTACCCGCTCAAGATCACGCAGATTTCCGTGAAGGACAAGACCGAGGCGCTCTTCTACGTCCAAGCGCCCTACAAGGTCGATCTGCAAGGCGACATGAGCTACCAGTATACGTGGATTCCGATGCTGCAAGCAGCCAGCGGCTGCACGCCTGGTGGACTGCCCAGCAAGAGCGGCGATTGGCTGAAGGCGGTCAATCCCGAAATGCCGGCGCTGTTGGCTCGATGCAAGGAACTGGGCTTCAACTTCGTCGCCGGCCAGCGTCCGCAGCCCAACAGCAATGGCCACATTCCGACGACGATGGAGTGGGCGCGTAAGCTGACGGCCGACGACATCAAGATTCTTAAGGGCGAGGCACCTTACAGCGAGAAAGTGCCAAACGTCGACGAAGGCTTCACCCGCGCCGACGTTACCAATCCCCAAAAGGCCGAGGCGGTTTACAAAGTGATTCGCGAACGGCTCGCGCGATCACAGAAGGATCGTCCTTATGGCTACCTGGTTCGCCACATTCCGGAAGAAGACGCGCGCGGGCTGCGCCACCTTCAGGGGCATCTGCAAGCGGGCCTCTACATCACCAAGTTCCGCAAGATTTTCACCCGCGATGAGATGAACGACGACCTGGTGATGGTGCCGGCGCGCCGTGGCGACGCCGAGGATAATTCAGAGTACGAGGAGATTCTGCCCGTGTCGCCGCCGTAATCGCGGCTGATAGCCACTTCGGGCCTGCAAATTTCGCGAAGCCAGGTTCTACCCGTTCCAGGAGGGTCCCTCGGGCCGACTGGCAAGGAAGGGAACCCGGGCCGGCAAAAGTTGGTTTCGAGACATCAAGTTCGTTGCAGCCGGCCCGGCAACTGATCCTGGTCGTTAGCCCCATGAGGCGTGTTCATGGCCACCATCGGCGAACGCATCGCTGAGAAAGCCTTCGCTGCGCTGGAAGCTGCACCGGAGGGGCTCCGATATTCCGACCTGGTCAGGCGCGTCATGGAGCTCGACGGTTCCTTCAAACAGAACACGGTTCACGGGAACATCTGGAATTTCGACGAACGTTTTCCCGATCGCGTATATAAGCCCTCTCGCGGCCTGTTCCGACTCACGAAGTTCCGGGGAGGGGACACGGATCAACTCAAGGAAGAGCTGATTCCGAAGCAGCCGGTGAAGTTCAAGGAAGAAGATTTCTACGAGCCGTTCGCCGACTGGCTGGTCAACGAGATGGAGGAATGTACGAAAGCCATTGTCTTGGGAGGCAATCGCTTCCGCGACAAATGGGGAACCCCTGACGTCATCGGCAAGCGCGAATCAAAGCGCAGCGACATCATTCAAGCGCCTGTAGAGATTGTCTCCGCCGAGATCAAGCCTGACGTGTACCAGCTCGTTACAGCCTTCGGACAGGCATGTGCGTACTGTCTCTTCAGCCATAAGGTCTATTTGGTAGTCTCGAACAAGACGCCGGATGATGAAATCGCGCGCATCGACGCGTTGTGCCAAGTGTTCGGTCTCGGATTCGTGTTGTTCGATTCGGACAACCCGAAAGATCCGCGCTTCACCATCCGCGCCAGGCCACGATACCAACAGCCTGACTTGTTTTACGCCAATCGATACATGAGGCTGATCGAGCCGGAAATGTTCTCGTAGCGGGCGGTAACTCGATCGTGGAGGTGACGCAGCCAGCCGCGTGCCGAGAAGCTCCGGGAACGCCAAGGTGACCAGGGATGGAACTGTCCTTCAATGACCTAGAGCAACGGTTGCTGAGGTTTCTGAAACAAGAATTCCTTGAGAAGGGAAGCAGACCCGCAACCATGCATGACCCGGCCACGATGCACGATGACGTCATGCAGAAGTTTGGTCTTGACCTGATCCAGTATCGCGAGCTTATCGCAAGGCTGGAACTCCACGGAATCGTTCGAGCGATTGCCATTGGAGCACCTAACGGCCACCTGCAAATTGACGGCATCGTGGTTGAGATCGTTCGCCAGCTTGACGATGCGCCAGCACAACCGAAGCCGAAGCCGGACCGGATGGAGCAAGCTAAGGAATGCTCGAAACATAACTTCCCGATTTGGGGCGGTGTATGGTAAGCTCAGCTGATCGAAAAAACCGGAGTTTTTCGCCTCCTGTGTTCTCACGGATGGGAGCTCACCATGTGGCCGTATTCCCCAAAAGTCGAACAATCGATGAAGACGATGTACCGCTC
>JACPZP010000188.1 GCA_016195405.1 Planctomycetota bacterium | reverse complement strand
CTCCAGCCGGGCGCTTACCCGACAGGGATTTGAAACGTCGGAATACAAGCGGTGGGCGCGCGGAGGAGGTTCGCGGGAGTTGCCGTCGGCGGAATCGATACGAGCGGCCGTACGGTACGTCGTGGATCGGCAAGGCGAGCCGATGGCGGTCTATGTGCTGGACCCCGGCGAGGCGGTGGTTCCCCTCGCTAACGCTCAGGGCTGCCAGGACACTCAGGGCTGACTCAGCTTGTACAGCGTCCTGGCGTTGTCCCGCAGTACCATACGGGCTAGTTCCACGGCGCGCTCGCGCGTGATCTCGCCATCGCGCAACATCCCGGTGAGCGCCAGCCCCAGCGCCTCGCGACCCGATTGCGCCGCCACCCAGCCCGCCTCCTCCCAGTACATTTCTTCTGAGAAAGGATACGCGTCGGTGGCGAATAACACTTTTTCCGGCGCGAATTCCAGCCAGTCGCGAATCGCCTGCGCCGTCTGCCGCGGATAATTCATAAAGGTCTGCTGGGTGTGCCTACTTTACGACGACGGCCCAACGCCCCGGCGGATAGAGCCGCTGCTGATCTTCGCGGATGTGGAAGTCCCAGTAGGTATTGAAGTCGCCGCTCAGGTATAGGGCTCTGAGTTTGACGACGGCTTCGGCCGTCAACTGAGTCCAACGCATACCGGATCGCTCCATGCGGTCTTTGATCAGGTTCTTGCAGGCACCCTCGACAGAGCCGCTGGCAATGGGCAAGCCTTGAGCCAGGTAATCGTTGTAGCGCATGCGGTCTCGGTTGCGGTGGAAGTACGCGGCGACGCTGAGCAGGATCTTCGCCTTGGAGCCAGACAGCTTACGCTTGGTCACGGTCTGACGGAGACCTTTGACGACTTGGCCGACGTTGCCTTCGAGGATGCGGTGTGTCATCAGGCGAGCGTATATCTCGGCATCCGGGGTGCCTTCTGGGTGAAAGACATGGGCCGCCTTCCAGACCTTTTCCATCACGTGAAGTAAGTCCAGAATCAGAATGACGTTCAACTTCTGGCTGACCAGGATCTGGAGTGCGCGTTCGCCGTCGGTCACAGCGACGAGAGTGAGGCGAGCGTCCGGGTCACGACGATGAACTTCGGCGACCACCTCGTCGACTACAGCAGCTTTACCCTTTACCAGACTGGCCCAGACGCGCTTGTTCTCAGGCTTGGGAGGAGGAGACTGGTCATTGTTGGTCTTGGGATGGACGCGGAACAGGCTTTCCACGACCTGCTCGGGGGTGCGAATCCAAGGCTGCCGGGTGAACACCGCTGCCACGGTGGCCATCTTCTTCCGATTGGCCTTTTGCCCCTTGGTTCGCCGAACGGAGCGTTCGTTGCGGGGTGGCTTGACGATGGGAATGCCCTTGCAGTCAACGGCGACGACGAGGATAGAAGCGGCCGGCGAGGAAGGGTCGGCGGGGCGTTGAGCGTAGAAGGCATCGAAATCCTGAGCGGCGTCCTGGAGGATCTGTTCGAGGCTGCGCATGGGGACGGTCAGCCCACTGGTGTCGAGAATCCGATCGATGGATTCGCGCAAAGGACCTTGGACGGCAGCCTGAACCAAGCGCTTCTGGAGTTCATAGGAGAAGGAGCGAGCGGGTAACTGCAAAGCCTCGTCCAGTGGGTGAATGCTGGGCTGGCCGAGGTGGCTATAGCCCATCCGGTCGATCTCGATGGGGCCAAAGATTGTCTTCAGGGTACGGCGTTGGAGGCGGCGGTGGGTGAATAGAGAGCAGGACGATGATTGGAGCACCTTCAGAGCCGGACCGACGTCGCCAGTGCCGCGTTGCTGAACGTGGGCCTGCAAGAGCAGTCGCTGTAGCTGGCGGCCTTTGATCTGTTGTTCCTGCTCGACCAGGTGGAGTGGGAGTGCGAGAGCCGGAGCCGAGGACAGCCAACACTCCAGAGACGAGAACAGGTCGCGTGCCTGTTGAGCGGCTAGCACGATGCCTGGAGGTGGAGGCGGGGCGAAGAGGAAAGGAGTGGCGGGGGCCATATTTCTAACAGTATGATATACTGACAGAGCAATGCCTATGACACATTCTTCCCGATCCACTACCCTCGACGCTTACGCCCAACGTTTTCAGAAACTGAAGGCAGACCTCGCGCAGATTGAGTATTTTTCGAAAGGCACCTTGCTCGCGCGCATGGTCCGGTGCGGCAAGCCCCGGTGTGCTTGCGGCAAAGACCCCTCCAAACGACATGGCCCCTACTATGAGTGGACCTACAAAGCGCGGGGGAAGACTGTCACAGTGCGGCTTGCCCCCGAAGCAGCGCCCTTCTTTCGCGCCGCTGCCAGACAATACCGCAAGCTCAAAACGATCCTAAACCGGCTGGAAACGCTCTCCCGTCAAGCTCTCGCGAAGCTCGCCAAGGACCCCTCAAGCCGCTCCTCCACCTGAGCGAAACCCCAGGATATTTTCATATCCCGGTGTTTGGTCTCACTCCCCAGTAGCCCTACAGGGCGTAAGTCATAGATTTGCGACTGGTTGTGCGTCGTCGTAAAGTAGGCACACCCGATTGAATTTCTGCCCGCCGCGGTCGGCCAGGATGACCAGGTCCAATTTGACGTGAATCGAGTAGACGCCTTTCTGGATGTTCGCGAAGTTCGGCATGTACTGATCCACATGGACGGGACAGCTCAACAGCACCAGCTTACCCATCTGCATGCCGAGCTGCGTGGCGAGCATGCAAACGCTGGCGCCGTGGCTGTGGGCGATCAGGTCGAGGCCGGCTTCGTTGTGGG
>JACPZP010000207.1 GCA_016195405.1 Planctomycetota bacterium | reverse complement strand
TTCAAAAAGAAAAGTTCCCAATTCCGGCCCAATCAGGGTTTCACGAAGATGCGTTCGCCCCTGAGCCTTCCGCTGGGGCAAAAAAAACGAGAACCGTAAGGTCCTCGGAAACGTCGAAAAAGCGGTGCTCGAGCTGTTTCTCGACGAAAATCAGGCGGCCGGGGCCAACGGCCTGCGCGGCGGCGCCGGCGCGGAACCAGCCTCGGCCGGCGACGACGTAGTAGACCTCGTCTTCCGTGTGCGGCTTTTGCGGATCGGGTTGGCCGGCCTGGAGGTGGTAGACCCCCATGCTTAACGACGGCACGCGGAGGAACTCCAGCCACGCGCGCCCGGACTTCGCCTGCTCCGCCACAAGTTTTTCGATCTCGAAGGATTGCATTGCCGCTTCTCCTCAGCTCGAAGGTCCATGCTCCGGGCGCTTACGCTCAAAGTTCGTTCTCCGGGCGCTACGCTCCCGGCTCGCCTGGCAGTAATTCCAGTTCCATGAATAGGGCGCCGGGCACGGGGTTAGTGGTGTAGGGAGCGATTTCGTTGAATCCCAGGGAACGGTAAAGGGTGATCGCGTCGCGCATCGACGGCAGCGTATCGAGCCGCATTCGCCGGTAACCGATGGAGCGCCCTTCGTCGATTGCCCGGAGCCCGAGCCGGCGGCCGAGACTGCGGCCACGAAACTCCGGTCGCAGATAGAGACGTTTCATCTCGCAGGTTTCGTCATCCAGCTTTCGCAGGGCCACGCAGCCTGCGAGCTTGCCTTCGCAGAACGCCAAGAGCAGCCGGCCCTCCGGAGAGGCGTAACGACCCGGCAATTCGGCCAATTCTTGCTCGAAGCTTTGAAAGCATAGATCGACGCCGAGAGATGCGGCATACTCCTGAAACAGCTCGCGCACCAACGCAACCTCTTCGGCGGACTCCGCGAGAGAAATCCTTGGCGCTTCGCTTGGCGTGATGCTTGGTCGCTTCGCCCCGCTCATGCGGTCTTCTCCACCAAGGCGAAGGCGCGCACCGGGAACGTGCCCATGCCTTTCACTTTGACCGGCACGGCGAAAAAGCGAAAGCCATCGCTGGGAAGCTGCCACAGGCCGCGGAGATGTTCGACGATCGGCACCTGGGCGGCAAGCAGGATAGAATGCACGGGCCGGCTTAGGTCGGCGGTGTCGTCGACGTTGAGCGAGTCAATGCCGACCAGGGCGGCGCCGGACTCGACCAGGAACTGGGCGGTGTCGCGGGTGAGAAAAGGATGGCCTTCGAAATACTTGTCCGTGCGCCAGTGATCGTCCCAGCCGGTATGGACCAGGACCGCCTTGCCCTGAAGGTCGCGGCCCTCGAACGCCGCCGGTCCCGTGGCCCGGCCCGTCGAGTGGTCGACGTGGACCACGACGGCTTCGAGGTTGGCGACCTTTTCCAGGGGCAGCTGCGAGACGTCGCGGCCGTGGGCGTAGCGATGAAACGGCGAGTCGAGATAAGTCCCGGTGTTGGCCACCATCTCGATCTTGCCGATGTGGAACTCGGTGCCTGGCGCGTACTGCGCCCGCGAACGCTCGCGGCTCAGAAAATCACAGACGAGCGGCGCGGGTAGTCCGCGATAAGTGATCATACCGCTTTCAATGACATGGCTGACATCGACCAGCATTGGGATCCTCCGCGAATTGCTCCGGTCGCTTGCGCGATTTGCTCCGGTCGCTTACGCTCCCGGCTCGCCAAGAAAGGCATCGACCTCCTGCCGATTAGGATAGGAAGCCTGAGCGCCGGGGCGAGTCACGGACAAGGCGGCCGCCGCGTGGGCCCGCTTGGCGGCTTCGCAAAGGGCAAACCCCTCGGCCCAAAAAACGGACAAGCTTGCGATGAAAGCGTCGCCGGCGCCGGTGGTGTCGCAGGCCGCGACGGAGAAACCAGGGACGGAATCGTCCCCAGCCTTGTCCACCAGCAAAGCGCCGTGCTCTCCTAATGTCACCAGGATTTGACGCGGTCCGTGCTCGAGCAGCAGCCGACATGCGCTAATCCGATCAGTGGCCGAGGTAATTTCGTGGTTGGTGAGCGCGCGCAATTCGGTCTCGTTGGGAATCAGGATGTCGGTACAAGCGAGGATGTCGGGCGGCAACGGCCGAGCCGGCGCGGGGTTGAGGATCGTCCTGACTCCGGCAGCCTTGGCGATGCGGAAGGCGGCCAGGGTTGCTTCGATCGGGACTTCGAGCTGTCCGAGTACGATGTCGGCTGTCGAGAGTTCCGGAGCGGCTTGCTCGACGTCACCGGCCGTGAGCGAGTCATTGGCGCCGCCGATGAGAAGAATGCGATTTTGACCGCTGCCATCGACCATGATGACCGCCGTTCCGGTGGCGCAGTTGGAAGCCGTCGTGACGTGCTTCACGTCCATGCCGAGGCGGCGGAAGTTGTCGAACGTTCGTGAGCCAAATATGTCATCGCCAACTTTCGCGATCACCGACACCTGAGCCCCAAGACGGGCGGCCATCACTGCCTGATTGGCGCCTTTGCCGCCAAAGCCCGTTTGCAGCGAATAGGCGGCCAGGGTTTCGCCGGGCTCGGGCAGGCGCGAGGTACGGATGGTCAGATCGATGTTGGCGGAACCGACAACGCAGATGCGTGGTGGTCGTGTTAAGGACATTGGTTCGGCAGTGCTTGCGTTTCGCACTCGCATGATCAAAGCGAGCGCGAAACGCAAGCGGCTGACTGTTTACTTCCCGGCTTGGATGCTGATGTTCTTGACCTGTGTCACGCCGGTGCTGGAGCGGATTCTGAGTTCATGATCGCCCAGTTGCGCCACGCGGGCCTTCCAGAGCACCAGGCTGGTGCCCGACTCACCGGGCGTCGGCACCGGTTGGCGCTCCTTACCTTCCAATAGCTGCATGCCGTCGGGCAATTCCAAGGTCAGCGCCTGGCCCGGCACGGGATCCTCAACCGTGGCCGTGATCGTGAAGCTTTTACCCGGCTCGAACGATCCACTAAGACCGACGGACACTCGGCCATCGCTCTCCGGGCCGCTGGCGATGCCGCCGCCGTAGGCCCAGATCAGTTCGCGCTTTTCTTTGGGCTTGAGCTTCTTGGCCGCCCAATAGATGAAAACGGCCGAGTCGCCACCGGCTTTTTGCGGGGCCACTTCCCAGCCGCCCTGGCCGAAATTAAGGGCGCCCGTGTTGGCGAGCACGACCTTGTTCGGCCCTTCGACCTTGCCGCCGAACTTGAGCGTCATGACGCCAATGAAGCCGGGGTTCTTAAGATTCGGATTCTCGAGCACCTGCATGTATTCCGGCAATGTCTTTTCTTTGAGCAGAATGCCGTCGAGCACCTGGCCGGGATGCGTCGTCGGGGCGGCGAACAAGGCGCCGTCGTTATTGTTGATCATGGTGTCGACGAATACGCGGTAGGCGACTTCGTGCTCCCGGCTGTCTTTGTTCTCCACGACGTAGGTGATGCGGGCCGTGTCGATCCTGCGCTTGCCACTTTTGGAGTCCATGCCGGCGGGGACGCGGCTCGGGACCAACTCGACGATCTGCGTGAAGTGCACGTTCTGCTGCGACCAGGACACGGACGTGCCGAGGCGTTTCTTGCCGAACGGTCCGGGCGGCAGGGCCCGGGGCTGTTCGAGCTGGCCATTGACAGCGTTGAAGCCCGGCATGAATTCCTGACCGTCGATCCGCGCGCTCGACCAGATGCTGCTTTCTGGGGTGCAGGTGATGCGGGTGCCGTCGACGGACAAGCCGAAGTACATGCCTCCTGTGTAGCCGGCGTGGATGCGGACCGTCGGATCGATGGGCAATTCCGCCGTTTCGAGCTTGCCGTCCTTGATGGTGACCTTCACCGGCGCTGCAGGCTCCTGGCCGATGGCCAACGAGACGGTCAGCGCGGCCAGACCAAGGCACAGAAAGAGATGCGTGCACGATCGGCCATTCGTCATGATGCACCCAAGCGAAAAGAGAGTTGAGAAATCGGCTTGGTGTCGACGCACTCGTTATTATAGACGCCTAGTCTCATTACGCTTCAACACCTAAATACGCCAGTGCCTCCGCCAGTGTACGGAACACGGCGACCTGCTTGGTGCTGTTCTCGTCAAGGCTGCGAAAGGTGGCGTACATGCGGCCTAGTCCGTACGCCAGGTGCTGTGGGGCGACGATGGCGAATTTTGACGGCAACGCAGCCGAGTCCATCGATGCGGACAGCCGCGCTAACTGACGAATGCTTTCGGTGTTTGGTTCGACAATCCGCTCCACGGCGCTCATATCGACGAGTTCGCTATAGCCCGCAACTTCCGGGCGCAACCAAACCGCGCACTGATACCCCAGTAGGTCTTGGTCCGTGACGGCGCCGCGGCCTTTTGCCATGACTAACCGCCGTTTTGAATCGATTTCGTAATCAAGCGGCATTGCGCAGGCTCTTTCCCGATCATTATCTTATACCATCGCGAAATCCCGGCCTAAGCGGATCGGGATCAATGACGTCGGGGAAGCCGTCGCCGTCCGTGTCGCGCAGGTATTCGAGGTCGAGGCCGTAGGCTTGCCGCAGGTTGGTCAGCGCGAACGACACGATGCGATGACCGTGGATGTTGCGGATCGAGCCTTCGATCTTGGCCGGCACCTTGAAGAGCCATTCGGGATTGAATCGTTCCAAGCCCGTGTCCATGCCCTGCACCTTAAAGTGCTCGTCGATCTTGCCGTCGCCGTTCATGTCGCAAGGGAGTTGATCGGTCTGGTAAAGGACGAGTTGCTGCAGGAAGCAGACCAGTTGTTTGCGTTCGAGATCGGTCAGCGCGAGGTAGCGAGTTCTCTGATCGAGGGCCTCGCCGCCGTGCCGTTTAATGACGTTGTCGAGGTCGAGGCTGGCGCCGTCATGGCCATAGGGCGCGGTGGTGCCCACGCCCCAGAGCGGCGTTGTGCGCCATTTCTTTTGGATGCTGCCGTCGAACTGCATCTGGTAGAATTCCTCGCCGACATCGTGGTACTTGAAGTCGCTGTAGATGCCGCGGATCGTATACGCGCCGCGCTTCGGCAGGGTCAGATTGCCCTTCTTTTCGGCGAGATACGCCAACTTTCCTTCCATGCGGTCGTTTTTGTCATTGAAAGCAACGTGCAACTCGAAGAAGCGGCGATCGCCGTCGTAGCGTTGCATGTAATCCTTAGCCTTGGGATTATGAGCGAGAAGGTGCCAGTCGGGGATATGGCAGCTTGCGCAGCCGATCTTGTGGAAAAGCCTCTCGCCAATGATGGTATCGCTAGTCTGCCGACCACGCGCAGGCGCTGGGTGATTGAGGAAATACCACTCGGCCACGTCGAGATCGCCTTCGGAGATTTCCTCGCAGTAGCCGTCGCGGTCGGGATCGTCGAGGCTGATGCCGGGCAGTCCGGACTTGGTCGGCGCCCGCACGCCGCCGCGATCCTTGCCGGCCGCCGTCACGAACTGTTGCGCGCCGGCGTTGGAAACCAGAGCCAGGGCATCGCGATTGGGACTGGTGTACGTGGTGGGATCGTGAGCTTGCAGGCCGCTGTGGATTTCCCAAGGCGCGATCGTGAAGGCCCGCAGCGTCGTCGAGACCGGCGGCCGGAACGGCATATACAAATGGCCGTGACCGAAGACTTGCACCTCGAATGTGTAACCCGCGACATCGGGCGACTTGAGGTTCTTGGCAAAGGCGATACGCTGGCCTGCCTTGTCAACGAAAATGGGGAAGATGACCGGGTTGAGATCGGGGTAGCCGTCGCCGTCTTCGTCATCGAAGCTGCCGAAGTCGATCTCGACGCGCTCGCCGTTCACTCCATTTGGCAGATTCGAAATAATGGCTCGCTTGGCCTTCTTCATTTCCTCGAAGGAGATCCAGCCGTCGCGATTCTCGTCGGCGATAGCCAGAAGCTGAAGACGCAATTGCAGACCGATCATTTCCACCAGGCCGCCGCCGAACATGTGCGGCGTGTTGCGTCCGCTGCCGCCGTTCTTGGCGATGGTCATGCCGGCGCCCGCGTCTCGATAGGGCACATTGTGGCAGGCGCCGCACGAATTGGTGTGGCTGCGATCCATCATCTTGGAGACGCCGTCTGGCAGAAGAATGCCTTCGATCTTGCCGGTGTCGCCGTAAACGCCGTCGCGCTCGCGGAAGTTGCGCTGAAACAGGCTCTTGCCCCATTGGTAGCCGAGCCAGGGATCGGCTTGTTGCAGGTACATCGACCCGCCTTCGAACTTGGGGTCGGTGGTGTGCACGACGCGGACGCGCGGGTTCTTGATCGACAGCCCGGACAGGTCGTGCGGCAAGTCGATGGGCGGGCTAAGCGAGTTGCCGGGCCGCTCCGATTGTTGGCCGCGCACCACGAGCAGGTGACCGAGGTAAAGGGTGGCGGCGACGCCGAGGACGAAGCCGGAAACGGACCAGACCATAGGCTTGCGCATGATGACTACCTCGCCAAAATCGAGAGGCCGACTATAAAAAGCTCTTCTCTTAGACGAATGGCGAACCTGACGGGACGTTCGATTACCGAGGGAATTGTACCATGGTGGAACGCAAGATTGAACTGCGGCGACGACAAGCCCGGCAAAGGAAGATGCGCAAACTCAAAGGGAAACTGGCGACGGCCAAGGACAACAAGGAACGCGACGCCCTGCTTGCCAAGATTCGCATCGTGAGTCCCTGGTGGAAAGAGCCTGCGAAATAATCGGTTTAGCGGGGAGCCGCAGGCGACCGCGGGCCGGTCGCCTGTGGCTCCCCGCTAAACGCTCATTGATTTTTTGTTTTCTCGTTCAACCGGCATCCGAGAATCATCCATCCGCTCGTGCCGACCACGAATCGGCGGCCACCTTGATACGCCAGGCTGCGCGGGCAATCGGAATTGGCGCTTAGGTCGATACGGCCTACTTCTTGACCACTGGCGACGTCCCAAACTCGGACCGTGAAGTCGTCGCTGGTGGAAATCGCCAGCTTGCCTCCCTCCGCAAACGTGATCGAGCTGACCCAGTTTTTGTGTCCCTCCAGCGACTTCAGCACTTTCGCTTTGCCGACGTCCCACAGCTTCAGGGTCTTGTCCTGACTTCCGGATATGAGCTGCTTGCCGTCCGGTGAAAAGGCAACGCACGTCGCTTGCCGCTTGTGCTCTTCCAGGGTGAGAGGACCGCGCTCGGGGTCCGCCTTGCCGTCTTTCAGGGGCCACAGGCGAATCGTGTTGTCGTCGCTCGCGGATGCCAGCCACGATGCATCCGGCGACAGCGCGACGCAGTTGATTCCTTCGGCATGCCCCGCCAGATTCTCGCGCTCCTTGGCCGAGACGATGTCCCAGATCTTGACGGTGCGATCGTTGCCGCCGGAGACGATCCATTGAAAATCCGGACTGATGGCCACGCCGGTTACATTGCCCGCATGGCCGGCGAAGGTCTTGATGACCCGGCCCTTACCAGCATCCCAGAGCTTCACCGTTTTGTCGGCGCTGCCGGAGACCAGAAACTGACCGTCCTTCGAGAGAGCGAGCGCGTTGACGGCGTCGGCATGGCCAGTGAAAGTCCTGACTACCCTCCCCTTCACCCATGCCTTGATGGTGCCGTCCGCGCTGCCGGAGTAAGCCGTGCCTTCGCCATCGACGGCCAGGGCGTTGACAGGCCCTTTATGCCCGCCCCAGAGTCTTTCCTCTTTGCCGTCCGCCAAATTCCAGCGCGCGAAGAAATTGGCTCCGCCGCCCATGATCGCCGCCTTCCCTTCTTCGACGATCGCGAGCGGCACGAAGCCCTTGAAGTGCGACTTTTGCGACCAAAGCGTCTTCTTGGTTTCGCCGTCCCAAAGCGACACTTCGCATTGGGGTTGCGTGCCGGTGGCGGCGTCAAAGCCGGTCCAGATGCTGAGGATTTTCCGGCCATGGTCCACGAAAGCGATTGAAGTCAGCGCGCGGTTGCTCGCTTCTTTCTTCATTGCCCCAATTTCCGCGCCATTCTCGATATCCCAGAGCTTGATGGACGCGTCCGCCCCAGAAGTGACCGCCCGCTTGCCGTCCTTCGAGACATCCGCCATCAGGACGGTGTCCTCGTGTCCCTTTAGCCTGTGAACCTCCTTGCCGGTCTCAATGCTCCACACGACAAGGTCAGTTCCTTGGCCGGCCAAAACCTTATCGCCGTCGGGATGAAAAGCCAGCGCGAAAGCGGCCCCGGTGTTCTTGGGGGAAGGCAATTTGGCGACCGGCTTTGGTTTCTCTAAGTCCCAAAAACTGACGGCATCGTTCAACGTCGAAACAAGAGCCCGTTTGCCGTCGCCGCTGAAGGCGACCGCGGCGACTTCCCCCATCTGCTCGCCGAAGTCCCTTTTCAATTTGCCGGCTTCGAGGTCCCAGAGAGACAAGTTCGCATGCGTTTCGTTGCTTTTGGCATCGCCTGTAAGCGATCCGGTCAAGGCAAGCTTGGCGTCGGCGCTGATCGCCAGCGCGGTGACGGCCATGCGCGGAACCTTGAGTTCTTTCAGCAGCCGGCCCGACTCGACGTCCCAAAGCGTCAGGAAGCCGTCTTCTATGCCGCCCTCGGCATTGATTGCGCCGCCACCGGAATAGAGCGCGAATTTGCCGTTGGGCGTCATCGCCGTGGTGTGGCCCAAAGCAGGTTGCTGCTCCGGCTCGCCCCAAACCGAAACGACGCTGACTCCCTTTGCACCCGCCGGAATCTGAACGCGTCCCGGCTGGGGGGATTCACCTGCTGACAAAGACTGGATGATGACGGCCAAAACGCCGACAAGACCCAACCAACGGAGCATAACGGCGCTCCAAAGACGAAAACAAATGCCCCCCGTGATTGTACGAGGGGCAGCATCATCGCTTGCGTTTCGCGCTCGCGGGTTCCTTCATTGACCGTATCCCGAGAGCGCGACTAGCAGCCCGCGACCAGCGTGCGCGAAACGCAAGCGGGAGATAAATTCTTATGGCGGCGACACCGGGAGAATCTCCTCGTACTCCGAATTATCCTCGGCATCGCCACGGCGCGCCGGCACCATCACCAGATCGTCGTTCATCTCGTCGCGTGCGAAAATCTTGCGGAACTTGGTGATGTACAAGCCCGCTTGCAGATGGCCTTGCAGGTTGCGCAAACCGCGTTTGTCTTCCTCGGGAATGTGGCGAACCAGGTAGCCGTAGGGACGATCTTTCTGCGACCGCGCGAGCCGTTCACGGATCACCTTGTAAATCGCTTCGGCCTTCTGCGGATTGGCAATGTCGGCGCGGGTGAAGCCTTCGTCCACGTTAGGCACTTTCTCGCTGTAAGGCGCGTCGCCACTCAGAACCTTGATGTCGTCGGCCGTCAGCTTCCGCGCCCATTCCATGGTCGTCGGAATATGCCCCTTGCTGTTGGCTTGCGGCCGCTGGTTGGCGACGAAGTTGAAGCCCAGCTCTCGGCACCGCGCGAGCAGCGCTGGCATCTCGGGATTGACCGCCTTCAACCAGTCGGCGCCGCGCCCCGGCAAGCCGCCCGGCGTGCAGCCCGACGCCGCCTGGAGCATTGGAATCCAGGTGTACTGATAGCTCATGTCGCCTTGCAGATCGACCTTGTGCGGCGCTTGCACGTAGAACAGGGCCTCGGTCTTGTCTTTCACCGAAATCTGCGTGATCTTCAAGGGGTAAACCAGTTTGTCGCTGGTGAACTGGAAGCGCGTCGGCGTGACCTCGCCGGCGTAGCTGCCGTCCTTGCCCTTCTTCATCTGCATGGTGTCGATCTTCATGACGGTGAAGAGCCACTTTTTCTGGATGTAGTGGTTGAGCGTCGCTTCATCTCCGGAGTAGCTGTACTTGTTGTCTTTGAGCCATTGGAAGAGATCGTCGGCCCGGCCGGCTTCGATGATCTTGTAGTCGAGAGTTCCGACCACGCCGGTTTCGAGGATCTTGATTTCGGGCTTGCGCGCCTTGGTATCCTCTTCCGCGGCCATAGGAATAGGACGACTCTTGTCCCCGCCGCGCCCGTAAAGGTCGCCAGCTCCCTTGACCGGGACTGGTAAGAGCTGCGAATGCGGAAACTCTCGTCGCTTCAAAATGGTGTAATACGCGAGATGCTTGAAGAAATCGCGCGGCATTTCGTGGAGCTTGGGCTGCGACGGCGTCGGGATCACCATGCCGAAGTCGAGCGCGTTGCCTTCGAACTTCGGCTGCACCGTGAAGGTCTCGACCTTCTCCTGTGGGTCCCAGGTGATGAACGCCTTCTGGGCCGGCTGCAAGATGTCCGTATTCTTCGCCGAGAAATAACAGCAAGCCGCGTGAGCCGACGCCGCCGCCAGCATTGTCGCCGCCACGGCCACGGCCAAGAGACCACGAGTGAGACGCATATCGAGGTCCTTTCGAGAAAAGTGAGCATCGCTTGCGTTTCGCGCTCGGTGGATGCGCTCAATCATAGGATCCGGTGAACGCGAAACGCAAGCGGGGTTGTCTAACTGTAACGACGGCCAATCAGGGCAATTGGATTGCGCAAGGATTCAACCGCCATCGACGGCCGGTAGTGCCGACTCCCAAGCGTACCAAATCGTGGACACGTTCACCAGTTCGACACGCAGTTTCTTGGCCTGTGCTGGCATCTCATCAATGTGAATCGAAAACGCAGAGCCGGCGGCGACCGTCTGATACGCCGCGTTTCGGCCATCCACGAGGGCATAGAGTTCCAAAGGCGCCTGTGCGACGCCGGCTACTCTGCCAGTAATCGTGAGAGTTTGGCCGCGCCGCTCTACATGCATTTGCGCGAGATATGCCAGTGCGCGAATTTCGAGCGCCACGTCTTCCCACAAGTTTTTCTGATCGGGGAGTTTGGCCATTACGATTTCGAGTCGATTGCGATCCGAAAGCAACTTCGTGGCATCCAATTCAACGAAGCCCGCCGCATGCAATCCGCACTCGCGACCATTCAGGACAATCTCCGCTTCGCGCTCTAAACCGGCAATAATCAGCCACACCCGCTCGTCCGCATCGATTCGGCCGGGATAACCGAAGCTTCGCGTGAAGCGCACCGGACCGGCGTAGTCGCGAAGTCGGGTCTCATTCAAACTACAAGGCAAATGAATACGGCCCACGACGGCGTCCGCTCCACTGGGGATGCTAGATTCCCACGGACCGCGCAAGCGAATGCGATGGGGATAGCTCGTCACAACAACGCTCTTGGAAGTAGCCGCAGCCTTCAGGCTGCGAGGTGCGCAAGTTAAAACCTGCGGCTACAGGTATTAAAGCAAATGCTTTCGCTTCCGCAGCAGCCACTCCGCACTCAAGAGGCCGAGCACCAAGAGAAACATCGGCGTCGTGTTCCAGAGCCGCAACGGCGGCCGCGGCGTGCTCAGGGAGACGCGGAAGCCCGTGGGCAAATCGTCCAGCGCGTCCTGGGCGTTGGCGATGGTGTAGAACTTGCCTTGACTGGCCTCGGCGGCGGCGGTCATCTCCGGTTGGTTCATGCGCAATCGATCGAGTTCGCCCGGCGGCAATTCCACCGTCGCTTCGGCGCTCGGCTTTTGGCGGTCCGGTTGCAGCGTGCTGACGTCCGGTTGGCTTAGCCAAAAGCGGTACTTGCCCTCGCGCGTCCGGCTCATGATCCCCTCGAATGTTGCCCAGCTGCCTTCCAATTTGGTCAAGGTCACGGTCTGAACGGCCGCCTGCACTTTTTTCGCATCCTCGGGCGGCGCGTCTTTCGGCGCCTTGGGCGTGAACTCCACCACGACCTTCACGTCGACTTTATCCCCCTTTTCCTTTTGGCCTGGAATCGGATTGTTGTCGGGAAAGCGGACTAGCACCTTGATCGGCTCACCCAGGCGGTAGGGCGTCTGGCGATCGAGACGAAGATCGGTCTTGGTGACACGCGTGCGCGACAGGTAGCGGATCGTCTGCACCCAGAAGCGATTGAAGAGATACTCGTCTTCGCGGAATCGCCAGCGCCAAGTTTCGTCGATGCCGAAGAACAGCGACCGGCCTGAACCCACGAACTGCTGCACGATGAGCGGATGCCGGCCGTCCTGATTCGGGTCGCGGAACTCCGCCTTCTGGGTCGGGTGCACCGCCAGAACCTCTGCCAGCGGCTTGATGCGGTAGCCGCGCGCGTACCAATAAACGGGAGCGAGTCGCTGCCAGAGCGCCAGGTTTTCGGCCTCATCGGGAGCGAAGCGGAAGATGGGATGCAGCCGGCCGACAGGCGTCAAATCGAGCCGGAGCCGTTCCGTGCGAATTTCAGGTTCGAGCGGGACTTTGTTCTGAGTCGGCTCGATTGGCATGACGTCGGCCAGCGGAGTGTCTTTGTAGGCGTGCGGGCTGAAGCTCGGGCCGCCCAGAACGAGCAGACCGCCGCCGGTGCGCGTGGTTTTCTTATCCTTGGGATCGCCGCCGCGGACGAAGTCGGCCAGCATCTGCAGCTTCTGCGTGCCGAGCTTGGGATGCCGCGGATCGCAATCGCCGAGGATGACCACGTCGAACTGGTCCAGTTCCTAGCGGGTGGCGGGGAAGTGCACGAGGGCGCTCTTGTCGGTCTCCGGCCAACTTGCGTCGCCGTCGAGGAGCAGGACGCGCAGCTCGACCGACTTGTTCTTCTTGGCGTCGGGGTTCTCACGCTCCAACAAGCTCTTGAGGAAGCGAAACTCATAGCGCGGCTGGCCTTCCACGTAGAGTACGCGGATCATCTTGGTGTCGATCACATCGATGGTCCGCTCCAACCGCAAGTTGGTCGGGTTCGGTCCCTTCTCAGGCCGATCCGACTTGGGCGCCTCAACTTGAATGATGTACGTCCTGCGGCCCACGTCGGTGGGCGTGTGTAGAAGCTTGAGCGGGACCGACTTGCCCTGCGGATCGATTTTGACCATGGTCCGGTCGAGTTCCTTTTCCTTCTTGTCCTTTTCCTGCACCTTGAGGATCACGGGGACTCTCATGTCCTTGTACCCTTGGCCGGTGACGAAGGCCTTGAAGACGATGCGGTCGCCGACATAGACCGTGTCTTCGACTTGCAGATCATGCAGGCGTAGGTCGCGGATTTCGTTGTCTTCACCGACTCCAACGAAAAAGAGCGGCACCGCCTTCTGGGCCGCGTATTCGCCGACTTGGGCGATGGTCTCGTCGCGCGTGGTGACGCCGTCGGTGAACATGACCGCCGCCGCCAGCGATGAGCCGCGATACTGATCGATGACTTGGCGCAACGCGGTGCCCAGACGGCTGTCGTTTCCTTCGGCTTCCAAGCCGGCAACCGCTTTCTGGGCGCGATCGAGCTGCGCAGGGTCCGCTTCGACCAACTCGCCGGCGGGCCCTTCGGCGTCGGCGAGTTTGATGGCCCGACCTTGCAAATCGAGATGGTAAATGTGCAGCTTAAAGTGCCGGCGATTGATGAGGTGAGCGAGCCAATCGCGGTCGGGGTCGGCGAGGATTTCCAGGACTAGCTGCAGCCGAGTGGGCCGCCAGCTTGCCGAGTTCACCTGCGCGAGCTGGCCCTTCCAGAAATCGAGCCGAGCGGAGAACCGTTCGACCTCGGCGTGCACGTCCGGATTGCCGGCTGCCTGGGCGGACTTGGCGGCGATCTCGGCTTCCAGTCCCTTGATCTTGGCGGGCAACGATTCCAAGAGCTTCTTGCGGATCGACTCGCCAAGCTGCCTCGCCCGATCGCGGGTGGCATCCTCTTGAAACGAATCCGGCTCGCCCATGCTGCGACTGTCGTCGATCAAAAGCACCACGTCGGGCCAACCTTGGCGATCGAAGCGAATTTGAAGCTGCGGCAACAAGACAGCCAGCGTGAGCAATACCAGCGTGACTCGGAGGAACCCGAGCAAGGCGCGGTAGCTGGGCCGGACTGTCGGCGCCTCGACGCGGTAGATGAGGACGATTAGAATCAGGGCGGCCAGGGCGAGGAACGCCGCCAAATAGGTTTCGTCGCCGATGTTGGGCAAGAAGCGCAGGTGCTCGAGGTCCCAGCGCGTCCCCTCGCCGGCGGTGGCGGGAGGCACGCCGAGCGTTCGCTCCATCCAACCGCGGGCGCTTTCCGGCAGGAAGCCGAGAAAATCGCTGGTCCGGCCGGCGTGGATGAGCACGAATGCCCCCAAGAGGAAGACGCATCCGGCAATCGCGGCGACAAAGATGGGCCAAAAGCGGCCGACGGCTGCGGGCGCGGTGGCGCCCTCGACGGCGCTGTAATGCCCGAATTTCCAAGCAAGCACGACTTCCGCCAGGAGCAGCAGGAACACGAGGATTAGGGCATAATGGGCGATGTCGGGGCCGACGGGGATGCGCTCCTCGTCGATGTCGTCGCGCAATAGGCCTTTCGTGAACTCGGCCTGGCGCGGATCGGTCACTAATTGAAAGTCCCAGCCGGGGTACAGCTTCTCCAGCTCGCTCCTGTCGACGCGGGACAGATCGCTTTCGCTGCCGCGCTGGTCCGGCGTCGACGCCGGCACGTTTACGGCGAAGAGATGCTCCTTGGGCGCACCGGCCATCGTCACCAGATAAATGCCGCTGACATCGGTGTCGGCCCAACGAAAGATGTTGACGTCCTCGACCAACGTCGTGCGGACCTTGGAAGAGCCTTGCGCGCCGGCAGGCGGCGTCACCACGGCATCGACCTCGCCGCCGCCTCCGGGAAGCGATTCCTCTAACACCTGGCCCACGACATGCGCTTGATCGCGAAGCTTGCCGCTGACGGCGACGCGGGCCACTTCCTGCATCATCGCGCCGAAGCTCGGCGAGCCGGGCCAACTATTCCAGTCCATGTTGAAGGTGGAAGTGAACAGCAACACTTTGCCGCGGTAGCGCGTCGGCGCCAGGCTCAACAGCTTGCCGTCCTTGCCGCGCGCCGCCGGCCCGGCCAGATCGCGTGGGAGCGGCGGGTTCCATTCCATGAGCGCCGGATCGCTCGTCGGCAGCGCCTTGTCGATTGGGCCCTTGGCGTCAGGCTCGAGCTGTGGCATGAACGACAAGATCGTGCGCGCTTTGGAATCGGCGGCCGGCTTCGCTTCAATGAACTGGCGAAACCGGGCCGTGCGAATCGCCAGCCGATCGTCCGAGTCCGAAAAGGCCTGGAGCGGCGGCAGGCCGTAGGACAGCTCCTCGGCGTCGAACGTGAAAATGTGGTCGGCCGGCGCGAGGATGCGCTGCACCAACTTGGCCGGCAGGATTCCTTGCTCCTGCTTGAAGAGCAAGCGGTTGTAAGTTTCCAGATGATCGGCTGCCCGATCCCCCAACGAGAATACGAGTCCGCCGCCGCGGCGCAGGTGCGATTCAAAGCGACGCAATTCGCCCACGCCGAAGCCGGGCACATCGCACAGGAAAATGCAATCATAGTCGGCCAGGTCCGCATCCGGCACGTCGATGAATTGGCTGTTGCTGATGACTTTGGGACGTAAAGGGGCGATCTTCGGCTCGGCGCCTGTCGGAAACGGCTGAAGCGCCAAACGGAGATACTCCGTTGCCCGTTCGTAGCGGTCGCCGGCCGGCTTGCCGTTGACCAAGAGAATCGGAATCGTGTCCTTGACCGTGACGATGATGGTCCGCGAATCGTCGAGTTCGAGATCGTCCGGCTCCAGCTTGACCGTCAGTGCGTAGACCCCTGGGCCGGGGAAGCGCAAGCCAAACTGGAAAGGTTGCGGGGCGCCCGGGCGAACCTCGACCACGTCCTGGCCGACTACGCGCGGGCTAAACGCTTGATCGCCTCCCGTCGCGCGCGCCTTGCCCAGGAGCACTTCGATGCGGCGCTCCGTGACTTTCTGCCCGAAGTTTTGAATCATCGCCTTCACGATGATTTCGGCGCCCGTGGTGACAAACGGAGCGTCGAGGCGAAGGTCCGTCACCGCGAGATTGCCCACGCCGTCGCGGCCCAAGTCGACGAACACCGCTCTCGCCCGCGTCTGAATGTCGGACCACGGTGTTTTTTCCTTGCTGTCCCCGGCCAAATCCTCCTTGGCGCTTTTTGGCTGCTGAAGTCCCGCCCAGCTCGAGCGCTGCAAGTCGGTGAGGAAGTAGACGTTCTGGTTGGGGAACCGCCCTGCCCCGTCAGCAACCTTGGCGGCGACCATGTTCAGCATTGACGCCACCGAGGCGTTGCCGTGCGCCGGCTTTAATGCCTCGATCTCGCGGATGACCCGCCGCGCGTCCGGCGACGCCTCGCCGACGATCCAAACCGGCGTGTCCTTCATGAGGAGCACGCTGAAGCCGTCGCCTGCCAAGCCGTCCTTGACGATACTGGCGGCCTGTTGCCGGGCGCGATCGAAGAGCGACTTGCCCTCGTCCTTCAAGGTCATGCTCAAAGAGCCGTCGAGCACGATGACGTGGTGCGTGCGCGAAATCCGCATCGGGTTCTTGCCGCCGCCCTCGGGCCAAATGGCGGCCCACACATTCTCCATCCACGGCATGACGCTGGCCATGGCGAAAACGACGAGGGCCACGATGGCCGTCCGCACCAAGAGCAGGATGATCTGCTCGAGCCGAATCCGCCGCGTGTTTTGCTTCTGGGCCGCCAGCAAAAAGCGCATGGCCGCCCAGACGACGATTTTGTAACGCCGACGGTTGAGGAGGTGGATGATGATCGGCACGGAAACCGCGCCAATGCCTGCCAGGAGAGTTGTCGTCCACAATCCGAAGAAGCCGACTAATGCGAAGCCGACAAGCGCCATGGGTAAGTCCTCAACTCTTCGTCTTCCGTTTCCAAACGCTTAGCGTCCTTTCGCTGCCCTCTTTTGCGGTGAACTCCGTGGGCCGATCCTTACCGGGCGCCGAAAAACAGAACTTGACCTTGTCGCCGTCAATTTCATAGATGCCGAATTGCGTTTTTCCCTTGGTCGGTCCTTCGGTGAATGTGTAATCAATCGCCTTGGGTTTTTTGGTCGGGTCGATCGTGAATTTCGCCTTGAGGTAGACCCGGCCGCTCATTGTAACGGTCGTCTCGCCATACTTGGCAACACGGCGCATTTCCGTGCGCAATTCTTCAGGCAGCGCTTCGCCGTTGATTTCACCGGAAAGCATGGACCAATCGCCCTCAAGCAGGGCCATTTCCTTTTTAGCAGAATCTTGGGCGTCCTGAGCGCCCGCCAAAAAGAGAACGCAGAACATCGCAAAGGTCAAACGCATAAGGGACCTCCCGAAAACACCACTCCACGGACGCTTGTTTCAAGAGACTACGAGATATTCTCGCCGACCGCGGTCGAGAGCACAACGCTATTCGGAAATGGAAAAGGTGTCAGGACCCTTTTCTGCGATTTTCATGGTGTCTGCGCGGAACAAAAAACGCTTGGTGTGAATCGTGAAGCAATGATGATGCTTTTTTCCTGGCCGACGAGATCGTGACTTGCGTCGTCAGCCAGCGCACGCAAGAATTGATTCTTGTTGGAAAGGCAACCATGGAAAGTTCGTCAACCAAAGTAGCCCTGGTAACCGGTAGCGGCAAACGCCGCGTCGGCTGGCACATCGCCGATGCGCTTGCCCGCCGTGGTTGTGCGCTGGCGCTCCACTATCGCACCTCGGCGACTGAAGCGGCTGAGGCAATCGCAGCCTTTGAAAACCGCGGCGTCAACGTCGCAGCGTTCCAGGCAGATCTGACGGATGAAAAAGCGGTTCAGGGCATGGTGAGGAGGGTTAAGGAGCGCTTTGGCCGCATCGACGTCCTCGTCAACGCGGCGGCTGTCTGGAAGAGCAAGAAGCTGGAAGAAGTGACCGCTGCCGATGTACGCCATTATTTCGAATCCAACACGCTGGGCACGTTCTTGTGCAGCCAGCAAGTCGGACTGGCGATGACAGCACAGCCTGAGGGCGGCTCGATCATCATGATCGGCGACTGGGCCACGGTTCGCCCCTATGTCAATTACGCCGCGTATTTTCCGTCGAAGGGTGCCATTCCAACATTGACCCGCTGCCTGGCTGTCGAACTAGGCACGCGCAATCCCGCAGTCCGCGTCAACTGTATCCTTCCCGGACCGGTTCTGTTGCCGCCTGATTTGCCGGAAGCCGAACGCCGCCAAGCCATCGAGGCGACGCTGGTAAGGCGCGAAGGCCGTCCGGAGAATATCGCCCAAGCGGTGCTGTTTTTTATCGACAACGATTTCGTGACCGGGACATGCTTGCCGGTGGACGGCGGGCGGACGGTGTTCGCGCCGTCATGCGCTGCCGTTAGTTCTCTGAATTTTGGTTCTTCCGCACCCGAAGTTTGATTGCATTGCGCGGCGCGCGCACAGCAGCGCGCGCGCACAGCAGCGTGCGCACAGCTACCGTTTGCGTCGCCTGAAGTGGCGAGAGGGGGTGAAATAAGAAGCCAGAGTGCCAAACTCGGAGTCAGGGACTCACGCACCTTGGCGGGGAGGTTGTCGACGCAAGACATTGATTAGTTGAAGGTTACGGCGGCGAAAATGTCAGGGACTCACAGACTCAAGGTCATATACCCCCTAAGCCTGGACACCAAAAAAAGCGCATATTTACGGAATTTCATGGCAACGGAGCTTGACTTCGGCAAATGGAGACATCCGACAGCATATACTGGATAGGCGCAGGCGATCCCATCTTTCGATAAAATGAACCGGACCGTTTTTCTTCTCTAGTCCAAAGGCGCTGGAATCGCGCGAGTCGGCGTGCTCTTTTCAATAAAGACTAACCCGTCGAAATCTCGATTTAGGACGAAGGGCCGCGTCGCGGACTTGCTGGCCCATTCTTCCATGAAGAACGCTCCCACCCAATGCAGGTTGTGCGGCGCCTTTAGCCAGGCGGAGACTCGTTCGTCCGCTGCCGGAGCTCGCAGATCAACCATAAAGTTGGCGATGCCCACTTTGGAGAGCATGTAGTCGATTGTTCCGGCGGAAGCCGCGCCTAGCTTGAAGGTGGCTAGTTTGGGCGGCCGTACTTTCGGCAGCTGGGCTCGAAATTCCCCGTGCTCGAAGGCAACACCGAATGCGTAGTATTCCTTTCCGAACGCCTTATGGAGATAGCCTCCAAGGGCAGGGAAACGGCCGGACTCTCGCGTGCAGACATGAGCGTTGTGCGCCCAAACCACGATGCGAGTGCTCAAGGCCTCGCGCCTGAGTGCCGCCAAGAGGTTCTCGGCCATGTAACCGTCGCGGGTGCCGGCGCCGTTGAAGGGAGCAGAAGAGTTGAATTCCGCGAATTGGGCCAAGAGTTTCAGATGCTCCAAGGCGCGGTCCCATTCAAGTGCGGAGGAGTGGCGAATCAAATCCTCGCGGTGTAGCACCAAGTAGGATATCAGCCTGTATAACTGGTCCACCTTTTCGGCAGTGACTGCCGTCGGAGCAAATTCAAGGGCATTGCGATCCTGCTCGTTCATGGTCTCAAGTAACGCTTCCACTTTGGCAAGTCGCTGCGGCGCTGTCCTGCGCAAGAAGTCGCGGACGACTTCGATTGCACGGGCATTGCCCTGCGGGTCAAGGCCAAAGAATTTCACGCGCCTGCCTTCCGCGACGCTGGCATTGTGCGCGCGCAACCAATCGAATACTGCCAGCAACTCTTCCGTATCGGTTATCCACCCCTTCTTGAGACATGCGATGACTTGACGGCGGCTGCCGCGACCGTGCACCACGTATTCGTTTATCACATTCCCGTCGGCAACGCTGAACTCCATCGCCAGCGCGGTGAAGCCCAACTCCTTGACAAGGAACTCGAGGAAGCAATGCCGCACTTGGACGAACTCGCGGGTCCCGTGCGTGGCTTCTCCAATGCCGACCACGCGAACGCCTTCCAGGATTTTCTGGAGCGGATTAAGGTCATTGTTGTCGGCGGCACCCGGCTGAATGCCTCGGAGCGTACGGGCGCCTTTGCGAAGCCAGCCGATGACCGCCTCGTCCCGCTCCTTGTCGTCCTGCGAAGTCGCAGCCACTGGAGATGCGGAAGAGCCTCCAGAAAGTGCGAGTGCAGAAAGTGCGAGTGCGATCAGCGAAATGAGCATGCGCCTGAACATCGTAAGATCTCCAGCCGTGCGGATGGAGCGACCTGGGTTAGACGCGGCGCGTGTCCAGAACATTCGTTGCGGTAACGAAAAACGGCCGGAGCCTAGAGGCCCCGGCCGTCTGTTCTCGCAACGATGCGTTACTACGTCACTGATTAAACACAAACTCCTTCGTGTTAATCAGCGCCCATAAGAGATTCTCGTACGCCAGCTTCTTGTTGGCGGCGTTGCGCTCGATGTGGGACAGGGCTACCTGTAAGTGCTCGGAGCTGGGGCGGCGGGCGAATGCCCATAGAAACAGCTCTTCCACTTTCTGAGCGTCGGGGCGGGCATCTTTGGCCAACAAATCCGCCCGGCCGTTGGCGCGGGCCAGCTTGTCCTGGATCTCCTGGCTGTTCAAGAGATGTAGAGCCTGGGCGAGATTCGCTTCGCTGACGCGTTCGCATTCACAAGCGCTGATTCGTTGCGGCCGGCCGAACACGTCGAGGAAGTACGACGAAAATGCCTCGTCGGGCAGCATGATCGCCCGGTTGGGGGCGTGCTTGTCCTGCGGCAATCCGCCGAACGAAGCGGGGGCGTTCGTCACCTGGCTGACGGCGTCGAACAGAATCTCGGCGCCCATGCGGCGCGGATAGAAGCGGGCGTAGGCCTGCTTATCGTGCTTGTTGAAGTCGTTGGGGATCGCGCTGAGCTGATACGTTCGGCTCTTCACGATCACTTTGATCAAGTGCTTGAGGCTGTATTTGCTGTCGACCAACTCCTTGGCCAAGGCGTCGAGCAACTCGGGGTTGGACGGCGGGTTGGTGATGCGCATGTCGTCGAGCGGATCGACGATGCCGCGGCCGAAGAAATGCGCCCAATAGCGGTTGGCGACGGCGCGGGCGAAGAACGGGTTCTTCGTATCCGCCATCCAGTCGACGAGCTTATGGCGCGGGTCATCTTCGGCGGAAACGTCCATGGGCGCTCCGTCTAAGGGCGTGATCTTGGCGGGCTGTCCGGTGCGTTTGTTGGTGACGGCGCCCGAGGAGCGGTTGAAGATCACCATGCTCTGGAACTGTTGCCCCGCGATGCCGCCGGGCGTCGGCATGTTCTTGCGGCCGACGCGTCCGAAGAAGGCGGCCAAGCCCCAGTAGTCATCCTGGCTCCACTTCTCATACGGATGGTGATGGCACTGTGCGCACGCCATCCGCAAGCCGAGGAACACTTGGGCAGTGTCGTCGACGAACTGCTCGGGGTTTTGCAGCTCCTTGTACCAAACCGTGGGCGGCGTTTGATGTTCTTCACCGGAAGCCGCTAGGATCGAGCGCGCGAATTGATCGTAGGGCAGGTCTTTGGCGATGGCCTCGCGAATCCAAGCGTGGAATGCGAAGGTGCCCTGTGCCCTGCCTGGCTCGTTGCGGCGCTTGACGCGAAGGATGTCGGCCCACTTGTTGGCGAAGAGGTAGGTGTACTCCGGCGTCTCCAGGAGATGATCGACCAGCTTGTCGCGTTTTTGTGGATCGGAATCGGCGAGAAACTTCTTCACCTGGTCGGGAGTGGGAAGCGTTCCCGTGATGTCGAGCGAAACGCGACGAATGAACTGCTCGTCGGAACAGAGGTCCGAGGGGACGACGCCCAGTTCCTGCCATTTCTTGTGAGTGGAGCGATCGACGACGGTTTTTGGCTCGAACTTGTAGTCGGGCGTCTTCATGCCGAGAGGCACCGTGGCGCGGAAGACCGCGACTTGCCCCTGATAGCGCGCCATGACGGCCGCCTCGCCGCTCAATTCCAGCGTGCGAACCAGGGCGGCGCCGTCGACCATGGCAATTTCGGTGTCATTGCTCTCGAATTGGGCCCGCTGCGTCACGTCCTGCACGCTGCCGTCGGAGTAGTGGGCGTGGACGGCGAATTGCTGGCGATTGCTGCGGGTCAGGATGCGATGATCGGGGGAAACGGTGATCTTGGTGACGACCGGGTCCTTGGCGTCGCCGAACGGCGTGCCCGACGCGATCCAGCGGCGCACGAGCTTGAATTCATCGGAGCCGACTTCCATGCGTCGGCCACCGGCGTGAGCGACGGTGCCGGTAGCTTTGAGGAGCAAGAGGCTGTTGTCGGGCGAGGCGGGGAACAGGCGCCGGCCGCGGTTTTCCTTGACGAGCGTTTGATAATCAAGCTCGGGCACGAAGCCCAAGAGCGAAAGAGCGAAGCCGTTCTGTCCGCCCGACTTGCCGTGGCAGCCGCCGCTGTTGCAACCAAGTTTGGTAAAGATCGGAACAATGTGGTTCGTGAAATTGATCGGCAAGTTGACGTCGCAGCTTTCGATCTTGAGGGCGACCTTGACCGGCTTATCGCCGTAGCTGGCAGTGATCTCGGTGGTCCCATTCGACAGCGGCATGATTCGGCCGGCGCTCGTGATGCGGGCAACACTGGGATTGGCGATTTCGTATTTGACGTCTCCCGACAGATCTTGAATGCGATTCGCCAGCTGAGCGGTGACCACCAGCTGGGCGGAATCGTCGAGGCCTTTGAGGGTAACGGTTTTGGGTTGGGCTTCAAGGCTTTGCACCTCGGCGGGCGTCGGCATGGCAATCGTTTCGGATTTAGCCGGTTTCTTTTCGTAAAGTTGCGCGGAGGAAGGGCCGGAAAAGGCAAGAATCGCCAGGGCGACGGCGCCGAGAGAGAACTTGCGAATGCCTTGCATGAGGCGTACCCCCTGAAAATAGAATCGAACGGCTGACATGCTCGCGATATTCTAGCATCGCGGGCACAATTCGGTGGGTGGGCGAGAGCTTACAGGCGAACGGCTGGGTAGGATTGCGGGCCGTTCAGGCAGCCTTTGTTCACTCTAGGATACCTAAATTGCCGGCCGCCGCAAGCCGGAAGTGGAAAAATCGCGTGACGTAGGACGGATTTGCAATCCGTCTGGTAATCTGGACGGTTTGCAAAACCGTCCTACGATGGGACGAAAGAGACGCCGGTGGGAATCGAACCCACTTCGACCGGGTTGCAGCCGGTTGCCTGGCCGTCTGGCTCCAGCGTCAATCGTAGGGCACCCAGCCTTGCGTGCCCATGCTGGACACGTATGGGCAGGCAAGGCTGCCTGCCCTACGAAGGTGTCCGGGGGGATTTGAACCCGCCACCTCGACGTTCACAGCGTCGCATGCAAGCCGGCTACACCACGGACACAGCGCTTCGACCAGGACTCGAACCCGGAACGCCAAGTTAGAAGCTTGGCATGATGTCCGTTTCACCATCGAAGCGAAGTTAGTTGCAGTACTCCCGGCAGGACTCGAACCTGCGATCTGCTCCTTGTGAAAGAGCCGCCGTCGCCGCTGGGCCACGGGAGTATCACGAACAGCGTCCCCGAGGAGATTTGAACTCCCGATCTCCACCTTGACAGGGTGGCGGCCACTCCAGGCTGGCCCACGAGGACGAAAGCAAGGCCGGTAGGATTCGAACCCACTCCGCCGGCTTTGGAGACCGACTGCTCTCCCAGGAGCACGACCTTAACTAGTGGGTAGTGGGTAGTGGATAGTGGGTAGCCAATCACAAGCCACTAACCACTAGCCACTACCCCCTACTAAAGCGTCCAGGGGGATTTGAACCCCCGCATCCACCATGGCAAGGTGGCAGGCTGCCAAGCTACATCATGGACGCATCGCATGTACCCATTGAGCCCGAAGCGCTAGCGAGGGCCCCCGCGCGCGGCGAAATTCCGGCGACTGGAATCGAACCAGCACCCTCCCGGCTTCAGCGGGATGCTCTACCTCAGAGCCACACCGGAGTATGTAAAGCCAGCGGTGGGACTCGAACCCACATGGTCCGCCTTACGAGAGCGGTGCTCGGCCTGTCGAGCTTCGCCGGCAACGTTCAGCATCCCCGGCAGGAGTCGAACCTGCATGACCTCCGCCTTCGCAGGGCGGCGTGCATCCGCCACACTCCGGGGATGTCAGTTGTCTGTGGTTAGTTGTCTGTTGTTAGTTGACTGACACCTGACAACTGATCACGAACAATTTCCGGGGGTTGGAATCGAACCAACATTCCCGAGTTCAGGGCCCGTCGTCCTACCGTTAGACGACCCCGGAAAATAGTGTGTAACTCCTCACCACTCACCAGCGGAAGGAGAGGGAGTCGAACCCTCAAGGCATCGCTGCTCGACCGTTTTCGGGACGGCTGCCATCACCCATTGGCTTGCCCTTCCGTTGTTTGTCAGGCTGGAAAGCCTGACCTACGAACACCCCAACAGTCTGGATGGCTGGATTCGAACCAGCGTGGTCCGGCGTCCGAAGCCGGCGGATGAAACCAGGCTCTCCTACATCCAGATTCCAACAAAAAAGCCAGGCATCGCGTGACGCCTGGCCTTGAAAATCTCCATGGAAAAGCCGGGCATCACAAACGCAGATGGCGCACAAAATCCTGCTGGGACGGACAACCGGCCCAATGGCTGTTGGCGCCAAATCTCTGGCTCGAAAGTGCCGCGAATCTTCGTAACATCGTCGCCTCAGGTTCTCGAGTGATGCCAAAATTGGCCGCGTCGAACAGGTTGAAGACGCATCAGCGGCGGCTTTGGTTCACGGAAAAAAAGAAAAAAAGTCGGCAGCCGGCGGCGCGAGAAGGGTAATTTTGCGCCGCGGGCTGCCGTTTTAGGGAAGGACGAACCGGAATCCCGTTCTGGCCATCGGATCGGTTGTCACTTATCCAGTGTTTTGGGGGAACAGCCCTCGAAAGGAGCCGGGGCCACCCAAGTACGTATGTGCCGAAATCCTACGAGCCTACGAGTTCCGGCGATCTGGGGTCGGTGGTGTATCGACTGGCCACCTCCTTTCAACGAATTCTTCCCTTCTTATACATTCGGCCAATTGCCGTCGTCAAGAAAAAAGTCGGAGACTATTTGCGATTCCGGAAGTCAAGGCCGGCGCCATGGCCGCCGGCCTCGGTTCCTTGAGCGACGATGGCATCCCGGCTTCTGTACGGTCCTAAGTTCGCGTGCACGATTCAGCAACACTACTAACCCGACGCGCGAGCGAGGGAGCGGCGAAGTACGCTTCCCCTCGCTGGCGCGTCGGGTTAGTGTGCTGCACATTCACGCACAGCCCTTTAGTACTCGTTATCACGCTTATCGAACTGCCACAAGGGCACGCCCAAGAGACCCACATCGAAGCCGCCGAAGCGCAGCGCCGCAGTGGCTTTGCCGTTGATTACCAGAAGAACTATGAGTCCGATTATTGGAATGAGCGTTAGGATTCCCAGTAGGACGCCGACACCAACCGAATATAGCTTGAGTGACATCATGAAGACAAAGACGGCACCCGTGATAACGGCGCCGATAGCGACTAATGCCAGCGGCAACAGGGCGAACGGCGGCATGCCGATCGATTGAAGCACGAGGTTAACCACGACGAGTAGGAGATAAACCAAGATACAAAGCAAAATGACTTTCTGATAGATCGCCACCTGCCGCAGATCCGAGCGGCGCAATCCGCGTCGTTTTTTCTTTTTTTTGCGAGGAGGCGGCGGTTCGTCATCGTATTCGGGCTCGCGCCGAGACCGCGGCGGCTTCCCTTCCGCGATTTCGCCTTGGCGCGGCGGTGGCGATTCCTCCTCGATCTCGCGCTGCCGCCTGGGCGGTCCCCCTTCCGCGATCTCGCTGCGGCGCGGGGCTGGCGCCTCTTCCTCGGTTTCGCGCCGCCGCTTCGGCGGTTCCTCATCCTCGGCGTCAGGCACTCTTACACGGGCGCCGCACTCAACGCATTCGATTTTCTTTCCAGCCATCCGGTCGGAAATCTCCATCTCTTCATCGCAGTTGGAACAGGCAAATCGTATCATCGGCAATCACCTCCGCCAGCTTAGCCACTTTTGGAAAAGCCATTTTACGAGCGGCGTCAACCGGGTTCGATTGTACGCATCCGCGATTTTCTTGATCGCCTCGGCTTGCGTCGGATATGGCTGAATGACGCCCGCTAGCTTCCTAAGCCCAAGCTTCTGTGTCATGGCCAGCGTCAATTCGGAGATCATTTCGCCGGCATGGCGAGCGACAACCGTGGCCCCGACGATGCGGTCTGTCCCCGCTTTCACATGAATCTTCACAAAGCCATTAGTCTCGCCGTCGAGAATCGCCCGGTCCACGTGGGACAGCTCTTGCATGAAAGTCTGAATGGCAAATCCGCTTTCCTTCGCTTGAGCTTCCGTCAAGCCGACGTGAGCGATTTCCGGATCGGTGTAGGTGCATTGCGGGATCGTCAGCGCGCTCGCCTTCGCCCGGCCCAAAAACAGCGCGTTTTGGACGACAATACGGGCCATGGCATCGGCCGCGTGCGTGAATTGATAGCGCGAGCAGACGTCGCCGGCGGCATAAATCCGGCGATTGCTCGTTTGCAGGCAGTCGTTGACGTGGACGCCAATCTTGGGATCGTATGCGACGCCGGCGGCTTCCAGATCCAAGCCTTCGACGTTGGGAGAACGACCGACGGCGACGAGGATGGCGTCCGCGCGGACTTCGGTCGTGATCTCACCCTGTTTCACCGTGAGAACCTTCTCGTCCTTTTCCGAACGAACGCCGGCCACTTCGCTGCCCAGACGAAAATCAACGCCGTCGGCTCGCATGGCTTCATGAACGAGACGGCCGGCGTCCGGGTCATCGCGCGGCAAGATGCGTTCAAACAGCTCAATCACGGTAACCTGGCAGCCGAAGCGGGCAAACGCCTGGGCCAATTCGCAGCCGATCGCCCCGGCGCCGAGGATCGCCAGGCGCCGCGGCAACGTCGTCAATGTAAAGATCGTCTCGTTGGTGAGGTAGCCGGCTTCTGCCAACCCGGGGATGTTGGGCCTGGCGGCGCGACCGCCGGTGGCGATAACGGCTTTGCGAAAGAACAGCGCCTGATCGCCGACCACGACGCGGTCCGTCCCGGCAAAGCGCGCCTCTCCGAAGAAGACGTCGACGCCGAGGCCGCGAAATCGCTCCGCCGAATCGTTAGGGCTGATGGAGGCCCGCAACCGGCGCATGCGCTCCATGACAGCAGCGAAATCGACGCGCGCTCCGGGAGGGACGACGACGCCGAACTCCCCCGCTCGCTGGACATCTGCCGCCGCACGGGCGCAGCGCAGAAGCGCCTTGGACGGCACGCAGCCGACGTTGAGGCAGTCGCCGCCCATGAGATGGCGCTCGACGAGAGCGACCTTGGCCCCCAATCCCGCAGCTCCCGCCGCAGAGACCAGTCCCGCCGTCCCCGCTCCGATGACAACCAGGTTATAGCGCGGCGCCGCCGTCGGGTTCACCCATCCAGGTGGATGTACGCGCTCAGCTAGGATTCGATCGTGCTCGTCAGTCATAGGAAGAATCGTCGGCCACCAAGCCACGGTTGCGCATTTGGATCAAGCTTGGCACGATTGAGTTCCAACCGCGGTGAAACTGATTCCAGGTCATTTCGCCCCAGTTCGTAAGGTAGACGTTGGCGCCGTCACAAGCGTAAGCGACCATCCAGTGTCCGCCCGGAAGGTCATAGCCGAGAAATTTGCCCGCGGAAACGCCGAGCATGACGATCACTGGCTTGCGCCTGTTGAGAGACGCCACCACGGCCCCCTCGCCCCGGATATCACGCACGCCAAGGCCGAACGCCTTGCAGATTTGGATGACGCGGCGACGGCTGGTGCCGAACAAGCCGCCGATCTGGTCCGGTGGAAAGCGGGTTTCGAGGAAAGACATCGCCGCGGTGGGCGTGTTGGCTCGCGTGCCCTTGGCGCTAGGCACATCCGGCTTGAAGATCTTGCCGTAATGGGTCAGGAAAGTCGCTGCCGCCGCCTGAGCGCAATTGCTTCGCACCAGGCGGCCGTCTTCATTGGTGAATTGAAAGATGGTGCACAGGCCCAATAGGTGGCCTGAATCGAGGGCGCTGACGAAACCAGCCATAAAAGTAGGACGGTTTTGAATACCGTCCAGTCAAACGGACGGATTGCAAATCCGTCCTACGAAGTAAGCTCCGGCTCCTCCAAGACGGGGTAGCCGGTCAAGGTTTTGCCCGGATTCACGACGGCCGTGTCGGTGCGGAAGGCGATCTCCCGGTCGGAGATTGTCGGCAGATTCGCCGTCACGACCTGCAAGACTAGGGGCCCAAGCTGTAGCGTGTCCCCGCTGACGAGATGCCGCTCGCCCACGACCAGGCTGCCGTTGACCAGCGTGCCATTGGTGCTGCCAAGATCGCGGATGAAGACGCCGTCGGCGCCCACGCGCAAGAGGCAATGCTGGCGGCTGATCCATTCGCTGTTGGGACGGACATGGCACTCCGGACCGCGGCCAATCACAAACTCGCCCACGGGAAAGCGCAGAAAGTGTCCGCGTGGCTTTCCTTGCACGACTTTTAGCCTCACATCCATGGTGCTCCCTTCTCTTCCCCGGACTTCAGCGGATTGGAACAACCGCTCATCATAGCATAGTCAGCCTGTGCCAAACCAGCAATTGTGGCAAGAAACCCTTTCAAAAAGCGTCGTGGCGAATTGCGTAGCCGGGCCTTTGAGCACTAGAATGGAACAGGAGAACGGAAAATGGGAATGGAACATGGGAGTGGACCTAGGCCCCCAGCTTTATCGCGGCTTTGAGAAAGTTGGCGATCCTTTGAGGAAAGGCAAGCGTAGTGAATCAGGACATCAAACCCTTCCTGGAAGATTGGGACTACAAGCCGGGAGTGGTTCAAGCACGCATGGTGCAGACTCCGGATCGCCGCCACGTGATTCAGATGCGCGTGGATCTGGGGATCTTGCAAATGGAAACGGCTGGCCGGCCCGACGGCGCCAGGCCGCACAGCCACGCCAGCTACTGGGCGTACCTGAAAGACCAAGCGCGGATGGCGCGGCGGCAGGGGAAGTCCTTTGTAATGTCCGAGGAGCAATGTCAGGAGGCCGATCGCGAATTCGTGCAGTTTTATCACCGCCGCATTTGCTGGCTGGCGCTGCGCCATTACGATCGAGCCGTTGAGGACGCCGACCACACGCTGACTTTCATGGACTTCGTGCAAAAGCACTCGCCCAGCGACGAGTACACGCATGCCCACGAGCAATATCGCGGCTTCGTGATTTTTCAGCGCACGCAAGCGGCGGCGGCCTTGCAGGTCGAGAAGAGCAGGCCCGAGGGCGCCATCGACGAAATCCGCGCCGGATTGGAACGCCTGCGCGGATTCTTCGCCGCCTTCGATATGGAGGATCAAATGGACGAGGACGGCATGGTCCAGCACCTCCGCAAAGTCGAAAGCTCGCTGCGGCAAGAGTACAACATTGACGCCACGCTTCAGGAGCAACTGGAAAAGGCCGTGGCCGACGAGAACTACGAAAAGGCCGCACGCCTGCGCGATGAGCTGAAAAGACGAGAATAACAACATTGCCGGAATTCTTGCGATTACCACGACGAGTTGCGAGTAATCCTATGAACGATCGAACCGACATGCCGCACGCCGCTCCACTCCCGCCTGCGCGGTCGAAGTCTTTGCGCTATGCCGTGGCGATCGGTTCCCTAGTGGCAGTCGTTGCCGGTCTGGCCTGGGTCACCCAGCAGCTACCAGGTTGGCGTTCACCAAAGAGAGATCCAGCCGGCACGCCCGTTTCGCGCGCATTGAACATTCTCAAATTCAGCCTCAGCAACGAAGGCGTGAACCTCGCCGTCTGGGAATCCAAGCACGCGGACCCCAAAGAACGAGGCTTCCCGCGGCCCTTCGAAAAAGGTGTTCTGGGGCATTTCGATTTCCCCTTCGAGAACCCGTCCGATCAAAACGCCGAGCTTGGCTTCCTGCAATCGACTTGTGGGTGTCTCGGCGTCGAAGTGGCGCTGGTCCCGGCGGCCGAATGGGCCCCGTACGAGGAGGCGATCCGCAACGATCCCTTGAAAGCCAACGCCGGCGCCGCCTGGGATTGGAAAAAGCTTGAAGAACACAAGACTCAGGGCATCGTCGTCCCGCCCGGCGGCAAAGGCTTCATCCGCGTCGCTTGGAGGGGTCGCAAGGAGCCCGGCGAGTCTCTCAATATCCAACCGACGATATGGGTTCAGCCGCAGGGGAAGATGGCGGAACGCGCCTTCGAAAAGCTCCTTGTCCCTGTGTTCATGAGCGCGTCCGTTGAGTTCTCGCCTCCCAAGGCGAATGCCGGCGTCCTTGGGGTCAGGGACACAGGCCAGGCAAAATTCCTGTTTTGGTCTTTCACGCGACCGGATTTGAATTTGACCTTGGACGAGAATCTCCGTAATCCGCTGCTCAAGCTCAATCTGAAACGTCTGACTGCGGAAGAGATGACGGAGATGCGAGAGCGCATCAAACGACTGACACCCGAAGAGTTCAAGAGGAAGCAGAGCGAAGGGGAAGTATTTCCTCCCATTGCTGTCGCGGCCTACTGGCTCGAAGCAACGGTGCACGAACAAGTCAAGGGCAAGCAGCTCGACCAGGGACTATCGCACTTCTATCTGCCCGTGCTGCTCGACGGCGACAAGCTGCCCACCGAGCCGCCGATGGTGCTCGCCCGGGTCAAAGGGGACATCGATATCGGCCCCGCCGAGAATCCGGACAAGGTGAACCTCAGGTCGTTCCCCGCCTCGGAAGGGACGCGCGTGACGGTGCCCTTTTGGAACAACAACGCCAAGTTGGATCTGGAAGCCGCCGAGCAGGAGATCGCGAACTTGGAAGTGAAGGTCAGCAAGCAGGAAACCATCGGCAACCGGACGAAATGGATCTTGGAAGTGCGCGTGCCGGAGCGGGGATTTTCCGGACCGCTGCCCGATCACAGCGCGATCATCTTGCGTACCAAAACCACCCCACCTCGCTATATCCGCATTCAATTGGTCGGCAACGCCGTCCAAGGTTGACAGAATTCGCCGAAAAGTGGAAAGTTACAACCTTACGTAGGACGGATTTGCAATCCGTCTCACCTTGTTATCTGTAAGACGGATTTGCAATCCGTCTCACCTAGGCATCTCATTTGATGAGGGCGTCCGTCATGGCGAATGAGCAGGCCGATCCGTCTTCCCCGATTTCCCCTGTCCAATCCGGCCGGTTCGACCTGCGCCTCGTGGCCGTCTCCGCCGTGGTCGTCGCCGCCGTGGTGGGCGCCTACTTCGTCATGCGAACGACGTCGCAGAACGGCCAAGCCCAGGATGCCAAGAAGGGGGATGAAACCCCGCCCTCGCCATATTTCCGCAACTGGGACAAACCCGACCTCGCCATCGTCGTCACCGGCGAGATGCACGGTTATACCCAACCTTGCGGCTGCTCCAGTCCACAATACGGCGGTCTTATCCGGCGCTACAACTTCCTGAAATCGCTCAAAGAAAAAGGCTGGCCTCTCGTTTCCGTCGACCTGGGCGACATCGCCGCCGAATCGGGACCGCAGGCGATGCTCAAGTACGAGCTTTCCATGAAGGCGCTCGACTTCATGGGCTATAGCGCCATCGGACTGGGTAGGCGCGAACTCATGATGCCGCTCAAGGATGCGTTGGCGCATTATTCGCTCAACAATCCGAAGCCGGTTCCATTGGCGGCGACCCTGGCAAATGCGCACAAGGAGCAAAAGGGCAACATTTTCTATCAAATGAACGCGCGTCCGTTTGAGATCGTGGACGCCGCCGGGTTCAAGGTCGGCATCGTCGGCGCCATTGGCCAAAACGTCGCCGAAGAGGTGGGCAAGACGCTGCCGCCGCAAGTGAAAGCCGACATGCAATTTCTCGATAACCCCAAGGTGATTCCCGAAGCTCTCGAAGGCTTCAGCAAGGCGGGTGTGGACATCTCCATTCTTCTGTATCAGGGACTTGAGCTGGAACCGCGCGATCCGATCAAGAACGTCCCAATGCAGCAGCGACGCGTCAATTCCGAAGCCTTTCGATGTGCCCAGTTCTTGCACCAGGCGCGCGCCAAGAACCCCAACATGGCGCCTGTGCATCTTTTGGTCTGCCTCAGCGACGACCCCGAGCCGCCGGGCATGTTCACCGTGGACGCGGCATTCCCGAACACGCGCATCGTCACCATTGGGCAAAAGGGAAAGTTCGTCGGCGTCGTCGGCATCTGGAAAACCAAGAAAGGCTTGGAATTCAAGTACGACATCCGCCCCATCGGCCCCGAGTTTGAACCGAAGGACGGCGACAACAATCCGGTCCTCAAATTGAAAGAGGCGTATGCACTGACCTTGAAGAACGAGAATTATCTGGCGAAGTTCCCGCGTGGCCCGCACCCCACGCAGATTCAGCGAGGCCAAGGCCGCTACGAAGGCTCGGATCGCTGCGCCGGATGCCACGATCACGCTTCCAAAGTCTGGGATAAATCGGCCCACGCCCACGCTTTCAAGACGCTCGAGACCGCTAAGCTCCCCAGCCTGCGTCAGTACGACGGCGAATGCGTCGTTTGCCATACGGTCGGCTTCAAGCACAACACGGGCTACTATGATCCGCCGAATCCGAAACAGCTCGAAAAGCACAATCTGAAATTGCGCAACGTCGGCTGCGAGAATTGCCATGGCCCTTGCAGTGAGCACGCCAACAATCCTCAGAATCAAGCGATGTACCCGATCATCAATCCCTTCCGGCCGCGCGCGAACGAGACGCCCGCGCAAAAGGTGAAACGGTTCAGCGACATCGACGCCTTCTGCCAAAAGTGCCACGACATCGAAAACGACGTGCATTGGGGCCAGGTGCCGTTCGCGAAGAAATGGGAATTGATCGCGCACCCGACGCCGAAGAAGAATAACGGAAACTGAGATTCTTGACAGAACGAGCCTCGATATGTACGGTAATCCTGTACACTTAGCCGGAGTGCGTTTATGCCAATTCAAACCACTTACACGAATGCTCGCGCTAAACTGGCCGAACTCTTTGATCAAGTAACTGACAACCAGGAAATCGTCATTGTCAAACGGCGCCGCGCCGACGATGTCGCTATCATTTCGGCGGAAGAATTGTCGAGCTTGATGGAGACGGCTCACCTCCTTCGTTCGCCAAAGAACCTGACTCGTCTTCTAAGCGCTCTAAACCGCGCCCAGGCGCGAACTCTCAAGACTCGAACCGTTGAATCTTTGCGCAAGGAGCTTGGCCTCAAGGAGCATGGGCTTGGGGAAGAAAGCTAAAGTTCGCCAGGAGCCGAGCGAGCTATTGGCTGGCTTTCACTCCGAGCTATTGGCTGTCTTTCACTCCGAGTTTCGCGAGGACTTGCGCTACTGGGTTCAAACCGATCGCAAAGTGGCCCTTAAGGCTTTTGAATTGATCGAAGCCGTGATGCGAGACCCATTTCAAGGACTAGGCAAACCCGAACCGCTCCAATATTGGCTTTCCGGAGCGTGGTCCAGGCGTCTGACGCAAGAACACAGAATTGTGTATTTGGTAAGCGAAGACCGGATCGACTTCTTGCAGGCGCGCTACCATTATTAGGTCGTCAACGGGTCCAAGCGCTTTGCTGAGAAGCCGTTGCAAATGCCCACGCAGTCAATTAGAACCATAATAGATCGCCGGACCGATATTTCTACTAGTTGACCAATTCATGCCACTTCTCAGCCGCATCTACTTTAACGCAGTCTTCGGCGCCTTGGGCGGGCTCTTGGGCTGGATGCTCTTCGGCATCTTCGGCGAAAAGCTGCCGACCTCGGTGCCGGCCAACGCACTCTTGGGCGGCGCGATCATCGGCGGCATCATCGGCTACTTCGTCGTCAGCGTCGAGGCGATCCGCGACGGCAACCTGCTCAAATTCGCCCGGCTTGCCTCCTACGGAATCATCCTCGGCGCCATCGGCGGAGCGCTCGGCATGCTCGTCGGCGAGCAAGCCAACTTCGTAATCGGCACCCTGGCCGACAACCCGCTCATAGGCGTTCTTGCCCGCGGCGTCGGCTGGAGTCTCTTGGGCGTGGCCATCGGCCTCAGTGAAGGCATCGCGGCCCGCTCGCTCGGCAAGCTCAGCTACGGAACCTTGGGCGGCGCTATCGGCGGTTTCGTCGGCGGCTGCCTTTTCATGATCTTCTACAACATTGCGCTGGAATTCGGTTCCACGAGCTACTTCGGCAATGCCTTGGGTCTGGTGATCATGGGGGCGTGCATCGGCTCCCTCTCGGCCTTGGTGCAAGC
>JACPZP010000187.1 GCA_016195405.1 Planctomycetota bacterium | reverse complement strand
CCCTTTACCTTAAGAAAGGACACCAATGGACGCCTCCTCCCTGATTGGAATCTACGAAATCGCCGAGATTGCAAATGTCAGCCCGTCGGCTGTAGCCAACTGGCGCAAACGAGATTGCCCGGAACTCCGTTGAAAGTTAGCGACTCTCGACCGTCATAGGTTACGCAACCTTCACGTCCTCGGCAACCGCCTTCTTCGAGACAGCATTCGTCAGCGCAGTCAGCAGCGCGGGGATTTCCCGGTAGCCTTGCACCTTGCGGAACTGGCGTTCGGCCACCAGCAGACCCGAACCGACCCAACGTTCGATGTGGTCTCCGGCGCGCCAGCGTTTCACGTTGCGGCAAACTGTCTCTACAATCGAAAAAGCCGATTCGATCACGTTGGTGCTGGCGAGCGTGCGGCGCAACTTGGCCGGCACGCGCAAACGATGCACGGTGAGCGTTTCTTCCATGCCTTCCTCCAGGCTACGGGCGGCGCTCGGATTCAGTTCCATCAGTTCGCGATGCAACCGGTCGAGCGCGCGTTTGGCGTCAGGGTATTCGCTCATGGCGTAAGCGTTCTGCAGTTTCTTTCTGACCGCCGGTTTATGTTCTTCGGGTAAGTGGTCGACGACGTTACGCCGCTTGTGTACCTGACAGCGTTGGATCATCGCCGCCTCGCCCGCATGACGCCGCACCGCTGCCGCCAGCGCCTTGCCGCCGTCGAGCACATACAGCCGGGGCACGCTGAAGTCCAGTCCGCGCGCGGCCAGATCGCCGAGTAACTCACTCACCACGGCGGCATTCTCGGTCGCTCCTTCGCGCAGGCCCAACACGGTTTTGCGCCCGTCAACATTGATCCCCAGGGCCACGATCATCTGCCGGTCGCGGAACGGCGTGCCGTCGATCAGCACCGCGCACAACCGCAACTCGCCCAGCGGACGCTCCATCAACTCCCGCAACTTCTCCCGGCTGGAGGCAATGAAGTTCTCGCTCACCGCCGACTTTTCCACCCCGTAAGCCTCGCGAAAATCCTTCACCACCGCGCCGTAGTTGCGCGTCGACAGCCCGCGCATCAGCTTGTCCCATACCGCGTGCTCCATCGGCCCGCTGCGCTGAAACAGTTCGTAACTGCCCAGCCGCTGCTCGCGATTCTCCGGCGTGCGCAGACGCGTGCGCTCGATCGGAACCTTCTGCCCGTCCACCACGCAGTACCCGGCTTCCTTCCCCCAGCGATGAGCGCGCCGCGCAGGATGCTGCTCGTGCCGCTCCCCGGCCAGGTGCTGCACTTCTTCCTCCATCGCCAGGTTCATCAGCGCCAACCCGGCTTCGCGCATGAGATGGCCAACGCCCTCTTGCAAAAGACCGACGACCTCGGTCAGGGGAAAAATCATCTGTAGGTTAGGGTTTTCTTCGTGGGCCAGTTGTCGGAATTCTTGCACTGCCCGTTGCTGGTCGATCTGATATCGTTTCTTCATAGCGACTCTCTCCTTTTTTTCTTGGCAGAAAAAACCACCTCGGTCATTATGACCGCGGTTGAGAGTCGCTACTTTCTACGAATTAACGGGCATCCTCTTGGCAGCCGCGTTCGCTTCATTTTCAACAGACTGTCGATCAAAAAAGACCCTAAATCGAAATAGAAAACTATTGTTTATTTGCATGGCATGGAACCATTCATGCACGACGACTCCCGTCTGCGTAACCGGATCCGCATTTGCAAAGTTATTTGCGTCAATTGTGGTCGTTGAGTTGCCACCATTGAAGCCATTGTTT
>JACPZP010000186.1 GCA_016195405.1 Planctomycetota bacterium | reverse complement strand
GCGGCGTGTCTTCTTCAGTGGCGAAGGCGTCGTCCACCGCGACCGGCGCGTCGCTGATCGGCGTCACGTCAATCGTAACGAACGCGATGTTCGAAAGTCCGCCGAGGGTGTCGAGCGCCCGGTAGGTGAAGGTATCCATGCCGGTGAAGTCGGCGTCCGGCGTGTAGCTGAACGTACCGTCGCCTACGATCGCGAAGAAGACCGCGTGGGCCGGGCCGGAGACGAGCTGGGCGCCGAGCGGAATGTTGTACTCGCCCGGCGCGCCGTTGTGATAGTCGTCGTCGTCGTCCAGCACGCTCGAGGCGAGTAGCGGCGTTTCCTCGGGCGTCGTGTACGCATCGTTGCCGGCTAAAGGCACGTCGTTCACCGGTATGACCACGAGATGGAACGTGGTGCTGACCGAATCCACGCCGCGGCTTGCGGTCACAGTGACGATGGTGTCGCCCCACTGGTCAAGCGCGGGGTGTATGGTCAGCGTGCGCGTCGCCCCGGTTCCGGTCACGTCGAGATGGGCCGGGTCGCTCGGCAAGAGGATCGGGTTGTCGGCCGTCGCGGTTACCACCAGTCCGGGGACGCTGGCGTCGCCGACCTGGAACGAAATGTTAAGCGTAGTGTCCTCGTCCATCATCTGATCAGGGATCGGCTGCAGGTTGACGCCGGACTCGTAGGCACCGATGTCGACGTGGGCGATGCCGTCAGGATCGGGGCCGTCGGCGATGCGGGCCGCGCCGCGCTGGTCGGTCGAATACGTGACGACGGCATCGTTACCGGCGTCGAGGGCGGGGCTATTTGACGATAGGGCGTGCGTCTGCGTGGGGCCGCCGTAGTAGCCGAGCTGGCCGAGTCGCGGGTCAATCGGGCTGGCAGCGCTGCCGACCTGGTTGCCGTTGACGCCGTTGACCAAAATGGACTGACCGGTGCCGTCGCCGAGGATGTTGTTGGTGCAGCCGGCGCTAAAGGAGCCGGTGACGTCGCTGCGGCTGGATCCACGCAGGTTGCCGGCGACGATTGTGTTGTGCATCAGCACAGAGCTCGCTATGAAACCGCCGGTGGTGCCCACGCCGTTCCCGTCGGCGTCGGCCTGGTTGCCGAAGATCGTGGAGTTCAGGATTGTCGCTCCTGAACCGTGGCTGAAGCCCCCGACAATGTTGTTCGCCCGGTTCCCCGAAATCGTCGAGTTGATAATCGTCGGGTTGGTGCCGAGCCCGGCCCCGCCGACGGACACGGTCGCGAAGTTTCCGGAGATCGTACACCGCTCGATCACGGGCGAGTTCGTAGCGTTCGTGGCCAGGGCCAGTCCCCCCGCGTTACTGGCCACGTTATTGGCAAATGTCGAGTCGCTGACGTAAACCGATGTCGCGGTGATCGACGCGCCACCGCCGTCGCCCGTTTTCCGGTTACCGATAAACTGGCTGTTGACGACTGTGACCAAGTCCCCAGCTACCACCATGCCGCCACTTTGGTTGCCGGAGAACGTGCTGCCGCTAATCGTGGTTTGCCCGCTGGCCTCGACAGAAAGCCCAGCCGATGCCCCGTTCGCGTACACGCTGTCGCTGATGGAAACCGTGGTGGCGCCATAGGCTCGCTGGCCCAGGCCGGCATTTCCTGCGAACGTCGTTCGGGCCACGTTGACCGAACTGCCGGTACTGCCGCTCGTGAACAGTCCTGTCACGTTGTTGGTGAAGGTGCAATCCGTGACTGTCGCGTCATACACCCCGCTCGTCTGGTTGCTGGTATTCAACCCGAAGACCAAAACGGCGGTCCCGAGGTGGTTCTGGAACGTCGTTCCCCGCACAGTCAAGGTGGGGCCGGCAGCGGTGCCGCGCTCGAACAGAACTCCGGTCCCGTAATCCCTGGCGGCGTTGTTGTCCAGGGTGCAGTTTTCGACCACGAGCGAAACTCCTAATGTGGCGATGGCCCCGCCCTTGCCGTTGGAAGTCGCCGACCCGGCGGTGTTCTGAGTGAACACCGAATCGCGGATCGTCGCCGTGTGCCCGGCGACTGTTGCGGCCGCGTCCACGGCCCCGCCTGGGGCGATTTGGCCCGAGCCACTAACCACGATGTTGGCGGTGAAAGTGCAAGCATCCACAGTTAAGTCCGTGTTCGTTGCCCTGATCGCGCCGCCGGCGCTGCCGTTATTGCCGGTAAACGTGCACGCAGTCACTGTCAGGCTGGCGTCCGTGGCGACGACTCCGCTGATACCGTTCTGAAGCGTCAGCCCGCTGAGACCGACGACCGAGTTCGCGCTGACTGTGAGAATAGCGAAACTTGCCGTTACATTGCGGCGGACTGTCAAGTTCGCCGCACCGGGGCCGTTGATTTGGAGATCGCCGGTGATCGACGGCAGCGCCGAGCCGAGTTGAATCGTGCCGGTCACCGAAAAGTCGATAGTGTCGGCGCCCGGATTGGCGTTGGCGGCGGCAAGGGCCTCACACAGCGAAACGCCGCCCACGCCGATGCCGTTGTTCTCGTCGACGAGTGTATTGACGGTGTACAGAGCCGGAGCGAGGCGATCTTCGAGGACTTCCAACCACGGGCGGGCGCGGAGTGAGCGCGTACGGGAGCGGGGCATGACATGGATCCTTTCGGTGGGTGAGTTCCGGCTCGGGCGCGCACGCCGGACGATTGCCGGCGCGAGTCGGTCGAGGCGATCCTCTATTGAGTTAGTTCCGCAAAGCAGGAGAATCCGCCGCTGAAAATCGCAGACTTTTCGCGACGACAATGAAGGCTTCACGCTGAGCGTGAAGTCTATTTGGCAAGAGTTCGCGCCACGCGGAAACCAACCGGGCTGTAACGATCTGTCGGAACAAACACGCTGCGGTCGGCGCAGCGCGCGTATTCAGCTTGAATGGTGAAACCGCCGCCTCGGTGTGCGCGGGAGTCTCGGTCTTTCACGACAAGGATGACATCCTCATGATCTTCGAGCGCCTTCTCGGCACCAGCCAAGAGATAAGGCGCGAAACGATCCTGGCACCATTCATGGGCATTGCCAAGCATGTCAAAAAGCCCAAAATCGTTGGGCATCATGGTCCCCGCCGGCAACATCCAGCGGCCCCGTGAGTTCTTGTTGTACCACGCGTACTTCCCCAGCAACTCTTCTGTCTCGCCAAAGGGACGGCTCGTCACCGCTCCTGCGCGACAAGCGAACTCCCATTCCGCTTCGGTCGGCAACCGGTATCCCGCCAGCTTCAAGTATCCGGGCTTCAATTTCATGCCATCGGCGAACTTTCCTTGTGAATTGGGCTCGTAGCACCATTGCTCTTGCGATATCCCTTCCTCCTTGCTCAACCAGTTGCAGTATTCCGCCGCGTGGTACCAGGTCACCATGTTGATCGGGCAGTCCAGCTCGGGAGCGAATTCCTTGTGGTAATCATGATCGCCTCGGAAACGAAGGAATTGGGAGACGGTCGTTTCCTTGGCGGCGACGGCAAAACTGCGTTTGATCTGCCGCCAGTGCTTCAGCTCTTTTCCTACTTCACGTTTTTCTCGTCCGGCCTCCGTCGCGGGAGATCCCATCCAGAATTCAACTGGGCCTGGGAAAACGACCATCGTTTGCCCGTGGCTGGTCACATACCAACCGCGTTTTCCTTCTACCTTGCCGGTGGCCAATTCCTTGTCGACGTTCCTGATTTCCTCCTGGCGCCTCCATTGCTTCAGCAGCCACTCCGCCGCTCCATGCACTCCTGAATCCGGATGGTCGCGGTAAAGGCCGAGGATTTCTTGCGCGAGCGAGTTCCGCTCAGCCGGGCCGAGATCGTTTTCAGTAAACTCACCCAGGCTCAAAAGGAGCGCACGCTGGCTGGACACTTCTTTTTCTACGCGAAGGCGCTCCAGGATCATCCGGGAGTGGGTCTTAAGCGGACCCAGGAGGTGGATCAGATAACTTCGGACTCTGGGGTCGGGGCTGTGCTTCAGGAGTTTCCAGACTTTGTCCGCTCTTTTCATCTTCAGCAGGGCAACCGCGGCATTGGCCTGGCGCTTGCCCAAGATTTCTTTGTCTTCGTCGGTCGGGCCCGGTTGCTTGTCGAGTTCGGCCATGAGGACAGTCGCCGCTCCGTTGCCGGCTTCGCTGACTTTGGGATAGAAAGCCGCGAATTGTTTTTCGTCGGCGTCCATGAGCAGATCGGCCAGCGCCGCAGGCTGGCCCGCGGCATAATCGGCGAGGATGATCGTCGCCAAGGTTCTCTCGGCCGTTCGCTCCTCATTGCGATCTCGATAGATCTTCGAAAACGCCGCAAAGAGCTTCGGTTCTACAGGCCGAAAGCCGTCCATCCATAGGCCGAGAAAAACAGGATTCTCCGCCACTATTTGTTCAGCGATCGTGCCCGCATGTTTCTGCCAGTGCCGATTGCCCGGGTCGAAAGCTGCCAGGGCACAGCCGGCTCGAAGCCGTTCTTTCTCCGTGCCCGGTCGCTCGACGGCTGCCCACAATCTGTCCAACAGCGCGTCCTTGTGAGGAAACAACGCGTCTCGAAGCACAAGGATGGCGTGCGGCTCAGCGTCCAAGAGCCGCTCGAAAAGATACTCTTGTTGACGGGAGTCGACCGGCAAGAGCGCCAGGCTCGCATGAAGCTGCTTGCGAGGGTCTTTGTTCGCCTCGGCATTCGCGTAAGCATCACGAAGCAGAGCGTCGATCCAGCGCCGATACGGCGCCATGTCGCTCACTCTGGCGGGCACGTCTTTCGTGTTGGCGTCGAGCAGCCTATCTCGCAATGCATGGGCCTTGAGTGTGCCAAAACCCTCGTAACAACCCCAGCTAATTAGAGCGAGAATGAGCCCCAAGACGATACCTCGGACCACATGAAATCGGCCCGCCTTGCGCATCATTCGCCGCTGCGGTTCCGTCCAGCTCGTTTTGCGGGTGAACAGCCGAATGCCGGCCCATTCCCACCAGGACGGCAGATGGCGATTTTCGGGCTTGGCGTTCCAGGCGGCCGCTCGCTCCGCCAATCGCAGCTCCGCTCGGCCGCGACGGGTTTCCTTTTGCTTGCGGGTGAGCCAGTCGCGGAGGGAGGGGACGAGGTAATCGTGGGTGAGTTGGTAGTACCGAGTACTCAGTACTGAGTACCGAGTACCGAAGGCGGCGTTCGGCATATTTGGCGCGTGTTGACTTTCTCCCTTCTTCAGGCCAGTGGCTTCTGAGTGCTCCTGGGCGGAGTCAGCACTGCGTACTCGGTACTCAGTACTGTTTTCCACCTCGACGCTCGGCAACCCTTCGCGGTCCGTCGGCGTAATGAGCCGCAACTCGCCGTCGAGGATTTGCAGCACGGCATCGAATTCCCTCGGGCGATTCGCGTATCCGGACGCTTCCAGAAGCTCCGCATACGAGCGCATATGGCCCTTGATGTCCGCTCCGCTTTCGGGCAGAAGCGACTTGAGCACTTCTTGCGCGGCTTTTTGGTGAAGCCGATGCGTCGGCGGGGCGGATGGGGCGGCGAAAGTTTCTTCGAGAAACGTGACGCCGATCCCCTCGGCGCCGCCGGCTTCTTTCAGCGTCGCCGGCGTCCACGGCTTGCCCTTCACCATCTCGGCAAACAGGGCCAGGCGGACGGAGATGACCTTGCCCTCCTGGCTCAGGCCCGCTGTCGCCTGGTCGAGAAAGGCGCTTTGCTCTTTCGTGCACCTGCCGAGGTTGTCCGGCAAACGGCCGAAGGCGCGTCCGAATTCTCCCAACACTTTGCGGGCATGGAGCGGATCGAAGAGATCGACGGTGGCGAAGTTCTGCCCCTGCACGATGGGAATGTCCAAGGCCGCCATGAAACGAGTCGCCGCCATGCCGAAATCATCCCGTACCAGGACGAGGCATTGGACGCGGCTGCCGTCGCATTGCCGGAGGGCTTGGGCGAGTTGCCTATTGTCCTCAACCTCCTTGGCATGAAGCCATTGCTCGAACTGGTCGAGAACCAGCAGTAGTTTCTTGCCCGGGGGGATGCCGACGCTCCGGCGAAGCGCGGTCATCGTTTCGATCAGGCCTTGCTCGACGGAAAGTTCAGGACAGACTTTCCGCACCTCCTTCAAGAGCCGCGATTCCGTGCCGTCGGCGCTCGCCTCGATGTAAGCGGCAAGCACGTCGCCGGACAAGCGGGGCAACAAGCCGGCTTTCACCAGCGAAGACTTGCCGCAACCGGAGGGCCCGTAAAGAAGGCCGACGCTGAAGGTGTGATCGCGGTCCATTTCCTCGATGCGCGTCTTCCAAAAGCGAAGGCTCTCGGGAAGGCCATTCCGGTCTCGAGGCCCAGGCAAAAGCTCCAAGAAGAAATCGGCGTCGTGGGCATCGAAAGAGCGCAGTCCTTTGGGCACAATCTTAACAGGCCGCGGATCGGATGACGGCGTTGGCGCCTGATCCTTCTGGGTCTGGTTTGGCTGGTTCCCAAACTGCTGTTTGGCAACCCCCGTCGCAGCGTCTCCGGCGTCGGGTTCCCAAACGGGAGTTTGGAAACTCGACAGGCGCGTGTTGTCGTCTTTGCGGCCATGCGCGAAGAATTCGCGTAGATCGTCGGCCATGTCCTTGGCGGTCGTGTAGCGTTCCGATGCGCGCTTGGACAGGGCTTTGAGACAGATACGCTCCATTTCCTTTGGGATTCCATCCTTGACCTGCCTGGGAGGACGCACCTCGACGCTCGCGATCTGGTCGAGAACTTCCTGTATCGACTTGCCGGGAAACGGTCGTCGCCCCGCCAACAACTCATAGAACACCACGCCCAGACTGAAGATGTCGGAGCGGCCATCTACCCGATGACCTTCGCCGCGCGCTTGCTCGGGACTCATGTAGGCTGGGGTCCCGCCCCGTTTTGGACCGGTTCCGAAATCCTCTTCCTTTAGAGCCAAGCCAAAATCGGCGACATATGGTTGGCCCGCTGTGTCAAGCAGGATATTCCCCGGCTTGATGTCGCGGTGGACCAGGCCCTTGCCATGCGCGTAATGCAGCGCCTCGGCCACCGCCGCCACGAGCAGCGCGGCATCGCGCCACGTGCAGTTACGGGCGGCTATCGTCTTGTTCAGAGTGCTGCCTTCGATGTATTTCGACACGATGAAGCAGGGATGATCTTCCGTGCTGCCGATATCGAAGACGGGGACAATATGAGGATGATCGAGATTGGCTACGGTGCGGGCTTCGGCACGATAAGCGTCGATATCTTGCGATCGAGCGAGCTGGTGCGGGTGCGGCACCTTGATGGCCACGGGGCGGCTGAGTTCACTGTCGTGCGCTAAATAAACACAACCGAAGCCGCCTTCCCCCAACACTCGCTCGACACGATAGCGGCCGATTTGCTTCGGAACTGGACCCGCATGAGGCTGCCCGGTTGGCTTTTCTCGGTGCGACAATAGCTCCCAAGCCGACTCGCCACGGGCGGGCAACTTGCTGGAATGCACAGCGCCTTGCACAAACTCAAGCGCCGCCAGACAACCTGCGAGCGGACCGGAAATGTCGGCGTGCCGAGCCAGAAACGCGTCGCGATCCGGAGCTGTGCCGGCCTCCATTTCCGCCAGATACTGCGCCACAGCCGCAAAGACGCGCGGATTATCCAAGGCCCGGCTCACGCCTTGATCTGCGGTCCGGCCATCGACGTTTCGGGCCTTCGAGTCCATAGTTCACGGCGTTCGTCACGCGTAATCCGCCATCTCTTGGCGCAATCGGTCGAGCGCCCGCACCCACAGCTTCTGTACGCTATCCACACTGCGGCCCATGCGCTCGGCAGCGTTTTGGAAGCTTAGCCCTTCAAGCTGGCGCAGAACGATTGCCTCGCGGTAATCCGCCGGCAGTCTGCCCAATGCGTCAGCCAATAGAACGGCCCGCTCGCGCCGCGCCACCGCTTCGCCGGGCGGGGTCCGTTGGTCCACCAGGCTGTTGTCCAGCAAATGGGATGAGTGTTCGAGCTCCTGTGCGAAAGCGTGTTCGAGATTGACGTCGCGGGCTTGAGTTCCGCAGAAACGCCGCACCAAATGGGCAAGCTGGCCGGCCAGGATTTGGCGAAGCCATGCGAGGAACGTCTTCTCGGTGCTGCCCTCGCCGCCGGGTATCTCTTTCAGACGTGGGGCTTAAAATACACGACGGCGACGAAAAGTGGGTTCATCACGGGGATCTCGGTCGTGCTC
>JACPZP010000185.1 GCA_016195405.1 Planctomycetota bacterium | reverse complement strand
TGCCTGCCTCGCGCGCCCTCAGGCACGCTGGAAAGCCTGCCCCACGAGCAAAACCCCGCCGCGGCCAAACCGCGGCGGGGTTTTGCGTCTTACTACGGCGAATGCGCGGCAACAAACCGTGTAGTGGAAGGCGCTCAACGGGATTTCATTTTCCCTTGACGCGCTCGAAGACCATCAGCGGCGTCTTTACCTTGCTCGAGTCGAAGTCCTTGGGCCGATTCGATTCCTCGCCGCCGGGGATTGTGGTAATTACAGTGAAACGATCGCCTTCCAGCTTGTAGATGCCCAACTGTTTCTTGCCTTTTTCCTGGCCGGTTTGATGGTCCACCTCGATCGTCTTCGGCTTCTTCGCCGGGTTGACCTTGAGAGTCACTTCGACATCTTCTTCGGGCGTCTTGACCTTGGCGATGCCGTCGGCGTCGAGTGTGAACGAAAATTCGGGCAGCTTGTCGGCGGGGAACTTTTCGCCTCCTATTTCCATCGCCGTCAACTTCCACTTGCCGGCGAGCAGCTTGAGTTCCTTTCGCGCCGCATCATCGCCAGCGGCCGCCATGGTGAACACGAGCCACAGCAGCGCGAGCGTTGCAAGAACGGGGCGCATTGTGTTTCCTCCCTTGGAACAGTGGATCGGACTGCTTGCACATTTTTTATGACTTTTCCGTCGGGGAAGCGTGTGGGGCCGATGGCAGTGCGAACAGCGCGAGAGTAAGTCATCGCCGGATTTCTTGATCGTAGGGCGGGCTGCCAGCCTGCCCAACATATCAGTACAATGACCGAGTTGAGATTCCGCGAACCCTTCTTGGTGAGACTGCTTCATGCGGGCGCTGGGCTTTGCGCTGCCGAAGCCTCACGTCAACGGACGCAAAGATTGAGATGGGCTGCTAAATAACCGTGCATGATTGTGCTGCACCAACCCGACGCGTAAGCGAGGGGATTCGCGTGTCCCTCGCTTACGCGTCGGGTTAGTACCGTGGAATCACGCACGCCATATAGAAGAGCAAATGAACGAATCACCAACTATCGCGCCAAAATCTCTCGGCCGCCTGCTTCTATGGTTGGGAATCGTCGCGGCCATCGCCGGCATCGTCGCGTTTGGCGTGTTGACGATGGCGCTTCACATCTTGCACACGCCATGGTACACACCTGTGCTTGGCACGATCGGAGCGGCTTTGGTCTTATGTGCCCTCATGCGCCGGCGCTCCGTTACACGGTTCGTGGTGCAATTCCTTTCCTTGGTGCTCGCGGCTCTCGAGTGGTGGTTTGTGACCTTCTACGTCGTGCTGCCGCACTACTCCGGCCCCGTCGCCGTGGGCCAATCTTTTTCCGAATTCTCCGCCGAGTTGGCGGACGGCACGCCGTTCACACGCGCCGACCTCTCCGGCAGCAAGAACACGGTGCTCGTTTTCTTCCGCGGCTGGTGGTGAGGGATCTGCATGATCGAGCTGGGCCAGCTCGAAGCGCGTCACGCGGAGTTTGCTGTGAAGAACGCTCGGATCGTCGCCGCCTCTCTCGATGACCTTAAACACACAGCCGAGACGCAGGCGAAATTCGCGCACCTGCGTCTCGTATCGGACGCGGGCCGGTCGCTGGCTGGCGCCGCGGATGTCATCGGACCGCACCATTCGCCTCAAGGCGAAGACACGGCCGCGCCCACGACCTTCATCATTGACCGGAAAGGCGTCGTCCGCGCGATCTTCCGGCCGGATCGATATATCGAGCGCATTGGCGCGGAAGAATTGCTGGCCAAACTGCCGGCGCCTTAACTCCGCTACTCGCCTTTGAGCTGAGACTTGTCGATCTTATACAAGTTGACCTTGTCCGAGACGCTGCGCCGCGACATGCCGGCGATGGTGGCGGCATGGCCGACGTGGCCGCGGGCTTTTGTCAGAGCCTGGCGCAGGTAACGCTCCTCGAAGGCCGCGGTGACCTCATGGAGTTGTTCGGTAAGCGGCCGCGACAGATCGACTTCGACAGGCGTCGACTTTCGCGCGGGATTGACGATCTCGGGCGGCAGGTTCTCCGGCTGAATCGACTCCTCGCGCGAGGTGACGCAAGCGCGTTCGATTGCATTTTCCAGCTCGCGGATGTTGCCGGGCCAGCGATAGCTCAGCAAGACATCCATCGCCGCCGGGGAAATCTGCTTGGGGCCTGTGCCCGCCGAGGAGTACTTCTCGGCGAAATGCGCCGCCAAGAGCGGGATGTCTTCGGGGCGTTCGCGCAAAGGCGGCAAGTCGATTTTGACCACGTTGAGCCGATAGTACAAATCCTCGCGGAACTTCCCATCCTTGACCATGTTTTGCAGCGAGCGGTTGGTGGCGGTAATGACGCGGACATCGACCTCGATGGTCTCCGCGCCACCGACGCGCTCGAAGCGGCGCTCTTGCAGCACGCGCAGGAGCTTGGCTTGCATGGTCGCGGGCACATCGCCAACCTCGTCCAAGAACAGCGTGCCGCCGTGGGCAAGTTCAAACCGCCCCTTGCGCTGGCCGACGGCGCCGGTGAACGCGCCTTTCTCGTGGCCGAAAAGCTCGCTTTCGAGTAGCGTTTCCGGAACGGCGGCGCAGTTGATTGCCACCATCGGGCCGGTGCGCTTGGGCGACGCCTCGTGGATGGCGCGGGCCGCCAATTCCTTGCCGGTGCCCGTTTCCCCTTCGATCAGCACGGTCGCCGTCGACTGGCCAATGTTGCCGATGAGTTGGAAGACGGCATGCATCTTCGGATTCTTGGTCAGAATGTTGTGGAACGCATAGCGACTCTGCAACTGTTCGCGAAGGAAGTTGACTTCATCCACGAGAGTCCGCTCTTGCAGAGCCCGCCGCACGATAAGGCAAAGGTGTTCGGGGCTAGGGGGTTTGGTGAGAAAGTTATAAGCGCCGAGCTGCATGGCCTTGACGGCCTCGTCGATGCTGCCGTGCCCGGTCGTGACGATGACCGTTACCGGCAAGCGACGCTCTTGCACGGCCTCGATGAGCTGCATGCCGCTCATGCGGGGCATTTTCAGATCGGTCAGAAGAATACTGTAGGCTCGCTCGGTCAGCGCCGCGAGTGCTTGATTGCCGTCAACGACCGTATCCACGACGACCGGCAACGCCAGTTCGAGCAGCTTCTTGAGCGACTTGCCCGTATCTTCGTTGTCCTCCGCGACCAAGACGCGGCGCTTTATCAGTACGGGCTCCCGCACCTCGGCAGTTTCCTTGTCGGCCGAATTGATCGAGGAATTCGAAGATGAACGGCTGCTCATGATTGGTCCTTGCCCACGCTGGGCCGCGGTTGGCTTCTGAAGTTACCGAATCCATTGTATCGGCCCGCAGTTAGAATTCTTGGCACGCCAATTGCTCAAGGCAGGAAACAAAAGGCGGTCTCATTTCACCTGGCCGTCTAAACGGAAGCTAAACGGAAGCTAATCGGAAGCTAATTGCAGGAAAGGAACGAAGCACATGAACGACCTCGAGCTGGACAACATGGTGCAAGTTGAGGACTATGTACGCAGCCGACTGAGCGGCCGGATTTACGAGCTGCGTGTGCTGATTCGTGATCAGGGCCTGGTTCTACAAGGCCGGGCACGCACGTACTACGCGAAGCAACTTGCCCAGCACGTCGTTGGGGAAGCTTCCGAATTGCCGATTCGGGCGAACGAGATTGAGGTGACTTGATCCATTCATAAAGTCCGACCCGTTCTTGATCGCACCTCTTTGCCCGCAGCCGAAATCACTCGTGGCCGAAAACCTCGGAAAGTAATCGCACGTCGTTAGGCAGTGCGTTTCTCAACGTAGTTCGCGCGCCCTATCCATCCCAGGAGGCATGTCATGAATTGGGAACAAATCGCCGGCAACTGGAAGCAATTCAAGGGCAGGGTCAAACAAAAATGGGATACGATCAGCGACGACGACTTGCTCATCTCCGCCGGCGAGCGCGAGCACTTCGCCGGCTTGCTTCGAATGCGCTACGGCTACGCCAAAGACCAAGCGGAAAAGGAACTCGACGAATTCATGCGCACATTGCACTTATGAATCCCATTCGATCGATGAAGCGGAGAGCCGGCATCACAAAAAGATTGCACGAACGCCCGATCAAGCGACCTAATTTGCCCTCAGTAACCCGCCTTGCGAGCTTCTTCGCGAGATTGCATTGAGAAATTGAGTAACATAGCATAGCCTACATTGACCTCCCGATTCCTCGTACGTATTGCGCGGCGCATGCGGAACTACGAAGCTCTTTATGGCTACTGCTCCACAGGAAACTTCAACGGCCGGAAAAACACGCGGTTTGCCGGACGGCGCAACAGGGAACTTGACCGGCGACGGGGAGCCGGTTGCGACCAGGCCGCGAAGCCAACCTCTCGTCTACAGCATCACAGTTGGGGCCGTTGCGGTGGCGGTGTTCTTGCGTTGGCTCCTTGATCCGATTCTGGCTGACTTCCTACCATTGGTAACGCTGTTCGGAGCGGTCGCCGTCGCCGTCGCAATCGGCGGTTATCGACCGGCGCTGTTCGCTACGGTCGCGGGCTACTTTGCCTGCGACTACCTTTTCATCAGTCCCCGCGGCGGCTTCGGTTTGGCTGATCTCCGAAATATTGTCGGACTCATTGCCTATCTTGTCACATGCATGATCATTGTCGGCTTTGGGGAGGCCATGCGGCTCGCTCAAGCGCGGACCAGGGAACGGGCCGAGGCCTTTCGCGTCACCCTCGCCAGCATCGGGGATGCCGTTATTACCGCGGATACCGAAGGCCGGGCGGTGTTTCTCAACGCCGTCGCACAGGCATTGACCGGATGGACTCAGGAAGAGGCTCAAGGAGTATCTCTGGAACGGGTATTCCACATCGTCAATGAGGAAACCCGGCGCCCAGTTGACAATCCGGTTATGCGCGCGCTCCGCGAGGGCCGGACCGTCGGCTTGGCGAATCATACCGTGCTCCTCTCCAAAGACGGAAGCGAACGGCCCATTGACGATCGCGCCGCCTGTATCCATGACGACCAAGGCCGAATTACCGGGGCCGTCTTGACTTTCCATGACATTTCCCAGCGCCGGCGGCTGGAAAAGGAAATGCACGAGCGAATTGAGAATCTGGCCGCATCCGAGGAGCAAATGCGTTCCGTGGTCGATCACGTAATTGACGGCATCATCACCATTGATGAGCGCGGAAAGGTCGAGTCGTTCAACGCCGCCGCCGAGAGGCTGTTCGGATACCGAGCCAGCGAAATCATCGGGCACAACGTCAACCGCTTGATGCCGGAACCATACCACGGCGAGCACGACGGCTACCTCGCGAACTATCTGCGGACCGGTGAAGCCAAGATCATTGGCATCGGCCGGGAAGTCGTGGGCCGGCGCAAGGACGGTTCGACGTTTCCGATGGACCTGGCGGTGAGCGCCTTTCACCTGGAAGGGCGGCGCTTCTTCACGGGAATCGTGCGCGACATCACCGACCGTAAGCGCGCCGAAGAGTCGCTGCGCGAAGCCGACCGCCGCAAAGACGAATTCCTGGCGATGCTGGCCCACGAGCTGCGCAACCCGCTGGCCCCCATACGTAACGCCGTACAGGTCCAATATCTCAAAGGCGCCGCCGATCCCGAGCTGCAATGGACGCGCGACGTGATTGAGCGACAGGTGCAACAGTTAACGCGGCTGGTGGACGACCTTATGGACGTGTCCCGTATCAGCCGAGGCAAGATCAACCTTCAACTTGAGGCTGTGGACCTGGCAGCTGTCGTGGAGCGGGCCTGCGAGACCAGCCGTTCGTTCATTGACGACCGCAAGCACGAACTGGAGGTCGCACTCCCGTCGGAGCCCGTGCGGGTCGAAGGCGACACCGCCCGGCTCGCTCAGGTCATATCCAACCTGCTCAATAACGCCGCTAAGTACACTGAGGTGGGCGGCCGCATCCGGCTAATCGTGGAACCAAGCGACGGCGAAGCCCTTATCCGCGTGCACGACACGGGCATGGGGATCGCCCCAGAAATGCTGCCCAAGCTCTTTGATATGTTCACCCAGGCGCAAGGTTCCGAAAATCGCGCTGAGGGCGGTCTGGGGATCGGGCTCAACCTGGTGCAACGGCTCGTGGAATTGCACGGCGGCAGCGTACAAGCTTTCAGCGAAGGACCGGGCCGGGGAAGTGAATTTCGCGTCCGTTTGCCGCTTTGGCAGCAAACGCTTGCACCGATCGTTTCGGAAAGAAAAGCAGAGACTCCGCACACGGCCCCAGCGCGGCGCGTCTTGATCGTCGACGACAACGCGGATGCGGCCGAGAGCTTGGCGGTGCTGCTTCGCATTCTCGGCCATCACGTGAGGGTGGCATGCGACGGACCGGCCGCCTTGAATGAAGTACGATCGCAATCGCCGGACGTCGTCCTGCTTGACATTGGCTTGCCGCGCATGAACGGCCTGGAAGTAGCCCGGCGAATGCGCGAGGACCTCGGCCTGACGGACGCCATGTTAGTGGCCTTGACAGGCTTCGGCCAGGAAGACGATCGGCGCCGCTCACAGGAGGCTGGCTTCAATGCTCACCTGATTAAGCCGGTGAACCTAGAAGCCCTGCGCGCGCTGCTCGCACGTACACAATCCGTCCAAGCACCTTCGTTAGAATCGGTAAAGGCTGACCTGTGAGGGGCCCGTGTTACGCCTTCTTTGGGTGAAGCGGGCGCGCACGCTCTCCCATTGGCGTCGGCTGTCGCGACTTGGGAACTTCGAAGTGCCGGGATGCGTGTTGATCGAAACAAAACCAAGAACAGAATGACATTTCGCACTGCCGGCAGAAGACCGCATCCCGCAGTCTGCGACCACATTCTTGGCAATGACTGAACTCTGACATATCCACACCCGATTAGGGCGGCGCCCACAAGCCAGCGGAGCACATTTCATGCCACTCACTGCAAATGGGGACTGATTAGAGCGGCAATTCAGGGTTATTGTTGGAACCGGAATTGCCGTGGGTGTGGAATCGGAAGGGGAGGAAGCCGCCATGGCGTGAAAATTGACGACACCGGTTGCGTAAGGATCCGGCCGTTAGAATATAGCAAGTTCCTATTTCGATCCGGGCACTTCCTGGATGATGAGGATAAAGACCGCTTCGGGGCGGGTTGCGATAAGATCGTCATCATCGGTTTTCTTCTTGTTTTTGGCTGCCGGTGTGGCGTTGGCCTGCTTAGGGAGATAGACCTCCACGAATTGATCGGGCTTAAGGGCGTCGAATTCGATGGGGTAGCCGGGCAGCTTGCTGTTGCCGCGCAGGGCGGCGAGTTGATTTGACGTCCATTTCTTCAGCTTGCCCTTGTCGTCATATTCCACGGGCGGGAACTTGGAGCGGAACCGGCAGCCGGCGCCCACGCGCAGATCCTTGTCCTTGGCACTATAGATTTCCGTGTTTTGCTTGCGGGCATATTCTGCGTTGTGTTGTGCCATGCGGTTGACACGATTGGCAATATTGCCGTCGCTGAGGATGGCCGCCAAGTCCTGCGTTTTCCACTGTTGGAGCTTGGCGACCTTCTGCTGATCGACAACAGGTATTTCGAGCGTGAAATCCTTCGCGGGGTTGTTTTCGAAACGCTTCAGTTTGCCGGTGATCTTCGGGCCCTGTAGGAGCCTTTCTTCGGATTCCGCTTTCTTGACGTCCTTCTTCTTGCCTTTGTCGTCGTCGGTCTTGACGGTCTCCTTCTTGTCCTTGGTGTCGACTGTCTTGGGGTCGTCCTTCTTCGCCTCGTCCTTCTTCAGGTCATCTTTTTTGACCTCGTCCTTCTTGACCTCGTCCTTCTTGACCTCGTCCTTGTCCGGATTCTTCTTGTCCTGGGCTGCTAAGTTGGGCAGCAAAAGAACGAGGATGGCGAAAAAACCAATCACGCGTGCGAAGGAAACCATCGGACACCCCCGAAAAAAGCGCGACCAACTCGACAACCAACTCTAACCGATTCCGCCGCCTGGGACAACTAGAAAAACGAGCATTCGCGCTTAGCGCAACGCGCGAAATTGACTGACAATCCGCCGTGCCCCGGAGTCGATCAAGTCGACTTCACTGGCCGTCTCGAAGAATCGCATCCCTTTAGCGATCCAAGGCTCGGCGCCTTGAGCGCTCGGGACATACATTCCCGGTACTTTGCCGTGCCGCTTGGCGGCGGCGATGGCTTTTTCGACGGCGGCGGCGACTTCGGGATGGCTGAATTCCCCGGGATGGCCGTAGCTGACCGATAGGTCATACATGCCCAGAAACAGGACATCGACGTGCGGATTGCCCAAGACGGCGTCGAGATTCTCAATGCCAGTCTGCGTCTCGACGTGGGCCAGCACCACCGTTTCGCGGTTGCCCGTGTCGATCAATTCGCGGCCCGTCGTATGCAGGTTGTAATCGCAGTTGCCCATGCCTGGTGCGGCGGCGCGGATGCCGAGCGGCGGAAACTTGACGTAGCTGACCAAGCGGTCGATCTGCTCGCGACTTTCGGTCCACGGTAGCTGAATCCCGATGACGCCGCACTCGAGCAGCTTGGCGACATGCGTCCGCGAGCATTCGGGCACCTTGGCGACTACCGGAAGACCCTCCGTACGACAGGCGAGGACGAAGCTCGCCATCTCGGCTTCGTTCATGAAGCCGTGCTCGTATTCGACATAGACGAAATCGGTACCGCTGTGCTTCCAGAGCTTGGCGAGCCACGGCGTGCAGACGTGCTGCGTGGTCATGCCGACGAGGACGCGATTTTGTTTGAGCAGGGATTTGAGGCTATTCATGGTTTTTGATCGTCCTCGTGGGCTTCTTGCATTCGTGGCGTTGCGAGAGCGCGAAACGTAAACGAGCCTTCCCAGATTATCACGATTTTGATTTAAGGTTTGCACCTTTTTTTGCCGTCGCTTAGAATTGCGTAGGTAGGTCACGCCTTCGGGGGGATTCCATGGCTGATTCAAGGTTAGGCTGCGCCGAGATGCGGCGCTCCGTGTCCCTAAGCCGCCGCAGCTTCGTAAAGGCCGGCATCCTTGGCACGACCGGCTTGTCGCTTGCCGAGCTTCTGCGCGCCGAGGCGAGGGCCGATCAAGATTCGACGCCGCGCACGCGCCGGCCATCGGTCATCATCCTGTGGATGCGCGGCGGCCCCAGCCATATCGACATGTGGGATCCGAAGCCCGATGCACCCGTCGAATACCGCGGCGAATTCGGCGTCATGCGCACCAGCGTCAACGGCATCCTGCTGTCGGACATGCTGCCGCGCTGTGCCGCGATTATGCACAAATGGTCGATCATTCGCAGCCTGCACCATCACGACGCCGGTCATTCCTCGGGCGACCAGATTTGCTTCACCGGCTACAACTCCGGACCCAATCCCGATGAGAACATCTTTCCGAGTTGTGGCTCGATTGTGTCGCGCCAGCTCGGTCATTTGACGCCCGAGCTTCCGGCTTACGTGATGATCCCGCGCAACCTGCCGGGCTCGGGCGCCGGTTACCTCGGCGTGGCCCACAAGCCGTTTGAAACCGGCGTCGATCCAGCCAATCCGGGGCCGTTTCGGTTACCGAATTTCTCGCTGCCGCAGGGTGTGACGTTGGAGCAATCGGGCGATCGCCGCCATCTTCTCGGCAGTCTCGACAGCTTGCGTCGCGATCTGGATTCCACGGGCCAGATCGACGCTCTGGATCGGTTTGGCCAGCAGGCGTGGGATATGCTTACGTCGCCATTGGCCCGCAGCGCTTTCGATCTGGATAGCGAGCCGCAACACATTCGTGAACGCTATGGCTTCATGCCGGCGTTTAATCCCGGCGCCGCCAACCGTTGCGGCGCGCCGGCGTGGAGCCAGCGCATTCTGCTGGCACGGCGTTTGGTCGAGGCCGGCGTCCGCCTCGTAACTGTCGATCTGCGCTGGTGGGACACGCACGTGCTTGGCTTCGACTCGCTGCGGCGTGGATTCTTGCCGCGCTTCGATCAGGCGTACACAGCGCTCATCGACGATCTGGAAAAACGTGGTCTTCTGGAATCGACGTTGGTTGTCGCCTGGGGTGAATTCGGGCGCACGCCGCGCGTCAACGCCGATGCCGGCCGCGACCATTATCCCAACGTCTTCAGCGCCGCGCTCGCCGGCGGACCCGTTCAAGGCGGCCGAGTCGTGGGCGACTCCGATTCGCGCGGCGCCTTCCCGCGCAGCAACGCCAAGAGCCCGCAAGATGTGCTCGCCACGCTCTACCGGCATCTGGGCGTCGACACTACCGTGCAATACACGGACGGCTCGGGACGGCCGCATCCCGTGTTGCCCGGCGGCTGGCCCATTGAAGAACTCGTTTAGCCGCGAGCCAGCGGCGAGCGCGCAGTCCGCGCTCGCCGCTGGCTCGCGGCTAAACAATTACACTTCGAGCACCGTTAGCGAATAGCGTTCGATGATTTCCTGCAGATCTTTGTGGCAGCAGGTGCAGCCATCGCACGCAGCGGTTTGACGGCGGATTTCGTGAATGGTCTGCAATTCGCGAGTGACCACGGCGTGAATGATTTCTTGTTCCGTGACGTTCAAACAATGGCACACGACCCGGTCCGGGCAAAAGTCGCACTTCTCGAACGTGTTGGAACTTTCCATGAAAGCACAAACAGGTGGGAAGACTACACCTCAAGGCCCGCCATCGGGAGTGAGATTAAGTCTCAATTAGATTGTACGCGAATGCCGGCCTAAGTCAAGTCGAGGCGTGAATCGGGGAGAAGGGAATGGCCTACCTCGGAATTGAAATAGGCGGCACCAAACTGCAACTGGGCCTAGGCGAAGGCGACGGCGTTCTGTTTGGCTTTTGGCGCGGCGCCGTTAATGTACAGGCTGGCGCCGAAGGCATCCGCAATCAAATCCTTGCCGCCGTACCTGAGCTGCTTGCGAAAAGCGGCATCGACAAGTCGCAGGTTAAATGCGTCGGCATCGGCTTTGGCGGCCCGGTCGACGATGCTTCGCGCACCGTCATCAAGTCGCACCAAATCCAAGGCTGGGACAACTTCCCGCTCGCCGATTGGATTTCGAACCTGCTCGGCCGGCCGACCGTGCTTGGCAACGACGCCGATGTCGCCGGCCTGGCCGAGGCGCTTTTCGGCGCGGGATTGGGCCTGTCGCCCATTTTCTACATTACGATCGGTTCCGGCATCGGCGGCGGGCTAATCGTAGATGGCGAAATCTATCGGGGATGCGGACGAGGAGCGGCGGAGATCGGTCATGTTCGCGTTCGCTCTCATTCAGGCTTTGCACCCGACATCCTGGAACACCAGGCGTCAGGTTGGGCAATCGGGAATTACGCCGCCGAGGCCGTGCAGAATGAAGCTCCGGATTCTGTTCTTCTTGACCTGGTTAATGGGCAACGAGACAAGATCACCGCGTTACACGTTGCCCGCGCGGCTGAACTGGGTGACGCGTTCGCTACCAGGTGTTTGGACGTGGCGTGGATCTCATTGGCCGACGCCCTTTGCCACGTCCTCGCCTTGCTCTGCCCACGCCGGATCGTGATCGGCGGCGGCGTGTCGTTAATGGGCGACAAAATGCTGTTTGCTCCACTGCGAATCCTTGTCGCCCAGCGCGTCTTCAAACCGTTCGCCGATTGCTATGACATTGTGCCCGCCGCTCTGGGCGAGGAGGTCGTGGTTCACGGGGCTCTCGCCTTGGCACGCAAACGATTGTAGCCGCAGGTTTCAACCTGCGATATCGCAGCCTTAAGGCTGCGGCTACGGATTCGATTTTGGCTGTGGCTCCGGTGCGTTCGGATCAAGCCGGCGGGCGCTCTCCAGATCCACGCGCGCTTTGTCCATGTCGCCCAGTGCGGCGTAAGCCGCTGCCCGGTTGCGATATGCCGAGGCGAATTCGGGTTCAAGCTCGATGGCCCGGGAAAAGTCGTCGACCGCTTTCCGGTGGTCGCCGCGCATGCCGAAAATGCTGCCGCGATTGTTGTAAATCTGCGGATCGCGCGGGCCGTAGCGGGCGGCGTCGTTGAGATCGACAAGCGCTTTGTCGAGGTCGCCTTTTTTGCTGTAGGCATGGCCGCGGTTGCTGTAGGCCAGCGCGTTCATGGGGGCGATCTTGATCGCCTCGGTGAAATCCTGGATCGCCCGGTCGTAGTCGCCTTGCTGGTGATGTGCATAGCCGCGATTGATGAGCGCCTCCATCATTCCGGGCTTTAGCTCCAAGGCCTTTTCGAAGTCGGCCGCCGCCTTGTCCACCAGGCCGATCGCCAAGTACAGGAGTCCGCGATTGAGGGGCACGTTGGCGTCCTTGGGATCGAGCCGCATCGCTTCAGTCAAATCGACGATGCCGCTCGCCGTTTTGCCCAAGCGGTGCAGGACGACGCCGCGATTGAAATACGGCGACGAGTCTTTCGGATCGAGCCCGATAGCCTGCGTGTAATCCTCGACGGCCATCTCCAGCTCTTCCTTGGCCGCGAGGGCGACGCCGCGATTGTAGAGGCTTTTGGCGTCCTTCTTGATCTCGAAGGCGGCCGTGTAGTCGGCGATGGCGCTGTCGAAGTCGCCGGCTTTGAACCACAAGTTGCCCCGCTCGCGCAAGGCTTCAGGGTCTTGCGGATTCTTGGCGAGAATCTCGGAGATCGCTGCCATCGGGTCCGCGTCCGCCAAGCCTTGGCCGGCGATGACGGCTTCCAGCGGCGTCTCGGCTTCGTCCCGGGGCAAGTCGACCACATCTTGTGAGCAGCCGGCAAGAAGGAGGAGCAGGCAATATGGGGTGGATCGTCGCACGGCCACATCCTTGGTAAAAAACATAAGGGAGAAACACTCCAGCCCGTCGAAAGGCGAGAGGATCCTTTATCTAGTTCGGCAACCGTCAGAGATTTCTTTGCAATGGGAGCCCGACCATGGCGACATCTTCACGCAAATGGATCTGGATCACGGCCATAGCCCTTCTCGTAGTGGCGGCAGCAGGCGCCGGGATGATCACCTTGCTGTTCGTTTTGGGTAAAGGGGAACGCGTTGAGGTCAGGCCACGAGTTATGCAGAATGGCCTCAGTGGGTACACCTTGCTGATTGACGGCGTCGATCACGGCGTGGGTTTAGATAAGCCGACCAATGTTCAAGACCAGGGAAATCCCAACAAGGATTTCAGCCGACTGGGATCGACCTACTACCATCGAGAAGGGCCGTTGGGCTTGGTATTGGAGAGATTCATCTGGTTTCGCGACAAGGAAAACTCCTATCCGTCGGATGCCCGGCTTCCCGCAAGCCTTGTGGGCAATCTAGCGCAAACGCAAGGTGCGCCTCTCGGCGCTTTCGCAACCATATGGTCCGAGCCGCCCATTGGCGTGCTTGATTTGGGCGCGGGTACTGTGGCCTCCTACGCCCGGCCCTTGCAGACGATCGACTTCTACGAAAGCAATGAGGCGATCAAGGAATTGTCTATTTCCAAGGGACCTAAGCCGCCCGCATTCGGCTTCGTTGCCGATGCTTTGAACCGGGGCGCCAACATTCGGCTCTTCATGGGGCACCAACGAAAAACGCTTTCGGAGAAGGGGCCTGAAGCCTTCTATCACGTGCTGGTAATCGAAACAGCGCGCGGGCATTCGGATCGCCCCGCCGTGGACCGGCTCACCAAGGAAGCGATGGAACTGTACTTTGACAAGTTAACGCAAAACGGCGTGGCCTGCTTCCATGTTTCGAGCCGCGCCTACGAGTTGAGCAAAGTCGTTGTCGACGTCGCAGATAGCTTGGGCCTCGTTTCACTACATGGAAGCGACCTTCCTTTGGGGAAAGATTTTATTTACAGCTCTGAATGGGTCATGGTGGCACGAAAGCCGGCAACACTTACTCGACTTGGAAAGGCGCCTGCGGGAGTCGCCGCAAGCGTAAAGTGGTCGAACCCGCCGTTACTGCGGGCACACGTCTGGACGGATCAATTCCAAAACCTGGCGGCGGTCCGCCAGAGGGCGCCTTAGCGCAAATAAACCTAAGGGAACTTTGCCGGGAATACGGCCTGTAGCGGTTCATCCGCTCGTATTAGACGTTGGAGCTTTTTGCAGCCCCATGCCGCCCCTTGCCGATGGCCGATGTGGATGATTGGCACCCATCACTCATAGTGAGTCACTCATTGGCGGAGGCAGTCGCGATGGCGGGCAAACACAAGCTTTGGCAGGCAGCGTTAGCGATGTTGTTCCTGGCTCCCGGCGCTGGTTTCGCGGAGTCCTTCTTCGGCTGGGGCTGGCTGTTTCAACCTCACGACTGTCCGCGCAGCGAGTATTCGCCGGCGCACTACTGGGTCCCCGAGTGGTACCGAGTACGCGCGGTTGTTCATCCGACGAATCTCGATCAACTCCCGCCCGGCCCCTGCCCTCCAGTCGCTCCAACCTTTGAGTCGAACCGCTATCGCTGCCGGTCGATTCCATCTGCGCCATCTAGCCCCTACGCCGATCCGGCAAGCTACTACGGCCGTTCGCCGACTTCGCTCGAGGGCTACGTCAAGGACCGATGGACGAAAGAATCGCCGAAGTGACCGGCGCGCTCACACGAAAAGGCGAGCCGGGAGCGTCAGCGGCGTCAGCGACCGGAGTGCGTTGCGCCACACTCCAGTCGCTCACGCTCCTGGCTCGCCAGTGTTCATTAGTTATGGCGTAGCGCTTCGATGGGATCAAGCATCGAGGCGCGGCGAGCGGGATACCACCCAAACAAGACGCCGACCACGATCGCGACGAACACGGAGAGAACGATCGACCAAGCCTCGACTTGGGCGGGCAGCTTTGAATTGAAAACGACACTCGCGACAAACGGGACGATCAAAACCATCGTCAATCCCATGAGAGTTCCAAGCAGGCCGCCGATGCTGGTCTGCACCACGGCTTCGATGATAAATTGCATAGTGATGTCGCGGCGCTTCGCGCCCAGCGCGCGGCGGATGCCGATCTCGCGGGTGCGTTCGGTCACGGTCGCGAGCATGATG